>NZ_JACHYY010000056.1:0-1004 GCF_014193155.1 Rhizobium sp. BK098 | reverse complement strand
GTATCCGGTCCGCCTTGCAATCTCGCTGTAGGTGAGGCCCTGCTGGCGCAAAGCTTGAAGCGTGTCGAAAATTTCCTGACGAGATTGCCTGTGCGCCAAGCGGGCACGGCGCTGTTGTGACCTGGCGCTGGCGATAGCATCTTCGGAGAGTATCGGCCTAATATGGGCGTGACCATAAACGCTGATCTGCTCCTTGATTGCCTCCCTGAGATTTTGAACCAGATGAAAACGATCAGCCACCTGGCGGGCTTGGGGCGCCCCCTCTCGGGCTGCCTGTGCATACAAGCCGCAGCGATCTCGGCTCACGACCTCGATCGTCGGACGCTCTTGCAACCAAGATTTTGCGCTCTCGACGCTGCGGTCCTCCAGAACATCGACGACCGAATGACGCTCAAGATCGACCATGATCGTCCTGTATCGCGAGGAATGCCGCCAGCTCCAATCATCAATGCCCACGACCCGAATAGTGTCTTTTTGTATGGATGCCGGATTACCGCGCTTCAACTGCCGCAAGATCGTGTCGTCGCTGACCGGCATACCGAGCCGATGCATCAAGTTCTCTCCTGGACGACCACCTAGTCTGTGGCCAATCAAGCCGACAATCTCCGCCATCCGCCCAGTTCGTCGCATATAGGGTGCAGCAATCCCGGGCAATCTGTCGGTGAAGGTTCGTCGCCCGCATTTCCTGTGTCGACACTGCCATCGGTTCAGAGCGAGTTTGATTCTCACCACTTGACCTTGAACAGGCAAGTCCTGGAGGCGGCGGTTGTGCCAGCCGTGCCTGTGTCGGCTTCGTGTTCCGCAATCTGGGCAGATGCCGACCGGTTTCGCAGCAGCCGAAACAACCCAGTTTTCTTCATCATGAAGCGTGATACCCAGAATTTTGCCCCCTGGGCCGGGTGACCATTTCGATTGCGTTCGCATCCCCGCAGATAGCAGTCGTGGCGCTAACACTCTGTTAACCACAGAAATTGAGGAAGAACCCGGTTAAATGCAAAACGACA
>NZ_JACHYY010000055.1:0-1056 GCF_014193155.1 Rhizobium sp. BK098 | reverse complement strand
TAGAGCACGTCCATTTTACTCGGGGTCATATCCGCATGCCATGAAGTAGTTGGCGCATTCTTGGGGTTTGAAGAGCGCAACGATCTCGCCGACTGTGTCCCATAGTGCTTCGACGGTGCGCTTTGCTCTGGCTCGCAGGAGCGCTTTGAGCTTGGAGAAGGCCTTCTCGATGGGGTTGAAGTCCGGGCTATAGGGTGGGAGGTAGAGTAGCTGGCAACCGGCCACTTCAATAGCTTGCCGCACGCCTTCGGCTTTATGCGCAGGCAGGTTGTCCATTACAATAATGTCGCCGGGTATCAGTGTTGGTACGAGAACCTGTTCGACATAGGCTCGGAACGCTATTCCATTCATTGCGCCGTCGAGCACCATAGGCGCAGTCATCCCCGACAGCCTCAACGCACCGGTAAAGGTCGTCGTCTTCCAATGGCCGTGCGGGATCGCAGCACGACAACGTTCTCCGCAAAGAGACCGTCCGCGAATCCGGGACATTTTGGTGCTCAAGCCGGTCTCATCGATGAAGACAAGCCGGTTGGGATCGAGATCGAGTTGACCCTCGAACCAGTCCCGACGGCGCCTCAGGAGATCTGGGCGTTCTTGCTCCAGTGCATGTGCGGTCTTTTTTTGAACGTCCAGCCGCGCTTGCGCAGCCAGACATCGAGACCGCTGCGACCGATGGAAACTGTCCTCTCTTCGGCCAACCTCAGAACCATCTCGTTGAGGGTGATGTCTTTTTCCTCTTCGATCATACCCACGATAAAATCCTCGTGGACATCCAGGCGTGAGCCGCCGCGCCGTCCTTGCTTCGCCGGCGTCATTTGGCCCTGCCGCGCGCTGGCAATCCAGGCGATGGCCGTTGACACACCGATCCCAAACCGGGCCGCCGCCGATCGCACCGACATTCCATCATGTGACGCCGCCAGAACGCGGCTGCGAAGATCATCGCTGAAAGCGCGGGTCATATTGCCTCCGACCAAATCACCAGTCGGACAATGGAATCAGAAATCAACGGACAACGGAATCCTCAATCCGATTCCGCGTTCAATGGACGCGCTCTAG
>NZ_JACHYY010000054.1:0-1160 GCF_014193155.1 Rhizobium sp. BK098 | reverse complement strand
TAGGCCCTGTTGACAAAGTATGGCAGCCATATTTTGGCTGCGGCCAAAGCGAGGAATGCCGAGAATGATTTTTGGGTCTTATCGTATCTGGTGGCGACGCGGCGGAACTGCTTGAGCCTGTTGAACATTCTCTCAATGCGGTTGCGCTCCCTGTATGCCTTGAAGTCACAGGGCGGAGGGCTTTTCCGGTTTGCTTTCGGCGGAATTACAGGCCTGATCCCGTGGATCAGCAGTTCCTCGCGCAGGAAATCGCCATCATAACCTTTGTCAGCGATAAACAATTTCGGTTTGCCGACCGGCATTGTCAGCAGGTCTGGAACGGCACTGTAATCCGACGCTTCGCCACCCGTCAGGATGAAGCCGAGAGGGCGTCCCTGACCGTCTGCGCGGGCGTGGATTTTCGTCGTAAAGCCCCCGCGTGATCGACCAAAAGCCTCCTTATGAGTCCCCCTTTTGCGCCCGCCCCCTGCGAATGGCCGCGAACCGTGGTGCTGTCGATCATGTGCTGCCAGTCATCCGTCAGCCCCAGCTCAACAAGCGTCTCAAGGAGAGCGTCCCAAACGCCTTGTTCGGCCCAGCGGCGGAAGCGCACATAGACGGAATTCCACTTGCCGTACCGCTCATGCATGTCGCGCCATGGGCAGCCGACCCGCAGGACATGGAGCATGCCGTTAAGGAATTGCCGATTGTCGTAGGCTGGCCGCGACTTGCGTCCCCGTTCCGGCGGAAGAAGACCCTCGATCACGTACCATTCTTCATCGGTCAAATCGCCACGGGCCATTACCGCTCCTCGCAAAGAGCAGCTTTGAATCAGAGTTCAGCTCATTTGGGAATCGTTAGCGTTCAGCTTCGGTAGGCGGACGTACATTTTTGCGATGGCGGAAGTTGCAAGCGCCGGATTCTGCGAAATTCAGTCGCGCTTGAACCAGCGACAGCGGGCCGTTCGGACCACCGCGGACCAACTCAGCATCATGATCGTCTTGCCCATCATCTTCCCAAAAACACACAGGGCAAATCTCGTAGCCGCCTCGCTCTGAAAGGGTCGCGAAATGCCAGCACGGGCACCGGTATGCTTGCCCCTGAACGGGAGGCTCAATGATGTTGCGAAACTGCATTGCGAGAAGTTCACCTCAGTCACAGACTTTGTCAACAGGACCTAG
>NZ_JACHYY010000053.1:0-1405 GCF_014193155.1 Rhizobium sp. BK098 | reverse complement strand
GATATCGCGCAGATTGGTGATCTCGCCTTTCATGCCGGGAAAGGCCGTGGCGATCACGCCGGAGCCTGCCGCGCCGAAACCCGAAACTGGCTTGCTATTGATGTAGATATCGGCAAGCGTGCCTTCGACGGCAACGAGGCGCAGCACCTTGGTTCTGGCGATATCCTGCGCCGGCACATAGACACGGGAGCTGACAAAACCCTTATCGAGATAGAGATGCGTCAGGTCTCGCAGCAGCGCGTTGATCTCGCCGACGCCGACGCAGCGGTTCGCATAACCTGCGGTGACCTTGTCGATCGCGCCGGCCGAAAACTGCGTGACGCCTTCAACCTCGATATGGGTGATGGCAAAGCACGGGCCGGACTTGCCGCCACCGGCCTTTTCCGGCTGCGGAACTTCGGCCGGAGAAGGCTTCGGCGTCATCTGACCCAAGCTCTGCAGCCGCTGCTGCTCGGCTTCCTGCGCCTGACGGCGCGCGAAGTCGTCATTCGGCGATTGCTGTGCGGCAGCCTGGGCCGAAACCAGGATCACCGACAGCAACACGGTGGCAAACGGCACAATGAATGACGACTTCGAAAAGCACCGGCCGCTCCGCGCAGGAGGCGACCCTAAAGCCAGTGTCATGAGCTATTCCCACCGTCCGCTTACTTCGAGGCGGGCTTCTGCAGCGCATCGAGCGCCGCCGACAATCCCTTCAGCGAGAACTTGATGTTGACTTTCTGGCCATTCATCATCTGGACATGACCGGTGCCATCCGAGGCCTTGGAAAGGGCCGACACCATCTTGGCATCCAGCTTCTGCTGCGCCCAGCAGCCCGCCTGATTGCAGTTGCGGTAGACCAACTGCACGACGGGCTTGTCGCTTGCATCGATGCTAAGCCCGGCGGGAATGTACATATTGAGTGGCACGAGCGTGGTTAGCACCAGTTCACTGGCAGGCTGCTTTGCCGCCTTCTTGTCCGTTGAGGTGGGAGCAGGCACCTTCGCAACCGCGAGCGTCAAAACGTTGACATCCTGGTCGCCCTGCTTGACCGTTGCAATCTGCGCGACTTCGCAGCTGTCGGCTGCAGCGCCATCCGCTGCCTTGCCGTCGATGCAGCGATAGTACCAGTCGTCAAACTTCTGCACCCGCGCCTGTGGCGCTGGCTTTTGTTCTTCTGTTTGAGGGGCCGCGCTCTGGGCAGAACCGACGCTGGACGGCGTGTTGGCAGCCGCCGGAACGGGCTGTTCCTGCGCCATCATTGGGAAAGCAAACAACGTCGAAGAAAGAAAAACTGCCGAAGTCAGAGTCTTGAAGAAAAGAGTCTTATTGGCGGGGGACATACAAATTACCCAAAGTCAAAGCCATTCGCTTGCGCAAGGCGTACCTTGCTCAATCGGCATGTCGGTCAAAATTCAGGAAGATT
>NZ_JACHYY010000052.1:0-1469 GCF_014193155.1 Rhizobium sp. BK098 | reverse complement strand
CAAGCTTTTGCCGACAGACGTGGGTCGAGCAAGGTTCCTTTCTCGCCGCGGGCGATGGCGCCCGCATCCTCCAACCTGCCGATGCCGGCCGGTCTATCCATTTCTTTTGCGAACTGGATCGCGGCGGCGACCTTCGGCGCCATCGAGCCTGGTGGGAACCTCACGTCAGATAACATCTCCGGAGCAATGCGACCCAAGCTCTGAGCCTCTGGTGTCCCGTAGTCCAGATAGACCGCATCGACATCTGTCAGAAGCAGCAACATGTCGGCATTCAGCTGCCTCGCCAGCAGCGCACTGGCGGCATCCTTGTCGATCACGGCCTCAATCCCGGTAAGTCTGCCGTCCGTCTGTTCGATCACGGGGATCCCTCCGCCGCCCGTGCAGATGACAGTGACGCCGTGATCGACCAGCAACGAGATCGTCTTTGCCTCAATGATCGCCAAAGGTCTTGGCGACGCGACGACACGCCGCCAGCTTTCGCCGTCTGGTGCAATTCTCCAACCGCGCTCCCTGGCGAGCCGTCGCGCGGTCACTGCATCGTAGACCGGCCCGATGAACTTGGTCGGATGTGAAAAGGCGGGATCAGCCGCCTCCACCCGTGCCATGGTCAGCAAGGTTGCAATTGGATTGTTCTCCAGGAGATTTCCGAACTCCTGTTCGATCATGTAGCCGATCATCCCCTCTGTTTCGGCGCCCAGAATATCCAAGGGGAAACCATTGCCGTTGGAGGCTTCTGCCTGCAGAGCAAGGAGCCCGACCTGGGGACCGTTGCCATGAGTGATGACCAAAGAGTGACCGGCATGAATGAGATCAGCCAAGGCGGCAGCAGCGACCCGGATATTGGCCCGCTGATGTTCAGCCGTCATCGGCTCGCCGCGGCGCAGAAGTGCGTTCCCGCCGAGCGCAGCGACGATCAGCATGTCAGCCTCCAATCGTCGCGACGAGTAAGGCCTTGATCGTATGCATGCGATTTTCGGCCTGATCGAAGACAATTGAGGCGTGAGACTCGAAAACCTCGTCCGTCACCTCCATGCAATCAATGCCGTATTCCTTAGCGATGCGGGCGCCGACTTCCGTCTCGGTGTCGTGAAACGCTGGAAGACAATGCATGAACTTCGCATAGGGATTTTCTGTCGCCTCGATCACCTGGGCGGTAACCCGGAAGGGGGAAAGAAGCCCGATGCGCTCCGCCCAAGCCGATTCGCTCTCGCCCATCGAAAGCCAGACATCCGTGTAGACAAAATCGGCCCCCAGCACCCCCGAGCCGACATGTTCCATCAAAGCGAACTTGCCGCCGCTCTTCCATGCTTCCGATTTCACATGATCGACAAACGCTTGGTCCGGCCACAGGGCTGTCGGCGAGATGAGGCGAAAATCGATCCCGACCTTGGCGGCGCCGAGCGCCAGCGACATCGCCACATTGTCGCGCCCGTCGCCAAGGAAGGCCAAGACCATGTCCGACAGATGCT
>NZ_JACHYY010000051.1:0-1487 GCF_014193155.1 Rhizobium sp. BK098 | reverse complement strand
GGTGGTCAAGAGCTTCACCTTTTGTTTACACGGGGACGAGATAAGGATATTTGTTATCCTTGATAGCATGTGCCGAGGCCTTGGAAGTGAATTCATGATTTTGAAAAGCCAAGTCGAATGGGCACTCCACTGCTGTGCTATTCTTGCCGCTCTGCCCGACGGTCGCTATCTCTCGACCAAAGCGCTTGCCGAATTTCATGGGCTCCCGAAGGAATACCTTTCCAAGGCCCTGCAGGGCCTGTCCCACGCGGGACTTGTCGACACGTCTCTTGGTCCGTCCGGCGGCTACCGACTGGCAAAGCCTTCGACGGATATCACTTTCCTCGAAATTGTTGAAGCTGTGGAAGGCCGGCAGCGTACGTTCGTCTGCAGCAATATCAGGGCCAACAATCCCTGCCGCCCGAAGGACTATTGTGAGAGCAGCCCTTGTGCGGTGGCGCGCATCATGTGGGAGGCCGACGAAGCGTGGCGCGCGAAACTGGGCAGCGTCAAATTGTCAGACCTCGTCGGCGTTCTGTCGAAGGAGATCCCGCCGGAACTCTGGAAAAGTTCTTTCGAATGGGTGCTAGAGCGCGCCGGATGATATCGCCCTGGGAGTGGCCTGTTCCTTCTGTTCGCCCGTCGGGAGGCAGATGAGACTTTGGGCCGGCATCGCCAATGATATTCCGTTCGCCCTGCAATGTTCGTAGATGAGGTCGATGATCTCGTTCTGTGCCGGCATGCGGCCTGCCGCGCTCGCGACGCGGAAGAACAGCTCGACCTCGATGGCGATTGCGTCGATCGTCTTGAGCGCGACGACCGGCGGCGGGTTCATGACGATCCCTTCGCAGCCCTGCAGGATGGCAAGCATGACCTCTTCGACGAGCCGCGGCTTGTGTATGGCGGATATTCGTATCGTCAGTGAGATCTGGTGCGACTCATCAGGGCGGCTGCGATTGGTAACACCCTGTTTCGCCAGCACGCTGTTCGGCAGGACGACGACGTTATATCCGCCCGAAAGCAGATTGGTGGAGCGCCAGTTGGTTTCGACGACGCGACCTTCGGTGCCGTCGCCGAGCTGGATCCAGTCGCCGATGACGTAGGCGCGACCGAGTGCCAGCGCGATCCCGGAAAAGACGTCGGCAAGCGTGTTCTGCAGCGCCAGGCCGATAATGACGACGACGATGCCTGAGGTGGCAATCAGCGGCCCAACGGGTGCGCCGAAGACGAAGCCGATGACGGACAGGGCGACGCCGAGATAGACGATGCCGACGATCAGATCCTGAAGAAGATGCGCCTCCTGCGGCCGGCGGTTGAGGGTGAGATAGATATGGAGGAAGCCGATCATCGTCCAGGCAAGATGCAGCCACCAGAGGATCCTTGCGGACTTGGCAAGCAGGATGCCGGCATCCTGAAGCTCGTCGTAATCAAAGTGATAAGGCGAGATTCCGGCAAGCCAGAGCACGAGGCTCATGCAGCAAAAGAACAGGATTTGCACGACGAGGCGC
>NZ_JACHYY010000050.1:0-1547 GCF_014193155.1 Rhizobium sp. BK098 | reverse complement strand
TCTTGCAGCGGACGGATTTCGGGCGTGCGCATGCCAGCATTCTATTGAGGACCGAGCAGCCGATGGCGACTTCCGTCCGCTGCGCTCCGAATGAGGCGCCCGCAGCCGGTGTCCGATGATCGATTTGTAACGACCGATCGCGGTCTCGACCAGGGATCGTTTTCCGTAGCCGGTCGCGACCTGCCACTTCATTCGGCCATCAGTGTTGATCGCCGCAATGTGTCGGTCTCGCTGGCTCGAAGGATCGGCGTCCGGCCGTTCCACCGCATTGGCGCGTGGCGGAATGACCACGACAGCACCGGCACTGTGCCTGGTGACGGCGTCATAGGTCGGATTGCCGTCATAGGCGCCATCGGCCGCGAACTGGCCACCGCGCGTCGTGCGCTTCGGCGCCTGCCAGGACGACAGTGCCTCCGGTGTCATCCAAAGCGTCAGACTTCCGCGCCGTCGAAGGCCGCCTCATATTCCGACCAGTTCGTGACCTTGAACTTCATCTTGCCAATGCGATGGCGGCGGGAGGCATTGTGTTTGAAAGGCATCGTGACGAAGACCGGTTATTGCGATTGCCGATCACCTACGACAACGCCATTAACGAACCGCGCACCATGTGTAGACACCCGGTTGGCAAGAGGAATCTTTGGGTCGGCATTTGCGCGTTGTCGGGTGCTGACATGTGTCCGGCCTGTTGTGCGGCTTTCTCATATGCCGCTGGCCCGTATGGTGTTCGCAGGTCAGGTCCAAATCAACGCCGCGTGCTCTTGAGACACTTTGGTGCGCACTGGTTTTCCTGATCCCGTCTCACGACCGTTGCGCCATACTTCCAATGACCTCTCTCGCCGCGACGTCCCCCTCGGTTACGTTGGCGTTAAGCCGCAGCAACCGGAGCTCTGTATATTCCTCCCCTGGACATGATCGCCCAGACGATGCGCGCCATCTTATTGGCAAGCGCCACTCTCACCAGCATCGGTGGTTTGCGCGCCAGTATCCTGGCCAGCCATGATCCAGGCGCTGCTCCCTTGCGGGCGCGCCACACGACCTCGCTATTGGCTCCCATGATCAGGAGCCGCCGCAGAGATCGTTCCCCCATCTTCGTCGTGGAGCCGAGACGTTGCTTGCCGCCTGTCGAATGTTGTCGCGGCACGAGCCCAAGCCATGCGGCAAAGTCCCGTCCACGTTTGAAAGTTTCCGGCGATGGTGCAAGCGCCACCAGTGCGCTGGCAATCAGCGGCCCAATTCCGGGAATTGTCATCAACCGACGCACTGTCTCATCTTCACGGGCCCGGCGCACGATCTGCGCATCCAGCGCCCGGATCTGGTCATTCAATTGCGACAAGGTCGCCGTCAGAAACCGCAGAGCAGTCCGTGCCGTTTCCGGAAGCGCTGTTTGCGGATCCTCGACCATCGCGAACAGTTTCGGACCGTAGCCCAAGCCCTGCGGTGCCACCTCGCCGAATTCTGCCAGATGGCCACGCAGCGCATTGATGGTCTGCGTTCGTTGCCGAATCAGCAGATCGCGGGTGCGTAATACCACTGCTGCTCCTCGTGTC
>NZ_JACHYY010000049.1:0-1695 GCF_014193155.1 Rhizobium sp. BK098 | reverse complement strand
GAGGGACCATACCCTCATCTTCCGTGCAGCTCGGCTCCCACACTGCTGTGGGTGCCTCGCGGCACACTCTCGTCGAGGTGCCACTTGGCGGCAAGCCGACCGGCGGAGCGCCGCCGGATTTCATTCGCAAAGTGCCGACCAAATTTATCGGCCCAAAGGCGCACGGTCTGGTGCGAGACGATGATCCCACGTGCCGCAAGCAAATCTTCGACCATCCGCAAACTGAGCGGGAACCGAAGATAGAGCCAGACGGCGTGAGCAATCACTTCAGCTGGGAAACGGTTGCGGCGATACAGCAGATCACGAGCAGTTTGGGTCATGCCACAAAATCGCACAGGCCAATCGCCGACAGGTTAACGTTACGATGCCCACGCAGCCATTCGGTGGGCTCAAAGCGGCCGACGCGCAATGCTGCCTCTCTAACCCAGTCCATATCCCATTTCGATACGGTTCTAAGCGTTCATCCGATCGGGGGATTTCCGAGAAACGGGATTCGCTCCCAAGCTTTGCCGTCGAAACGCACGATGTCTTCGTAGCCAATGGCCCAGAGCACTCCATCGACGACCTGCAAGATGTGGCCGTCCTCGAATTCCGGAACCAATCCTGTTTTGACGGGGCTGACGGAGCCGTCGACATAGACGTAAAGCCCGAGATTTGTCGCCAGGAAGAGCTGATCGCCATAAATGGTGACGCTCAGATACTTGCGGGAGCGCACGGGCTCTAGGACATTTCTGAATCCGTCAATGTGATTGCCATGCAGCAGGGTGCCGTGGCGGCCGCATGCCCATACCGAGGCTTCGTGCTCGATATGAATGCTGCTGATCGCAGGAATATTGTGTGCGACCGCCTCCCATCCATGGCTGCCCCAATAGTAAAGAACGCCGTCGTCCACGTTCGCACGCCAGCCGCCGACATAGATCTCCTGTTCGTTGGGACCGGCGATCGTCCTGAGGCTGAGATCATGCTGGTCACCCTTAACCTGCAGCAGCCCCTCATCGATGTGTTCCCATACCCCCGTCTCAAGCCGTCGGTAGACTTGGCCACCACCACCGCAGGCATGGAGTCGATTGCCGATCTGCGTAATGGCCTTGACGTAGCCCCACCCTTCGGAATCATCGCTCCAGAGACCGGAGCCGACAATTCGCTCTGTCTCCGGCTCGCGTCCGGCCGGCAAATAGAAAACATCGCCGTCCTCTTCCAGAAAAACATAACTGGTCGTCACAGCAGCGTCGGGATCCGGCTGCGGCACGAATGACGTAGCGTCCGCAATCGTGACTGGCAGGTCGAAATAGGTCCAGGGCGGATCTTTCTCAGCCCGAAACAGGCAAAGGCGAGCGAAGCCATCAAAGCGCTCGTCCCGATTAGAGCAGGCCAGAAACAGTTCGTTGCGGGATTTGGCAACGGCCGCCTCGAACATCAGTGGGATGTCATCGGGTTTAGCAAGAGGCTGCATAACTATTTCCTTCATAGCGGGTAATCTGACAACGCGCATGTTGCCTATAGCTTTGCCCCATCTCAACTTGCCCGATCGCAGCGAGACCTGTTGCAACATAAGCATGAAAAAACTATCTGAAAACGGTCATCTTCAAATATCTAGAGGTGTCGTTTTGCATTTAACCGGGTTCTTCCTCAATTTCTGTGGTTAACAGAGTGTTAGCGCCACGACTGCTATCTGCGGGGATGCGAACGCAATCG
>NZ_JACHYY010000048.1:0-1699 GCF_014193155.1 Rhizobium sp. BK098 | reverse complement strand
GATCTGCGCTTCCGAAAACTTCGAGGCCTTCATCGAATTCTCCTCTTCTTCCCTTTAGGGATCATAAGTGGAAAATTCCAAGTCTGAATGGCCTAATTTGACGGGGCACGTCAAACGGGGGCAAGGTCTATCCGCCGGCCAAGAGGAACGGAGGCAGACACTATTGTGGCTACCTTTCCGTTTTCGACCCTACGGTTTATATGGTAGTCCTTTAATTAAGCAATCTAGCGGGATAGAAGGCTAATGAGTGATAAGTATAGATCTGGGAAGCACCCGTTTCTCGAAGCGCTAAAGGCAAAAAGAAATGTTATGGGAGCCGTGATACTTCGCGATATGCGTACCCGTTTCTTCAACCATGGTCTAGGCTTTATCCTGCAGTGCCTTTGGCCTCTTGCTCATATACTTGCGGTCATGGGAATAAATATCGCATCGGGCCGCGC
Source organism: Rhizobium sp. BK098 (assembly GCF_014193155.1). Taxonomy (NCBI): domain Bacteria; kingdom Pseudomonadati; phylum Pseudomonadota; class Alphaproteobacteria; order Hyphomicrobiales; family Rhizobiaceae; genus Rhizobium; species Rhizobium sp. BK098. Next base: position 1,259 of record NZ_JACHYY010000048.1, on the reverse strand, counting down.
CGCGCCTTACGGAACCCCAATGCTCTTCTTCGCAACCGGGCTGCTTCCCACCCTCACGTTCATCTACATTTCGCGGTTCATGGGACTTTCGGTCGTTATGAACCAACCTATGCTCTCTTTTCCGATCGTGAAAGTTTCCGATATCTTATTCGGGAGAGCAGTGCTTGAAGTAATTGCGGGTTGCGTAACTTTAGTAATAATGTGGGCGCTATTTATCGTGGTTGGAGATTACCCGTATCCTGATCACCCCGCAGATGCGGTTTTAGCTTACTTATCGACAATCTTATTAGCGCTAGGGGTTGGAACAATTGTTGGCGTGGTCACTCAATTTCAGCCAATGTTCGCCACTGTCTACGCGCTAATGACGATCATAATCTACATCTCTTCTGGTGCACTTTTCGTTACGTCAGCATTTCCCGACCAGATTGCTATCCCATTGTCCTATCTCCCTATCGTTCAATGTGTTGAGTGGATGAGAGTGGCTTATTTCGAGAACTACAGCGATAGGATATTGAGCCGAGAGTATTTAGTATGGTTCGGCGTTGCATCACTGATGATCGGCCTACTTCTTGAACGTGGCTTACGGAGAGTTATTGGAGACAGCTAGAGCAGATCCTGCGATCGATGAATCGATTGTGATGTGACGTGGCGCGGCGAAGCTGCTTCAACATCCACAGCGAAGAGGTGGATGATGGCACGAGCACTGAGCGATGATCTTCGGTTACGCGTATTGAAGGCGTCTGCGGCAGGCATGTCCGCACGGCAGGCTGCCGCCCGGTTTTGGGTTGGGATTTCGACGGCAATCCGCTGGATCGCAAGGGCCAGCGATGGTGAACCGACATCAAGGCAGCAAGGTTGGCGAGGGTCCTCGAGCTTGGATGCACACGAGGCGTTCATTGTCGAAATGATCGATGATCGCAAGGACGTGACGCTCGACGAAATGGTGGAGCGTCTGTCTGTGGAGCAGCCAGGTGAGCATTAGCCGGAGTGCGCTTAGTGCCTGGCTGCGAGGCCGCGGAGGGACCTTTAAAACGTATGGCCCGCCTATCTGCAAGAGGATTTTACGGTGTTCTGATCAGTCTGCGTCAACGTATACGGTCTTATGGGTCACACCCATGGCCAAGATGTGCTGACCTGCTCCCCTTGATGTCCGCGATTATAAGTTAGAGCACGTCCATTTTACTCGGGGTCATATCCGCATGCCATGAAGTAGTTGGCGCATTCTTGGGGTTTGAAGAGCGCAACGATCTCGCCGACTG
>NZ_JACHYY010000047.1:0-1799 GCF_014193155.1 Rhizobium sp. BK098 | reverse complement strand
TGTGTAGCGGCATTTTAGAGATGCGACACATAGGCCAGTTAGAGATGCGACACTCGTCGCCTCTCGGGATGCTGGTCGAACGTCAGGATTGGGGAGCAAGATTAGCGACGTGCAACGTGGCTGAGGCCATCTGTGTTCGGAGTCGTCATGTCTTGTTTGATTGTCATGTCGCAGAAGGAATTGCATCGCCTAGAACGTATTTGCGAAGTTCGCCGAGGCAGCCTGACGGTGGTTCGGGCTGCTGAGTTGTTGGGGCTCAGCCGCGGCCAGGTGCATCGGCTTCTGCAAGCCTATGACCAGGACGGAGCCGACGGTCTGAGGTCGAAGAAGCGCGGTCGTCCGAGCAACCGGCGCCACAGCGAGGATTTCCGCAACCTGGCTCTCGACCTGGTGCGTGAGCATTACGCGGACTTCGGGCCGACCTTGGCGGCGGAGAAGCTACTTGAGCGCCATCGGATATCGGTCAGCAAGGAGACGCTGCGTCAATGGATGATCGAAGCCGGCATCTGGGTGTCACGCCGCGAGCGCAAGAAGCGGGTCTTTCAGCCGCGTGGCCGGCGTGATTGTTTTGGTATTGTTTTGGTGAGCTTGTCCAGATCGATGGTTCGCATCACTGGTGGTTTGAAGAGCGTGGCCGCAAATGCGCCCTGCTCGTCTACATTGATGACGCCACTGGCAAGCTCTTGCATCTGCGCTTTGCGGCGTCTGAGAATACCTTTGATTATCTGCATGCGACGAAGGCCTATTTGCAGCAATGGGGCAAGCCGATTGCATTCTATAGCGACAAGCACGGTGTTTTCCGTAGCGCGCATGCCTCACTGAAGGACCGCACGAGCGGCCTGACGCAATTCGGTCGGGCGCTTTACGAGCTGAACATCGACATTATTTGTGCGAACACTCCACAAGCCAAAGGCCGTGTGGAACGCGCCAATCAGACGCTGCAGGATCGGTTGGTGAAGGAGTTGCGGCTGCGCGGTATCGATACGATCGAGGCGGCTAACGCCTATGCGCCAGAGTTCATGGCGGACTTTAATGCTCGGTTTGGCAAGCCCGCACGCAATCCGAAGGACATGCATTGGCCGCTGGCCGATCACGAGAACCTCGATGGTGCCATGTGCCGCAAGGAAGTTCGCAAGCTGTCGCATTCCTTGACGTTGCGCTACGACAAGGTGATGTTCATTCTCGATCCGACAGAGCGCGCGACGGCGCTAGCGGGCAAGAAGATGGTCGTTTGCGACTATCCTGACGGACGCCTCGAGATCACGCACGATGGGGTCTCCCTGCCCTACAAAACCTTCGACACGTTGCGGTCGGTGCACCGAGCGGACGTGGTTGAGAACAAACGGCTGGATGACATGCTGTCGATCGTCGCTGAGCTGCAGGCTGGGCGCCAGCAGCAGCGCAGCAAGAGCGGCCCTCGTCGCACTGGCCAGACGGATCATATGTTTGGCATTCCCGATGGCAGCAAGAGCAACGGCTATCAGACACGTGGTGCCAAGCCTGGACGGAAGACGGATTTTACGAAGGATCCCATCGTCATCGCCCGACGGCGACAAGCATTGGCGACCCGGGACGCGGCAGAGTGATGGAAGCGATCCGGTTGAGAAAGCTAAAGTATATGATTGCGCCAGAGCCATCCGCCGCCGACCGGGCTACGCAACCCCAGCCAGCTTCACCCGGCCGGCGGCTCACAGCTGCGCATCCATATCTATAGAATCTTGCAAATGAAGTAATAACAGATATTATTGTGTCGCGTTTCTAAATTGATTACTTTGTCTCATCTCTAAATAGCCGTGACA
>NZ_JACHYY010000046.1:0-1818 GCF_014193155.1 Rhizobium sp. BK098 | reverse complement strand
GGCCTCCTTGACGACGGTAACGTTTGTTCCGTTGCGGAACTTCGTGCGCATGCGTTCGAAGGGCTCAAGCTTGTTGACGATGGCGCGCGCAGCGGTGAAATCGCCTTTCTCCAAGGCAGCGTGAACGGCAAGCGACAGCTTCGGCGCAACATTGACGAGGCCTGAGGTGAAGCCTCTTGCGCCCGCCGCCGCGAATGTCGGAGCCCAGCTTTCGGCCAGACCGCAGACGAAGAGCGCGCCTTTTGGGTCGGAACTCTCGATCGCCCGCGAAAGCAGCATCAGATCCGTCGTCGCAAACTTGATGCCGACAACGTTGCCGTGACCGGCCAGGCGAACCATGTCTTCGACGCTGAACCCCTCGGCACGGACATAGGCGACGAGCGGCAGGGGCGAGGCCTCCGCCAGATCGCGGAAATAGTCGATCTGCGAGCCGGGTGCGGCGAAAGGATCCACCGGCTGGTGCGACATGACGGCTGAAGCACCGATCGAGGCAGCATCCTTCGCCATCTGGATTGCCTCGCGCAATGAACGGCCAATCGCCGCCGTCACCGGCGCCTTGCCGTCGACGCCGGATATCGCCGCTTCATGGACGCGGCGGATTTCTTGCGGAGTGAGCGCATAGAACTCGCCCGTATTGCCCGCTGCGACGATGTTGTGAATGCCGGCAGCCGCTACCCGCTGATAGACCTGAGCGGTGACGCGCGGTTCCACCTCGCCACTTCCTTCATAGGCCGTGACCGGAACACCGGAGACGCCGGTCAGCACCTGCCGCATGGTTTCAATGCTCATCTTCCTACCCTGACCCTTTATCATCTATCGAGACGCAAACGAGGAGACGTAAAGAAGCCATCACCTCGCCTTTGCCTCATCCAATTCCCTATACGCCCTGGAACATGCGGGCGCGTGCATTCAAGATATGGCGCTTCATGGCATCGTGAGCCTCGGTCTCCTGCCGCGCGAAAATCGCCTGCACGATGACGGCATGCTCATCCTGAACACTGCGAATCTGTTCTGGCGTCCGCTTGAGACTGAGGCTGCGGGTCACGGAATGACCGATGGCGAAGTGCGGCTTGAACAATTCGCGAGCAGAGACATGGAATTGATTGCCGGTGGCGACCGCAATGGCATCGTGCAGTTCCTGATCTTCTTCAGCGCCAAGTCGGCCCTCGCGAAGACACTGTTCGATTTTTTGAAGCGCTAGTGTGATCCGCTCCTTGTCATCAGCCTGCCAGTTGCGCGCAGCAAGCTCGGCGGCCTCCGCCTCAAGCCCGGCGCGAAATTCGAAAAAGCGCTGGACATCGGCAAGCGATCCTACAGGCACCATTTTCAGGACCGAGGAATCCGGCCTTTGCCTGACATAGGAACCCGACCCCTTGCTCGAAACGACCAAACCATCTGCACGCAGCCGCTCCAGAGCGTCGCGCACAACAGGCCGTGACGCGCCGAACATTGCCGCGAGCTTGGCTTCCGCAGGCAACCGCTCGTTCACAGGAAAGGTTCCATCCGCAATCATCGCGACGATCCTCTCATAGATGATGTCGCCGAAGCGCGTCACGCCCACACCGGAATCGTTGGCGACAGAGAGTTTCATCATCATCCTTCGTGAATGGCGGCGCAGGCACAGCGCACCTGCGCGTTCAGAACTACAAAATCTGTAAAAATCTGTCAACTATTGTAATTATCTGAGAATGTAATATGGTCTCGACGCTGCGCCGGATGGGTGCATGGTGACGGGACGGGAGCCTGTCGCATCGGCCGAGGCAGAGCCAGGTCGAGATTAAAACGGGAGGGATTCGATGCGCGATGAAATATTGCCCC
>NZ_JACHYY010000045.1:0-1989 GCF_014193155.1 Rhizobium sp. BK098 | reverse complement strand
CCGTCTTGGCCAGATCCAGACCAATCGTACGAACTTCAATCATGATGCCCATCCTCCAATGGTGGCTTCAAACAAACTCACCTTGCCACACACTGGGATCGTCGCGGGCGTCTATATCATCAATGCCCAGCTGCGCGTCCAAGCCATCGCCGGCCGCTATAGGATTTCTAAAAGTGCTGCTGACGTTCTGCAAGCCTGACGCGTAATAGTGGAAGTGCCAGAGTGGGAGAAGCGCGAAAAGCCGCTCGCTCGACTATCACCGCGTATTCCGTCGAGTAGGAGAGCACCTCATTTCCCATTGTTGAGAGCGTAGCAAAACCTCGTGCGCCCTTCCTAGCCACCATCAATGCAGTCGAGTGGCACCGCCTTCATTTTCCCATCGCTCAAGCGCGATTTTTCTCCAGAGCACATTACCAGAAACCGCAGGGAGATTAGCGCACCTTGCGCTAGCTTCCATCGCCGGGGGCGAGGAGTTTGGAATCTCGTTTGAGTCGTTGTGCGCTAGGGTTCGATGGTCGTCTGCCAAGATTGCTGCTTTTAGCTTTTTCTCTTCTCGTCGAAGCAGCTCCACGAGAACGCTTTTCTGAATATCGCTCTGCTCCGCAAGGAGCAAAGTATTGAAGTTTTGGATGTTTCTCTTTGCAATGAAGATATCCATGGGCTGCCTCGCTTTCACTATTGGAGGCGAGAACCGGCATCTGAGGCGAGCCGGTTGGCAAACACTTCTGCCCATCAGAGATTGCGCCAAGTTGGTAAACGTGATGCATCCTCTTCTCCGACTGGTCCACAGATTAGGCTCTTGACTGACAGGCAGCAAGTCATTTTCACATTCCGGTGGCCGACGTGATCGCAGTTCAGATCACAAGTCGCGCCGGGCGTCCGTTTCTTCGTTCGGCATTGTTGTAGTAGCTGGCCGTCTGCGTCATCGAGCACTCGCGAAAAAGATGGCGCGGATAGCTTGGAAGGTCATGGTCTCGGGAGAGGGCACTGTAAACTTAATGCTGTCCGGCCAAAAATCTCACCCTCTGCTTTCGCTTATGCCGTTTTCAAGCGTGCGATCCCATTCCACATCTCCATGGCTGTGAATAAGCGTTGAAGAATCACCCCGTCGAGAGCGCGCTTAAGCTGTTGAAATAGATTTGACTTTCCGTAATATTGGCGGGTTGCAATCGGCGTCGGTCATAACCCCCGCAAGCCACCCGCTTTTGCCATTAATTTCAAATCGTTGTCGGGACTTTCAACAGGGTCAGTGTTCCGAGCCTGATCACACACTGCGCCAAGTCAACAACACGAGTGGTGGCGGGCATCTCGGCGGCACGAATTTCGGGCAGGCCTTCGATGCGAAGACATCATCCAGCAAGAGCAGAAACGATAAATCCCGCAAGCCTGAGCGCATCAAATAGCCTTAAATGGAGAGCGATACTGATTTTGTCAGCGTCGCTCTCGTCTCGCCTCGATCAGCAGATCGCGATCCTTCGGGGCGATGGAACGGCTTCTTTTAAATGCGGCCTTTGTGATGACCGCATACGCGGCCTGTTCGTCAGTGCTCATCGCTCCACGCCCTCAGGAGGAAACAGCTATGCAAGTCGAAAATCGTCCAGGTCCGTCAGGACACCGCGTGACGTCGAACCCTCCTGATCCGGTCGGCACAGAAATACTCGAACTCCCGGATTTGAAAGCCTCGGATGAGGCGACCAGAGAGGCATATGAGCGTGGCGGCGAAGCTGGTATGCGGGACGTGACAGGTGAGGAAAATCCTTATCCGGAACGAAGCGTGCTCGCCAAGGCTTTCGAACACGGCTACCTCGATGGCCAAAAGGTGCAGAGATAAAACTGTAAGCTATCGAAATGGCGGGTTCTTTCAAAATCTCGTCAGAACCGTACCCGGCCCTCCTGTCGTTTTGCATTTAACCGGGTTCTTCCTCAATTTCTGTGGTTAACAGAGTGTTAGCGCCACGACTGCTATCTGCGGGGATGCGAACGCAATCG
>NZ_JACHYY010000044.1:0-2332 GCF_014193155.1 Rhizobium sp. BK098 | reverse complement strand
TGTTGGTTTTCACGCGGAACAGAGCCGGTTTTTCCACCGAGAAGTGAGCCACGTTTAAATATGGTTTTCTGATCAGGCTTTGGTCAAGGGATTGGTTTTTTCTCCTCTCTTTTGGGCTGCTGCGGCCGAGCTGGCCTTGAAGCGGAAGCTGTCGTTTCCTGTTTCCAGGATATGGCAACGGTGGGTCAGGCGGTCGAGCAGAGCGGTCGTCATCTTGGCGTCTCCGAAGACCGTGGCCCATTCGCTGAAGCTGAGGTTGGTGGTGATGATGACGCTGGTGCGCTCATAGAGCTTGCTCAGCAGGTGGAAGAGCAGCGCTCCGCCTGACGCGCTGAATGGGAGGTATCCCAACTCGTCCAGGACCAGCAGATCGAGGCGAACCAGTGTCTCAGCGATCTGGCCGGCCTTGCCTTTGGCCTTCTCCTGCTCGAGCGCATTGACCAATTCGATCGTCGAGAAGAAGCGGACCTTTCGGCGATGATGCTCGATCGCCTGGACACCGAGGGCGGTCGCGATATGTGTTTTTCCTGTGCCAGGGCCGCCGACGAGCACGATATTCTGCGCTCCGTCCATGAACTCGCATCGGTGCAGTTGGCGCACCGTCGCCTCGTTGATCTCGCTGGCGGCGAAGTCGAACTCGGAGATGTCCTTGTAGGCCGGGAAGCGAGCAGCCTTCATGTGATAGGCTATCGAGCGAACTTCGCGCTCGGCCATTTCAGCCTTCAGCAACTGGGACAAGATCGGCACGGCCGCATCGAAGGCTGGAGCGCCTTGCTCGATCAGGTCGATGACGGCTTGAGCCATGCCGTACATCTTCAGACTACGAAGCATGATGACGACGGCGGCGCTGGCAGGATCATGACGCATGGCGACCTCCCGCGATCCGGACACGCAAGCCATCGTAGCGTTCTACATTGGCCTTGGGTTCGCGAAGCAAGGTCAGCGCTTGTGGCGTATCGATATCGGGACCATCAGTGGTTTTGCCGTCGATCAATCGATGCAGCAGGTTCAGCACATGCGTTTTGGTTGCCACGCCCGCCTCCAGGGCCAGTTCCACAGCGCGAAGGACGACCTGTTCATCATGATGGAGCACGAGAGCAAGGATATCGGCCATCTCACGATCACCGCCGGGGCGGCGAAGCATCTGATCCTGCAATTGCCGGAAGGCCAACGGCAATTCCAGGAAAGGCGCTCCATTGCGCAGGGCACCAGGCTTGCGCTGGATGACGGCAAGATAATGCCGCCAGTCGTAAATCGTCCGCGGCGGCTTGTCGTGGCTGCGTTCAATGACCCGCAGATGCTCACATAGGATATTGCCTTCTGCCGCAACAACCAGTCGCTCGGGATAGATCCGCAGGCTGACTGGCCGGTTCGCAAAAGACGCAGGCACGCTGTAGCGATTACGCTCGAAGGTAACCAGGCATGTTGGAGAGACGCGCTTGCTCTGCTCGACGAAGCCGTCAAACGCAGCGGGGAGCGCCATCAATGCCGGTCGCTCTGCCGACCAGACGTGCGCGATCGTACCGGGCAAGGTGCCGTGCGCTGTGTCGCGCCACAGATCCTGACAATGCTGCTCCAGCCAGGCGTTCAACGCCGGCAGATCGGGAAAGTCCGGCATCTGTTGCCACAACCGCGGTCGAGCATCCTGGACGTTCTTCTCTACCTGACCCTTCTCCCATCCTGCCGCTGGATTGCAGAACTCAGGCGCAAAGACGTAGTGGTTCGTCATCGCCAGGAAACGGATATTGACCTGCCGCTCCTTGCCGCGGCCGACGCGATCGACCGCCGTCTTCATGTTATCGTAGATGCCGCGACCAGGTACGCCACCGAACACGCGGAAACCGTGCCAGTGGGCGTCGAAGAGCATCTCGTGCGTCTGCAGCAGGTAAGCCCTGATCAGAAACGCTCGGCTGTGCGATAGCTTAATATGGGCGACCTGCAGCTTTGTGCGTTCGCCGCCGATCACGGCATAATCTTCACTCCAATCGAATTGGAATGCTTCGCCAGGCCGGAAAGACAGCGGAACGAATATGCCGCGGCCAGCCGTCTGCTGCTCAACCCGCCAGTCACGGGCGAACGCGGCGACCCGACCATAGGAGCCGGTAAAGCCGAGAGCTGTCAGATCAGCATGAAGCTGCTTCAGCGTTCGGCGCTGCTTGCGCGACTTCCCGGCCTCAGTCTTCAGCCAGCCCGCCAGTTTGTCGGCAAAAGGATCGAGCTTGCTCGGTCGTTCCGGTACCGCAAACTTCGGCTCGATCGTGCCGGCGCTCAAATACTTCGCGATCGTATTGCGTGACAATCCGGTTCGTCGGCTGATCTCGCGCACCGACAA
>NZ_JACHYY010000043.1:0-2357 GCF_014193155.1 Rhizobium sp. BK098 | reverse complement strand
GAACGTCAGAGCACGCTGGACAATGCGATTTCACGCCAGGTTGTGACGGCATCGGCGCGGAGTTGGCGGTGGGCTGCGGCAGTGTGACATTTCCGATGTAGGTGGAAGAGGTTGGCGATCTGGCCATGGGCTGAAACGAAACGTTGGCATTGTCGCGTCGACTTGAAGCGCATCATGCGCCTCTCTCGTCGTCTCAGCGGAAGATGAGAATTTTCAGCGCGGTTGTTCAATCCTTTATGCGAGCGATGCTCGACGTCTGGCATCAATTCGGCCTTCGCGGCGGCGTAAGAGCGCAGCTTGTCGGTTACCATCACTCGCGGCATGACGCCCTGTCCTTTGAGCAGCTTGCGCATCAGCCGAAGAGCTGCCTTTTTGTTTCTCCGGCTTTGCAACAGAGCATCGAGAACATAACCATCAGCATCTACGGCACGCCAAAGCCAATGTTTTCGGCCGCGGATGGAAATCGCCAGGCGAGTGGCGCAGGGGAATTTCACCCCCACGCTCTCTCAGAACCGGACGTGATACTCTCGCATCATCCGGCTCCCATTGTTCGACCGTATCCATGAAGCAGAGGCCAATGGGCGAACAGCCGAGGTTGGCGCTGCGCGATGCGCAAAAGCCAATGCCGGGATCGCCGCTTATGCCCACGCAAGGACTTGTACTTTCCCGAGGCCCATCGGGCCAAGTATCGCTCGACACTCCAGAGCGTAGGTTGGAGAGCTGAAGGACAGAACCGACCATAGTAATTGATCCAGCCGCGGATGTACGAGTTGAACATCCGTGCCAGATCATCGAGAGCCCTGTCACTGCGAAGGTGCAAGGACCAACTACGGATCGTGCCCCGTATCGCCTTGAGCGCCGTCGGACTGGCCGCAGGACCGAATGAAACACCCATGCCCCCGGCCTTCTTGCTCACAAGTCTCGGCCGGAAAGCGTAGCCGAGAAAGTCGAACTTGTAGACCGGATGAGTGCCTCGCCGACTTTCATCCCTGCAATAGACGATTTTGGTCTTGTCAGGATGAAGCGTCAGCCCACAATCAGTAAAACGCGCGTCCAGAGCGTTCCGAAGCGCCATCGCCTGGTCCTCGGTCCGACAATGACAGATCGCGTCGTCAGCATAACGCTCAAACGGAATGTTCGGGAAATTCCGACACATCCACATGTCAAACGCATAGTGAAGAAAGAGGTTTGCCAAGAGAGGGCTGATTACCCCGCCCTGTGGCGTTCCTCGTTCTCTGGCGACGAGATTTCCGTCCGGCATCTGCACTGGCGCTTTCAGCCATCGTTCAATGTATAAAAGCACCCACGGGCAATCGGTGTGCTTGCGCACAGCCCGCATCAGCAGGTCCGGTTCAATGCTATCAAAGAAAGCCTTGATATCGAGATCAAGAACCCAGTTGTAACGCCAGCATCGCTGCCGCGCCACGCTGATCGCATCGAGTGCCGATTTGCCGGGCCGATACCCATAGGAATCCGGATGGAATTCAGGCTCCACCGCCGGTTCCAGATGGCGTTTGACCACCATCTGCGCAATGCGATCGGCGACCGTGGGTATGCCCAGCGGGCGCGTCTTCCCATCGCTCTTGGGTATGTCGACCCGCCGCACCGGCGGCGGAAAGTAGCTGCCCGACGCCAGCCGATTCCAGAGCTTGTACAGGTTGTTCGTAAGATCAGCCTCAAAGTCCAAAATCGTCTGGCCGTCAATACCAGCCGCTCCTTGGTTGGCTCTAACCCTCTTATATGCTTCCCACACCTCCCTTTTCGGGATCGCGTACGGCTTTGCTCTATCCACGAGGATCCTCCCGTCGCCGGTTGTCCACGCTCCAGAGCTGAACAACGCAGCCCCTTCGCTCCAGCCCCATTACAGGACCTTCAGCACTACTACGGGCTGCTCCGCCCCTGTGCTCCGCTTCGGTAATCTCACCCTCGCAGGGACCGCCGGCTTGGGTTTCTCCCTTAACATCGGAGCGACAGGTTCCCGCGTTCCACACGAAAGCCTGGTTAAGAGTCACGCCGCCTTCATGCCGGATGCCGCCTGGGCAGAAATCAGGTCGCCCCCCAGACTTGTCCCGGGCTAACGAATTCCTCCCGGTTTCGACATCATCTTGCACTTTTCGACACGTCATCAGCGGTTCGCTTGCGCTCGTCTCTCTAAACCTCACCTGACGGACTAACGTCCGCCTTTTCTGCAACGCTCACCACCACGGCTCTTTACCGTTGCAGCTTGCAGTGGTTTGAAACCTACCCCTGACGGTCGGCTTCGAGGGACCATACCCTCATCTTCCGTGCAGCTCGGCTCCCACACTGCTGTGGGTGCCTCGCGGCACACTCTCGTCGAGGTGCCACTTGGCGGCAAG
>NZ_JACHYY010000042.1:0-2449 GCF_014193155.1 Rhizobium sp. BK098 | reverse complement strand
CAGCGCCAGGAGCAGCCGCAAAGTTTCCGCCTGCGCCTTCGAAGGTGACATCGCCGCCATTGACGGTGAATCCTGTCAGGCTTCCGTCGGCGCCGATAGTGGGAACACCAGTCGTCAGCGTCGCATGCGGCGTATTAATGAAACCGCAGCCGGCGCAGGTGATTCCATTCGGATTAGCTATGATGACGTCGGCCCTGCCGCCATAGACTTCTGTCGGGCCGTTCAGCGCCGAGCGATTGCCTGAGGTGACCTCGTTGAGAATGACGGAAGCCGCGTTCGAGGCATTGAGGTTTGGATTGCCCGGCGTCACCCCGCCGAGGTTCGAGATGCCCTGCTCGCCTTTGAAGTTATTGAGGATCAAGCCTTGGGTGCCAACATTGAAGTTGTCGTACTTGTTATGCGAGAGGCCGGCGGCGTTCGGCGTGACGATATCGATCAGCGGCACGCCGTTGGGCGCTGCACCAACGCCCGGCTGGTTGGCAGCGGGAACAGATCCTGCCGCGGAAACGGATTGCGCGTTTGCAATTGCCGGCTGAAGAAACAGAAGCAAGCTCAGAGTGACGGCAAGCAACTGTCGCCCAAGGCGCAGAAGCTGGCTTCGCAGACCAAACGCGACGTCCTCGTCTTTAGCCGCAAGCCTTGATCCAACCAATGCGATTTTCTTGCTCATCACACGCCTTTACTGGTGACTGCGCGGCACGCTGAATTTGCCGCAGTTGAACCAAAGCTTGCAGATCGATCACCACACCCATGGCCGCGCGATCAACGCGTTTCCGGCCCTTGGCTGAAGCAATCCTTGTGTGATCGGCATGAGCCGTTCACACCGAATCCTCTCGTAAAGTCGACGTCAGAGCCGGCCTCCCCCTATTTCTTCGTCAACAACCACTTCTTGACGTTGGCGGTGAACGAGTCGGAAAGGCGCTGAGCCATAACCTCAGGAGATCCGGAGGTTTGCATCGCATTGACGGCGACCGCGACAATGACGCCATAGCCACTTCCGCGCATGGAAAGGTCTTCACCGTGTATGTTCTGGGCTGCTGCGATCAGTTCACCGGTCTTGGCGTTTTCCAGCCGGATCGTCCCGTCGATGCGACTGTCATGGCCCCCGATGACACGCGCCTTCTTCGTGCTGACGTCAAAGACATGCAACGTGACAACTAGACGGCCCGATACGGGTCCGCCCGGCAGGCCGACGAGCTGCTTTGTCATTGTCGTCCGCAACACCCGGATCGCATCCGACATCTCTTGTTCCGCCAGCTTTTTATCCGCTTCCGGGAATGCCATTAGATCAGGCGTCGTCTCGATGCGGATTTCGCGCACGGAGGTCTTTTGAAGAGCAGCCACAAGACGTGGGTCCGTCGTGACGCACGACGCGAGCAACATCATGAGAACAAGGGCGATACCACCGGAGATGTATCGCATTAGCTTGGCCCCAAAGGCACCGGTTACAGATATCAAGCGCAGATCCATCGTCATCTCCTCAGCCGCCTCTTGTGGCCGGGGTGGTTTTCACACCGCCGTCGAGTTTTTTGTAAAGTTCGCCCAATTGAGATTTCGGCGCCGCGCACCCTCTCGAACGTGCAAGATCCGTCAGCACCTGATTGCGATTGCGCAAGGCGTCGATCTCGATCTTCTCCGGCGATTTGGGATCCATGAAAAACAGGGCCGGCCAGAACAGAAGAACGCCCGTGGCGCCAAGGATGACATTCTTGCCCTGGGCCTGCGAACGCTCCTTGACGGTTGACAGGATCTGGCGTTCGTTCGCGGCGAATTCGCGATTGATACCGCTGCACTCCAACCCGGCATCACCCACACTGGTCGATGCAATCGGATGCGCCTCGCGGCCACCACAACCCGACAGCATGATTGAACAGCTCAAAAGCACTGCGGTGGATAGCGCGGGAGCTTTTCGGTTTTTCATCATTGCGAAATTCATGATCTTGCCCTGTTACACTTTTACCAACGTATTGAAGTACTTACGAAAAGAAGCCCGGAGTCGCGGCGGTCGACCGTGCCACCAAAGACATCCGAATAACCCATATCGAAATTGACATTGCCGCCGGCGAGCTTGGCGCCGACCGTCCAGCCAAGCATGTCGCCGCCTGCGATCTGGTAACGGGCCTGGCGGGCGATCCGCCCGTAATCGAGACCGACATAGGGCCTGAACTCTCCGAGGATCTTCGCCAGTTCGGCATTCTCGGCAAATGGCTGCGTCCGCCAGACGAGATCGTTGCGGATGAAGAAGCCGTTATTGCCGTAAAGCATGGTCTCGCGCGTGCCGCGCACCGAGGAATAACCGCCAGCCGAGATCTGCTCCGCCCCGAACAGATTGTCGGGGGAATATTGCCCGGTGGCGATCGAATTGATCTCGAAATGCTGGTCCGCGACTTCGAACGGCTTCGTCATGGTGATGGTGCCGGTGAACTTCGAGAAGCGAGGATCGGCGTTG
>NZ_JACHYY010000041.1:0-2801 GCF_014193155.1 Rhizobium sp. BK098 | reverse complement strand
GAAAGTGGCGGAATTCCCATTCATCCCGACAGCCATCGCATCATCGAACAAATGGAAAAAAGAGATGACCAACCAAAACCAAGGCAATCGCCGGATATCGAAGCTCGGCTTTGACCGCCGGCAAGTGCTCAGAATGACGGCTGCCGGCATCGCGGCCCTCGCGGCGACGTCCCTGTCCGACACGAACCTTGCAGAGGCCCAAGACATGTCCAACGGCGCAGCCAATTTCTACACCAGCGATAAAGTGACCTCTCACCAGGTCGCCTTCAAAACCCAGTATCAGACATCTGTCGCTGGCAACCTCTACCTGCCCAAGGATCTCGATCGGACAAGGAAGACGGCGGCTATCGTCGTCGGTCACCCTATGGGTGCCGTAAAGGAGCAGAGCGCTAACCTCTATGCCACTAAGATCGCGGAAGAGGGCTATGTCGCAATGTCTCTCGATTTACCGTTCTGGGGCGAGAGTGAAGGACAATCACGCAATCTGGTTTCCCCGGAGATTTATGCGGAGGCCTTCAGCGCCGGTGTCGATTTTCTCGGGTCGAGTTCCTTCGTCGACAGACAGAACATCGGCGTGATCGGGATCTGCGGGAGCGGTAGTTTTGTGATCAGCGCGGCCAAGATCGATCCCCGCATCAAGGCCATAGCCACCGTCAGCATGTACGACATGGGCGCTACTTTTCGCGATGCATTGAACAAGTCCCAGACGGTCGAACAGCGTAAGCAGTTCATCGCAACGGCCGCCGAACAGCGTTGGGCAGAGGTTGATGGTGCCGACATCCAATACATCGGTGGCACGACGCTTGAGCTGACGGCCGAAACGGATCCGATCCAGCGCGAGTTTTATGACTTCTACCGCACGCCGCGCGGGGAGTTCACACCTGCAGGCGTCGCCAGAGAAACAACGACGAAGCCGACCCTGAGCAGCGCCGTTAAGTTCATGAACTTCTACCCGTTCAACGACATCGAGACGATCTCCCCTCGCCCGATGCTGTTCATCTCCGGCGATCAGGCGCATTCGAAGGAATTCAGCCAGGACGCCTATAACCGTGCTGCGGAGCCGAAGGAATTGGTCTGGATCAAGGGTACCGGTCACGTCGACCTCTACGATCGCGTTGATCTTATTCCCTTTGACAGGCTGAAGCGCTTCTTCGATCAGCACCTCGCATGAATGGGAAGCGAGCCGCCGCGAGAGCTGCTCGTGTCTTCACTCTTTGCATCTAACTCGGCCGTCGTGGGCCGAGACATCCTGGCGAGCTCGAAAATACGCTTGCGCATTGCGAGGCAAACAGTCGGCCGCGGTTAATCGGTCAACATAGGATAAAACCATGAGAATCTATCGGTGGTCCGGCTTGATGGCACTACCCTTCTCGGTCGTTTTTGCCGGGTACTTCCTTTCCGAAACCAAGCTAATCCCGACAAAGGCTCTGGCGGCTGCAAACTCGGTGACATTTCCACCCCTTGAGCGGCTGCAGCACTTTACCACGGTGCGGCGAGGAATTACGCGCGAGCACATGCTGACAAGCCCTCAGGCCCTAGCTGCTCTAAAAGCTGGCAAGCCTGTTCCCACCGGCACGCATATGGTCCTTGTCGATTACCAAAGCGATGTACTGACACGGTATCTTGTCGGCCAGAAGGTTGGCGATGGTGCCGAGGATTGGGAATATCAGTGGTTCTGGCCAGATCAGACCATCAAGGCGGATGAGAACGTCGCTCGTTGTTACTCATGTCACCGGTCACGCCAGTCCGAACAGTTCATGTTCACGTTTGATGGAGCCATCTCCGATGATGATGCGCTCTGATGGTGGTAGGAGCCAGGTCATGCGTCGACTAGCCGCCAACCGCCTTTGCCTTCCAGCCGGAATGGCCGCGCTGTTGATCCTCGCGCTTGCCTACTGGTGGCTCGACAATGGCCCGCACGAGTTCTTCGGGGTAGTCTTCTTCGGACTTCTTACATGGCACCTCTTCATCAACAGGCGCTGGTTCTTGAAGTTGCGCATCGGTCGGTACGACGCTCGCCGGTGGATCGTCGCGGCCATACACACGTGGCTCATGATAAATATTGGCGTGCTGCTTATTACCAGCGCCGCGGTTTCCCATTCGATAGCGGGCTTCTTCCAGTATTCAGTTGACGCCAGCATCGTCGAGTTTCATTGGTTCTCGGCTTACTGGGTGGTGATGATCATTGCCGTCCATGTTGGCACGCATTGGACGCGAGTGATGTCCTCGGTGGCGACGCTGTTCAGGCTTAGTCCCTCCAGGTTTAGGGCAGGCGTGCTCAGGCTTTCAGCTTTGATCCTTCTGGCCTTCGGCGCATGGAGTTTTGCCGTTCTCGGTGTCGCGACAAAGCTAATGTTCGGCTACAGCTTGGATTTCTGGGACTTCACCGCGTCGGTGACGCCTTTTTTCGCGCATTGGACCGCTGTCATGGCGGGTGTCGCGGTGCTTGCCCATTACTCGTTGACCGCTCTCAGGTCAGCCGAAAATTACCGCTCTCAGTCAAAGGTTGGCCAAGCATGAAATACTTCGCAACAGTTGTTCTCATCGCCGCCTCGCTGACGATAAACATTGGGGGATTCGCCATGGCTCAAGATCGCATTTTGATTTCGTCCGACTGGGGCAAGGTACCGGCCCAATTGACCGATAACCCCGCTGCTCGCGCTCTTTTTGACATGCTGCCATTGACGGTCGAGATGGATGATCACCTGCGTCAAGAAAAGACAGGCAATCTGCCAAAAGCGTTACCGTCAGCGCCACGACAGCGCGGATTCTCGGCCGGGACGCTCGGCCTTTGGAGTTCG
>NZ_JACHYY010000040.1:0-3027 GCF_014193155.1 Rhizobium sp. BK098 | reverse complement strand
TGCGTCAAGAAAAGACAGGCAATCTGCCAAAAGCGTTACCGTCAGCGCCACGACAGCGCGGATTCTCGGCCGGGACGCTCGGCCTTTGGAGTTCGGGGGATTTCGTAATCTATTACCGAGCTGGAAGCGTGCCATCGCCCGGCATCGTTATCTTGGGTCAGGTCGAAGGAGATGTTTCGTTCTTCGACCGACCAGGCAAGGTTAAGATCAAAATTGAAAAAGCAAAATAACATCGATTCCGAGGAGTTAAGGCATTTGTTTCTGGTCCCCGTGCGGGTTAAATCTCTACGGGTCGTTACGGGGCTTCGTGATCCATGGGACACACGGATGTTCGAGAACACCTGAGATCGCGTTGACCAGAACCTCGCGCAGATACAGATCCTGTGTAACAACGAAGGGGCGAATTTGTCGCGCAAACGCTCTACGTGCAACATTTTAGCAACAGCAGCCGGCTCTCGGATTCATCAGCCGCCCGTAACACTCATATGCCTTTGGACGGCTGGGCGGTTGTCGCGATCGATGACGAAGTCATGGCCTTTCGGCTTGCGGGCGATTGCCTCGTCTATGGCCGCTGCCAAGGCGGCCGGGTCATTCGTGGCTCGCAAAACCCCGCGCAAGTCGGCGGCATCGTTCTGGCCGAGGCACATGTAGAGCGTGCCGGTGCAGGTGAGCCGGACGCGGTTGCAGCCCTCACAGAAATTATGGGTCATCGGCGTGATGAACCCTAGGCGGCCGCCGGTCTCTGCGACCTCCACATAACGGGCAGGGCCGCCCGTCTTGAACGGGATATCCTTGAGGGTAAACTGCTTTTCAAGATTTTGGCGCAGTACGGACAGAGGCAGGTAGCGGTCAGTGCGGTCTTCGTCAATCTCGCCCATCGGCATGGTTTCAATGACGGTGAGATCCATGCCGCGACCATGTGCGAACCGCAGCATATCGGCAATCTCCCCATCGTTGACACCCTTGAGCGCGACGGCATTGAGCTTGATCTTCAATCCCGCCTTCTGGGCTGCATCAATGCCCTCCACGACCTTTGAGAAATCACCCCACCGGGTGATGTCTTTGAATTTTTGCGGATCAAGCGTATCAAGTGAGATATTGATCCGGCGTACGCCGCAGTCATAAAGGTCCTCGGCAAACCGGGCGAGCTGCGAGCCGTTGGTCGTGAGTGTCAGCTCGTCGAGATCACCGGTTTCGATATGACGGCCGATCGAGCGGACCAGCTGCATGATGTTCTTGCGCACAAGCGGCTCACCGCCCGTGAGCCGCAGCTTGCGCACGCCTTTGGCTATGAATGCTGAACACAGCCGGTCGAGTTCCTCCAGCGACAGCAGGTCTCTCTTCGGCAGAAAAGACATGTTTTCCGCCATGCAGTAGGTGCAGCGGAAGTCACAGCGATCGGTGACGGAGACGCGCAGGTAAGTCACCGCGCGCCCAAACGGGTCGATCATCGGAGCTAGTCTTTGTCGAGGCATCTCCGGGTGGGATTTTGGCTCCATCGTCTGCGAAAGTGTCACGGTCATGCGAATACCGCAAGCCGAGCGGCGGCAACGTCGGCGAGAACCGAGAGCGCCAACGAAGTGGCATCCCGGGTCGGGCCGAACAGTCCGATCGGCGCCTTGATCCGCTCGAAGGACTTTGGAGGAATACCGCGCGACCGCAGCCGTTCGATGCGGCGGCGATGGGTCCGAGTGCCTCCAAGAGCGCCAATATAGAATGCCGGAGATGCCAAGGCTTCACTTAGCACATTTGCTTCCAAATCCAGGTCATGATGGAGGAGTACGACAGCCGTAAACGCATCGATACGAAGAGCGCCCTGATCCACTCGAAGCCGAGTGCTATCTACCACCTGGATATCGTAGCCGGACACGTCTGCAATACGACGAACTGCCTCGGCTTCAGCCATTTGACCGGAGATAACGACCTGCGTTCGCGGACGATAGACCGACACGAACGCACCCTCAAACCACTTCGATTGCGGCGGAACCCTATCAGCCCGCGATAGGGTCTGCGATTGGGGCGTGTAAGCCAGAGCGGCTGAGCAACGGTTGGCCAGATCGACAAGCGCATCCGCCAAGATGCTTGTGTCGCGGATAACGTGAATCGCAATGGTGATGCCCCCACCACAGGGCAATTCAATATCGAAGAACGGCGACCCCGCGCCGAACCTGACAATCCGATCGCGGCCTTCCGAAATGGCTTGCAAAGCTTCGGCCGCCACCGCCGCCTCGACGCATCCGCCAGAAACATATCCGCAGAATCGACCATCTGCCGCAACGGCAACATGCGCGCCAAGAGCCCGAGCGGCTCCGCCTCTGATCTCCACCAGGGTTGCGAGCGCCGCGCCTCCGCAACCGGCAGCCTCGATCGCAAAGCCGAGGATGTATGCCGGATCGTCGATCGAGCTCGCCCTCACGGGCACCGGTATTGTCGTGATGAAAGTCTCGTTCAAGTCGGATCCTCGAAGGGTTGCGGTGGCCGAACGGGCCACCGCGTTGATCAGGCGACGTCTGGTAATCCGCCGATCAGCTTGTCGAGGGTCATCGGGTAATGTCGCAGGCGAACTCCCGTAGCATTATAGATCGCGTTGGCGATCGCCGCAGAAACGCCGCACAGGCCAAGCTCACCAATGCCTTTTGCCTTCATCGGCGAAGACATCGGGTCCGTCTCATCCATGAAGATCACTTCCTGATGAGGGATGTCGGCATGCACTGGTACCTCGTATCCGGCGAGGTCGTGGTTGACGAAAAAGCCACGGCGGGTATCTACCGCAAGTTCTTCCGATAGAGCCAGACCTGCACCCATCGTCATCGCGCCGATCACCTGGCTTCGCGCTGTGATCGGATTGAGAATGCGGCCTGCGGCACAAACGGCGAGCATGCGGCGGATACGGGTCTCGCCGGTGGCAACATCGACGCCAACCTCGACGAAATGAGCCCCGAAGGTCGATTGCTGATGGCTATCCGACAGCTTCTCCCATTCGATTTTGTCTTCGCCGACAAGTCCGTCTGGACCGGCAGCTTCAGC
>NZ_JACHYY010000039.1:0-3198 GCF_014193155.1 Rhizobium sp. BK098 | reverse complement strand
CCTGTCGCTCACCGCGTTGGGGGAAGGTTCACATGGCTCAATTCTCAATGGAAATTATGCGCCTGACCGGCTCAGTTCCGCGTGAAAACCAACAGGCTTGCATGGCACACACTCCGCAGTGCTGATTTTGCCCTACAAAATGATGTGGGCGAGTAGATATTCTGTCAACACAATCTTTGCGGTACTGAAAACATGATAATAAGCTAAAGATCGAATTTTCTCCGTCAGTGCACACCCTGTAGTTGATCAAATAAGATGTCGGTAATGTACGGCCGAGCTGAGCCAGGAGCTGTCGGAGAAGCGGTGATTAAGGCGGTCCCTGCATGTTTAATTGTCAGTGAGCTTGTTTGTAGAAACTACTGACGCGATGACGAAATCTGTGCCAGGCCGCTCCGCAGAGCGAGATTTGATTCGTTGATGTTCGCACTTTCGGCCCAAGCCCATCTCGAAACATTCACAGCGCAAACAAACATTCTGCAACCAACTCACTTCTACGATCTCGTCCTCTGCGAACTCCGATACCCCAGGCCCCAAGTCTACGATGACACCGGACGACTTATGATGACATGCTCCATTCATGTGGATCCGACCAGGAATCTTGCTCTCGTCGTACTCCCGCTGAAGCAAAATCAGAAGCTCCCTTTCACAAGGCGCAGGCATTGCGACAAACCTCCTACGCGAAGCATGGCTCCTGATAGGCCATAGCCAGTATTTCTTTCCCTTGATCGTCACCACCATCTCATCGAGCTGCCACTTATCGGCAAACTGGCCTCGTGAGCGGCGTCGGAGCTGATGAGCGAACTTCAAGCCGAATTTCGCCGCCCATTCCGCGACGGTCTGAAACGAGACGGCGATGCCGCGCTCGGCTAACAGATCTTCGACATCGTGCAAGCTGAGCGGAAATCGATAGTAGAGCCACACGGCATGGGCAATGATCTCAGCGGGAAAGCGATGGCGTCTGAAGTGGGCATGCGAGGCTTCGGTCATGACTATCCGAATATCAAGCCGATCCCAACCACGCGGTTAAGGCGACGCCACCAATATTAAGCATGGTTATCTCAATCAGAAGAAGGGCTAGAATTTTCACGAGAACGTTCTGGCCCTCGTCTGTGCGGGGCCACCACTCGAAGCAAGATTACCTTTATAGCCTTGTCGCGTGGCGGTCCTTGGGCAAGAAGAGCAAATGCGGACGCCCTTCCAGCTTGGTTGTTTGCACCAATGGTATGGCCGCAACGCCATCGTTTCGCTGAATCCAGATGTCGTATTTGGTAATATCTATCAGTCCCCAGATATCTTCTGGCTCCGCGCCGAACTCGCCAACGATGTCGCAATGGATCTCGATCGACAGCGCCGGTGTTCTCCGTAAGATTTTCTCTGCTCCGCGCAGAACTTCGAATTCGAACCCCTCGACGTCAATTTTTATCACGTCCGGCCAAACGGTGTTGGTCTCTGCCCATTCGTCGAGGGTTACAACAGGAACCGCAATGCCACCCCGACTGGTTACCTTCGCATTTGAACGCGATTTGATATGCAATACGCCAGGCTTTGCTCCTACCGCCGCGTTGATAGCAACGGTATTACTAATCTGATTGATTTCGAGGTTCTTCTGCAATGCATCGAAGTTTTCGGGGAAGGGCTCGAAGCTAACCACTTTCCCTTCGTCCCCAACCATTTTCGAAAGGAGAATGCAGTCACGTCCATGATGACCACCACATTCGAAAACAGTGGCATCAATTAAGCCGAGCAGCGCTATAGCATCCATTTCGTGGGAATGAATGTTAGCATGTCTCGCGTACCAATTCTTTGCGAGAGGCGTCGTGACAGCGAAATTGAACCCGATACCGTTGACCGTGAGTCTCGTTTCGTAAGGAGCGAATCTAATCGACGTCACTGCATCGTTCAACCTTGACGAAAGGGCCGCCTTCCACCAGCGGGCATTAAAGTACTTCGCGTTCGCCTGAATTGCCACCGACGATTTCTCCCCTGAGCGAAAAGATGCGAAAAACATTACACGCCTCGCGCAGGCTTAGAAATACGCAGTTGGTGGCGGACCGGAGTAAGCGGTTGCTATCCAATCGGTTACCGGGATAACACCTTCTGGTGGTCCTTACACTAACTGGATTGACAACTTGACATCTCTGTCAAGGATGGGCTTTGGTGCGCGGTTCGTTGAAAGAACGGAATTCCGTCTTTGATGCTGTTGCTACGGCGTTGCAGTCTTGCAGCGGACGGATTTCGGGCGTGCGCATGCCAGCATTCTATTGAGGACCGAGCAGCCGAT
This sequence comes from Rhizobium sp. BK098, assembly GCF_014193155.1. Classification (NCBI taxonomy): domain Bacteria; kingdom Pseudomonadati; phylum Pseudomonadota; class Alphaproteobacteria; order Hyphomicrobiales; family Rhizobiaceae; genus Rhizobium; species Rhizobium sp. BK098. Next base: position 917 of record NZ_JACHYY010000039.1, on the reverse strand, counting down.
GGCGACTTCCGTCCGCTGCGCTCCGAATGAGCGCGCCCGCAGCCGGTGTCCGATAATCGATTTGTAACGACCGATCGCGGTCTCGACCAGCTGTCGTTTTGCATTTAATCGGGCTCTTCCTCAATTTCTGTGATTCAGCGGCAGCATTCTCGCCCTCATCAGCTCTGGACCGGCGCGACCGTACATTGCTCGCTTCAGCATCTTGAGGCGGTTGATCTGCCCTTCGGCTTGCCCGTTGCTCCAAGGGAGTTCGATTGCATTTTTGACGGCATCAATATCCCGGCGCAAAATGCTGGCGAAACGCATGATTGCCGTGAGCTCGGTGTCGACGGCATCGTCCATCCATTCATCCAGTGCTTGCGAGCTCCTGCTGCGCAATATGCCGTTGAAGCGCATAGCCAAGCCACGCATTATGGCGAATGCTCGAGAGCCCTGCTTCAAGGCATTGACCTTTCTGGCCTGACGATCTGTCAGCATGCCGCGCGGTTTTATGCACAAAGCTGCAGCCACTACGGACGAGATCATATGGCCCGTATCGGGATCGCGGACGGGTTCTGAAATATCCATTTCCGGAGTCGGCTCGTCGGGTTGAATGTTTTCGACTTCACGCCAAACCTTCAACAGGCGCTCCAGATTGGAGCGGCTGCCGGTATAGCAGCGGTTCTTGATGTCGTAAAACAGATGGCGCCCAACCCGGTTTCCATTCTTCCAGCACTCAGCCAGGAATGTTTCAAAATACAATGGCGATGTCGAATTCAACGCTGCCCGGTTTCTGTCACGAGGTGCATTGGAAGTAAGCCAATTCACGATGCTGCGGCGCTCGTATCCGGTCCGCCTTGCAATCTCGCTGTAGGTGAGGCCCTGCTGGCGCAAAGCTTGAAGCGTGTCGAAAATTTCCTGACGAGATTGCCTGTGCG
>NZ_JACHYY010000038.1:0-3691 GCF_014193155.1 Rhizobium sp. BK098 | reverse complement strand
AGACCGGCCGGCATCGGCAGGTTGGAGGATGCGGGCGCCATCGCCCGCGGCGAGAAAGGAACCTTGCTCGACCCACGTCTGTCGGCAAAAGCTTGAGAGCGTTCTCCGGCCTGGCCATAGTGTCAAGGATTGCGGAGCCGGATCAATCTCAAATCGCTCTAGTGGCAGCACGAGGCGAGATATACGTGTCCGGTAACTTGTTCTGGCGCTGAAGCGGCGCGAAATCTGTAGGCGTGATGGTCTCTCGTTCAAGCAGAAGGCTTGCACCGGCTTTCAGATCTTCGATGTGGGCCGCAAGCATCTCCTTCGCCATCTGGTAGGCTTCGTCGATCATATCTCTTATCGCCAGATCAACTTCCCGGGCGGTTGCCTCGGAATAGTCCCGCGGACGGACGCCGAGCTGATTGTCGTTGAGCCACTGTGCTCTTTGGGGCTCAAGGACCGACTGGCCGACCGAGGCATTCATCCCAAATCGAGTGATGGCCTCACGCGCGATATCCGTGGCCTTGGCCAGATCGTCGGCGGCACCGGTCGATACCTCTCCAAAGACCACCTCCTCTGCCGCCCGACCAGCCAGCAAGGCGATCATGCGTTCCTTCAATTCACTCGACGTGATGAGAAAGCGATCCTCCGTCGGCCTCTGCAACGTATATCCGAGCGCACCGATCGAGCGTGGAATGATCGAAACCTTTTGAACGGGATCCGTCTTGGTAAGCGACGTCGCAACCAGCGCGTGGCCCATCTCGTGATAGGCAACGCGCTCCCTCTCGCTCGCATTGAGCAGCCGGCTCCGGCGCTCCGACCCCGCAATGACACGCTCCGTTGCCTGCACAAAGTCGTTGGTGGTGACTGTATCGCCGTGACGCCTGGTGGCGATGATTGCAGCTTCATTGACGAGGTTGGCAAGATCGGCTCCGGTAAAGCCCGGTGTAAGGGCGGCAACCTCATTTATGTCGAAGTCGGCGGCAACCGCGATCTTCTTGATGTGCACCTTGAGAATGTCGGCGCGACCTTTCCGGTCGGGACGATCAATGACGATCTGGCGGTCGAACCGGCCCGCCCTGAGCAAAGCTGCATCGAGAACTTCGGGGCGGTTGGTTGCAGCGAGCAACACGATGCCGACACGTGGATCGAAACCGTCAAGTTCCGACAGCAACTGATTGAGCGTCTGCTCCTTCTCATCGCCGCCGCCGTAACCTGCAAGCGGACTGCGAGCCCGACCGAGAGCATCCAGTTCATCAATGAAGATTATGCAAGGCGCGGCCTTGCGTGCCTGTTCGAACAGATCGCGGACACGTGCGGCGCCGACGCCGACAAACATCTCGACGAATTCAGCGCCGGAGATGGAAAAGAACGGCACATTCGCTTCACCGGCAATGGCACGCGCCAGAAGCGTCTTGCCTGTTCCGGGTGGGCCGACCAATAGCACACCTTTGGGAATCCGCGCACCAAGCCGGCCGTAATTGTCCTGCTCCTTCAGAAATGAAACAATTTCCTGAAGTTCAGCCTTGGCCTCGTCCGCGCCTGCCACGTCATCGAACGTGACACCGGTCTTGCGCTCCAGATAGACTTTCGCCTTTGATTTTCCGATGTTGATGAGGCCACCCACCCCTTGTCGATCGATCATTCCTCGAAAGAAAAACACCCAAACGCCGAGAAAGAAGAGTGTCGGCAGGATCCACGAGAGGATGGCGGTCAACCAATTGCTGTCGGTGCCACCGGAGACCTGGACCCCCGCCTTTTCGAAGGTGGCAGCGGCGGCCGGGTCCACACGGTTGGATATAAAGAGCGTTTTGCCATCTTGGGGAACCTTAAAGACGCCTTGGACCATCGTCTCGGTCAGCGTTACCGACTGAACCTTGCCGTCGGCCACCATGCGCATCAGGTCGCTGTAGGATATCTCCATCGTGTCACGATAGGCAAACCATATCTGGAAAAGGCCGAGCAGCAGGAACGCCACCAGAAAATAACCGATATTGAAGATATGTTTCCGGTCCATGGGTGCCTCCGGGAATAGCGTACCAATACCTCATTGGTTTCATGGCGCCGCGGCCACGTCTTTGACCAGCGTCAAAGACCGGCTCGCCACTTGGTGATAGTGCTGAAGACGGTTTTCCATGGCGTGCGGCCTTCTCAGCCATCAGTTTACTGAGCGCCATGATCCCTTCGCAAAAACGCATTTCACGAGATGACCATGGCCCAAGATCGCTTTATCCCAGCAACTTCACCTCGCCACGACGGGTCCGCACATGACAATATCGATCTCGGGCTGCAGCAATTTCTGCTGCAAGTCTATGGATACATGGCCGCAGCGTTGTGCTTGAGCGGTCTTACCGCTTATCTGGCGATCGAGACTGGCTTCTATCAAGAAATCGCCGGCACTGGATTCATCTGGCTGGTAATTTTCGCTCCGTTGGTTGCACTGCTGTTTCTGACAATCCGCCTGGAGAAGATGCCGCTCGCTGCAGTCATGGCACTCTTCTGGACCTATGCTTGCCTGATGGGGCTGTCGCTCGCTGGTATCTTTCTGATCTATACCAACGAAAGCATCGTGCTGACGTTTTTTGTGAGCGCGGCGATCTTCGGTGCCACGAGCCTTTACGGCTATGCCACAAAAGCCGATCTCTCGCGCTTTGGTTCCTTTTTAATAATGGGGCTGCTTGCGACCATTGTCGTTAGCGCCGCAAATATTCTGCTGGCGTCGACTGTCCTGCAGATCGCCGTCTCGACAGTCGCCGCCATTCTCTTCATCGGGTTGACGGCCTACGACACCCAGCGCCTTAAGCAGATCTATTATGCATGCTTTCCGTCGGAGCCAGCCGCAAAGATGGCGCTCATGGGTGCCCTGACGCTTTACCTTGATTTCATTAACCTTTTCGCCCTGATCCTCCAACTCGGCGGCGATAGGCGCAGATGAATCATGCAAGCAGCGCGCGATGGCCATCACTCGATCGACGGCAGACACATCGCATCACAGCACACGGGGAGGTGCGCGATGATCATTCCAGTCCATGTTCAATATCGGAAGTCAGGAGTTCAAGATGGATAAGCTCAGAATTCCACGAAACAGCTGGGTACTGGTTTGTGACGGCGTCAAGGCGCTATTTCTACGCAATGACGGCGATGCCGAACTCATCAATCTGATTCCAGTTGAGATCTACGGCGAAAAGGCGGTCCTCCAGGCAATCGCCTCGGATCGGCCCGGTCGGGTTTATCAATCGCAAGGGCAGTCTCGCAGCACAGTCGAGCCCGTCGATCTAAAGTGGCAGAGTGAAGAAGCATTTATCAGCGATGTTGCCCGCAGGCTTGATCAACTCGTCCGCGATCGCACCATCAAGCACTTGACGATCGTCGCTCCGCCGAAAATCCTGGGCATCCTTCGGGAGCACTTGACGCCGATCGTGCACCCCGTTGTCAAAGGCGAGATAGCAAAGGATTTCACCATGCTACCGATTCCGGAAATTGAACGAAAGTTGAAAGGTTGACCCTCCAAGATGGCGACAATCTTCAAGCTGGAACGACCATTGCGGAACATCGTCACAACGTTCTATGCGGATAGAATCGTGACGTTGATCCAGGACAATGCGTATCAGCACGGCTTTGGTGCGCGGTTCGTTGAAAGAACGGAATTCCGTCTTTGATGCTGTTGCTACGGCGTTGCAGTCTTGCAGCGGACGGATTTCGGGCGTGC
>NZ_JACHYY010000037.1:0-5363 GCF_014193155.1 Rhizobium sp. BK098 | reverse complement strand
CCACCGCCAACTCCGCGCCGATGCCGTCACAACCTGGCGTGAAATCGCATTGTCCAGCGTGCTCTGACGTTCGGCGCACAAGCCCCTCCTTCGGCTAGAATCAGTTAAGGCGACGCCACCCTTCTGAGCCACGACAGCGCGGCATCAGTGAAGATTTTCTTCGATGGTCTTGTAGCAGGTATCGCTATTTCCGATGTCAGCCTTGGTTAGCGGTTTCCACTCATCTCGATCAAAATCGAAATACTCAAGAAAGCAGCGACCAGCGTCGTAGCTGAACCATTGAGCCGCAAGCAGGCGACTTTCGAGACGATAATCCAACGTGAGATACATGTTAGCTTCGCCGCCGCGCGGAAAGCTCGCCGGCTGGCCAGTCTTGTTGTCGGCGACGATCGCGAAGGAGCATCCCGTTCCGCAGCCGATCTGAATAAGGGTGTAGTGCCCCGCAAAGTTGGGTCCTTGGCGCATGCCATCACGGATGCGAGTTCTGAAGGAATTGAACTCGCGGTCTCGCCCCTTGAAGTCCGGTAGCATCGTCCTTCCGGCAAATCGGCCTGAGGTTGGAAAGTCGGCCGGGTTTTTCCGCACGACACTCGGTGCACCTGATGCGTTGGCGCCTGCAGCTATTTTCGGAGACGATGGGACGTCACATGCATGCCAGTCCATTTGATAGCCATACTCGCCTTCGCGACCAAAGCACCAGCCGACGGTCTGAAGCTTGGCTGCGATGCGCTCGCGTCGGTCACAGGCTGCCAGAGTGTCAGTCGAATCTCCACTACCACCGCGGCATGTTCCATTTTGCTCTTGCCACTGCGCTATCAGGCGGATCGGTGCGGAGGCTCCCTTATCCGCCTCGTTGACCTTTCCACTCTCCGATATGATTGTTCCGGTCTTCACATCCCAGACGAAGGCGAACTCCGCAGTTCCCGACGATATGCGATCGCCGGCGCGCTTTGCGTACCAATCGACATTTCCGTCGATCCTACAGGTATCGGAACAGCTGATCTTCAGAGACTGCGGCTTTTCGCTGTATGCCCGTATCGGCCATCGTGTCGCAAAGTCGCGCTTTGCAGTGACCACCTCCGCTTTGGGTGTCGCTTTCCCGTAGAAATCCACGGTCTCGCCATACGTCTTTTCCATGAATGCAACGGCTTCGGTATTCCCGCCAGACCATGCGTCGTAATAGGCAGATATGAAGGCCCTGGCCTTTTGCTCGGTTGTCTGTGCTGCAGGTTCCTGCGATGCGGAAGAGGGAGGCGCCGGCACAGCCGCTCCTGCTGCGGTAAACTGGCCAGCTATATCCTTCAGGTTGCCGAAGGTCACGCCATAGCTCTGCATCTCGCTGGCGGTGAGATACCGCATATCGTCGCTGGGTACGGAGAGGCTGACCTGGAGCAACTTTGGATCGACGCCCATCTCCGTAAAATACGACATGATTTGTGCCGTCATTGTCTGTATCGCAGCTACGGCTGTGGGACTGTCGAGCCCGGCCCCTGGCGCAAACGAAGATTGATGAACACCGATGGCGCCCGGCTCTGCTTGGCGGATCAGCCCGCCGACGAATGCCAGCGTGCAGGCGGATGCGCATTGGCTGGCACGCAGCTGAAACGTCGCCAGCCCGAGCGACCGGATCATCCTGCCGTAGGCCATCGCTGCAAGGATGTTGCCGCCGTTGCTGTCAAAGGTAACAGCCTTGGCGCCGCTTGCTGCGACCTCCCGGGAGAGCTGCTGAGGATCATCCGACTGGCTGAATTCACCCTTCAGAAGAAGAACGGGAGCCGCGTTTTCTATTGGTATCCTCTGTATCGTCATGTCTGCATGCGCCGCGCCGAACAAGGTTGCGGATGCGATGATGGCCAGAACGGATCGACGCAGCAACACCGGTACTCACCCCGAAAAACACCAGATGCATGTTATCGCATCAACTGTAACGCGCAATACCGAATGCGATACATCGCCTCTTCGATGGATGCCAAAACTGGGTTGGAGAATTGCGCACGGCCTCTATCCCGAAAAATCTCCGAGAGTTGTATTTAGCAGTCCTTCCCAAGCGAAACCGTGATCGGTAGGTCGTTGGAAGCCGTCGGCCTCGGGTCGGACATTCCATCGACGCTAGGGCGATGCGTGCTATTGGAAAACTTGAGGAGGGAAGCACTTTCTAACCATGGGGCCGTTGGTTCGAATCTGTTCAAGGCGTCCATCACTAAGGAAATTGAACTGCAGAGCTCGGGGGCATCGCAATCGGCCATTTGGAAGAGACAGGTAGAAGGACCGAAAGTTCGGAATCGAATTGTCGATCAAAACTCTTCCCAGCTGTTGTTATCAACGGACAGGGCAGCGGAGCCCTGCGTCTGGAATTGTGGACGTATGCGCCGGCCAGCGGCTTGAAGGGGAGGATTGGCCGGACGATTGAGCGGCTTGGCCGGTTGGGAAGCTCGCGCCGCCTCGCCATATTTGAATTGCCCGAGCAGCTGGAACAGCGCAGCCGCCTCGCGTGCGAGACTATGGCTGGCGGCCGTCTGCTCCTCCACCATGGCCGCATTTTTCTGTGTGCTTTGATCGACGGTATCGACTGCCTGATTGATCTCGCCGAGAGCGGTCGACTGTTCTCTTGCCGCCTCGACGATCGCCACGACGTTGGTGTCGATCTCCTGGACTTGGGTGGCGATTTCCTGCAGAGCCCCGCCGGCACTGGTAACCAGCGCGACGCCATTGGCGACCTGGGCGCCAGATGCGGTGATCAAAGTCTTGATCTCTTTTGCCGCCTTTGCCGATCGTTGAGCGAGTTCGCGGACCTCTTGTGCGACAACGGCAAAGCCTTTACCGGCATCTCCGGCCCTCGCAGCTTCGACTCCCGCATTCAGCGCCAAAAGGTTCGTCTGAAAGGCAATCTCATCGATAACGCCGATGATGCTGGATATCTCGCGCGAAGAGGCCTCGATCTGATCCATGGCGCCAATGGCATTGCGCACGACGCCGCCTGAATGCTCGGCATGGGCTCGTGCTCGCGCAACAAGTCTTCCTGCTTCTTCAGCCCTTTGGCTGGAATTCTTCACGGTCGTGGTGATCTCCTCGAGGGCGGCAGCGGTCTCCTCAATCGAGGCTGCCTGCTGCTCAGTCCTCTTGGCAAGATCATCTGCAGCAACCCGGACCTCATTCGATCCGGAGGCAATCGCATGCGCGTTTTCCGCGACCGTTGCCATCGCCTGCTTCAGCTTGTCGGAAGCACTGTTGAAATCGGTTCGCAACCGCTCAAGCGAGGGAATGAAAGCCTTCTCGATTTCCTGCGACAGATCCCCCTCAGCGAGATTTGTCAAACACCCGGCGAGTTGATTGACATTTTCGACACGGCTGGTCACGTCGGTGGCGAATTTGACGACTTTGAAAACCTTGCCGTTTAGATCGAAAATGGGGTTGTACGACGCCTGAATGTAGACCTTTCGACCACCTTTCCCGAGCCGCATGAATTCATCAGCGATGAGCTCACCAGCAGCTAATTTTTTCCAGAAATCCCGATATGCACTCGACGCGGTGTGGGACGGCTCGCAGAACATTGAGTGATGCTTGCCTTGAATTTCCGCGAGCGAATAGCCGAGCGCAGAGAGGAAGTTTTCGTTCGCGGTCAGGATCTCGCCTGTGGGAGTGAACTCTATCACAGCCTGCGCGCGCGAAAGTGCCTCGATCTTGCCGGAGTCCTCGGCCGTCTTCAGCTTACTCGCCGTAATATCGGTAGCAATCTTGACGACCTTGACCGGCTTTCCCCGGCGAAAGACCGGATTATAGGAGGCTTCGATCCAGACCTCTCTACCGCCCTTGCCGATGCGCTTATATTGTTGCTGGTCGAAAGTGCCGGCCGCAAGCTTCGACCAAAAAGCCTTGTATTCCGGAGACCCCGCATAAGCTGGTTCGACGAACATGCTATGATGCTTCCCGACGATCTCCGCCAGTTCATAGCCGAGTGCTCGACAAAAGCGTTCGTTGGCAGTGAGGATCCTACCGGCAAGATCGAATTCGATCATGGCCTGCGATTTTGACAATGCGGTAAGAACAGCAATGGCATCTGGACCGCGATCAAAAATAACCATTCGATCATCCCTGTATTTTTTGGAGTATCCGAAGTTAAATTGCAGTAAAATATTACATCGCCCTGATTAAAATGTGATTAACTATAATCTATATCTGCTAATATTATAATGGATCTTTGAGTTTTGCTCCACCCTGTCGTGAAGGCACCCTCGTTGATTGTGGGGGGCGTGGCTCTACGCGCTACAAACAAAATATACTGGCTGTATCGCCTGGCGGAGAAGGTTTGTTGGCGGCGCCATGCCACGGCCGAAAACAGAGCGGTTATTTCAGTCGCGGACGGTCGAGCCGAAATCGAGATGGCATGGTCCATGCGGTGGCTCGCACTACGAAACAGGGATCGCATAGAGCTGTTTGACGCCGCAAGTGAGCTGCAATCTCCGGCCGTCAATTTTGCAACACCTGCCGGGTTCTTTAGTTTTTGCGTTTCTAATGGATGGACAGCCTCCGAGGTGCTGGTGTTATGGAGGTAGAAGCTCAGTTTCGGTAGCAGGCGATGCGATTTATAGACTTGCGGCTCTTGAGGATGCTCAGATTGCGTAGCCTGTATCGCAATGACGGCCTTGAGCCTTACGAACCGTGGGTCTGGGACGCTTTCGAGCGCTTTGAGCGTGAGATTGAAGCGTTCTGCCGACGGTCGTTGTTTTCGGTTATTGTTTGAAAGCCCACCTGGCAAGCTGAGTGATCCTCGCTGCAGTGGCGTCCGGCTGAACTTACCTTCGCCCTTTGAACCTGTCGAACGCCGTCAAGCGCTGGACCGGCGGATCGGCATCCTGCCAGCGGTAAATCTCGGCTCGCAGGAAGCGGAGCTCGTCTTCCATGGCCTCTTCGTCAATTTCGATCCACCACGATTTCGGCCGGCCGTCGCTTCCATCAGACCAGCGATAGCCTCGCTCTTTTAGCCGATCCTTGAGATCGAAGGGTGAGTTCTCCGCGAAGATGCGCACGCGGGAACGCTGGCTTGCGTGGTAAAGCTCGGCAAAAGGTGTTTGATCATTATCTCCCCGAGGGAGCGCCAGCACCTCCAGCAGCGCAAAGCAGTCATCGACGGCGCGGTGCCCGACATGGAAATGGCCACTCTGGTTGATGAGATAGCCAAGCTTGGTTCCCTCATATCCCCTGGCGCTCCAATCGATCTCGGAATTGGAACAAGCCCAGGCTTTGCGGGAAAAGATCGAGGAGAAGGCCTCTGTTGGTTTTCACGCGGAACTGAGCCGGTCAGGCGCATAATTTCCATTGAGAATTGAGCCATGTGAACCTTCCCCCAACGCGGTGAGCGACAG
>NZ_JACHYY010000036.1:0-5602 GCF_014193155.1 Rhizobium sp. BK098 | reverse complement strand
ATCGATCCCGACCTTGGCGGCGCCGAGCGCCAGCGACATCGCCACATTGTCGCGCCCGTCGCCAAGGAAGGCCAAGACCATGTCCGACAGATGCTTGTGGGTGAATTCACGCATGGTCATGAGATCGGCGAGAATTTGCGTCGGATGAGAGACGTCAGTCAGCCCATTATAGACGGGCACGCCGGAATAGGTTTTCAGCGTCTCGACTGCACTCTGCGCGAACCCGCGATATTCGATGGCGTCATAAATGCGGCCGAGGACGCGGGCGGTATCCTTCATCGATTCCTTGTGGCCGATGTGACTGCCGGTGGGACCCATGTAGGTGACGTGTGCACCTTGATCATAGGCGGCGACCTCGAACCCGGTTCGGGTGCGTGTCGAGTCTTTTTCGAAGATGAGGGCGATATTCTTTCGCGTGAGGCGCGGCACTTCGTAACCGCCCAGTTTGGCAGCCTTGAGATCGGCCGCAAGTCGCAACAGATAACGGATTTCCTCGGCATCCAGATCATCGAGCGACAGAACGCTGCGACCATGAAGATTGATGGGCATGACAAGTTCCTTTGCAACTAAAGGGAGGCGCGAGCTAGTGGGCACGTCATGCAATGTCCGCCACCGCGGCCACGGCTGAGTTCTGCCCCTTCGATGGTGATCACCTCGACACCTGCGCGGCGCAGCAGCGTATTGGTATAGACGTTGCGGTCGTAGGCGATGACAACGCCGGGCTCGACAGCGATGACATTGTTGCCGTCATCCCACTGCTCGCGTTCCGCTTCGTAGTGGTCACCGCCGGTCGCAACGACACGCAAGCTCTTCAATCCCAGCGCTTGCGCAACCACGTCGGCAAATGGTGATGTCTCCTCCCGGGTATCTATCAAACCTTCGGCATCGCCCGGCCGCAGCGAAAAGCTCCGCAACCGATCGACGACCGGAGGATACATCGTCACCAGATCCCGGTCGCAGAAGGTGAAGACGGTATCGAGATGCATGAAGCTGCGATCGCGCGGCATAAGGGCCGCAATGACGCGTTTTGCAATACCGCTTGCAAAGAGACTTCGAGCAAGCGCGCCGACCGCCTGCGGAGTGGTGCGCTCACCCATGCCGACCAGGACGACACCATCGCCAATTGGCATCACGTCGCCACCTTCAAGACTGGTTCCAGTGACCGGGTTCTCAGGCGAGATGAATGTGAAGTCGGCTGCGTCGAACCGTGGATGAAAACGATAAATCGCTTCGACATTTGCAGCCTCTGGCCGTCGCGCCTGCCAATACATGGCATTGACCGAGACGCCACCATAGATCCAGCAGGAACTGTCACGGGTAAAGAGTTGGTTCGGCAGCGGTGGTAGCACGAAATCCTGCGGCGCCAGTGTCCGTCCAGTGAGCCCAAGCGGTTCAAATGGCAATTCGGCACGCGCAATGCCGCCGACAAGGTAGGTTGCCAGCTGATCGGCTGGTATCTCATTGAGCCAGCCGCGTAGTTCGTCGACCATGTCACGTCCGACAACCGCAGATTCGACCCGGCGATCGAGCAGCCAGCGGCGCGCGCTGGGCAAAGCCATAGTTTCCGTCAGCAATTCGCCCAATGATTGCACAACCACGCCGCGTTCGCGCAAAGCATCGACGAAGATGTCGTGCTCCTGGCGTGCCCGCTTGACCCAAAGCACGTCGTCGAAAAGCAAAGCCTTGCAATTGTCGGGTGTCAGGCGCCGAAGGCTCAGGTCAGGGCGGTGAACCATGACTTCGCCGAGACGACCGACTTCTGAATGAACCCCCAGAACATTCATGACGCTGCTCCCTGTCAAAACGGGCTGACGATGCCGGCCCACATTTCGTAGGCGGCAAGGAGGGCTACCGCCACAAGCACGACGGCAAGCACGGCTTCGAGGAGACGGAAGGGCTTTTGACCCGACTCTCGGCAGGCAAGAACATAGAAGAGAATGCCCGGCGCATAGAGGATTGCACACATGAACAGGTAGGCCGGGCCGGCGGCATAGACGAGCCACAGCCCGTAAAACGTCGCCAGAATCCCGATGAGCATTGGGGCCGTTCGTTGCTCACCCGGTGCATAGCTTTCGCCTGATATGGCCAGCTTTGCAGCATAGGCGCCGGAGAGGATGTAGGGCACGAGGATCGCGGTTGATGCGATGGAAAACAACGCCTGATAGGTGCTGTGAGCAAAGAGCGTAACGCCGAGGAACGCCTGGACAAGAAGATTGGTGATCAGCAGCGAAGCCCACGGGACACCACGGTCACTTTCCAACGCGAGGAATTTCGGCATGGTTCCGTCCTTGGCCGCCGCAAATGGAATCTCAGCTGCGAGGAGCGTCCAGCTTAGAAAGGCACCGATCACCGAGATGACAAGTGCGATGTTGATGAGAGCCGCACCCCAGGGGCCGACGACTGCCTCAAGTACGCCGGCCATCGATGGATTCTTCAGTGCGGCAAGCTCGGGTTGGCTCAGAATACCAAGCGAAAGCAGGGACACGAGCGCGTAGAACGCGAGACAGGTGAAAAACCCCAAGACCGTTGCCGTGGCAATGTCTTTCCGCCGCTCGGCCCGGGCGGAGAACACGCTCGCACCTTCTATGCCGATGAATACCCAGAGGGTGACCAGCATGGTGCTCTTGACCTGCGTGGTGATCGAGCCGAGGCTTGCGTTGCCCAGACCGGTGAAATCGAGCAAGAAGACATTAAGCTTGAAGGCGACGACGCCGACTCCGACGAACAATACAATCGGCGCGATCTTTGCGATGGTGACGATAAGGTTCGCGACCGCTGCTTGGCGGATGCCCGCGAGGACAAGAGCGTGGATCAACCACAGCAGGATCGATGCGCCGAGCACCGCCTGCCAGGTGTTGCCATCACCGAAGGACGGGAAGAAATAGGATAGTGCGCTGAAGACGATAACTGCATAAGAAACATTACCGATCCATGCACTCAGCCAATAGCCCCACGCACTGTTAAAGCCGATAAATGGACCAAATCCAGCTTTCGCATAGGCATAGGGGCCCACATTCAGGTTTGGTTTGCGGGTGGCCAGGGATTGATACACAAAGACCAGCGCCAGCATGCCGATCGCCGTGATCCCCCAGCCAATTGCGATGGCCAATGGACCGGCGCCGGCCGCCATGTTCTGCGGCAGGCTGAAGACGCCGGACCCGATCATCGAGCCGATGACCAATGCCGTTAGCGAACCCAGGCGCAATTTTCTGCTAACCGCCACCGGCTCGGTCGAGGCGACAAGCTTCATGCCGATCGAAGTCATGGTTTTCTCCCAAGGATTAAGGGCGTCTATGGGAGACACTGGACACCAGGCGGCGGTGACAAACCTTGATCCTTGTCAAGGCGGTTGTCATTTTTTGTAGACTTGCGCACCGCACCCAGAATGTTGGTTGACGATCCTGGAGTTTGCCGCAGCTACAATGCGGCATCACCCGCCGTCCGTCTGTTCGGTGTCATATTGCGAGCCTGCGCACAGTAGTCTCTCCAGACTTTTCAGGAAGGGGCGCTGACTACCGACGATCTTTTGGCCTGCCTCGGAAAGAGAGAACCATTCGGCGCGATCGATCTCCGGGAAGGACTGGAAATGCCCGCTACGTGGCGGCCACTCAATTTCAAACAGATTGCTGCGCAAGCGGGATGTATCGAATACTCCTTCAAGGGCAAAGGCGGTGACGACCTTTCCGCTCTTCTGGCGCAATTCGCCAAGAGGCTGCAGCGCGCCATCAGTTGTACAGCCTGTTTCCTCAGCGAATTCCCGTCGAGCGGCCGATTCAGGTGCCTCATCATTTCCGTATTCGCCCTTGGGAATAGACCATGCGCCGTCATCACGTTTACGCCAGAAGGGGCCTCCCGGGTGGACAAGCAGCACCAAAATGCTGCGTCGCGCCTTTTTATACATTAGGATCCCGGCGCTTTTCTTCATGTCTGATCGTTCCTATCAATGGAACCCGTATGTCTTTGCCTCGACCCCAAGATTTTGGCCATAAAACGACGGATGCGGTTGGATTCAAGGCAAAACGGCACTTAAACCGCCCAACCAGCGACATGCCCTCAGCTCATCGCTTCGGAAGCAACCGTTAAACGACGGACGATCGCATTGTCACCCCTGGTCGGGATCAAAGTAAAGGAGCGAGCCCGCACCCGTCCGAGCGGCATTCGGTCTCAAATATCCGATGACGGCGATCAACCATGTATAGATGATGAATACCGACAGTCACCGACCAAAATCGCGCCGTAGCACGACGATCGTAGGATCGTCCTTATCGTCATAGGCGTGGAAGGCCATGTCGCGCTCCAGCTCGATTGCAGCATGGTTTTCGCGGCTTTCTATGGATTCGATGCTTTTGAAATTATTCCGTTCTGCATAGCGGCAGATGTGGGCCAGCATTTCCCAACTTATACCCTGATGCTTGTAGTCTTCACGAATGGTCAGCGCGACCTCTCCGCGCTGAGTGTCCTTGCCGACCGCCAACATTGCCACTGCCAGCAACGTCTGATCAGATGAAAACGCAAGGAAATTGACGCGCCTGGGATCACCAACGCTTGTCATTTCAACGAGCCTTTCATGGGAAACGGATTTCATCCCGGATAGGAAACGAAATCTGACGTCGTCTGGTGTCACGTGGGTGAAAAAATCAGCGACAATTGCCTCATCTTTTGGCTCGGCGGCGCGAACATGAAAGTGAAAGCCGCTACGCGTGGTTAGGTCACCCTTGGTATCTTCGATTTCCATCATGCTTCTCCTTCAAACGCGCGGAACAACTGTCAATCGATATCTGGACACGAGCGGTCACGCGTTGAGCCTAGCAGATCTGCACATATCGACTTTGATCCAGCGCAAAATGGCCTGCCGGTCAGGATCGTTGCGCGTCTCTACAATCCTTGGAAATTCTGTGTTGGTCGATTCGACGCAGAAGCAGACGATGCGCTGCATTTCGCAGATCGGACCATTCGGGCGCTGTGGGAGTATTGCACAACATAACATTCCCTATTGCGATGGAACATCGGTCCAGGAATTGCGCCTCCGAAACCATCGTCGTGGAGTCGGCGTCATAGAGAGTGAGAGATCGGCTCAGATTTTCATGACGGGTTCAGGGCTGGGAGAGAGTTTTCCGGCGCCCGTCATGGAGACTAGCCATGGCGCATGTGGAGATTCTGGACGCCGGTCGCGAACGCACTGGCGGCTACAAGGTGGATGCAAGCCGAGGCGAGCGGATCGGCCGCGTGTCCTCGGAGTGGTTCTCGCGGCCTGCGGACGAGCGTTATCTATCCCTGTCCGACCTCTACGCCGCTGTGCCCTGTCGGACCGAGCGCAGCCGGACCCGAACTGTAGAGAGCGCGGCGATCAGCGTGGAGGCCATCGCCGGTGCCCTTGGAGACAGACAAGCTGTGACAGGAGGAGAACATCGGGTAGCCCCGTGTGCTTGGACCTGCCTGCTACGCGGGAAGCTTGACACCAGGTAGCTTCGCCAGTTCTGTCGTTGCTGTCTTGCGGGCATCTGATCCTAGGCCCTGTTGACAAAGTATGGCAGCCATATTTTGGCTGCGGCCAAAGCGAGGAATGCCGAGAATGATTTTTGGGTCTTATCGTATCTGGTGG
>NZ_JACHYY010000035.1:0-6303 GCF_014193155.1 Rhizobium sp. BK098 | reverse complement strand
AAACGCTGGAGCGAACTCAAAATCGGATAAAACTTGTGGGCAAGGTCACGAGCAATTCCGAGATATCAGCGCGATAATAGCTCGAGAAAACGATCCCTGAACACAATATTTGCCTCCCTGCATTCGGCAAGTGCATTTGAATAAGCACGCGCAAGTCCCACAAATCTCGCCCAATCACGAACGTCACAAAGTGGAATCTGATGTCGAAAGCTATAAAACTTCGACGAAAACGGAAAAGCTACTACCCGCTTCCGTAACAACGTTGCCCAATAAGCGCCATGGAAACTACTAGTTAGTACCAGTTCCGCGCTTCCAAGAGAAAAAATCGCTTCATCAAAAGGTGTATAGTTATCAATAATATAAATATTTTCAGGAAGGATCCCAAGTATGTATTCGTTGAGCTCCATTTCTACGTGTTTATATAGAACGTATTTTTTGGTTATATCATAACTTCGGTCAAAAGCGGGATCCATACATGATGGGCAAGGTGCCCAATGATAAATTTGATCTGCATCACGTAGGCCAATCAGATCATAATTATAAGGAATTAGATCAACGCTCCGATGCAACTGATTCCATGCTCCAACCGTGTAGTGGTTGTGCCCCGCCCCCCAAACAACGAACTTTTGGTTTCTGCGTCGACGGTATATTTCAGTAAGAGCTGGAGCGAAGTAATCAATATCCAATAATCCTCCACCACCTATCACCACGCAGTCCGCGGTATCAAAGTCTACCTCCCATCCGTCACGAGAAGTAGGATCGACGGCATCAAGAATATCGCGATACTCTACTGTCCAACCAGGTATATCAAAGTATTCGAAAGGAGACGACTTCAGATCGCCTATATTCCTTGAATTCAACCGATGCAAATTTAAGATCTTACCCAAATTCGTTTCGATCCTTAAAATCCAAACTCGCGAAGGTCGCGAATATACGCATAGAAGGCTAAGTCGTTGGCCTTGAACGCATTTACCAACATCTCTCGGCGCAATCGCTGTTGCATATCCGCAGGCTCACGGATGAATTTATCGATATAAGGCGAACTGAACCAATTGGGGACCGTGGAATTAAGTTTCTGTGCAAACTCGGATGCGGCAGCCACACGAACTCCATGAGACTTTTCATTAAGTATTGCAACAACACGCCAATAAAAATAATGCCGCGGCGCCATCCAATCCATGTAAACTTTCCAATACTGCTCCGGAATTCGATCCTGATGTCGCCGAAGCATTTCCAAAGAATCAAAAATTTCGATATTTCGCTGAATATTCTTCCGCGCATTCGCCAAAATCGATCCTGGTCGCTGCACGTAATTGTATGTCTTACTGTCAACAAATGCGAGATTGCGGGAGCAGGAAATCAAAGCCGGCGTCAACGCCAGATCTTCAAACCAACCAAGTGAATACCGCGCCTTTTCATTCTTGGTAAAAGTTTCCGTTAGATACATCTTGTTCCAGGCGTAGCACTCATATTGAGACACGAGCGCGTGAATGATTGGATCATCCTCGCCCCAGTATTTTGCCAACTCTCGGCTCTCGACAATGCGCCCATCGGGCGTAGTCTGATGAAAACCACAGATCGCAAGATCGTGGCCCTGGTGAAATTTCGCCTCAAGTTTTTCCAGATGGTCTGACGAAAGGAAATCATCACTATCGACGAAGGTAACAGCATCGGAATTCAGGTGTTGGATAGAGAAATTGCGCGCATCCCCCAGACCGCCATTAGGCTTGTAAAAGTATTTAAATCGCGGATCTGTTTCACACATAGCTCGTGCGATCGCAGAGCTGCCGTCTGTAGAACCATCATCAATCAGCAGGGCCTCAAAGTTTACATACGTTTGAGCTTGGATTGACTTAAGACATCTGACCAAATAGTCCTTGACATTATAAATGGGTACGACGACATTAACCTTGTATCCATCTCGTTTTAGTATCAGCTCAGTTGCAGCATCTAAATCGGAGGAACTTTTGCGTTCCGGGATGTGACTTTCGGTCTTGGTTTGAGGTTTCCTATGCCACTGCGATACTGTACGTAGTGGATTTGCTGCCTCAACCGCTTTCAGGATCGCACGGTGTCGGACAAAGCTACCGCCGAGGAATTTTGTTTTAAGAGCGCGGAACCGCTCCAATTCTGGAAGCTCGGCAATTGCCGGGAAGGCAACTTCGGCGCTCTTCAGGAAATAGTAGCTCCATTCCATCCCGGTAGTTGAGATAAGCTTACGCCAGCGCGCGTTTGGGGACGCATTCTCGCTAGTCCAGCGTGCGGCTATATCAACCAACGCATCTTTGTACGAACCGCCATGCTCCAGCGTCCAGCCACCGTAATATAAATGCTCCGCTATGCACGTATTATTGTTGTTAAAATTCGTCGTAAATACGTTCTCGCTCTCCACAATGTTACTATCGCCCAAATCTTGTTTACTTCCGTCCAATCGAAGGCCGAATTCAGTTGTTAAAATCCACGTTACGATTACCGGCATCGGCGTTAAATCTAGCATGTCTCCTAAGTAGAGACTTCGCATCCTGTAAACATCTAAAAGGCGCCCTATTATCTTATTCTTTGGTCTTGACATGAGGAAATGAGGCCCAATAGCAAAATTCGTCTCCCAGCATAAGACGCTACTGTAACCTAGGTATTTATCGAGCCGACTGTAGAAAGAAACATCGCCATCCGCATAGACGCCCCCATATTCATAGAGAATCTTCAATCGAATATAGTCGGTGGCAAAGGCCCATTTCTTCTGTTGGATTGCTTCACGAAGAAATTGAGTGGAATCATCGTCAAGATCGCCGAGCGACCACCTCCGAATTTCAAAATCGGGGTGCAACTTGGAAAAACTCTCCACGCCTAAGCGCAACGGGCCAGGCGCCTCTTCTCCGCTCAACCAAACGCTATGAAATACTTTGGGGATACCGTCTCCATTATGGGCCAATATAGTCTTTCCACGCTCAATTGATGAAGCCGCTTTTTTCGAAGCTTGATTGCAGCGTAAGTAATGTATTAGAGGATTTTCTGCAGAGCGTTGAAGCTCAGGGAAATCACGCTTGTAGCCGGCAGTTGAGAACCATCTGCAAGGGTCCCTATCTTCGTCGGCGCCGTGCAAGAGATAGTGCAATGCGGGATCCATACCGGCTGCGCGCACATCTGGATAAGTATCTAGATACCAAGATCCGTCAAAAAAACCGCTCTTCTCAAGAACAGGAACAATTTTCCTAGCACTTCTAATACTGCGATTCATGTCTAATTCCAGTATAAAAAAGTTACAACTGAGCGCACGCTTCGATTGCCTCACCTGACCTAGCCCGGTTTTTTAGAGGAGATTGCCGAGCGATATTTAGCTTGCAGATTGCAACCATGAGGAACTGTCATTGCCAATGTCCTATTCAAATTGCAAGCGAAAACTCATCATGGTAACGACACCGCTAGTCAAACCACACTCTTGTTTCCGCACGCAATGGTACTATTGCCGAGAGCGATCCCTTAATAGGTGCCTGGGGCACAAATCGATGTCGGAAAGCCAGTTGAATAACCGAAGGCGCAATGAATTCTTCCGCATTTCTCAATATGCAGAATGATTTGCTATCTGTTTCTATACTTACGGATCCGAACCAATCCTGAGTGGGAAGCTCTAATCGAGACATTCGATAGGCCTCCACGGCGTCGATATGAGCTTGGATACGCGCTGGAATTCGGTCCAATGTCGCGATCTGGTGTCGGAGTGAGGTCCGAATAGATCGCCGCCGCCGGAACCAAGTTAAGCTTGAAGTCGGTCGGATAAAGGCGTGAAAGCCTACTTTAAGGTGTTCCGGAAGCCGAAACTGAGCATTGACATCAAACCGTCTTACGAACGTGAGGTTAATAGTCTCGTAAAATCTTCCGTCTAATAACCATAATTTTGGAACATACGAGTCGCCAGTCACAAGGAAAGCCCAGCCCGAGAGCAGAAGGACGGGAACGTCATCTGGCGCGCCTTTGCTTGGCAACGCGGCAATAGAAGGCTCTGAATCGGTGCGACATTTGGTATCTCGTCCCAATAGAGCGAGTTTTTCATGTATGAGGTCTGATGCCGGATCGAGATCGAGCAATTCTGTATGAATGTCACCATTTGGAAGGTGCTCGAACAAACTAAGGAGTTGGTTGCGAATTTCCGCTTCGATGATTGGTTTCGCTGCCAAACGAGAGAGGTCGGAATCGAAACCCAGGTGATCTGCTTCCAACACGGAAAATATGCGCTCCCTGTTGCGCAATATGTCTCCTGTATGCACCATACTCTGGCGGTTAACGCGGTAGTAAAATAGTGGATCTGGAACAACCGTGATTTTCACTCCACGCAAATGCGCGCGTAAAAAAAACTCCCAGTCCTCGAGACCAACGTTGACAATTTCGCTAAACCCGCCAAGCCGTTCGAACGTATCGCGACGAACTAGAGCGTTCGCATCACCAAATCTATTTTGCAAATGGGAATAGGCGCCTCCCACACCAAGGAAAAATCTTTCAATTCTTGGCTCCCCGTCGCTGCCGTCCTCCTCGTGTACAATCCAGCATTGGCTAGTCAGTATTTCGCATCCCGTACGAAGAGCTGATTGAACAAAGACTTCAATCTCATTAGGTTCCGCGTAGTTGTCATCGTCGTGAAATAATAAAAATTCCCCTTTGGCGTGGCGTGCGGCAAGATTGCGAGCAGCGCCAAGATATCTGTTATCCGAATAGATAATGGTAAGAGGGAAACGATAGGTTGCTCTCTTGAGCTCACCAAGTTTTTCAATTGACTCCGCTTTACTACTGCCGTCATCAACGATGATAATTTCGATGTTTTTATATGTCTGCACCGCCAGGTGGTCAATCGCACGCTGTAGCAGAGCGGGCCTATCATAGTGTGTTATGCATATGGAAACCAGAGGCTCATCAGTAATTTGGTCGCAGACGGTCTCTATCAATTCATCCGAATAAAGGCTGCTCCAGTGCTCGCATATTTTCTTCGGCTGAAGTGTCGATTGTAGCGCCGGCATCCCATTTTCGATCGCGCTCTCTATTGCCTTGGAAAAATCTTTCGCAGTTAGTGGAACGAGACAAGCCTCGAAGCTTGCTGCATCAACTAACTCACGTGCCGCGGCCATGTCACCGGCGATGAAGGGTATACCGAGTGAAAAACATTCATCAATGCCAGCTGAGTTAATTCTCTCCGACGAAGGAAATATGCAGAGAACTCCAGTCCGGTTAGCAAGCCATCGTACTGAATCCTCATATCCTATATCATTTAAAAAACGAATATGACCGCGATGCTCCGTGAGCTTTCGCAATAGCCGAGATGCACTCAGTTCGCCGGAGGTCCGCCTATGACGTCCTATAAGCGTTAAATCAAGCGACTTACAGCATCTAATTTGACGCACGATATCAATGAATAGTTCGAAGCCGTTACTTCGGTCCTGCGATCCGAAAAAAACGAGTTCCTTCATTTGCCCTGGCTCAATAGCCTTTGTAACGAGTTTCCCATTAAGATTTATATATCGCCGAAAGGACGGCACCCGATCTAAACGCAGGAGCCGCGGTAATTTCCAACCAAGCTCTGTCACACATCCGACTGCACTTTCGGTTGAAGTAATCGCAAGATCCGAATTCTCAAATTGGACTTTTTCCAAAGTTTCAGTTTCTAGAGTCTCGATGTCTGGCAAATCAAGTGTCAAACGGCGCCTCCAACGTGTCGGCCCCGTAACATGTGTAACGATAAGCGTTCTAATGCGTCCTTGCACTTTCCCAACGGCAGCATAAAAGCCGAGGCCGCCGCGGTCCAAAAAATGCGCAACGTCGAAATCCATCATTGATAGATACCGATATACCGCATAGGCCTTGGATGGTGCGAGCATCGGTTGAATCATCGCTGCGTCAGCTCGAGCCACGTCAGAAAGAAAAACCAATCTAAGATTTGCCGCAATATGGGTCGGGTGCGTCATTGCGTCCCCGTTCTGAGAGAGATCCGTTACGAGCACGGTTACATCGTGCGATTGGGCGGCAAGCAACGTCGCCAATCCTCGAAAGCCCGAACCAAGATCACCAAGCGCGCTTGCGCCATCGTAGGCGTCAGTTATCAAACAAATTCTCACACGCCCACCAACATTTACAACCAAATTAGCATCTGATGCCGCACGAACGCGGCAGTGAAAATACTCTGGGGTTGTACTATTCTCATTCAACTGCCGCAATGTCTAAGGTTGCTCATTGTATGAGGAACGCGGGCGCGGGCGTAGAGGCTAAAAGTGGCCTGCTCCCCTTGATGTCCGCGATTATAAGTTAGCTCTGTTCAAG
>NZ_JACHYY010000034.1:0-2500 GCF_014193155.1 Rhizobium sp. BK098 | reverse complement strand
ACTGATCCTAACCAAACTCCGAATACCGGGGAGTACTATCAGGCAGACACACGGCGGGTGCTAACGTCCGTCGTGAAAAGGGCAACAACCCTAACCTCCAGCTAAGGTCCCCAAGTCATGGCTAAGTGGGAAAGGATGTGAGGATCCCAAAACAACCAGGATGTTGGCTTAGAAGCAGCCATCATTTAAAGAAAGCGTAACAGCTCACTGGTCTAGTCAAGGGTCTTTGCGCCGAAAATGTAACGGGGCTGAAGCCATGCACCGAAGCTGAGGATTCCTCTTTGAGGAGTGGTAGCGGAGCGTTCCGTAAGCTGATGAAGGGATACCCGTGAGGGGTCCTGGAGGTATCGGAAGTGCGAATGTTGACATGAGTAACGATAAAGAGGGTGAGAGACCCTCTCGCCGAAAGACCAAGGGTTCCTGCTTAAAGTTAATCTGAGCAGGGTTAGCCGGCCCCTAAGACGAGGCGGACACGCGTAGTCGATGGGAACCACGTTAATATTCGTGGGCCTGGTGGTAGTGACGGATTGCTTAACTTGTTCACACTTATTGGATTGTGTGGGCGGGGACGCGGTTCCAGGAAATAGCTCCACCGTATAGACCGTACCCGAAACCGACACAGGTGGTCAGGTAGAGTATACCAAGGCGCTTGAGAGAACTATGTTGAAGGAACTCGGCAAATTGCACGCGTAACTTCGGAAGAAGCGTGACCCTTATATGCGCAAGCATGTGAGGGTGGCACAGACCAGGGGGTAGCGACTGTTTACCAAAAACACAGGGCTCTGCGAAGTCGCAAGACGACGTATAGGGTCTGACGCCTGCCCGGTGCTGGAAGGTTAAGAGGAGGGGTGCAAGCTCTGAATCGAAGCCCCAGTAAACGGCGGCCGTAACTATAACGGTCCTAAGGTAGCGAAATTCCTTGTCGGGTAAGTTCCGACCTGCACGAATGGCGTAACGACTTCCCCGCTGTCTCCAACATAGACTCAGTGAAATTGAATTCCCCGTGAAGATGCGGGGTTCCTGCGGTCAGACGGAAAGACCCCGTGCACCTTTACTATAGCTTTACACTGGCATTCGTGTCGGCATGTGTAGGATAGGTGGTAGGCTTTGAAGCAGGGACGCCAGTTCTTGTGGAGCCATCCTTGAAATACCACCCTTATCGTCATGGATGTCTAACCGCGGTCCGTTATCCGGATCCGGGACAGTGTATGGTGGGTAGTTTGACTGGGGCGGTCGCCTCCGAAAGAGTAACGGAGGCGCGCGATGGTGGGCTCAGACCGGTCGGAAATCGGTCGTCGAGTGCAATGGCATAAGCCCGCCTGACTGCGAGACTGACAAGTCGAGCAGAGACGAAAGTCGGTCATAGTGATCCGGTGGTCCCGTGTGGAAGGGCCATCGCTCAACGGATAAAAGGTACGCCGGGGATAACAGGCTGATGACCCCCAAGAGTCCATATCGACGGGGTTGTTTGGCACCTCGATGTCGGCTCATCGCATCCTGGGGCTGGAGCAGGTCCCAAGGGTTTGGCTGTTCGCCAATTAAAGCGGTACGTGAGCTGGGTTCAGAACGTCGTGAGACAGTTCGGTCCCTATCTGCCGTGGGTGTAGGAATATTGACAGGATCTGTCCCTAGTACGAGAGGACCGGGATGGACATATCTCTGGTGGACCTGTTGTCCTGCCAAGGGCATAGCAGGGTAGCTATATATGGAATGGATAACCGCTGAAGGCATCTAAGCGGGAAACCAACCTGGAAACGAGTGTTCCCTATCAGAGCCGTGGAAGACGACCACGTTGATAGGCCGGGTGTGGAAGTGCGGCAACGCATGAAGCTTACCGGTACTAATAGCTCGATTGGCTTGATCGTTCCCATTGCCAGTGCTCATCACAGGCTGAATGCGAAGCATTCATGCCTATCCCCCGCTGAATGCGTAGCATTCATGCGGCTTGAGCAATCCAACGACGTGTTTATAAAAAAAATCCAGCTTCTCATAGGGCATAAACCGCTGGCGCGGTTTAGCCCGAAGTTGCGCTTTGCCGACCTGGTGGTTATGGCGGGGTGGCTGCACCCGTTCCCTTTCCGAACACGGCCGTGAAACGCCCCTGCGCCCATGGTACTTCGTCTTAAGACGCGGGAGAGTAGGTCGCTGCCAGGTCTGCCAAACGCAACTCAGGCTAAATTGCCAAGCAATTTATGCCTCACAAAATCTTCTCATCACACTCTGAAAAACGGCCTAGCCGTGTTACAATAGGCCGCTACCAAAGCGGCCTTTGTCGCTTCTGGAGCACATTACCCCTGCACACCTGAAATACGGTGCCAAGGGAACAAGCGATAAACCGCAACGCGGTTTGCGCTGGTGACGCGACAAACCGCAACGCGGTTTGCGCTGGTGACGCGGGGTGGAGCAGCCCGGTAGCTCGTCAGGCTCATAACCTGAAGGCCGCAGGTTCAAATCCTGCCCCCGCAACCAAAATTTACAATCACAAAGATCAGCTATCAAG
>NZ_JACHYY010000033.1:0-6996 GCF_014193155.1 Rhizobium sp. BK098 | reverse complement strand
CCAATCCCTTGACCAAAGCCTGATCAGAAAACCATATTTAAACGTGGCTCACTTCTCGGTGGAAAAACCGGCTCTGTTCCGCGTGAAAACCAACACCCCCTAGCCGTGTCGCGCGTCGCCTGCTCTGGGCGCTGTTAAGGAGGGGCGCATAGGTGGCTGGTTTTCATTCAGGCCTTTCCGCCGCTTGTGCGAGCGGCTTGAAGTGAACAGGTTTTGCCACTATCGCGGGCCGCATTGCGCCTTAGAAGTGGTCACCAGCGTTTCTTTCGCTGCACCAAAAAGCGGACATTCGGCTTAAAGGCGGTGCATTCCATGTTTTGCGCCCGTCGCTTTGTCATCAGGTCTTGGCGTATCGCCACTGAGTTGATCAAGGGCAACCTACGAAGCTCGTGGGTCGTAAGAACAACCTCTTTCAATGACGTCGTCGAGACGGGTAGCGCCCCGACGTTACGATCGCTTGGGCTCTTCTAGGAGTCGCGTATCGCGCGGGGAATCGCTCGGAAGGTGCGGCTGCGCGATCAGCAGAGTCAGAAGAACTATCCCTAGCATAGCCAAGCCGGCAGCGTAGAATATCGTAAGCCGTCGTTCTGAATTCGTTTTCCAGCACAGGATTTTTACGTCCCCACTCATCTGCGAGATTGTCATGCCAAGACCTATTCCCGGAATTCGATCGGCAAACTCTTTTTCAATTGCGCTAGCGTGCTTAACAGCCCCTCGAAGGAAAATGTGGTACCAATACCGATCCATAAAAAAGAAGGCTAGCCAAGCGAAGCCGGCTGCGAGAACAAGCCCCACTCCCGCTGAAATTCGGACACCAAACACATCCGCCTGAAGGCCTTGCTGATAGGTGAAGCCGACCGACGCGATCAGCGCACCCACAACCGTTATGGCGAAATTCCTTATGCGCATTTCTAGATCATTGAAATGCTGTTGAACATCGACGGTCTTCTTCCAAGTTTCGAGGGCAAATTGGGTTGCCGTCTTGTCATCAACGATTGCACCGGCCTTATGGTCGAAGGACTCGAAGGCGCAATGAATGAAGATTTCTGCGAAGGAGTCTGTCAGCACTGCGCTTGGTTCGAAGTCGTGGCCCTTCTCAACGATGGCCTTTTCACGCTGTACATCTGCTTCGGTCCAATGGGACACCTGCCTCAGAAGGTCGTATTCAGGGCGGCGCTGACTCTCGCCATATTTTGCGTGGATGTCAAAGATACCGACATCGCGGGCCATTGCGACATCTTTGAAAAGGCTGTCTCCGACATAAGCGCATCTATCAACCTTTGCGCCTACCGCCTTGACGATATCTAACAGAACGCGAGGATTCGGCTTGAGCTCACCCGTCGGGGTGTGTCGGGATTCCGTGACTTGGAGTTCGTAAAACTCCTCCGGCAGCTTTCGCATACTGTCGACCGACACGCCATTTGGCATATCGTGGTCCTCAGGACTGAACATTACATCTATCACCCCATCCAAGCCGAAGCGCTTCAGGCGATACGCGCTATAAAATGCCATAGACTCTGTGTAAGCGACAATCTTTGTACCCTGGTCTTTGATCCGCCACAGGGACCGGAAAACGCTTGGGTAGAGTTTGAGATTGAGATCGCGACCTTGCCGCGACAATTCGATCGATTCTCGAAACGTCTTCCGGATGTCGCCGCGTTGGCGCAAGTCGGAAAGTGCTTCAATTTCCTCGAGGAGGAATGTGTATTCGGAGGTGCGACGTGTCTGGTGCACTTTTCGGATGTCAGCTTGAATTTCCGCTTCGGTGCGGTTGGTCTGTTTCAATATCTCGCGATAGACTGGCTCAAACGACGCGTACCATACCGCAAACCAGTCAAAAAGCGTGTTGTCAAGATCAAGGATAAGGGTATCGACGACTTTCCGGGGCACATGACGCCTTTCAAATTTTGTGGCCGCGCAGTTCGCCGCCACAGCTCAGCAATGGTAAAAATGCTCGGATCGGAGCGCACTATACCTCATGACAATAACGTTGTCTGTCTTGCGATCATAGAGCTACGTCGCACGAGCCGCGCCACACGTCATCGTCGCCAGCCTGCCCGCCGAGCCGTCGTCCAACTCGGCAGACGTCAATTCGGCGCCGCCGAGGATGATCTGCCCCGGTAGTGCAAGCGGGATTGCGCTGTCCTCCTTAACGCCATAGACGCATGCACCGTCCGAAGCTCCGCCACGTCTTCGATGGGGTGGTTCAGCCACCGCTAGCCAGCGGCGCCGTGTCCATGAAGACAGCGCCAACGATGCGATAAAGGCGGATCTTGCTCTCATCGAAGGTCAGCGTCGGTCGCCTGTCGCGCGGATCTGGCATCTGCACCGACGGCGAAATGCCGATCTAGCCCAGAGACCTGGCGAGCCGCCGCGCTAAAGTCTGCCTGTTGGCCTTATGGTGAGCTGCCCCTTTTATAGGCGATGATTTGTAGATGCCGTTTGCGACCGGACACCGCAAAAGAGTGTTTACCGTTTGCGCAATCGCACGGCAGACTAGTGACAGAGCTGGCACTTATAGGTAACGCTGGCAATGTTGGGGAATCCAATGCCAGAGCAATGACCCGATGAACTCATACCTGAAGATGTCGCAAGCCGTCCTTAGCAAGTCGCGCCAGCCACTGACGGCTCGCGAGATACTTGATGCGGCCTATCGCCTTCAACTGGTCCCTGATCATCTATTTGGAAAGACGCAGTACAAGACCCTTCACGCCCGTCTGTGCGAAGACATCCTCCACAACCGTAGGGCGTCTCTCTTTGTTAGAACTGCGCCGGGACGCTTTTCCCTGGCGTCGCGCCTCGAAGCAGGCGGAAGCGCGAGCGAGTATGTCGCGCCTCAACGATCCTATCAGCTCAAGCAGTTCGACGTCCTCTGCGCTGACCGGGAGGAACTGGATCCCGCGCTTCAGAGCGGGACTGGGCTCGTCGAATTCCAATCGATCGCGCAGCGGTTTCGACGTCAGGTGCCCCTGAGGATCGCCGAGAAGGATTCGAGGCTGATACATCTGCGGTTGCTCGTGATGATCTGCTCAAGCAGCGGGTTGCTTACCCTTGCCGCGATGGAAGGGTCGGAGTTCGGCAGCGGCCGCGCGATCGGACTGCTGGGCTTCCTCAGAGGGTCGGACGCAGACCTCTTCTCCGACGAGCCGTATGGCATCGATCTGGCCGCAAGACGGACGATCGCCGAGCAGTCGAGCGCATCGGTTCGCCGGATCCACGAGCTCACTAGGCGGCATCCCGGACAGGCTTTGCGCTGCATTCGCGTCGCCGATTCACATAACCGGAACAATTCCGTCGTCTTGTTTGTGCAGTATGAGTGCGAAAAGCCAGATGAGTTCATCCGCTTTTTCCCGGCCAGCCGCGCTCCACGTTGGACGCGGGTCCCGGCCGAGATCAATGATACCTCCACCCTGGAGCGCGTATCGTCGCGCTTTGTCGCACTAGCCGCGGATGGCGCAGTGGCTATTGCTTAGCCACTGCGATGACGCGGTCGAGAGGCAGACGTTTCAGTAGCTCTGCGAGCGTCTTCATCCCCGTTGTGCGCCATTTATCATCGGCCTTTGACGGATCCGCCATGTCGGAAACGACACGAAGCACCGAGACAGGGACTTTGAAGGCAGTCGCTGCGGCGCAGACGCCGCCCGCCTCCATCTCGACGCCGAACAGCTTATCTACGGAATCGACCATCTTCTTTCGGAGGTTGTCGCTGGCGACCACCTCGTCCGCACTGGCGATCTTGCCTTCCCAAAGGGACGGCGTTCTGCCTTTTTGCCAGTCGAACTCGTTTACGGAATGCGAAGCCCAAGCACCAAGATCGAACTGGTTGGATTTGGCGACTTCATAGACGGCCCGAGTGCAGTCAAAGTCTCGCCGGCGGAACTTCGATTTAGCCGCCCCGTTTTCGTCGTCGGTCACCTTTCGGTTCGCCAGGTCCACAACCGTCTCCGCGCAGATGACGGCGCCTTGCTCGATCCCGGACTCTTCAAAACCACCTGCGAGACCGACGCAGAAGAGCAGATCCGGCGCAGGATGTTTCGAAAGGTAGCGGGTGACCTCGACCGCGGCGGCGACCCGGCCCATCGCTCTAGGACAGAGGACGTCCACCCCCACGTCGCCGATCTTCCCAGATGCCGCAGGGCTCCCTGCGGATCGCTCCAAGTCGAAATGCTTGATAAGAACGTCGAGTTCTTCCTCAAGTGCCACAAATATCGCGATTGTCAATTGTCGTCCTTTCGAAGCAGTCGTTGTTTTCTGTGGTTTTTTCGGCTCATCAGATCCGCGCCGTGGCAGTCCGTGCTCCATCGTCAGATTGGCTGCAAGTTCGCCGAACGCGCTTGCGATCTCGACGACTTCGAAGTCTGAGGGGTCGGATATCGCTGGATCGAATCTTTCGGGGATCCGTGACCACTCGAAGGGCGTCTTCTTGATGGCCCTCGACAGATGGTATTGGAGATCCGTGTCCTTTGGGAACATCCTGGCAAAGCCGCAATAGACGTCCATCAGTTCGATGAACCCAGCATCGCGGCGGAACCTCATGATGGTGTCGGCGGAAGCTTCGAGCAGAAGCTTGTCGGCACTCATCCCATCTAGGAACACGCGGAATCTGCGCATGCTATATACGGCGCGCTCTGCAGGGAGGTAGAACTCCACTGGCATATGGGGAATGTCGGTGAGTACGATGGCTTTGAATTCCCGACAATATTCCTGGAAGTAGGTGTATTGCAGCGCGTCGCGCATCTCCCGCCGGAATGGTGAGGCGGATTCCACAAGATTCGGCTCGATCATCGACCAGGTGAGGGCCTTCCCGTCGTCAGCCAGTCTTGCGGGAATGGTACGCATGTTTTCGATGACTTCCGACGGCGCATTCTGGCGGATGCCGGACCAGGCCTGCAGTCGTGTGTCGATGCCGGTTTCAAAACCGTTCACGATCGTCGGGCCTATTTGGACCTTTCGTTGGACGAACGCGGCGCCGTGCGAACTGAGAAGGTTCATTCGTGTGTCGTCGTACAGGCCTGAATAGCGGTTTCGGGCGGGAGAGTATTCGAGCCGCTTCTTTTCGGCAAAGTCGGTGAGATTTGTCTCCCGCATTGGCAGACGAACGAGCCCTTTCTCAAGATAGGCGGACTGGACCTCGAACAGCTCGAAGGCGTATTTGTCCTCGACCACGAAGCCCGGTGGAGCGACGCAGAATTCTTCGCACAGCATGGCGCAGGCATTCATCGGGCCGCGAAGCGTGCGTGCGTGCTTCTCGTCACCGAAGATATCATAGAGCCTGAAGATTTCGCGCGTGTCGCGGTTCAGGAAATGGAGAAACAGGTTCCTTCTCATGCGCCCCTGGAAAATATCGATCGGAGGGCGGCTTCGATCTCGTTCTTCGTACCATCGTTATGGATCGTTAAATCGGCCTCGGCCGTGTCGAGCTCCGTCTCCGACCTGTGCCTGCCGTCGACGTCGAGATTAAACACTTGTCCTCTGGCTGCCAGGCGGCGCGTTCGGGTCTCGTCAGACGCTGTCACTCGGATGATCTCGAATCCTTGAGCGCGCGCGAGATTGTAGTCCGCTGCAAAACGCAGCGAATCCACACAGACTCGCTCCTCCGGCGCAGCGCCCCGCAGTGCCGCCTGCAAGAAGATCGAAGGATCGATCTGCGTCAGCGCGTCGTCTATCCGTTGTGTGGATGCCTTGTCCTCGTTGCCAAACAGAAGCATCGAGATCTGACGACAGATGGTGCCTGTCGATATGCGCCGGATCCCGTAGTCCCGCGAAATCTGCTCCGCCACCGTAGACTTTCCCGCCCCTGATTTGCCGATCAATGCAAACCGCCTCGCACGCGCTGCCGTCATAGTTGGTCGGCGCCTTTTAGCTTCGCGAACGCCTCTTCACAAAAAGCCGGGATTTCGGTGGGTTTGGATTGGGCCACGTCATCGAGGAGATCCCGAAGGACGAGCTTGAAGTGCTCCTGAAGCGGCGGGAACCGGTGAACCCCGATCCTTGAATACCGTATGGTGAAGGCCGCGTGGTCCGGTGTGATCCGGCCTCCCTTCCGAAGGCGTACGAAGACGAGCGCCTGCAGCTTGTCGAGGGCCTTCACGAACTGGGCCTCATCGCTGGATCCTTCGATGAGTTCCTCGAACATGGTCCGATAAGATTCGCGCAGCGAACGCCGCATGCTGGAGGCGAGGGCGTCGAGGGCACGGCGTTCTTCGCGATCCTTGTCGAGGCGCCTAGTCAGGTTGAACGCGTGGGTGTCGGATCCTTGTCCATCCTTGCCCACCGGATCCTTGTCGCCTGTCACGATCTCAGGCTCGTCATGTACGAGTGCCAACTCGATCGCACGCGCGCGATCGATCCATGGAAAATGCGGCGCCAGCAGAGGCACGCACCGTGCGACGTTGAAGGAATGGGCGGCGACGTTCTCAAGTTCAAGCCTTCCAGGAACTGGTCCGAGCTCGAGTGTTTCCTCCTCCCAGTACCGTTGGCCGAAGAACCGCACAAGCTTCTGTAGATCGTACAGGCGGTAGATCATGTCGACGTCCGCGCGGACATCCAACGGGTCGGGCAGGGAGACAGGGGCGATGTAGCCGTCGAACCCCAGTTGGTCCACGAGCATCTCAGTCTGAGACTTATGATGTTCGATCATCTTGGCTCTGATCTCGTTCAAGTGACCACCGATCTGACGCCGGAAGACAAACGTGCGGGCGCCACAGATTCTGTGAATATTTGTGGCGATATAGTAGATATCTTGCATTAAGGCGCAATTAATAATTGCGGGATAGCCGAGAGCACGACCGGATTTTCTGGAGTATTGCGAAGGAATGGTGGCAGTTAAGCTGAAGAAACACGCCGCAGCCAAAGATAGTAAGGTCTAGATTTCGTCACTCCCGGGCCTAGCGGTGCCGACACTAGGTCCTGTTGACAAAGTCTGTGACTGAGGTGAACTTCTCGCAATGCAGTTTCGCAACATCATTGAGCCTCCCGTTCAGGGGCAAGCATACC
>NZ_JACHYY010000032.1:0-8201 GCF_014193155.1 Rhizobium sp. BK098 | reverse complement strand
AAAGGCCCGCGCCGCCGCGCTTCTGTATGCGTCTTTACGCTGCATCAGAACGGCCGTGCGCTGCAAGCGCACGGGATCAAGCGCAATGGCGACCAAGTCCTGATGGGCAAATGCGATCGTTGAAGGCAGGAGCGTCGAGAGCCGCGTCCTGCGGACGATTTCGATCACCGCGCTGATCGAGTTGGCCTCTATCTGTACTTTGGGGCGAATATCGTGCTGGCGGCAGAAGCGATCGATCTGTTCGCGCGTCGCGAACTCTGCGCTGAGCAGCAACAATGACTCGGCGCTCAGGGTCTCAAGCCCGATCGACGTTTCATTCGCAAGGGCATGACCGGTACTGACGACCAGGGCGAGGGATTCCACCAGCAGGGGGTCGATATCTATGTCCGCTGTCAGTGTGCCGGCGAACGCGATCCCGATATCGACCTCATCAGACAGGAGCAGGCCCTCCATATGCTCCTGGGACATCTCCCGTACGTTGACGGAGATATTCGGATAGCGACTGTAGAACGCCTCGACGAGGGGTCCGACCAGATAGGTCGTGAAGGTCGGTGTCACCGCAACGCGCAGCGCACCACGGCTGAGGTCGTTAACATCGTGGATAGCGCGCTTGGCTTCCCGGAACTCCTGCGATGCGCGGCGCACGTATTGAAGATAGACCTCTCCGGAATCCGTCAATCGTGTCGTGCGCCCTGATCGGTCGAACAATTGCACGCCGAGGCTTTCCTCCATCAACCTGACTTGCTGCGAAAGCGCCGGTTGGGAGACGTGCAGGGCGTCTGCAGCCCGCGTGAAGCTCTCATGCTCCGCCACTGCGAGAAAATAACGAACCTGTCGAGCAAGCATGGTCGAACCTATAAGATTATCTAATCCACCCCATAATAAACGAGACTTTTACATTATGCGACGCCTTCCGTAGCCTTCTCCTCAACAAATCGAGGAACGGAGATTGCAGCGATGAAGGACATTATTGAGGGCTTTCTGAAGTTCCAGAGGGAGGCCTTTCCTGAGCGGGTTAAACTGTTCAAGGATCTGGCAAATCAGCAGAACCCGCGGGCTCTGTTCATTTCCTGCTCGGACAGCCGGCTGGTGCCCGAACTGGTTACCCAGCGCGAGCCGGGCGACCTCTTTGTCATCCGAAACGCAGGCAATATCGTCCCGTCCTACGGCCCCGAGCCGGGTGGCGTTTCCGCCTCGGTCGAGTATGCCGTCGCAGCGTTGCATGTCTCCGACATCGTGATCTGCGGCCACTCCGACTGCGGCGCGATGACCGCCATCGCGACGTGCAAGTGCCTGGATCACATGCCCGCCGTGGCCAGTTGGTTGCGTTACGCGGACTCTGCCCGCGTCGTGAACGAAGCCCGCCAGCACCAGGATCAGCCCGCCAAGGTCGCATCGATGGTGCGCGAAAACGTCATCGCCCAGCTCGCCAATATCCAGACCCACCCATCGGTGCGGCTGGCCCTCGAAGAGGGGCGCGTCGCGCTGCACGGCTGGATTTACGACATCGCGAGCGGCCTTATCGAAGCTTTCGATGGCAGCAGGGGCGCCTTCGTCTCCCTTGCGGACAATCCCGACGTCCAGGCCATCAAATATCAAGCCAGGCGCGTTGCCTGAACACTGCATTCCAAGCAAGGAGAGGATACCAATGCTACAGTCCCAAGCCACACAGACCACTCGCCAGGACCTGACGGAAGTCATCCTCGCATCAAAGCTCAAGAAAGACCTGACCTACGCCCAGATCACTGAGGGCACCGGTCTGTCGGAGGCCTTCGTCACCGCCGCCCTGCTCGGCCAGCATCCGCTTCCGGCGGACGCCGCCAAAGCCGTGGGTAAGAAACTCGGCCTTGACGACGACGCCGTCGCCCTGCTGCAGACAGTTCCGGTCCGCGGCAGCATCGGGAACGGTCTGCCGACCGATCCGACCATCTACCGCTTCTACGAAATCGTGCAGGTCTATGGGACCACGCTGAAGGCTCTGGTCCACGAAAAATTCGGCGATGGCATCATCAGCGCCATCAACTTCAAGCTGACCATCGACAAGGTTGAAGATCCGGAAGGCGGTTCGCGCGCCGTGATCACGCTGGATGGCAAGTACCTCCCGACCAAGCCGTTTTGACCGCGCTATTCGTATGCAACGCCGCACTTTCATTACCGCGATCCCCGCTGTGGCCCTTGCGGGCTCCGCGCTTGCCGCAACCGCTCAAAATACGAAAGGAAACACCATGACACGTCCCCCACTCCCCCCGTTCACCCGAGAAACTGCCATCGAAAAGGTTCGCCTGGCCGAAGATGGCTGGAACACGCGCGATGCGGCGAAGGTCGCTCTGGCCTACACGCTCGATACGCGCTGGCGTAACCGGGTCGAATTCGCCACCAATCGGGAAGAAGCCCGGGCTTTCCTCGAGCGCAAGTGGAACAAGGAACACGAATATCGGCTCATCAAGGAACTGTGGGCCTTTACGGACAACCGCATCGCTGTACGCTACGCTTACGAATATCACGACGACAACGGGCAGTGGTTCCGCGCGTATGGTAATGAGAACTGGGAATTCGCAGAGGACGGCCTGATGGCGCACCGTCACGCATCCATCAACGAAATGCCGATTGCTGAAAGCGATCGGCTGTACCATTGGCCGCTCGGCCGCCGTCCGGATGACCATCCGTCGCTGAGTGACCTGGGCCTCTGAGCGACGCCCCAGTTCCTGTCGATCGCGCCAGTGCTCCGCTCGCACTGGTGCGATTTGCTATCATAATGTGGACCTTGACGTTCCCCAAGGCGCACGCCCACACAGGTTCGCAATCCGTTACCGTGCGGCAAATCAGATTCGCAACGACGCTCGTAGTTGATATTTCCCAGCCAGCAGTCTCGGCATGCATCGACGGCGCGCGGCGGTAGATTCTAAGACTGTGAACCACTTGTTCGACGACAGCAACGCAGGCGCAGAGCAGTCATCTCGCCTCGGCTGCAAAGCGACATTCTAAAGATCACGACCCAAACTCAATAAAATCGGATCCGTATGATGTGAAGGGATCAGAACCGCTGCTTTCGCGCCGCATCCCACATTATCAATGACTGGAGAAGCTCCCAAGTGCATCACGCCTATTTTGCAGGGTAGGGGATCACGCCTGATCCTGCAAATGCGCCATGAACACCTCGGCCGGCGTCTTGTATCCAAGGCATTTACGGGGTTGGTCGTTCAGATGGCGAGCGAGTTGAACCAGCCCCGATTGCGGCACTTCGGCCAGATTTGTGTCGCCTGGCATGAAGCGGCGAATGCGCTTGTTGCCGTTTTCGACCGCACCTTTTTGCCACGGCGCGCTGGGATCGCAGAAACAACTGCATGCGCCGATGCCATCTCCCAAAGCCCTGAAGCCGGCAAACTCGGTGCCGCGGTCAAAGGTGAAGCTCTGGCGTGCAAAGGCTGGCAAAGGCGAGAAGGCTTCGATGATCTTGTCCATGATCGGCCGCGAATGCCGGCTTGGGTTCTTGATCGTCACGGTGTAGCGGCTCTTTCGCTCGACGAGGTAATGAAGGCGACGGCGGTCGGCGAGGGTCAATTGCGAATAGCAGCGGGACATGCGAAAATCTCCAAAGTGAAGCCATTGAAATCATTGGCATGTTGCACTTGAACATAGATATACCACTTAGGCATCCGTGATCTGGCATAGTCTATGATATGGAAGCATGCCCAGCGCCCATCATAGTGACGTCGGCACCCATCGTCTTCTCCATCAAAACTTGGCGCTCGCTTAAGACACAAGTTTTGCTACCCGTTAAGACAACGCCATCGCATGAGGAAACAGAGCGTGAGGCCGATACGTCCGTCAGCCTGGAAGGCTCCCCTGTCACAGCTCATTCGAACCCCATGGCTTGCCTTTAGGTGTGGCCGAAACCGGTTTTTACAAAGCGGTCCGATTTAAAGCTTTCGATGGCATGCCTGCCAAGCAACGCAAAAACGCGTCATCAACACAATCAATGAGAAGACGCGGGCGCCATCAGCGGATCCCTGCCGACTATCTCAATCAGGAAGTCGAGGACCGTCCTGATGCGCAACGGCAGGTTCCGACGCGAGGGGTAGACGACGCTAATGGCGACCCGGCTCGGCGGAAAGTCTGGCATGACGTTTATCAACCTGCCGTCCTCGATGTCGGGCCCGACAAGAATGTGGGAAAGTACGGCAATCCCATTGCCAGCCAGCACGGCACGGTGGACGGCAAGCGCATTGCTGGCGACGAGGCGCGGCGCGATCCGCACGCTAACGTCCTCGGCACCATTGGAGAACGACCATGCCCGGCCGTTTCCGGCGCGACTGTAACAGATGCAATCATGAGTACTGACATCGTCGGGATTTTTCGGTGCCGCCCTCTCTCGCAGATAAGAAGGCGCAGCAACGAGAAAGGCCGTCGTCCACCCAATTCTGCGGCACATCAGACTGCAGTCCGCGACCGTTCCAAGCCTTACCTCGAGATCGATCCCCTCTTCGACCAGGTCGGACGGTTCCTCGCGAAAGAGCAAGTCGACGGAAAGTCCCCGATGGCGTTCGAGCAGCGTCCCGAGTCGATCGCTGACGTAAAGCCCGAGCGGCGTCGGCAGAGCCAGTCGTACCTTGCCGGCCACGCGCCCACCATCACGACATGTGGTTTCACTAAGCGCCTCGACCGCTTCGATGACCTTAAGTGCCATCGGGATAATCTGCTCCCCCTCGGCCGTCAACGCCAGCGCGGTGGTCGTGCGATGCAGCAGACGTGTGTTGAGATGCGCCTCCAGCGCCGAAACCTGGCGTGAAACAGCAGGCTGCGTCAGCCTGAGATCAATCGCTGCGGCAGAAAAAGAGCCAGTCTCCACCACCCGCATGAATGTTTGCAATGCGCATACGATATCCATCCCCACCCCATACTTTTCGGCATAGGCCTTATGTTCGAACCTTAGCCCGGAAGGGCTTTACTGTCCAGATATTAAGGATATCTTTTATCCATAAGGACATTTAATATCCTTAATAACGGAGGCGACCATGACACAGCGTTTGAACTATGCCCAGCAATCCCCGGAACTCTTCAGGAAACTCTCCGAACTCAGCATGGCCCTGAAAGACAGCGCCATCGAACAGAAGATCCAGGATCTCGTTCATATCCGCGCATCGCAGATCAACGGCTGCGCTTTCTGCCTGGACATGCATGTCAAGGAAGCCAAGATCCACGGCGAGAGTGAACTCCGGCTCTACCACATTGCCATCTGGCGGGAATCCAACCTCTTCATTCCTCGCGAACGCGCTGCACTCGCCTGGACGGAAGCGGTGACGAAACTGCATGAAGGTGGCATTCCCGATGAGCTCTACGAGCGCGTGCGCGGCCAGCTTTCCGAGAAGGAAGTTTCCGATCTCACCTTCGCGATCATGGTCATCAATGCCTGGAACCGCGCCAGTATCGCCTTCAAGACCGTGCCCGGCTCGGCCGACAAGGCCTACGGCCTCGACAGGGCCGGCCTCAACTAAGCCTTTCATAGAGGGCTTCAGCAAACGATGCGCGGCCGTTCAGGCGGCCGCGACCAAGACTCTCATGACAATCGTTTCAACCGTGGAGCCGGCCCAATCGGTTCCAAGATCTCGATCAACAGGAGACAAACATGGACCTGGACACTTCTCGTCCCGCTAAATCAAACCCTGACGAGCTGGTTCCGTCGCGCTACGCAGTACGGATCGGCGATATCGAGGTACTGATAATCAGCGACGGCGTACTACCGCTGCCAACGAAGATGCTGGCACATAATGCCGACCCGACCGAGCGCGCGGGCTGGCTGAACGACATGTTCCTGCCGCAGGACGCTTTCGACTGGGCGCTGAACGCGGCCGTGGTGCGCAGCGGCAAGCAAACCATCCTCATCGACGCCGGCCTGGGACTGGACCCGGAGTTGAACCTGCCGCGCGCCGGACAATTGATCAAGCGACTGGAAGCCGCCGGCATCGACCTTGGATCCGTTACCGACGTGGTGCTGACCCATATGCATATGGACCACGTTGGCGGGCTGCTCGTCGACGGGGTGAAGGAGCGGCTGCGTGCAGACCTCAGGATCCATGTGGCGGCGGCAGAGGTCAAATTCTGGGAGGCGCCCGATTTCTCTCATGTGTCCATGCCACCCGGCTTCCCGGACGCGCTTCGAGCGGCCGCCAAGCAGTTCAGAAAAGAGTACGACAGCCACCTCAGATTGTTCGATGATGAGTACGAGGTCGCGCCGGGTGTGGTCGTCTCCCGAACCGGCGGCCACACGCCCGGGCACAGCGTGGTCCGAGTCGCCTCCGGCAAGGACCGGCTGATGTTTGCCGGCGATGCCGTGTTTGCGGTCGGCTTCGAGCACCCCGACTGGTTCAACGGCTTCGAACACGATCCGGAAGAAGCTGCGCGCGTGCGCGTCCGTCTTTTGCGGGAGTTGGCCGAGACCGGCGGACTTCTGGTGGCCACCCATATGCCCTTCCCCTCCGTCGGCCATGTGGCAGCCGACGGCGATGTTTTCCGTTGGGTACCGGTGTTCTGGGACTACTAACTCCCTGGCGAGCGAGTGCCGGGCCGGCGTGCACCCGTCAGGGAGCACCCGGCTCGGCCGAGCGGATGCAAGGCTTGATCAGAACCGGCCCGACCTGCAACCCATCACACAGAAATGAACGAACAATGCGGCGCGCAAAGCGGCCGCAAATGGAGAAGCTTATGAAAATCGTTATCATCGGCGGAACCGGCCTGATCGGTTCGAAGACGGCCGACCGCCTTCGCAATCAGGGCCATGAGGTCATCGCCGCCGCACCGAACACCGGCGTCAATACGATTACCAGCGAAGGGCTCGCCGAAGCATTGGTCGGCGCTTCCGTCGTCATGGACCTCGCAAACTCGCCGTCCTTCGAGGACAAGGCCGTGCTCGAATTCTTCGAAACCTCGGGCCGCAATCTGGCGGCAGCGGAAAAGACGGCTGGGGTGAAGCATCACATCGCCCTTTCCATCATCGGCGTCGATCGTCTGCCCGAAAGCGGTTACATGCGCGCCAAGGTCGCACAGGAAAAGATCATCCGCGACTCCGGCATTCCCTACACGATCGTCCATTCGACGCAGTTCATGGAATTTTTAAGCGGCATCGCCCAATCCGGCACGGTCGGCGATACGGTGCACCTGTCGCCGGCCTACGTGCAGCCGATCGCTTCCGACGACGTCGCCGACAACATGACCGTCGTCGCGAACTCGGCGGCAATCAACGGCATCGTCGAGATCTCCGGTCCGGAACGTGTCCGCCTGAACGAACTCGTTGCGCGCTATCTGAAGGCCATGGGAGATGCCCGCAAGGTCGTGGCGGATCCGGAAGCCCGCTATTTCGGCGCCCGGCTGGAAGACGGCTCGCTCGTGTCCGACGGCAATCCGCGCCTCGGCCGCATCACCTTCGAGCAATGGTTCGCAACCTCCGCCCGCAAGTGAATGAACACGGTGCATCGCCGCAGGCGCCGCACCGCCCAGCTCTCAAGAAAGGAATTCGAGATGATCAAGTCAATTCTCGGCCTCGCCCTAGCCGCGCTACTGTCCACCAATGCCGTTGCACATGATGCCGGCGAGAAGGATGCCAAGGTCACGCTCGTCTACGAGCATCAACTGCCGAACGTTCCCGGCAAGAGCATCAAGGGCGTCCTCGTGGAATACGGTCCCGGAGGCTTTTCCTCGGGCCACACCCATCCGGATTCGGCCTTCATCTATGCGACGGTCCTGGAGGGTGCGATCCGCAGCCAGGTCAACGACGGCCCGGTCAAGGTTTTCAAGGCCGGCGAGAGCTTCTCGGAAATGCCGGGCGACCGCCATGGTGTCAGCGAGAATGCCAGCAAGGCCAAGCCGGCGAAGCTGTTGGCCGTCTTCGTCGTCGACACCAACCAAAAGGAACTGACCTTCCCGATCAAGAAATAGCTGGATGCGGGACTGGCGCCGCAGGCGCCTGTCCCTTCCCGGTTTCAGGAAATCATCGTCGGTGAACCCCATCATGTTTGGCGAACATCATTTTCTATCGCTCGTCCTGATCAATCTGCTCGGGCTGGCCGGCATTCTTATCTGGCATATCCAGGGGCGCCGTCGCCCGACCGCGCGCCTCGTCGTGCAAATCCTGTTCTTTTGCTGCATGAGCCTCGTGCTCTGGCTTGCCGGAATCTCGCCTTATCACTTTGATTACGACGAGCTTC
>NZ_JACHYY010000031.1:0-9537 GCF_014193155.1 Rhizobium sp. BK098 | reverse complement strand
TTTGCACCGAACTGTCCGCCAGAGCCTGCGGAGACCGGAAAGCGGGAATCGCCAAGTTGCACAGCGACCTTGTCGATCGGCAGGCCCATCATCTCCGCTGCGGTCTGAGCGATGATCGTATAGCTGCCAGTGCCGATATCCGTCATGTCGGTCTCGACGGTGACGATGCCTTCCTTGTCCAGACGTACCCGTGCGCCGGACGGAAGCAACAGATTGTTGCGGAAGGCAGCGGCGACGCCCGTGCCGATCATCCAGTTCCCTTCGCGACGTGTCCCAGGACGGCCGCGGCCGCTCCAGCCGAAGCGTTCGGCGCCCAGCTTGAGACAACCGACCAGATCGCGATAAGAGAACGGACGTTCCGGTTTCTCCGGATCGACCTGAGTATCGTTGAGGATGCGGAATTGCACAGGATCTATGCCGAGCTTCTC
Organism: Rhizobium sp. BK098; assembly: GCF_014193155.1. Taxonomy (NCBI): domain Bacteria; kingdom Pseudomonadati; phylum Pseudomonadota; class Alphaproteobacteria; order Hyphomicrobiales; family Rhizobiaceae; genus Rhizobium; species Rhizobium sp. BK098. The sequence goes on along the minus strand of NZ_JACHYY010000031.1, from coordinate 9,109 downwards.
TGCCATCTCGTCCATCGCAATTTCGAGAGCCATAAGGCCAGGCGCCTCGCCGGGCGCACGCATGGCGTTGCCTTCGGGAAGGTTCAGCGTCGCCAGGCGCATCGCGGTCATGCGGTTTTCGCCAGCGTACAGAAGGCGGGTTTGCATCGCCGCCGTTTCAAGCTGGCCGCCGGGTTGGTCGCCCGACCAGCTCTCGTGCGCGATGGCCGTGATTTTTCCATCACGGCCGGCACCGATCCTGAGCCGTTGGATCGTCGCTGGACGATGTGTCGTGTTATTGGGGATGAAGGGACGAGGCAGTGCGACCTTGACGGGACGCTTTGCCGCCTTGGCACCGAAAGCTGCCAGAACGGCATCGACACGTAGAAACAACTTGCCGCCGAAGCCGCCTCCGATGAAGGGCGACATCAAATGGATCTTTTCCTTGTCCACGCCCAGCGTGGTTGCAAGATCGGACCGCCACCAGTCGATCATCTGGCTGGATGTCCAGACGGTGACTTCGTCTCCGTTCCACGCGGCAATCGACGCATGCGGTTCCATCATCGAATGCGACTGGTCCGGCGTCGAATAGCTCTCGTCCAGGGTGACTGCGGCAGACTTGAAGGCGACGTCGAAATCGCCCACTGCCGTATCGGGCGGAGCGCCGCCGGCATCCTTCGGCTTCACCGCCGACTTCATAGCCTCGGCGAGGTCATAGGCGCCCTTGTCTTCGGCGTAATCCACCTTCACAAGATTGGCCGCAGCACGGGCCTGCTCGAAGGTTTCTGCAACGACCACCGCGATTGCCTGATGGTAATGTTGGATCTCGTCACCGCCGAACAGGCTTGCGGTGTTGAACTTGCCTTTCTCCCGCTTGCCGACGTCGAGCGTGGTGACGACGGCAAGAACGCCGGGGGCGCGCTTTGCGGCGTCGACGTTCATCGACTTGATGCGTCCCTTGGCGATGGTTGATCCCACAGGATAGCCATAGACATAGGCCATGTTCGGATCATGCCATTCATAGGCATACATCGCCTTGCCGGTTGTCTTAAGCTGGCCGTCGATACGATGAACCGGCTTGCCGACCACCTTTAGCTGATCGATCGGATTGGTGGTTGCTGGTGTGTCGAACTTCATGGCGATCAGCCCCTCGCTTCGGCGATCACGGCACCGAGCGTGCGCTCGACGAGATCGACCTTGAACTTGTTCTCTTCGGTCGGACGGGCGTCGGCGAGAAGGATCCCGGCGGCAGCTCTTGCTCCCTTACCGAGTTCTGCCTCCGCGGCTTCGACCCGCCAAGGCTTGTGGGCGACGCCGCCAATAGCCACCCTCCCAGTTCCGTCAGATTGAATGACGGCGCCAACGGATACCAAGGCAAAGGCGTAGGACGCGCGATCGCGAACCTTGCGGTAGATATGCTTGCCCCCGACCGGCGGTGGCAGCACGACAGCGGTGATGAACTCTCCTTGTTCGAGAACCGTTTCGATATGTGGCGTATCGCCAGGCAGTCGGTGGAAATCGGCGATCGGGATCGAGCGGTGGGTCCCGTCCGGCTTCACGGTCTCGACGACCGCGTCGAGCGCGCGCATCGCGATCGCCATGTCGCTCGGATGCGTGGCGATGCAGGCGTCACTGACGCCCACCACCGCATGCTGGCGGCTGAAGCCACCAATGGCGGAACAGCCGCTTCCTGGCCGGCGCTTATTGCAGGGCTGGGCAGTGTCGTAGAAATACGGACAGCGCGTCCGCTGCAGGAGATTGCCCGCGGTCGTCGCCTTGTTGCGCAGCTGTCCCGAAGCGCCCGCCAGAAGGGCTCGGGAAAGAAGGCCGTAATCACGACGGACCATTTGGTCTGCAGCCAGGTCGGTATTGCGCACCAGGGCGCCAATGCGGAGGCCACCTTCCGTGGTCTTCTCGATCTTGTCCAGCCCGAGACCATTGACGTCGATGAGATGCGTCGGCTTCTCAATTTCCAACTTCATCAAGTCGAGAAGATTGGTGCCTCCGGCGATGAATTTGGCTTCGGGTTTATTTGCAGCCGCCTTGGCCGCGGCCTCCGGTGAGGAGGCGCGTTCATACGTAAAGGCCTTCATGCCGGAACTCCTGCAACTTCAGTGATCGCATCGAGAATGTTGGAGTATGCCCCGCATCGACAGATGTTGCCGCTCATGCGCTCGCGGATTTCGGCCGATGTAACGGTCGCCTGCTCGGTCAAATTTTCGGTGACGTGGCTCGGAATGTTGGCTTTGATCTCCTCGAGCACCGCCACGGACGAACAGATCTGTCCGGGGGTGCAGTAGCCGCATTGGAAGCCATCATGTTTGACGAAGGCGGCTTGCATTGGATGAAGATTGCCGGGCTGGCCGAGTCCCTCGATCGTTGTGATTGTGTCGCCGTCGTGCATGACGGCAAGCGTCAGACAGGAATTGATACGACGGCCGTCGACAATGACTGTGCAGGCACCGCATTGCCCGTGGTCGCAGCCCTTCTTCGTGCCGGTCAAATGCAGGTGTTCGCGCAAGGCGTCGAGCAAGGTGGTGCGATTGTCGACAACCAATGTCTGCTGCTCGCCGTTCACCGAAAATGCTACAGAAGTGGTGAGGTCCATCGTACTCCCCGAAGATTGTGCTGCCGCCGTAAGCGGTGCGGCAACACTCGTCGCTGCCACAGTTGCAGCGGACGTGATAAGTAAGTCTCGTCGGGAGATTTCAAGTTGCTTGGGGGGTTGCATGGCAAGCTCCGGTTCCACAGATGGACAGAAGGCGCTTCGAGCGGCACCGTCTTAAACGTAGCGCCGTGAAAACAGATTATTAGCGCTCAACGATCGATTGGACTTATCGTTCCTGAACATAAGTCATCGGGTGGACTGTTGAAGCTGGATGCCATGATGGCCCGCACGCATCGATAAGACTGCGGCAGATGTCTGCCATGCTGGATATTATTGCGATCGGTGGCGATTGTGACAGAGTCGCAGGAATGGCGGAGAACATCTGACGGACGGCTTAACTGGCCCGGTGGCGCAAAGCTTCCACAAGCAGCGCAAACGCCGGCGACGATTGCCGGCGTGTCGGATAGTAGAGGTGGTAACCCTCCCAGTACGGGCACCAATCTTCGAGAACGCGGCGCAGGCGGCCAGCTTCGATGTGCGGCGCGGCTATGGTCTCAGGAATGAACGCCAGTCCGAAGCCGTCGAGTGCCGCGTTTAGCACCTGAAAGATCCCGTTGAACACCACCTGCCCTTCGACGCGGACGCGAAGCTCCTGCCCGTCTTTTTCGAACTCCCAGGCATAAGTATTGCCGTAGGTCGGCAGGCGCAGGTTGATGCATCGATGGCTGGTCAGGTCTTGCGGAATCGTCGGCACCGCATGCTGCTCGAAATACTTCGGCGCGCCGACCACCGCGAAGCGGGAATGCGCTGTCAGTGGTACGGCAATCATATCCTTCGCCACCACGTCGCCCAGCCGGACGCCAGCGTCATAACCGGAGGCGGCGATGTCGGTCATGGCATAATCTATTGCAATCTCTACCCTGATATCTGGATGCTTGGCCAGGAATGGCGCCAGCCGGGGCCAGAGAATGTAATCCACCGTGAAGTCGATCGCCGAAATGCGGAACGTGCCGGTCGGCTTATCCCGCTGCTCGCGCAAGGCTTCCAGTTCGGCGCGAATGTCATCCAGGCGGGGTCCTGCGGTTTGCAGCAATCGCTCGCCGGCGTCGGTAGGCGAGACGCTGCGCGTGGTCCGGATTAGCAAACGCACACCAAGCCGCTCTTCCAGAGCACGGATGGTTTGGCTCAGCGTTGGCTGGGCAATGCCCAATTTGGCGGCCGCCCGTGTAAAACTGCGTTCCCGCGCGACCGCCAAAAATTCCGACAATCCGTCGAGCGCGTCATCCATTTATCGCCCCTGCCTATAAGTTCATTTGGATTATAGCATCTAATCAAATGACTCGGCAGGGGTTAGATTCGTCTCATGATCAATTCTGGTCCAGCCATGGGCCTCAACAGGGAAATATTGCCATGGACATTACCCGAAACGGGTCCCAGCCTTCCGGCGAGGGGCCCTCCGACTGGTTTACCGGCACCGTTCGCGTTGATCCGCTTTTTGCTTCCAACAGCGCCCGCCGGGGAGCCTCGGCACTCGTAACTTTTGAACCTGGCGCCCGCACCGTTTGGCATACCCACCCGCTCGGGCAAACGTTGATAGTCACAGCCGGTCTCGGCCTCGTCCAGCGCGAAGGTGGCCCGATCGAAGAAATCCGCCCTGGCGACGTGGTGTGGTTCGATCCCGGAGAAAAGCACTGGCATGGCGCGGCGCCCAAGAACGCCATGAGCCATATCGCCATCCAGGAACACCTCGACGGCAAGGTGGTCGACTGGATGGAACACGTCACCAATGAACAGTACGGCTCTTAACCCACTGTCGCCTGCAGAGGATACGGCAAAACCAACATTGTAAGGACCAGATCATGCCGCATGTTATCGTGAAATTGGCTGCAGGCCGGTCCGAGTCGGAGAAATTCGCCGTGGCCGAGGAAATTACACGCGCCGTGACCCAAACGCTCGGTTATGGCCCAGATGCGGTTTCAGTTAGCATCGAGGATGTCGCGCCGGAGGGCTGGGCCGAGCATGTTTTCATCCCGGATATCATCGACAAGGCGGACACGCTTTACAAGAAGCCCGGCTACAAACTCTCCGACCTGCAATCATGACCGCGCTGTCCTTCATTTTTCCTCGGCAGTCCATACTCACGGCGCTGCTGCCGATCATGGCGGCGGTGCTGGTCGCCTTCCTGGTCATTGGTCTAGGCCTCCCGGTCCTGCCGCTGCACGTGCACGACACACTCGGGTTCGGCACCCTCGTCGTCGGCCTTGTCACCGGCAGCCAGTTCGCAGCATCGCTACTATCGCGCTTCTGGTCGGGGCGGACCTGTGATACCCACGGGGCGAAGTTCGCCGTGCTGGTCGGACTGGCCGCGACGTCCGCCGCCGGCCTGGCTTACGCCCTGTCCCTCGCCATCTCGAATCCGGACCTTTCGGTCGCTGTCTTGATTGGAGGGCGGGCCCTGCTGGGCGCAGCGGAGAGCATCGTTATCACCGGCGCCACCATCTGGGGGCTTGGCCGAGTGGGTAGCGATCATGCGGGCAAGGTGATCGCCTGGATGGGAACGGCGGTGTTCGCTGCCTTTGCCATCAGCGCCCCGCTCGGTGTGGCGATCTACGACCGCGCCGGCTTTGTCGGGATTGCAACGGTTACCATCTTTGCTCCGGTTCTGGCCCTCTTGCTGGTGGTGCCCGTGCGAGGCGTGGTTCCCAAGCGGCAGAGCCGTGCCAACATATTTGCGGTTATCGGCAAGATTTGGGTCCCAGGTGTCGGTGCTGCCCTGAGCAGTATCGGTTTTGGCGTCATCCTATCCTTTGCGTCCCTGTTGTTTGCTTCGCATGGCTGGATGCCGGTCTGGCTGGCGTTCAGCTCCTACGCCGTTGCGCTTATCACCGCCCGACTGCTGTTCGGTCACCTACCCGACCGGATCGGCGGGGCTCGGGTCGCGCTGGCCTGTGTTATCATCGAGGCGGCCGGCCTTGCCTTGATGGGACTGTCGTCGTCCGTCATCCCAGCAACAGTCGGCGCGGCCCTCACCGGTTTCGGTTATGCTCTGGTGTTTCCAGCCCTTGGCGTGGAGGCTGTCCGGCGCGCGCCGCCGGAGGGACGGGGCATTGCCATGGGCGCCTACACCGCGTGCCTCGATCTTGCGCTGGGCGTGTCCGGACCGGTCCTGGGATTGGTGGTCGGCCATGCCGGCCTCGGTGCCGTGTTCATGGTAAGCGCCATAACCGTGCTCTGCGTGGTCCCAATCGCGGTGAATCTCAACCAGGCAGATCGAAAATGACATTTATCTCACCCAGTTCGACGCCAGCGCCCCTTCGTCATCGGACCACGGCGGCGAGATACGTCGCGCATCGCGTCCCGATGGTCGAGGGGAACGCAAAAGTAGCACCGTGATCGGGGTTAGCCACCGCGCCGCGCGGAAGGAAATCAACAAAATGGATTGGATCCGATTATGACTTCAAACCCTCAGCCTAGCGTGACCATGGATGACGTGCGTCGTGTTTCGCCGGCGCTCGCAACCTATACACAGGCCACGATTGTCGACGACCTTTGGGGCCGGCCGGGCCTCTCGCCAAGGGACCGCGGTATCGTCACAGTCGCGGCCCTCATCGCCCGCAACCAGGTCATTGGCATGACCCATTATTTCAACAAGGCATTGGACAGCGAAGTGACCCCGAGAGAGCTCTCGGAAATCGTGACCCATCTTGCTTTTTACAGCGGCTGGTCAAATGCGCTCTCCGCCGTCTCCGTTGCCAAGGACATCTTCGATGAGCGGAACATTGGCGCCGACCAGCTACCGCCGGCAACGCCCGACCTGTTACCCCTCGATGAGATGTCCGAAAACAAGCGTGCCGCAGCGGTGGAAGCGAACTTCGGAGCGGTCTCGCCGGGTGTCGTGATGTATACCGGAGAGATCCTCTTTAAAAACCTTTGGCTTCGTCCCGATCTGGCCCCTCGCGACCGCAGCTTGATAACGGTCAGCGCGCTTGTCACGTCCGGCCAGGTTGCCCAGATCACCTATCATCTGGGCCGGGCGATGGATAACGGCTTGACCAAAGAACAGGCATCCGAAGTTCTAACGCACCTCGCCTTTTACACTGGTTGGCCCTGCGTTTTCTCGGCGATGCCTGTGGTGAAAGAGGTTTTTGCCAGCCGTGGCGTTTGATTACCGACAGAAGGAGATAGACACATGCAAAAGCGCACACTTGGACAAGGCCTCGAAGTCTCCGCCCTTTCGCTCGGCGCCATGGGTTACGGCAAAGCCCGCGAACTTCCCGACAGGGCTGAAATGATCACCCTGATCCGGACGGCCGTCGATCGCGGCATGGATTTTTTCGACACCGCGGAAGTCTATGGCCCCTGGACCAACGAGTTGATGGTCGGCGAGGCCCTGGAGCCTGTCCGCGATAAGGTGAAGATTGCCACGAAGTTTGGTTGGGATATCGACCAGCAGACGGGTGCCCACCGGGGCGGTGTCAACAGCAAACCGGATCAAATCCGCAGCGCGGTTGAAGGAAGCCTCAAGCGCCTCAGGACCGATCACATCGATCTACTGTATCAACACAGGGTGGATCCCGATGTGCCCATGGAAGATGTCGCGGGCGTCGTAAAGGACCTGATTGACGAGGGCAAGGTCCGCTGGTTCGGTCTCTCCGAAGCCGGCGCCAATTCGATACGCCGTGCGCACGCGGTTCAGCCTATCGCTGCATTGCAGAGCGAGTATTCGCTGTGGACCCGCGAGCCGGAGGTCGAAATTATCCCCACGCTAGAAGAACTCGGCATTGGTCTCGTTCCGTTCAGCCCCCTGGGCAAAGGTTTCCTCACGGGAAAAATCAATGCGGCCACGGAACTCGATCCCATGCGTAGTTCTATTCCCCGGTTTGCCCCTGAGGCCCTCGCAGCGAACCAAAAGCTGGTCGACCTAATCAAAACCATTGGCGATCGGCACAATGCGACCCCCGCGCAGGTCGCGCTGGCGTGGCTTCTAGCCCAGAAGCCCTGGATCGTTCCCCTGTTTGGAACTCGTAAAATTGAGCGGTTTGACGAAAACGTCGCCTCGCTCAAGGTTCAGCTGACGCCTGCGGATCTGCAGGAGATCGAAGGCGCCAACGTTGAGATCAAGGGTGCGCGCTATCCGGACGAGCATATGAAACTCGTCGGGCTCTGACGCTTGGCGCTTATCGTCATAGCTAGAGACGACCTAATCGAGAATTTACAATGCGTCACGACCTCCTTGCATCGGTTCCATCACCAGATCGGTCCGGACATGAAACAACGCGAAGGCTTTTCGGTCGGAGCGATCTTGCTGGCGGCCGGACAGGCAAAGCGAATGGGAGAAACCGCCCAGCACAAGCTATTGGCCGAGTTCGATGGCGTGCCGCTGGTGCAGCGTTCCGCAATTGTATTGCTAGCCTCAAATGCGACGCCGGTCGTTGCCGTGACGGGCCATCGGCAACGAGATATCGAAGCCGCCTTGACGGGCATCAATATCGCCACCTTATTTAATCCGTCTTATCTAACCAACATGGCGAGCTCGGTGGCTTGCGGGGTCTCGCATCCTCAAATTGCTGCGTGCGATGGTGTGCTTATCATGTTGGCAGATATGCCCGGGATCGTGACGGATCATAGCGACAGCGTGATACGGGCCTTTGCGAAATCCGGTGGGGAAGCGATTGTGCGGGCCAGCTTTCACGACAAGCCTGGACATCCCGTCTTATTCCCCCGCGCGCTCTACAACCGCTTGATCAGACTGTCAGGCGATGTTGGGGCACGAGAGTTGATTGCCGGTAGCAAACTCCCGATCATCATGATCGATATCGGTCCAGCCGCTCTCCTCGATGTCGATACGCCGACGGCCATTGTTGAAAATGGAGGCGTGCTGCGTGGCTGAAGCGCGCCAATAGACCTATTGGCAGGTTCTACTCGCTCCGCCGTCGGTTCTCCGTTGCCTGCGCAGAGTCATGTCGCCCAGATCATGGAAGTGTCTGGGTCCGGTTTCTCCCGGCACTCTAAGGCCGCAGCGTACGGATATCCAATGCGTGCTTCACGGAGCGTGGGAAGCCGAGCAAAACCGAGCCGCGGGTCGTGTTGGCGCTTATTCGATCGCCTTGAGGGGACTCGAACTTCCGGCACGTGCGGGTAATTGTCGCCAAGGTGACGATGTCCATTCTAATGGATTGAATGCAAGGGTGAATCGCTAGCCAACTAACTTTAAGCGAACAAGACTTTCGGCGGTCGCGGTGATCGCCTCTTCCCGAGAGCGCGGCTTCCATCCGGGCAGGTGCGTTGCTTTTGGCCGCTTGCGTTCATGTCGGCACCGAGTAGCGATTATGTCACGGCTAGTTTCGCATTCGCAAGAAAGGCTTCAGGAACGAGACGTTATACCCCTTCGTGGACGCTCGTAGTTTCTCGTCCGAATGCGACCAGACTGTTGGTTTTCACGCGGAACTGAGCCGGTCAGGCGCATAATTTCCATTGAGAATTGAGCCATGTGAACCTTCCCCCAACGCGGTGAGCGACAGG
>NZ_JACHYY010000030.1:0-10489 GCF_014193155.1 Rhizobium sp. BK098 | reverse complement strand
GGTCCTCGACGTCGCGCAGGCTCAGCAGAAACCGATAATAGAGCCAGACTGCATGGGCGATAATTTCGGCTGGAAAGCGATGGCGGCGGTAATGGTTAAGCGGCTCTTCGGTCATGCTGGTCGGATATCATTTCGCTCAGCAAAATCCGTTAAGGCGACGCCACCGTTAGCTAAGGGAATCCTCTCGCGTCACGGACCACGCCTTTTGCCAGATTGCCCTTCGTCATGAGGCGAAAGAAGGCTTATCTTCGCGTCAGTCTGGACGCCAAACTGGCAAAACTCGCCTCCTACATCAGGCCATTATTCAATTTCGCGCAAGGCAAAACCCTTGTCGATAGGAGCGCGATACGTAATAACGTGTCTGTAACCCGAACTGGCCGCGGTCGTGCGGCATTCGAATCGAGCACAGAAGAGCGCTGAAAGCATGACGACGCCGATTCCCACGGACGGCCACACGCAGCAATCTCCTGAGATCAAAAGCCGAGCAGACTTCCAACTTGCGGCGGTTCAAGCCCGTGACCTTGCAGGCCAGGGTGCTGCTGTGTCGATTTCCGCCACTCTGCTATTGCTATGCGCTTGGCTCGCGAGCACCTTTGGCCTCAATGCGATCTGGATTGCGTTCTTTTGCGATAACGCGGCAGCACTCATCCTTTTTGGGACCGGACTTCGATCTGCCCACGAGATTGCGCGGTGGCGTCGGGAGCAGGCCGGCCTTGCCAGCATTCCGCTCGGACGGTTCATGCAATGGCTCATTGCCTTCGTAACCTCGCCGTGGTCGTCACGACAGGCGCAAGAGCCGGATCCGGTCGAGCGTTGGACCGAGAGCGCGTTTCTCGCCGGGCAATCGGTTTTGTCACGTATAGGTGCCCGCCCGCTCTCGGTCTTCTGCCTTTCCCTCTTTGCTTGTTTGCTCGTCTATGCCGGTTGGAGCCTGGAAGCGGACGACATGACGATCGGAACGATGAGCTATCTCATCATAGGTGCCTGTTTGGCTTTCGCCTTTTTTCTGCTTGTGACGGAAAGACGCCTGGCCGCGATCGAAGCACCGGAATGGCCGGAGGCAAGAGCGATTTCGCAGTTGGCGCGCATTCCTATTTTCGTGCTTGTATTGTCCTGCTTCAGCCTATTTCTGAGTGCGCGTGGATCCGGTCTGTCCATAAAAATGCTCGCCGCTCTGGGAGGCTTTGTCGCGATTGTCGGGCTTGAGTTTCTATTGCGCGCGGTCGCCGCCATGTTCCGCCCGCAAAACGACAGCCGCGAACCGGCATTGATCGCCACAAGCCTTGTCGCGGGCGCTCTCCAGTGGCCGCCCCAGCCATTGGTCAGCATTCAATCAGAGCTACGGACCAAACATGGCATTGATCTTCGACAGATCTGGGCCTTTTCGTTCATTCGTAAGGCCGCTCCAGCCATCATACTCGGAACGCTCCTTTTAGGCTGGCTGCTGAGCAGCGTGCACGAAGTTCCGATGACCGGCCGAGGCATCTACGAGCGGTTCGGCAAGGCCGAGGGCATCCTGCATTCCGGCCTGCACATCGGCCTTCCTTGGCCGTTTGGCCGTGTCATTCCCATCGAGAACGGCAACGTGCACGAGCTGGCAACCTCCGTCAGCACGAGCGGTGATGGCGAAAAGCTGACCGATGCGGAAGGGCCAGCGCCGGAAAGTGCGAACCGGCTGTGGGATGCCTCGCACATCAGCGAGAAATCGCAGCTTATCGCCAGCGGCACCGGCGGCGCGCAGAGCTTTCAGATCGTCAACATGGACGTGCGTTTTGTCTACCGCATCGGTCTTTCGGACCAGGCGGCGATAAAGGCGGCCTATCGGGTCGCCGATCTCCCAGCCTTGATCGAAAGCACCGCAAACCGCGTATTGGTTCATGACTTTGCCAGGAGAACGCTCAACGACGTCTTGAGCGAAGGCCGGCTGTCGCTCGCAAACGATATCGCCTCGGCAGTCCAGAAAAACATGGATGAGCTGAACAGCGGCGTCGAAATCCTGGCGGTGGTCGTCGAGGCCATCCACCCGCCTGCCGGCGCGGCCAATGCCTTCCACGGGGTCCAGGCGGCTCAGATCCGTGCGGAGGCGCTGGTTGCACGCGAACGGGGAACGGCCGCCGAACGGACGAATGAGGCACAATTGAATGCCAGCCTCCAGCAGGACAATGCGACGGCAACGGCAAGGGAAGGCGTCGCGGCTTCGCAGGTCGCAAAACTCCGCTTCCAGGCCGAACAATCAGCCTTCCATGAGGCGGGACAGGCGTTTCTGACCGAGGAATACTTCAATAAACTGACGATGGGACTATCCCATTCGAAGGCTCTTGTCCTCGATCACCGCATCGGCGGAAGCATCGCTCCGACCCTCGATCTCCGGAGCATGATGCCACCGGTCGATCCCGACACAAGTGCCGAACCTAACACCCCATATCAAAGCGAAGAAACGGGCCCATGACTGACGCGCACGCCCATCCGGGCTCGGACCATCACGAGCACGATCATCATCATGATCACGGCGATGATCACAAAGAAACAATGCCCTTTCGGTGGTCCCGCCTGGTGGTCGCGACGATCGTCGTCGCCATCATTCTTGTCGCCGCCTGCCTCGTCCAGGTGAGGTCGGGAGCAGCGACTATCATCACTAGGTTTGGCAATCCCGCTCGCGTTCTGATCGATCCAGGCCTCGCCTTTCGACTTCCCATTCCCCTGGAGAAGACCATCGACGTCGATCTGCGCGCCAAATCGACGTCTAGCGGCCTGCGGGATGTCGGAACCAAGGATGGGCTGCGGATCATCGCGCAGGCCTATGCGATCTGGCAGGTCCCGCCCGATCCGGATGCCATCAAGCGCTTCGTGCGGTCGGTTCAGAACCAGCCGGACCAGGCGGCCGCGCAAATCCGCACATTTCTTGGATCGTCGCTCGAGACGGCGGCGAGCAATTTCGACCTGTCGTCGCTGATCAATCCCGATCCGGACAAGCTTCGGATCGATGCCCTGGAAGCGCAGCTCAAGGCCCAGATCGCACAGCAATTGTTCGACACTTACGGCTTGCAGGTTGTCGATGTCGGTATCGAGCGCCTGACCCTGCCTTCGGTGACGTTGAGCGCCACTGTCGACCGCATGCGGGCCGAGCGTGAAACCATCGCCACCGAACGTGCGGCAGTCGGCAAGCGCCAGGCGGCGGAAATCCGCTCCGCAGCCGAGCGCGATGCGAGAGTGCTGCAGGCGGACGCGACCGTGAAGGCCGCCGATATAGAAGCGAAATCCCGCGTCGAAGCGGCACGGATCTATGGAGCGGCCTATAAGAGCGCGCCTGAGCTTTACGAGCTGCTCCGCTCCCTCGACACGCTTGGCACCATCGTCAATTCCAACACGCGCCTTGTCCTGCGCACCGATGCAGCACCTTTCAGGGCTTTGGTCGATGGACCGCCCAGCGCCGCATCAGCTGGTGGAGCACATTAGAGATGGGTGCGGTTGGGGATAGGAATTTGATGGCGCAGCATCAGGCAGTTCGCCTGGTGTCCATGCTGCTGTCCGCGATCATGGTGCTTACGGCCGTCGGCTGGGCAACCTCCAATATCCGGGAGATCGCACCGCAAAACCGGGCCGTCGTCTTTCGCCTGGGCGCCTTGAACCGGGTGCAGGAATCCGGCCTATTATGGGCCCTGCCGGCGCCTTTCGAAAAAGTCTTGCTGCTGCCCGACGGCGCAACGGTTCTGGAACGCCGGATCGACGGATTGCTTCGCTCTCCTGCAGCTCAGGCCAGCGAGATTAACACAGAGGCGCAGAGCGATACTCTGGCGGGTTCGGGCTATCTTCTGACCGCAGACGCCAGCGTCGTTCAGCTCGACATCCGCGTCTTTTATCGGGTGACCGACCCCTCTGCCTATGTGTTGCAGCAGGACCACGTTCTGCCGGCACTCGACCGCCTCGTGACCCGTAGCGCCGTCGTAATCTGCGCTTCCCGCGATCTGGACAGTATTCTGGTCGCGCGCCCCGAGCTGGTCTCCGCGGAGAGCGATGTCGCCGAGCGACGCGAACGCCTGCGCGCCGATCTGGTCAAGAGCATCAACGCAAGCCTGGGCTCGCTAAAGTCGAAGGGCCTGAACCTGGGAATCGAGATCGATCGCGCCGATGTCCAATCCGCACTTCCGGCGACAGCCATAAGCGCATTCGACGGGGTGCTGACCGCAAGCCAGCAGGCAGAGCAGGCGATTGCGTCGGCACAGAACGATGCGGAAAAGGACAGACAGGCCGCCGATCAGGAAGCCGATCGGATCGTGCAGGTGGCGGAAGCCCAATCCAGCGAACGTCTGGCAAAGGCGCGTGCTGACACGGCCATCGTCGCCGGCTTTGCAAGCGCGCAAGGGTCCGATAGCGACCCCGGCCTTCTCTGGCGCCTCTATCGCGATCGCGTTGCCAAAATCCTGTCGAAGGCAGGCTCGGTGGTCACGGTCGACCCCAGGGACGACGCACGCCTCATCCTGCAGGGAGCCGACAAATGACTGTCGCGACCGATCATCCCCACGGCTCCCATGGCCACACGCATCATCATGGCCATATGCTCAGTGCCGGCCTTCTGACCGCGAACGAAAAGCAGGCGGCGGCCGTTCAGCTGACCCTCGCCATGATCGCCTTGAGCCTGCTTGCGCTCGGCATCGCATGGCGCTGGCTTGCGCCGGATGAAGAGGGCGTGAGCCAGCTTCTGCTGGCGGCCGCCTCACTGATCGTTGCCATTCCGGTCATCCGCTCCGGTTGGCATAGCCTGCGCCATCCGAGCCTGCATGGCATCACCGATCAATTGATCGCTCTTGCCATGCTGGCCGCCTGGGCGACGGGCGATCTGCTGACCGCCGCCCTCCTCCCGATCATCATGATATTCGGCCATGTGCTGGAGGAGCGCAGCGTCATCGGATCGAAAGAAGCGATGGAGGCGCTGGCGCGTCTGACCCATAGCCACGCACGGCTGATCACGCCGGACGGCTCGACGCGTGAAATCGACAATGTCACGCTGAAGCCAGGCGATCTGGTGGAGGTAAGAGCGGGAGACCGCATTCCCGCCGATGGTCGTGTCAGGCAGGGACAGGCAAGCCTCGACACTGCGCCGATCACCGGCGAATCCGTGCCTCTCGAAGTCACAGTTGGCATGGAGGTCTTCGGCGGTGCGATCAATCTGGACGGCCGTCTGGAGATCGAAGTGACCCGAACAGGCGAGGACTCGACGCTTGGAAAAGTCATCGCACTGATGCAGCGCGCGGAAAATTCAAAGCCGCCGATCACGCGGCTCTTGGAGCGCTACGCCCAGCAATATCTGGGCTTCGTGCTGACAATAGCCGCCCTTGCCTGGTTCCTAACCTACAATGACCAGATCATGCTGGCGATCCTGGTCGCGGCCTGCCCCTGCGCCCTGGTTCTGTCCGCGCCGGCAACGGCAATTGCAGGCATCGCGGTCGCCGCGCGCCATGGAATCCTTATCCGCAGCTCGGCATTTCTCGAAGAACTGGCAGATTTGACTTCCCTGGTCATCGACAAAACCGGCACCCTCACCTTCGGCCGGCTTCGGCTGCAAGATATTAGACTGACGGGCAATAGGGACCGGGAAGCCGTTCTGGCCTTGGCGGCCTCTCTGGGCGCTGCCAGCAGCCACCCGGTCAGCCGGGCGCTAGCCTCGCTTGTTTCTCATAACGCCTACCATCCGCTGACCAACGTCCGCGAACTTCAAGGACTGGGTATCGTCGCGGGTACGGCAAGGGGCGAAGTGGCGCTCGGACGTCCTGAATTGTTCGAACGCCTGTCCGTCGTCACTCCCTCGGCTCCCCCACATGACGGTCCGCTCGCAGGCCTTTCCATCGGTGGAGACTTTGTCGCCTGGCTTCTCCTGTCGGACACGGTCAAGCCGGAGGCAGCGGTCGCGATGACGGAGTTGCGAGCGCTCGGGCTCAGTCGTCAGCTTTTGCTCACCGGCGACCGTCAATCGGTCGCGCATGCCCTGGCGCGCGAGATCGGCATAACCGATGTCGCGGCCGAGGCCCTGCCCGCCGACAAGCTGAAACGCGTGCTGAGCGAGACTAAGAGCGGCTTCAAACCTCTGGTCGTCGGCGACGGGATCAACGACTCGCTCGCCCTCAAGGCCGGTGCCGTCGGCATCGCCATGGGGGTAGGTGGTGCTGATATCGCGCTCGCCTCCTCTGACATCATCCTGATCGGCAGCGATTTGCGACGGCTCGGCACATGCGTCCGCCTCAGCAGATTGTGCCGGCGGACATTGAAAACCAACGTCATCATCGGCCTCGGCTGGACCGTGGCGATCATCGCATTGGCGGGATTTGGCTTTCTTGGAAGCGCGGGAGCCGTAGTTGCTGCCCTCCTCCATAATTTCAGCACCCTGCTGGTGCTGGCGAATGCCGGGCGGCTGATGCGATATGACGAGCAACTGACCGCATAAGGCAAGATCAACTTACGTGATCGCCGAGCCGGTGGATCATCTCGTAGCCGTCTTTCCGCGCCAAGGCATTGATTTACATCGGATTGGTACCAGTAGTACGGTTTGAATCTGCATGCGGCTGGTGGTCCGCGGCCTGTTGAACAAGCAGATCGCCGCAGCCCTTCGCGTGAGCGAAGTTACGGTGAAAGTCCGGCGCAGCCAGGTCATGCGCAAGATGCAGGCAGGAACCCTCGCCGACCCGATCAGGATTTCAGACAGACTCAGCGGATGCTTCTGAGAAGATCCTCCTGCGCTTAGGGTTGGGATTTCGCCTTATCGCGACAACAGTCCAATGGTGATGTCCACCATGACGGGGTCGTCCAAATTGTCTATCTGTGGCGAGCGAGACTATTGGAGTGTTGGTGGAGCGGAGGCCGGTGCTCTCCCCGATTCTGCTGCTATCCTCATGCGCCGAGGTACAAGGCGACGATGAAAATGGCGGCAATCAAACAAATGATAGTCCAAGCGAGGATACGACCGATAAGTCTATTTCGCGCTACCTCACGGCTTGAAACACCTGTTCGATGCTGATGATAGTGTCGTGTGGTCAAGGACCAGCTCCTTCAGCTTGCTATTGGCGGTCATCAAATCATCAAAGATCGAGACCGTATCCAATGCGATAATTTGTGAGCGAGGCTGTATGAAATCCAGGGCAATTGCGGCTGATAATTATAAGAAACTCATAATATTTTCTGGTTTTGGCCGTGACGGCTTCTTTCCATCTATTCCGCTTGATCGGCAATCGTGGCCAGGAACGTGCCTCTCGCCGAGCGAACAAGAAGATGGTTGAAGCTTGTGGCTGCGCCGTGATGAGCCAGCACACCTGTCCGCCGTCGCGGGCCGCCAATATCTCCAGATTCGCTCTTCAGATCTCGACCTGACTGCCCAGTTCGACCACGCGGTCGACAGGGAGCTTGAAGAAAGTCATTGGTGTTTCCGAGTTGCGCATCATCGCTGCGAAGAGCTTTTCCCGCCACACGGCCATCCCAGGCCTTTTTGACGGAACGAGTGTCTGACGGCTGAGGAAATAGCCAGCGGTCAGAGGATTGAAATGCGGCATGCGCTCGAAGATCGGCGCCAGCGCTAACGGCACGTTGGGATGCTCCGCGAAGCCGTAGCGAATGATGACCCGAGTAAAGCCGCCGCCCAGATCTGTTGCCGCCAACCTTTCGACTTGCTCGACGACGGGTGTGAGTGCCGTCTCGATGGTGACGAGAAGCACGTCTTCATGGAGCACGAGATTGTGCTTGAGGTTGTGAAGCAGCGCCGGAGGAACGCCTTCCCGGTTTGTTGTCAGATAAATGGCACTTGCCGGAACTCGGGTAACATTGGCGGTCGACTTCAGAAAGGTCTCGACGGGCATCGTGTCGGATGCGAGCCTGCGGTTGAGGAGCGCGCGCCCGCGTCGCCAGGTCGAGAAGATGATGATCAGTACGACGGCGATGGTGACCGGCAACCAGCCGCCATCGGTGAACTTGGTGGCCGAGGCAGCGAAAAGGCCAAGGTCGAATATGAGTAGAATGGCGTATAGCGGTATGGCCCAGATGGGGTTCCAGCGCCAGACGCGAAAAATCATGAAGCCGATGATAAGTGTCGTCAGTACCATGGTCGCGGTCACGGCTAGGCCAAAGGCCGCGGCAAGAGCGCTCGAGCTACGGAAAGCAAGAACAAGCGCGATGACGGCAAGGAACAGCATGATGTTTACGGTCGGTGCGTAGATCTGCCCCCGCGCTTCGAACGAGGTGTGATGGATCCTGACGCGCGGCAGGTATCCGAGCTGAACGGCCTGCTGCGTCACCGAGAATGCGCCGCTGATGATCGACTGGCTGGCAATGACGGTCGCGGCAGCAGCCAGAAAAAGAAGGGGGATCAGCAGTCCGACCGGGGCCATAAGGTAGAAGGGCGACTCGATTGCTGTGGGGTCTGCCAGTACAAGTGCGGACTGCCCGGCGTAGCAAAGTAACAGTGCGGGTAGCGCCAGCCACAGCCAGGCCCGTGCAATGGCCGAGCGCCCGAAGTGGCCCATATCCGCATAGAGCGCTTCCGCACCCGTGACAGCCAGCACAACGGTCCCGAGCGTAAAGAAGGCGCGGACGGGATCGGCCGCCAAAAATCCGAGCGCATAGGTCGGGCTTGCTGCCTGCAGCACGACCGGGTTGGCGACCACATGGACGGCACCGAGAATGCCTATCGTCAGGAACCAGATCGCCATCACCGGGCCGAACAGGCCTCCCACGAGCCCCGTCCCGAACCGCTGGATGGCAAACAGCCCGGCGATGATCACGATCGAAAGAGGGATAACATAGTCGGAGAAGCTGCTGTTGAGAAGCGTCAGGCCTTCGACCGCCGAGAGGATGGAGATCGCCGGCGTGATCACCGCGTCGCCATAGAATAGCGTCGTTGCGATCAGCGCGGCTCCTGCAATGTACGGCAACTCCCACGAGTGCTTCGCTACACGCTCCACAAGAGCAAGGAGAGCGAAGCTTCCGCCTTCACCACGGTTATCCGCGCGCATGGTCACGAAAACATATTTGACTGTGACGACGAGGATCAACGCCCAGACGAGCATCGAAAGCACGCCGAGCACATGAAATTGATCTAGTGGCAGGCGATGATGGCCAATGAAGCTTTCCCTGAATGCGTAGAGTGGACTGGTGCCGATATCGCCGAAGACAACACCCGTGGCGCCCAACATGAGCTTGAGCTTGGGCGACGCGGGTGGGTGCGGCTCGCTTTTCATTGTGTCCTCCGCAATGGCGACAAGTGGACCGCAGCGGAAACCACTCCCTTCGTGCGACTATCTCTTGAGGGTAATCAAAACACAACCCTAGCTCTCCAAGCCGAACGCAAAGGTGGACGCCCGTCCGCAGGAGACGGACGAAGACAGATATTCCGGAAACGCAAGTTGCTGCAGCACGTTATCCAAAATCAGCCATCAAGGCGCAGTCGCTTCGGTAGATGGGGTCGGAGGAAATACGGCTCCAAATCGTATGCGGTTTTGTCAACCAAAGACAACGTCCTTACCGTGGTGCCGACATCGATGGCGTCTCGGCCGAGCCGATCCAGCTTCGTGACGATCCAACCGGTCCATCGGCCGGGAAAAGCCACGGCGACGCGCAATGGCGGTACTGCCGGAAACACAAGGAACGCCGCCAAATGGAGGTATTTTGCCCCTTGTGTTCTTTCATTGGAGTAGCCAGCTGCCAAGCGGAACTCAAAATTCAGGATCGACAGGCACTTTTGACATCCCAACGGATGAGGGCAGCCTGATCCGCCATTATTCCTTCGCGCCAGCTTCCTGACAGGTTCGAAATCCAGATCCGTAGGCGCGAGCATAAGCTGCCCATTGAAGAGAAATCCAGAAAGGCCGATCCTTCTGCATAATTTAGCAGCGCTTCGGTCCGGTCAAGGCTCCCATATGGTCATTCCAGCCCAACTTTGTAGAGAAGGTAAGTCGCTGAAATCCAAACCTGAATAGGCCCAGTAAGCTTGCCTGGGGGTAGTGCTTGTTCCTCGAAGTCGAAATAGGTGAAACTCTCCCTCTTTCCCAATTTTCAAGATCAAGCGCAATCTTGTCAAAGTCGATTGCGAGATCGATGAGTGTCTCGCGATGCTGGTCATCACCCTCATCGCGGGCACGACGGAAATAGTAATCTGCCCTTTCGCGCATTTGGATAGCCGTCATCATGGACGCCTCCTGAACGGTTTCCGTAAGCGATCGCATATCAGTCGGGCAAGTTTCCTCCTATGATGTACGTCAATTTAGTATTCTACACCAGCGCCGCGAGCGCAAACACTTGGCGCTGACAGAGTTCAACCTGTCGCGCAGCGTTCTGGCGTATTTGAGAGCCGCGGTCGGGTTGCGTGTTGGCCTACTTGTTGCCCGTCGGTTACTAGTTGCGAGCGACGCGTTTCACTTCCTAGGTCCTGTTGACAAAGTCTGTGACTGAGGTGAACTTCTCGCAATGCAGTTTCGCAACATCATTGAGCCTCCCGTTCAGGGGCAAGCAT
>NZ_JACHYY010000029.1:0-13665 GCF_014193155.1 Rhizobium sp. BK098 | reverse complement strand
CCTGTCGCTCACCGCGTTGGGGGAAGGTTCACATGGCTCAATTCTCAATGGAAATTATGCGCCTGACCGGCTCAGTTCCGCGTGAAAACCAACAGAATATGGGTTTGCCTCCGCTGCGATCGTAGTGGGTATCGAAATCAGCATCGACGCCTATCCAAAGGATCCCGGAGAGGAAGCCAGGGCACGCCTTTATGGCGTGCTGGTGAGGCATTTCTTCCCCACGACGAAGGTCCTGAACCGGGGCCGGACGTGGCCTAGGTTCGTGCCAGGTCTCGTTAAGCCCGTAGACTATATTGTTTCTCGAAACGGAGCCGATCCACGACTCGACATAGTCGACCGCATGACGCCCAGCTCTGACAGGTCCCCGCCCTACACATCCACATTCTATATCGGCGAAAAGGATGATCCTCGAGCAATGTGGCGGATACAAAACAAGGTGCTCGATAAGCAGAACAAGGCTGCCGGCACGCGTGAGGAACTTGCGGAAGAAGAGAAACGGGTCCGGATCGAGGTCACCTTGGGACAGGCCGGATGCAGAGAGGCCGGAATCAGTGAATTTGCTGCAATGGCCAATTTCAGATTCACGGAACTGCAAGCTAACTTTTTTCGATTCATGCTACCGACGTTTGGCATCCACAAACCGACACCAGGCGGTGCCTCAGCGATGTTACGCTCCTCGGTCAAAAACAGAATTGAGGAAACGAGGCGCCAAAGGTTTCTCCAGGCCGGCGTGCTCGGTCTCCAGATCCGGGAAGATGCAAAACTGGATTATGCACGGCTTTACAGAAACTACTTCACGAGCTGGCACAAGGCACGGGGAAGCAAGATGCCGAAGAGAAGCAGGATTGGCGCCGGCCCATATGGAACGCACATCGCCTACAAGGAAATGGCGCGCGTCATCGAGCGCGCGCTTGCCGGCCTTCAGAGGAAGGTAAGGAGGGAGATGAAGGAATAGCGGAAGGAACTGTGGTGGCTTGTATGTGTGTCGATTATATAAAGACAAGTTATTAGGTCGCAGATTCCTCCCATGTACGTTTACCGCGTAGCCAGGACCTCGCGGTGGTTTAATTACTCACCGGTTTGGGAAAAACCTGTTCTGTATAGCTGCAATCAGATCCGTAACGCTCTCGCATTTACAGGCTTTTTACCTTAACCGCCCTTACGCTGATCAGCGGCGGCCGACGATCAGAAGGTCAGGTGGCTGAGACTTGTACAGTCGTCCACGGCACGCTGGATGTCCCACTATAGATTATCTCCGACGACCATTATAGCGGACCGAGCGGCGCCCGCACATTATGTCCCGACTGATGAGTTCGAAGCAACGGTCGCTTGGTCCGTGAAACCAGCCGAACGGCGTTCGCTGTTTCTACACTACCGGCGAAATTCTGTCCCATCACTTGCTAGTGACGAAATCTCCTTCAGCAGCAACTCGGCTTGCGCCAGGACAGTCTGTACGGCTTCATTTTGTAGATCCGGTGGATAGCCAAATCGCTTGAGTATCTTCTTCACCAACACTCGCATCCTTGCCCTCGCACTGGCCTTGTGTTGCCAATCCACAGTAACAGAGTTGCGCATTTGCTCCACGAGTTCGTGAGCGATAACACATAGCTGCTCACTTCCCAAAGCTTCGACTGCACTGGCATTTGCCGCGAGTGCATCGTAAAATGCTTCCTCTTCAGGGGACAAACCCAGTGTTTCCCCTCGAGCTAAGGCGGCTTGCATCTCCTTGGCGAGCGCGATCAACTCCTGGATCATCTCTACCGTGGAAATCGCATTGGCATGATAGCGGGCAACGGCTTCCTCGAGCCGACGCGAAAAGGTTTTGGATTGAACGACGTTGGTCTTGGACCGGCTCTTGATCTCACCGTTCAGAAGTTTCTTAAGGGCCTCCAGCGCGAGGTTTTTTTTCTCCATATTCTGAACGTCTATAAGGAACTGGTCGGAGAGGACGGAGATGTTAGGTGACTGAAGCCCCGCAGCCTTTAGAATGTCGACAATCTCGGCATTGGCTACGACGTGATTGAGGAGCTGTTCCACTGCAAGCGATTTTGCTTTGTCCGACATTTTGCCAGCGGCCGTGGTTTTCACCAAGGCAGCACGAACGGCCTGGAAGAAGCCTACCTCATCGCGGATCTCCGTTGCGGCATCGCTAGCAGAAGCCAGGGCATAGGCTTTGCTAAGTTCGAGGACGGCATCCTGATAACGGCGATGCGCCTGTTTCTTAGCCTCCGAACTCTCCACCTTGGCAGCTTCCGCTTGTTTCCATTTCAAGATCCAGTCGATACCATCCGCCAGCGCCTTCAGCCGCTCCCCAGGTTTGCCTGTCACGCCTAGGCTGTAATCGTGCCCGTTAAACATTCCTCGGACGATTTCGTATTTCTCCAGCAAGAGGGCAACGGCTTCCTCTTCATCGATCCCGGTCTTATCGCGGTCAGATTGCGAGTATTGAGCAAGAGCCTTTTTCAGGTTGGCGGCGACGCCGATATAATCGACCACCAGACCACCCGGCTTTTCCTTGAAGACGCGATTGACGCGGGCGATAGCTTGCATCAGCCCATGGCCGCGCATCGGCTTGTCAATATACATGGTATGCATACAGGGCGCATCGAAACCGGTCAGCCACATGTCACGAACTATCACCAGCTTCAACGGATCATCGAGTTTTCGCGCTCGCTTGGCGAGATCATCCCGGCGCTTCTTGTTGCCGATGTGCGGCTGCCATTCGAGAGGATCGGAGGCAGATCCGGTCATGACGATCTTCACGGATCCCTTTTCGTCATCATCCGAATGCCAATCGGGACGCAAGGCAATGATCTCTTTGTACAGATCGACGCAAATGCGGCGGCTCATGCATACGGCCATTGCCTTGCCCGGCAGACCTTCGATACGCTTCTCAAGATGCTCGACCAGATCGGCAGCAATCTGAGCCAGTCGCTTCTTGGAACCGACCAATCGTTCGACCGTGGTCCATTGCGCCTTCTGCTTTTCCTGCTCGGTCAGCGTCTCGTCTTCGAGCATGGCCTCGATCTCGGCGTCGATCTTAGGCTTTTCATCCTCGTTCAGCTCGATCCGAGCCAGACGGCTCTCATAGTAGATGGGAACCGTCGCTCCATCTTCCACCGCACGGCTGATGTCGTAGATGTCGATGTATTCCCCAAAGATGGCCGGAGTGTTCACATCTTCGGCTTCAATCGGTGTTCCCGTAAAACCCATGAAGGAGGCGTTCGGCAAGGCCTGACGGATGTAATGGGCATAGCCATATCGGCGCACGCCGGTCTCGCGGTTCAGCTTGGCGTCAAAACCGTATTGGCTACGATGCGCTTCATCAGCCATGATAATGACGTTGCGGCGCTCCGTCAGCACCGGAAACACCTCTTCACCCTTTTCCGGCGTGAACTTCTGAACGGTGGTGAAGATCACGCCGCCCGAGGCCCGGTTTAAAAGCTTGCGCAGATCATCGCGGCTGTCCGCCTGTTCCGGGGTCTGGCGGATCAAATCCTTGCATAGGCTGAACGTGCCAAAGAGCTGGTCATCCAGATCGTTCCGATCAGTCAGCACAATCAGTGTAGGGTTTTCCAGCTCGCGTGAGCGCACGATCAGACCACCCAGAAAAGCCATTAGCAAGCTCTTGCCGGAGCCTTGTGTGTGCCAGATCACGCCGATCTTGCGGTCGCCCGCGGGTTTTGCCGCCTCAATGGCGCTATTAATGGCTTTGCGGGCACCATGAAACTGATGGTAACCGGCAATAATCTTGAACGGCCCTTCGCCAAGATCCCCAAACACGGTGAATTCGCGAATCAGGGCCAGGAAGCGCTCCTTGTCGAACACACCGCGCAGCAGCGTGTCCATCTCATAGGGGCCATGGGGCGTGAAATCCCCCTCCGCGCCGGTGACGGAGCGCCAGGGCATGAAACGCTCTTCGTCCGCCGTCAACGAGCCGATCCGCGCCAGCATACCGTCAGAAGCCACCATCACCGCATTGGCGCGAAACAGCGAGGGGATCTGCTCCCTGTAGGTCTGAAGCTGGTTATAAGCTTCATGGATAGTGGCGTTTTCGCTTGCGGCGTTTTTCAGTTCGATAATGCCAAGCGGCAGCCCGTTGACGAAGACCATCACATCGGGCCGCCGTGTATGTTTGCCCTCAGCCACGGTGAACTGGTTGGTCACCCAGAAATCGTTGTTATCCGGCTTCTCAAAGTCAATCAGCCACAGCTTGTCGCCCTTCACCTCCCCATCGCCGATGCCGAACTCCACATCGACACCGTCGGTGATCAGGCGATGGATGCGGCGGTTTTCTTCAACCAGAGACGGTGTCTCGCTGATCGAAAGCTGGCGAATGGCCTGTTCGCGGGCATCTGGGGGAATGTTCGGGTTCAATCTCTCAACGGCTGCGGTAAGCACATCCGAAAGCAATACATCGCCATAGGCTAGACGGGCTGGAGCGGAGCCATCAGGTGAAATGACCTGCGAAGGCTGGTAAAGGTAGCCCAACTCCTGGAAGGTCGAGAGAACGACTTCTTCGACAAGGCCTTCGGAGAAGCCGGAATGCGCATCTTTCGCTTCGGGCTGGCTATAAAAAATATCGTCAGTCATTCCCAAACCTCAAAGCGTCCAAGGTCTCTTGTTGAAGCAAGCGCTTCCAGGGCGGAGCGAAACTCCCCGTGTACATCGGCCTGAACACGCGGAGCGGTCTTGAGATCTTCAACCTCCCGCACAGACGCAAGCCAGACGTTTTCAAATTCGCCCGGCGTCAGCCGCCGCACCTCAACCGGAAGCAACCCCTCCAAGGTTTCGCCCCAGACATCCTCATCGAAATAAAGCCCGTTCTGCTGTTCATGGCAAAACTCATCCCAAAGGCTGCGGTGGCAATAGTCACCACCAAAAATTCCGGAATGGCAAATCCGCTGCAAACGATGGACCGAACGTCTTGGGGCTCGCTGGTTTATTTCCTCAGCAAGATTGAATACAGCCGTCTGTGCCGCTTCTGGGAGATCATAGGCATCAGACATCGCTGCTTCCCTCGGCCTCATCGGCGCGACTATCGCCCACGCTCGTAGATGCGTTCAACTTCAAAACCCGCTTGTGAAAGGTGCGGTAGTAAGCTTCCAGCATCTTTGATATCCAGGCGATCAACTCCGGCCAGGACGCCTCATCAAGGGGATCGGTGACAGTCCTGTAGCTTACAATCCGGCATGCACGGCGAGAGGGAAGCTCCATCCATGCGGGAGCGTGTCCGAGCTCGGCTTCAATGGCAACCTGTTCCGCCTTCAACTGACTGAAGAAGGATTTGGCATTCTCATCCCCCAGATAAAGCTCGACGGCGATGCGGCTTTTCTGAGAGTCGAGAATTGCACCAAGATGCATCCCCGTTCGGCCTATGGAGTAAGTCGTCCAATGCTGCGGCCTCGGCTTGCGGGAACGCAGAAATGCATGTCCTTCAAGCGCCTTCTGAAGTGCGACCCAGAAGTCCAGTTGCAGCTTCTTGGTTTCAGAAAGGGCTTCACTTTCGATCCGCCGGCTAGCTTGGGTGATGGAGCGTGTCCATTCATTCGGCTTGGACGCGATGTTGAACTTCGGTGCAGCAACGCTATCACCAATGCGCCAAAGCTCTACCTCCACCCCAAAAAACTTGAAGCGCTCGTCGGTAATCTCGTTCAGCCAATCCAGCGCTGCCCGATGCTCTTCCGTGAACCGCGAAGCGATCCAGACAATAGTCACCGTCTGAAGACCGGCCGCATAGGTCAGAAGCTGACCCAGATGCGAATGGTCCGTGCGCTCCAACTGGTTCTCGATCAGAACCCACGAGTCATCGATCAGATCCTTGCAAAGCAGATCCGCCCGGAACGGGCCCACTTCGCGTTCGCGAGCCTCGATCTCGAGCTCCATACTCAAGGCTTCTGCGAGAGCGGTGATGTTTTCCGGCTGCGCGAGCCAGGGGGTAAAATCCTGAGACTCGGATTTCCAGATATCCCGAAGCTCTACTTTGGTCAGACGACCGAGCGTGAGCATGTGTTTCTTATCCTCCCCCTGCTAGTCAATGATCAGCGAAAAACCCAGTCAGATGACGACGAATTCAACGGCCAGTCTCTGATGACTGCTCGGGCCGGGCAGCCGCAAAGAAATCATAGCTTGGCTTTCCGTTACCTTCGAAATTGAGGTTGTTGACCTTTCGATACTCGGCATCAAAAATCTCAACAAGTTGTTCTGACAACTTGTTTGCCAGATTGCCAGCGCCGAGAAGACTCAATTGGCGTGACAGTCCTCTTTTCACGTTCGCCCTGGTTGTTTCCCTGCGCACCCAGTCAATACTCTCGAGCTTGGCATAGTTTTGAATGATCTTTCTTGCCCACTCTACCGCATCGATATCCTCGACGATCAACGCAGCGTGCTGGGAAATTGCGTGTGCAACCTGTTCTTCCAAGGTTGTGCCGACCGCGGCTTCGGATGCAAGCTCGGCCTCTTTCACGGCGTCCTCGGCCCGTTCGGCGCTTCGTGACGCCTTAACTTCGGCCTCCGCAGCCAATCTTTCGTTTATAGCAGCTCTGTGTTCATCCTGGTCCTCCTGAATTTTTCGGAGAAGCCAGTCGTTGCAATACTGCGCCGCGCCGAAAGGATCAGGGAAGAGGCTGCCGTGATGGATATTCATTTTTCGGAGCATCGCCAGGCATTCTTTACGCCGGACGTTGGGAATATGAATCTTGCAGATGTATGGCGCCAGTTTTTTGGCGATCTCATTTGAGGGGAACTCAAAGCCGTCTTCCGGTGTCGGAAGGTCTTCGAATCCTTCAAAATCAATTGCTGAACTCTCTTGCAGAGCATTGATGATGTAGGATTCGAAATTCTCGGTCCCTGACGGCGTCAAGGTGAAAAGCCCAGCCTGACTCACCAATCTCGCATTGTCGTTCGATCTTGGTTCAATAAATAGCTCAGGCAAAGCCACCTTCAGACGTGTCATATCAAGACAGAAGATTGCCCTACTATGGTTTTCAGTGTTTTCATTGTCACCTTCGGCGAACGCGAAGTACAGGGAGACGAAGGGTGATTTCGACCAGTCGAGCAGCGGTGTTGCGAGGCCGACATGTTGACCATAAGCCCAGACGTCACCATCCTCCATCGTGGTTAAATCAGGACCTCTCCCACGCATCGCGAGACGAAAGTAAGTCAGCAGCTCATCTCTCTCGTTGTCCGGAATCCGTCCATCCGAAAACTGCCGTGTGAGCGTTGACGCCAATGACCAATCATAACCGCGTTGACCGCGGTAGATGACTTCATGCCTAGCTCTGTTCTGGCCCGGATCCCTCATGGCCTCGACAAAATGGTCCCACCCCAGCACTCGACATGTGGGTAGGAGACCATCGACGGTGTTGTTTGGAGCCGCAAAATCAGGCCAGATAGGAAGCGAGAGGTAATACGGACGGTTCTTAACTGCGACTGTTCGCCAGTCCTCCAGTAATGGCAGAAGCCGAGTTTTGCGTGGCGCAGGCTTTTTCTTTAGTCGCTTCAACTCTTTCGCAACGAGACCAGATAAATCGCCAAGTTTCGCGTCCCCATCCAACAGATACTTAGAGTGATCTCCCATGGCCTCCACCACGGCGCCCAAATTGCCTCCGGCCATTTGGGCGAGAGCCTCAGGAGCGCACTTGATAAGATACTCTGCAGTGCCAGGGCGCAGTTCACTCATGCAGCCACCTCAACTGCCTCACCTAAACGGATTTCTCCCGACATCAGTTTTGGGAGCAGAAGGTCGCGGGTTTCTGCAAGGGTCAACGAGTGCTCTGAATTAGAAGTCACCAGGTTGCGTAGGGGGACCACAAAGTTATCGAATGCCAACTGCACTGGCTTCGGTGCAACGGTAAATGTCATAGCGGAGAGCGACGCTGGGCTGAGTTCCGTCTGGCCAGTAGAACCGTGCCCCATAGTCTCAATGAGAGCTTCCTGTCCTTCCATGAAAAGTGACAGGACTAGCTTTGAAAGCTTTGAAGTGTCGGCCCTGCAGATTGTGACGTGACTGTCTGCGGTTGCCTGCTCTTTAAGCCCTCGCACGGTAGCCACGCGACCCAGAGTGCCAACTCCGGTGGAATTTACGACCACGTCATATTCTTCAAGACGTCTGTCCTTAGCCGGCCTCTTCGCCTCATCGTGTCGTCGAGCGGCGGCAAGATTGACAGCTTTGTTGCGTATGCACTTCTGATTGATGACTAGGATACCGTTATCAGAATAGGAGGGCGCAAGGCCTCTTTTCAGTAGAACTGTAACGTCCCCTACCTGCTTTTCCTCCCACCCAGCCGGCAGCCCATCATCTCCAAGCGTACCGGGAAAGAGATCGGCAAGCGCTTGTGCCCGCTCAGGGTCCTGCACGAGGCCTCCCATGATGGTGATTGGATCGGCCGCCCCCTCCAGCTTGCGGCGGCTGGGGCCGAAGTCAACGAACCAGTCGCGGAAGATCGCTTGCGCCATCGCCTCTAGCGTCCCGTTCATCCGCCGGTTCAGTTCAATCTTGTCGTCGAGGGAGCCGAGAATGCTGGAAACCTTATTTTGGAATCGCAGCGTGGGAGCTGGAACTTTCAAACGAACGAGGTCCGTTCCGGTTATGCCAGCGACGGCCACCTGCCTACGGATAGTATCAAGAGCGTGGACTCCAGGAGTTGAGTTGAAAAAGTAGAAGTAAAAGAGCGGGTCAGCCATGCTCCTATTAAGACGTGCTCTTATGATGGAGCTTTCAAATGCAGTTACCTCGGTTTGCTCCATTACTATCGAACACTTGCCAGCCCCTTCGGCCACAAGCGAGCGACGCGCGAAGAGAAGGTCGCCTACCTCCAATTTGAATCGCCGCTCTTCGCTTGTCGACAACTCAACCCGCTTCATTGGAACCGCCGGAAGTCTGGGATAGGCGAAAAGCTCGCCCATATTCACCATTTTCGCCCCGCGACCGTGGAATTCTTTTGACTTATAGACGCCGTTGCGTGTCGGCTCCGCCAAAAGGCTACTGAACTCTACGACAGGCCACGAGGTCATAATGCCTCCGACAGATTCAAGACAATACGCTCTTCCAGCCGTCGTCCCTCTTCAAACTGCGCGAGCAACGTCTCCCTCAATCCCTGAAACTTTTCCGCAAATGAAAACCCGTCATCCTCGGCATCCGCCGCGCCCACATAGCGCCCCGGCGTTAGTACGTGGCCGTGCTCACGCACCAACTTCAGATCGGCCGATTTGCAGAAGCCCGGCTCGTCTGCATAGTCCGCCCAGCCATTCTTCGCCCGCGTTTCCGGCTTCGAGCGCCAGCGGTGATAGGCGCCCGCGATCCTTTCGACGTCCTCAGCCGTGAACTCGCGACGCACACGGTCTACCATAAAGCCGAGCTTCCGGGCGTCGATAAAGAGTATCTCGCCGCGCCGATCGCGGTGGCCATTGGCGCTCTTGTCGCGGGCCAATATCCAGAGGCAGGCAGGGATCTGGGTAGAATAGAAGAGCTGTCCGGGCAGGGCCACCATGCAATCCACCTGATCCGCCTCGATCATCGCTTTGCGGATCTCGCCTTCACCGCTCTGTTGCGAGGACATGGAGCCATTGGCCAGTACCACACCAGCCGTGCCACGCGGGGCGAGGTGGTGGATGATGTGCTGCAGCCAGCCGAAATTGGCATTGCCCTTGGGCGGAATACCGAACTTCCATCGGGCATCTTCCGCCAGCCGCTCGCCGCCCCAGTCGGATATGTTGAAGGGCGGGTTGGCGAGGATGAAATCGGCCTTCAGGTCCGGCAGTTCGTCGCGGTGGAAACTGCCCTCATTATTCCAGCGGATATCGGCATCGATGCCCTGCACCGCGAGGTTCATCTTTGCGAGACGCCAGGTGGTGTGGTTGATCTCCTGGCCATAGACGGCAATGTCATTGCGCCGCCCGCCATGCTCCTCGATGAACTTTTCCGACTGCACGAACATGCCGCCAGATCCGCAGCAGGGGTCATAGACGCGGCCCTTATAGGGCTCCAGCATCTCGACCAGCGTGCGAACTACTGAACGGGGGGTGAAGAACTCTCCGCCACGCTTGCCTTCGGAACTTGCAAAGCCGGAGAGGAAGTACTCGTAAACGCGGCCCAGCAGATCCTTTGCCTTGTCGGATGTGTCATGCAGCCCGATGTTGGAGAATAGGTCGATTAGTTCACCCAGCATCGTCTTGTTCAGCGTCGGGCGAGCGTAGTTCTTCGGCAGGACGCCCTTCAGCCCCTCGTTTGACGGAAAGCGTTCGATGGCCTCCATCGCCTCGTCGATCAGCTTGCCAATCTCCGGCCGCTTGGCATTGGCCTGAAGATGACTCCAGCGGGCCTCCTTCGGCACCCAAAATACGTTTTCGGCGAGATATTCCTCCGAGTCTTCCGCGTCAGCAAATTCGTCTGCCTCCAGCTTGGCGTGAAGGCCGTCAAAGGCGTCCGAGATATACTTTAGGAAGATGAGGCCAAGCGCGACATGCTTGTATTCTGAGGGCTCCAAATTGCCCCTAAGCTTATCCGCAGCCTTAAACAGCTCGGCCGTGAAGCCGAGGTCGCCATTACTCTCTTTTGCCATTACGGCCGTCCCCTCAAATCAGTTCAGGCGGACCTTAGAATGGTTGGGTTCGGGGTGTAAAGCTCAGAAAGCTATCCTGGGTTGCCAAGCTTTGTCGCTGCCTAGCCAAGCAGCTACTTACGCTCCAGCGTCACCCGGACTTCTGCAGCGCGTGCATTCCCTTCAAGTCCAGGATAGATACGAGCATGAGACAATCCCATTGCATCGAGTTCGGACATCGCCGCTCGAAAATCCCCAGCTGGTATAGTATATTTCTTCAGACTCACTTCACCTTCCTGGAACTGACCAACATACTCCTCCAATGAGTTAGCTGGATTTTTCAGATACGTGAATTTGCCAAACTGATTCTTGATCCTGGGGTTCCAGATAGCAGGCACCTTCACGATTGGGCATCCAGAAGTCTCTGTCCACGCAGCATTGCTTGGGTCAAGAACCCACACCGCGACGTACTTTTCCAAATTGATCCCTTGGCGAACATGGCCGCTGAATGCGAAGAACGCCGCAACAAACGGGCTCTCACTCCAGTCTAAAAGACGCGTAGGTAGGCCATGATGCTGACCAAGCCCAAGCATGGCCATTTTGTCGTTGCGCAGCGTGTCCGGCATATCCTCGAGTTCACACTCGGAGGTGAACTCTTGAAGTAGCAAGTCAGCGATCTTGTCCTTGCTTCCGCGTTCGCCCCGATACCATCGGTCAAACGAGGTGCTCAAGCTCCACGCATCTTGACCCTGCCCTCGAAACAGAAACTGCCCTTTACGAAAGAGCCCGTCGGGAGCGAAGTCGGTTAGAATCTTGCTTCTGAATTCTGACCACGAGCCGCAGCCAATCTGCATAACGTTTCTGCAAAGTACCGTTTCGCCCCTAAAAATTCCCATGCGCTCACATCTTCACGTTGAAACAAAAAGTCTTTTTACACCTACAGCAATAACGTTAAACAGAAGTGATCAAATCAGTCACTAGTTGAAGTTACTATGAATGATTCGCGGGGTTCATCGATAAGCGTCATAGAATGAGCGTCTCGCGGATGTCTGAACTAATAGTCCCGCCGAGCCGCATTGTAGCGAAGGCCACAAGTTCTCATTCCAGGGGCGAACCGAGGACAAAATTCCGACCGTTACATCGTTACAAACTATCTATTAATATATTGATATTACTAGCTTAAGCCAGATTTCAAATCTCTCTAGCAGCACCAGTTTTTGATTACGCAAAGCTTAGTGTAAATCGCAGTTTGCTGAAATTCAGCAATGCCCGGCAACGGACTCATTTGACTTAACCTAAATCCAAAAATACTCGCTCATTGCCTCATGAGGTCGCACTGAACGACACGAAGAGCAACACAGCTTCAGAAACTAGTTAAGTCCAAGTAAATTACACCATCCTTCGAATAATTTATTCCAAGGCGATCGTAGAATATACGAATAGTAGAAAAATCTTGTGGGTCAATTACGTCCATAGGTCTCACATCTGATCCAATCCACGAAGAACCTGTATCTTGACCTTCCCAACGGAGGTCGGATGCGATGTCATTTCAATTTGTGGAACTAGGCGAGAGCAAGGCATACGATGCTGTGTGGCGCAGATTTTCGCGTTTTCAAGATACCCAAAGAACTACAGAAATGCTGATGTCCGGCAGAATGTTACCTCAATCACAAAAGCAAAATGTTAGAAAGCAGATGCAACAACTTTCTTACACTATAGCACAAGCTAAAGAATTTTCGGACGCAGCACGATCAGGAGGGGACACAACACGAGCATTACTTGCATATTATTCGATTACTGCATTGGCGAATGCAGAGATCCTCTGGAAAGGAAGCGGGGACGACAGTTTCGAACGGCGACCATCGCACTTCAATGGCCATGGTCTTGAGCTCACGCGAAACCAATCCCTCTGGGATTTTGCCGCGCATACTCTTAAAAGGAGTAACGGCTCAATCTCGGGACTCTTCGGCCTATGGTATCAGTATGCTTCCCATTTTCCGCTTTATTGTACCTGGACGACTGTCAATGGCGCCACATCGAGAACCAATCTCGCCGCTGGTGACGCCGGGACACCGCTACGCTCGCTGCCACCACCAGATAATGCCATAACTCTTGGTGAGTGTATGAGACACATCCCCTCAATGATAAACAGTATCCGCTCCTTTGGAGAACAACCAAAGCTAGCGCGAGGCCAAAACGAAGTGCAGAGTATCGTGGATACCAACGGCGCCGAGGTATCCCGTCAAATTCGATATATAATTCATCCTGCCCCACAGCAAATCTTTGACGACATTATATCACAATACAATTTTAATTCCGCAATGGTTGAAAACATAGATATCTTTGGATTAAATAATTCAACGGGAGTTTCCATACAAATTGAAATTGATACGGCAAAACAGCCTTGGCAGAATTGGTCTTTAGCTGAAATATTTCTGGAAAGTCGAAATATTTACTACATAGTTTCCTCAAAATCCCCCTTGAATGAATTCGGTTACTTTTATATAGGCCTTTATATAACTGGCATGCTGTCCAGATACTATCCACAATACTGGATAAAAGAACTTCGTGAAGGGTCTTACATAACCTCGCTTATTCAAGAGTTTGTGGAACATTCACTCCATAGAGTCCCAATGCTCGCGCTCGGGCAATTGGAAAAAACTATATTTCTCTACAGTTAAGCTGGGTCTGATAGACAAACCTCGGTTTATTAACAGTGGCCAAGCTTATTGCGTATTGTCGTTGATGAGAGCCGAGTACATAATCTTCATGTTAAACAAATTCCAGTTAGGCTTAGGTGATTCAGAGTGCAATGTATCTTCTGCTATGAAGAACGCGAGCCAACCTTAGAGCACGTTTTCCCCGATGCGATCGGCGGCACTTTGACAATTAATCGCGTTTGCAAACCGTGTAATGATAAGCTCGGCTCACAAGTTGACGCTCCTCTGGTTGATCATTTGCATTGCAAATTTAAGCGTCTCCAATACAAGATTGCCAACAGATACGGAAAAGTTCTGTCACCGCATGACGTCTTAGGCCCTGTTGACAAAGTATGGCAGCCATATTTTGGCTGCGGCCAAAGCGAGGAATGCCGAGAATGATTTTTGGGTCTTATCGTATCTGG
>NZ_JACHYY010000028.1:0-14573 GCF_014193155.1 Rhizobium sp. BK098 | reverse complement strand
GCACGCGATGGCGTCACCATCACCTCGAAACAGAAGGTCACTGCCGCCAAGGTGACCTCGAGGCAGAAGGTCAAGGTTCAAGCCGATCAAGGCATCACCCTGCAGTCTGTCGCCGCCGATAGCGATATCGCGCTTGCGAACGGTGCCGGCCTGTTGAGCGTGTCGGGTGATGTCAACGGCGGCACAAGCGTACAGATGGGTTCGGGCGGCGGAATTGCTGCCGGCAGCGTCACCGCTGGCAATGGTGCAGCCACGCTTGTCGCCAGCTCCGGCGATATAGCGATTGCAGGGACTGCCAGCAGCACCGGCGACCTTACTCTGACCGCCACGGCCGGCTCGATCTCGGCCGCTTCGCTGCAGAGCTACAACAATCTCGCTCTTACCGCTGGTAATAGTCTTGCCGTTTCCGGCAACGTACTGGCGCAGGGCAATGTCAGCACCACTGCCCAGTCAATCTCCACCGGCATGGTTGTTTCCGGCATCAATATTGCTGCCACAAGTGCCGATCCCGGCGGGAATGTCGTTCTTGGTTCGGCAGGCAACTTGAGCCTGACGGCAACCGGCGGCACGATAGCCACGGGCAATCTGCAGTCGGCTGGAAGCCTCAACGCCAGTGCGACCGGCAATATCACGGCGGGGAATATTCAATCAGCCGGCAATCTTACCGCAATTGCAACCTCACTTACGACCGCTAACGTTACCTCGCATGGCGGGCTCATCGTTAATGCTGCGATGAACGCGAGCGGTCAGATTCTTGGAGCGGGCGATGTCCTGATCTCCGGGGCTGGCATTCAGGCGACCGCTATCGCGTCCGGCGTCGACTTTGCCTCAACCAACGCCGCTGGTGGCAATATCGTCCTGGGCTCGGCCGGCGCACTCGATTTGACAGCTGCCGCCGGCACCATCACGGTCGGCACGTTGCTGTCGGCCGGCAATCTGACGGCCCAGGCTTCCCTGCTGCAGTCTAACAACCTCACCAGTCACGGCAACGTCGGTATCGACGGCGGCATGCGCGTCACCAACCAATTGCTCGGAGCCAGCGATATCACCATCAATGGCAACGCCAATGGTGTCAGCGCTGGTCTGCTTGCGTCTGGGGTCAATTTTGCGGCGACCAAGGCCTCCGGCGGCAATATCGTGCTGGCAGGTAGCGGTGATCTGACGATCAACGACAGCGTTGGCGCCGTCCAGGCAGGAACCGTGCTGGCAGCCGGCGCGATCGATGCCTCCGGTCAGACCATTACTGCCGATGCGATCACCGGCGACAAGAACATCACGCTGACCGGCGCCACCAGTCCGACGGCCGGAAGCGGCAGCGTGGCCACGACGACCACAAGCGGTCGCGTTGAGATCAGCGGCCAGGTGCTTGGCGGCGGCAATGTCGGCATCATCGGCTCAAGCATTGCCGCCGATGCCATTGTCTCAGGCGTCGATATCGCCGCCACCAATGCGGCAGGTGGGCGCATCACCCTTGGCCCGACGGCCACGGGAACTGGCAATCTGACACTGACGACCGCAGGCGCGATTAGCGCCGGAACGCTGTTGTCAGCGGGCGATCTCGACGCGAACGGCGCATCGATCACCGCCGGCAATATTTCCGTGTATCACGACATGACGCTCGGCGGCGTGATCAGCGTCAGTGGCCAGATTCTGGGTGCCGGCAACGTGCTCATCTCAGGTCAAAATCTGTCGGCACAGACGCTTGTCGCTGGTATCGACTTCAATGCCACCAATGCCGCCGGCGGCAATATCACGCTCGGCCCAAGTGGTGATCTAAAGGTATCGGTCAATGGCGCCGTCACGACGCCCACGATCCAAGCCGCGGGCGTAATTGATGTCAGCGGTGCGTCGGTCACCGCAGATTCGATCACCGGTCACGAGAACATCACCCTTGCTGGTACCACCACGGTCCATAATCAGCTTCTTGGGGGAAGCAACGTCAGTGTCTCCGGGCCAAGCATAAAGGCAGGCAGCATCGTTTCCGGTGTCGACTTTGCCAGGACGGCGGGCGCTAATGGCAACATCGTGCTCGCCAGCACTGGCGACCTGACGCTTTCAAGCTCGGGTACACTCAACGCAGGCTCGCTGTTGTCGGCCGGCAGTCTCGGCGCTACCGTTTCGAGCCTCACGGCGAACAGCGTGACCTCCCATGGCGATATGAGGCTTGGTGGCGCAATCAACGTAACGCAGCAGATTCTTGGATCCGGGAATGTGCTGATCAGCGGCCAAAGCTTGTCGACGCAGACTATGGTGGCTGGCATCGACTTTGGCGCTACCAACACCGCCGGTGGCAATATCGTGCTTGGCCAGGCCGGCGATCTAAAGGTCACGGTCAATGGCGCCGTTACGGCACCCACCATGCAGGCCGCGGGCGTGATCGATGTTAGTGGCACCTCCATTGCCGCTGACGGGATCACGGGCCACAAGAACATCAACCTTTCCGGCGCCACCGCCGTGTCGAACCAGGTTCTCGGCGGCAGCAAAGTCGCCATC
This sequence comes from Rhizobium sp. BK098, assembly GCF_014193155.1. Taxonomy (NCBI): domain Bacteria; kingdom Pseudomonadati; phylum Pseudomonadota; class Alphaproteobacteria; order Hyphomicrobiales; family Rhizobiaceae; genus Rhizobium; species Rhizobium sp. BK098. The sequence continues at coordinate 12,080 of NZ_JACHYY010000028.1, read as the reverse complement.
TCCGGTCCGACCATCAAGGCTGGCGCGATTATCTCTGGCGTCGATTTTGCCGCCACCGCGGCCGCCAATGGGCATATCGTTCAGACCGCAAGCGGTGATCTGACGCTTGGCTCAAGCGGCGCAATCGACGCCGGAACATTACTGTCGGCGAGCGATCTCATTGCGAACGGCGCAACGATCACCGCAGGCAATATCTCCGCCCATCACGACATGACGCTTGGCGGCGTGATCAGCGTCAGTGGTCAGATCCTGGGCGCGGGTAACGTATCGATCAACGGCCCGAGTCTGTCCGTCCAGAGTCTCGTTGCCGGCCTGGATTTCGATGCCACCAACGCCGCCGGCGGCAATATCGTTCTCGGTCAAACTGGCGATCTGAAGGTCGCAGCAGGCGGCTTTGTGACAGTGCCGACGGTTCAAGCTGCTGGCACCATCGATATTCACGCCGCAACGGTCACCAGCGACGCGATTACCGGTCATAAGGACATCACCGTTTCGGCCGCGAGCGGTCCCGTTAACGTGACCAACCAGGTGTTGGGTGGCGGCAACATCAGTCTCGCGGGTTCTGCCATCAAGACCAGCGGCATTGTCTCCGGCATCGATTTCACAAGGACGGCTGCCGCCAATGGACATATCGTCCAAACGGCGAGCGGCGACATGTCATTGACGTCGCCGGGCGCCATCAGCGTTGGCACACTGCTCTCGGCTGGCAATCTGAACGCCTCGGGTTCGACGGTCACCGCTGACGGCATCACGGCGCATGGCGACGTGACGCTGGGCGGCGCGATCAGTGTGACAGACCAGATCCTGGGTTCCGGCAACGTATCGATCACCGGCCAGAGCCTTTCCGCTCAAACCGTCGTGGCTGGTATCGACCTCGATGCGACCAACAGGGCAGGAGGCAATATTGTCCTTGGCCAGTCTGGCAATCTCGCGATTTCGGTCGGCGGTACCGTGGCGACGCCGACCATGCAGGCCGCCGGCAGCATCAATGCCGGCGGGGCGACCATCAATGCCAATGCCGTCACCGGCCATGGCAACATCACCTTGTCCGGCTCAACCTCCGTCACCAGTCAACTCCTTGGGGGTGGCAACATCGCCATCTCCGGTTCAGGCATCAAAGTCGGCACTGTGGTTTCCGGCGTCGATTTCGCCAGAACTGCAGCCGCTAACGGCAATATCGTTCAGACGGCAAGCGGCGACTTGACGCTTGCGTCGACCGGCTCGATCAATGCCGGCACATTGCTGTCGGCCGGTGCATTCTCGGCGAACGGCATCACCGTAACCGCCGATGCAGTCACGGCGCATGGCGATATTGCCCTCAAGGGGACCGGTACGACGGCCACGGGCGCCGGTGTGAACATTGCTGGCCAGATCCTTGGCTCCGGCGACGTGTTGATCTCAGGCCAGAGTCTGTCGGCACAGACTGTCATTGCAGGTATCGATTTCGATGCGACCAACAGGGTAGGTGGTAACATCGCCCTCGGTCAAAGCGGCGATTTGACTGTGAATGTTAACGGAGCCGTTACGGCGCCGACCACACAGGCTGCGGGCAGCATCGACATCAGTGGTGCATCCGTCACTGCAGCGTCGATCACCGGTCATAAGGATATTAGCCTTTCCGGAACCGCGGTCGGAGGCGTGAATGTCGCCAACCAGGTGCTTGGCGGCGACAGCATCGGCATCTCCGGTTCGAGCATCCAGGTTGGGACTATCGTCTCGGGTGTCGACTTCGCTGCTACTTCTGCCAACGGCGGAAACATCGTCCAAACGACGAGTGGCGACATTTCCTTGACGTCGTCGGGCAATATCAGCGGTGGAACATTGCTATCGGCCGGCAATCTCAATGCCTCCGGCTCGACCGTCGGCGCTGATAGCGTAACGGCGCATGGCGCTGTGACGCTCAATGGCGCGGTCAGCGTCACAAACCAGATCCTCGGATCCGGCAACGTTTCGATCATGGGCCAAAGCCTGTCCGCCCAAACGATCGTTTCCGGTATCGACTTCGACGCCAGTAATGCTGCCGGCGGCAATATCGTCCTTGGTCAACGCGGTGATCTCACCGTGAATGTCAATGGCGCCGTCGCTGCGCCGACCATACAGGCAGCGGGCGCCGTCGATCTCAGCGGCACGTCCGTGGCAGCGGCTTCGATCACTGGCCACGAGGATGTAACGCTTTCCGGAACGGCCGTCGGGGGCGTGACCGTTGCCAATCAACTGCTCGCTGGCGGTAACGTGGGCATCTCCGGCTCGAGCATCAAAGCCGGTACCATTGTCTCAGGCGTCGATTTCGCCGCGACGGCAGCCGCCAATGGGAATATCGTCCAGACGACGAGCGGCAACCTGACACTCGCTTCGACCGGTGCGATCAATACCGGTACATTGCTGTCGGCCGGTAGTTTTTCGGGCAGCGGTGCGACCGTGACTGCAGACGCCGTCACAGCGCATGGCGACATCACGCTTAATGGCGCCACCAGCGTTACCGGCCAGATTCTCGGCGCCGGCAACATCCTGATCACTAGCCAGAGCCTGTCGGCCCAATCTGTCGTCGCCGGTATCGACTTCGGTGCAACCAACGCCGCCGGCGGCAATATCGTTGTTGGACAGTTCGGGGACCTGACGGCTCAGTTGAGTAGCGGGTTCTCTGCATCGACGATGCAGGCCGGTGGCACCATCAACGTCAATGCCGCTACCGTGACGGCCGATACCGTCACTGGCCATAAGGATATCGCGCTTGCCGGTGCGACCACCGTCCATGGCCAAGTCCTTGGTGGCGGCAACATCAGCATCTCAGGCCCGAGCATCGCCGCAGGCGCGATCGTCTCCGGTGTCGACTTTACTGGTACCGCTGCCGCCAACGGCAATATTGTCCAGACATCAAGTGGCGATATGTCCCTGGCTTCGAGCGGTAATCTCACGATCGGCACGCTGTTGTCCGCAGGCAATTTGACCGCGCAAGCGAGCGATCTGAGCGCGAATGGCATCACAAGCCACGGCACGACCGATCTGGCGGCCAGCGATCGTGTCGACGTCAGTAGCCAGGTACTATCGGCCGGCAATCTCTCGATCGATGGCGCCAGCCTCAACGCCGGACTTCTGGTCTCCGGCGTGGATTTTGCGGCGACCGCAGCCAACGGCGGAAGCATCGTGCTTGGAGGGGCCGGTAAGACGGACCTCACCGTCGCCGGCAACGCCGCGGCCGGCACGATCCTGTCGGCCGGCGACGTTACCGCGAAAGCGGCAAACCTTCAGGCAAGCAGCATCACCAGCCGAGGTAAGGTCGGCATCACCGGCAACGTTGACATTGCTAGCCAGATTCTTGCCGGCGGCGATCTCACGATTAATGGCGGTAGCATCAGTGCACCGACCCTGATCTCGGGCATCGACTTTGCCGCCACCAATGCCGCCGGCGGCAACATCGTGCTGGCATCATCTGGCAGCACCAATCTTACGGCCTCCGGCAATATCACGGCTGGCACGATCCTTTCTGCCGGTGACGTCACGGCGAAAGCGGCTGATCTCATCGCCAACAGCATCACCGCTCATGGCAATGCAGGCATTGTCGGCAATGTCGATATCAGCAACCAGATCATTGCTGCCGGCAATCTCACGGTTAGCGGCGGTCACATCAACGCGCCGACGCTGATCTCCGGCATCGACTTTGCTGCCACCAATGCCCGTGGCGGCGGTATAGTGCTCGGAACTGCCGGCGATATGAATCTGACCGCCTCTGCGGGCATCACCGCGCAGACCATGCTATCGGCTGGCGCAATCAATGCCAGTGGCACTGCGATTACGGCCAACGCTGTGACCGGGCATGGCGACATCACCCTTGCGGGCAGCAACAGTGTCAATGTCTCGGGCCAGCTCCTCGGCGCCGGTGACGTCTTGCTCTCCGGTTCGACCGTCCAACTGGGCCAGGCAGTTACTGGTGTTGATTTCGCGACCACTGCGCGATCGTCAAACGGCGCCATCGCTCTCGGACAAAGCGGCGATCTGACTATTAACGCCGGAAGTGCGTCGGCCGGCATGCTGATCGTCGCAGGCAACCTCAATGTGGCCGCGAGTGCCTTTACAGGCGGCAACATCACGGGCCACGGTGCGGTCGCGATCGGTTCGGCCACCAGCCCTGGCGCGGTCAGGATCAACGGCCAGCTCCTGGGCGCCAGCAACGTCTCGATGACCGGATCCGCCGTCAGCGGCAACGTCATCGCGGCCGGTGTCGATTTTGCGGCGATGGACCAATCGGGAGCCGGCAACGTCATTCTAGGCCAGGGCGGCAATCTCACACTCGCAGCCACCGCAGGCGACATCTCTTTCAACAGCCTCCTTGCTGCCGGGACGATTACGGCCAATGCTGCCAACAATATCAGCACCAATGCCGTCGCCCATGGCGATCTAGCCCTGGCCGCGGGTAACGCCATCACGCTCACCGGCCAATCGCTGGGGACCGGCAATATCAATCTCACCGCCCGGTCGATCTCGATCGATACACTGGTTTCCGGCGTCGACTTTGCCGCCACCAACGCATCAGGCAACCGCAGTCTGATGCTGCGCCGCGCCGGTACGATGACGCTTGCCGCCTCAAACGGCAGTATCAGCGCCAACTCGTTGCTTTCGGGCGGCAATCTTTCCGCCACGGCGACGCAAAATATCAGCTACAACAGCCTGCAAAGCCTGGGTAATGCTGCGCTCGCAAGTCCTGGCGCCATTGCCTATACCAACACCACCCGCGTTGGAGGCAGCCTGACCCTTAATACCGGCGCACTGGATCTCTCGGGCAGCAGGGGCAGCCGGATTGCGGCGGGCGGCACGCTGATCGTCAATGCTGCATCCGCCAATCTCTCGGGAAGCAATCTTGTCTTGGGCGGCCTGAGCCTCAATCTCTCCGGCGGTGCCGATCTTTCCAATGCGCAGGTCAGCACCGTCGCCAATGCCGGCGGTTCCGGTGACATCGCCATTTCCGCCGCAGGCCTTGCCACCACCGCCGGTACCTCCCTGCTCGCCGCGCATGACCTGACGCTGAACCTGCCATCGCTCGGCAATACCGGCCAATTGGCCGCTGGCAACAATCTCACCTTCAACGTCGCTGGCGACTTCTACAACAGCCCGTCCGGCCTCGTCTTTGCCGGCAATAATGCCAACCTCTTCGTCGGCGGCACGCTCACCAACGACCAGGGCGCTATCCTGTCCGGTAACGGCCTTGCCATAGCCGGACCGGGCGGCAGTCAGCGCAACGGTGCTGTGGTCAACTCTGCCGGTCTCATTCAGTCCGGCGGCACAATGTCGATCCTGACCAATGGTCTGAGCAACGTCACGACCTCGGCACCGGCAATCCAGCGCAATGTGCAGATTTCCAATGCTATTCTCAGCGCCTATGACGTAATCACCAGGACTTACCGCTGCGCGACCCGTTGCAACGGCTCGGGCGATCATGACCCACCGACATATACTTGGGTACAAGCAGTCGATCATCTGGTCAGCCAGATCGTTTCGCAGGATCAGTTGATCAGCGGCGCCGGCGCCTCCGCACAGATCCGCGCTGGTGGAGATCTGACCGTCAATGCGATCAATCTCTGGAATGGCTACAGCTCGATCAAGTCCGACGGCAACATGCTCCTTACCGTGGCGGGCACGCTCACCAACGACGGCGCGACGCTGAACCGTGTCACCCAGACGATCTGCGACAGCAGCACTCCATGCCAATATTACCCAGACGTCGTCTCCTCCGACCCGACGCAAGGCGGGCTGGATTGCAGCGGCCCCAATCGGCCATGCATCGGCGGAAACGACCCGACACTCGACTATACGCCGAACCCGAACGGGCAGCGCGATCCGTCGCGCGATCTGAACCCGGGTACCACAGTCAACGTGCAGGTGGTCGGCGCTATTTCCGGTGTGATCCAGGCGCGGGGCGCCCTTGCCATCAATGGCGGCGGCGCCGTCAACAATGTCGCCTCCAATGGCTCGATCGCCGGTCAGGTTGCGATCGACGCTCCGGCGACTGCGAACAATCCGCTCGGCGCCCTCAACAGCATGACCGCCGGTGGGGCATTGTTCAATGTCAGTGCGGCGCTTTCAAACGTCGCAGCCAATGGCGGCGCCAATGCCGGCAGTGGTCCATCGCTTGCAGCCAGCGGTCCGACGATCGGTTCGGGACCCGCGATCGGCAGCGGTAATCTGCGAGCAAGCGGCGGCACTTCGATCAACAACGGCACTCTGACGGCAAATAGCGACGTCGCGGTAAGCAACCGTCGCGTGACCACTGCCGACGGTCCCTTGGTCGGCGGCAGTAACCTGGCCGTGGCCAACGGTGTTGCGGTCAGCAGCACTGCCGTGACAACGACGGCTGGTGCCTCGATAGTCAATACCGGCGTGACTGCAGCGGCAGGACCCGCAATCAGCGGCAACACCCTGACGGCTGCTGGCGCTTCGGTCAGTCCGAACAGCCTGATGGGCAAGCTGACGGCCGCGATCGGCAATAGTGGTAATCTCACCCAGATCCTGCAGACAAACGGCACGCAGCTCGCAGCGCTTGCCAAGCCGCAATCGGGCGGCGTCGGCGGCACGGTCCCGGGCCAGGTCTTCCTCTTCGAGACGCGGGCTGCTTTCCTTGACGTCTCCAAATTCTACGGTTCGGCCTATTTCATAGACCGGATCGGCTATACGCCCGAGACGAAGGTTCCCTTCCTGGGCGATGCCTATTTCGACAATCAGCTCATCGACGAGCAGATGCGGCAACTGGTCGGCAATGGTCTTGGCGCGGGATCTTTTGTTCCCGGCGATAACGCCACCGACCAGATGAAGTCGTTGCTCGACAATGGCGTTGCCTATGCCGAGGCGAACGGACTTAGCTTGGGGCAGGCGTTGACGCCACAGCAGGCGGCGTCGCTGACGCAATCGATGGTCATCTACCAGACTGAGATCGTCGATGGCGCGCCGGTGCTGGTGCCGGTCGTCTATCTTTCGGCCGCCGATCGCGCCAAAACCACGTCCGCTGCCATGATCGCCGGCAACACGGTCACCATCGATGCCAGCTCAGTCGACAATTCCGGCGCGATTGCCGCGGCAGACGGCATGACCATCAATGCGGGAAGCATCAAGGCCAATGGCGGGGCGTTCCTCGCCGGCGGCAATATGAATCTCAATGCCGAGAACGGCATCACGCTCGCCGCCCAGACCATGAACATCGGCGGGCAGACCATCGTTGCCGCCAATGGCGGCGTTACGGCCGGCGGCAACCTTAAGATGGATGCCGGGGCGGGTAGCCTAACACTGAGCGGGACGAAGGTGGCCGCCGGCGGCAGCGCGCAGCTTTCCGGCCAGACCGTCACGATCGGCGCCGTCAAACAGGACAATGGCGGCATCCAGACGCTGGTCGGGACCACGGTGACATCAGGCGGCAATCTCAGCATTGCTGGCACCAACGGCGTCAACATCATCGCCAGCTCCGCCAAGGTCGGCGGCGATCTCTCTATCGCCTCCGCGAACGGTTCGGTCAGCATCATCTCGGCCGGCGTCGACAATACCGTTCTCGGCAAGGACCGCCTGAACCTTTCGCAGGGCGGCACGATCACGACCACGACCAGTCAGATCCAGCAGGGCTCGTCGCTCATCGCCGGCGGCGGCATGCTGGTGTCGGGCAGTCAGGGCGTGCTGATCGGCGGCTCGTCGCTCACGTCCGGTGGTAATCTCGGCATTGTCTCGACGAATGGCAATATCGCCATCACTGCGTCCGAGGATCAGACCAGCAGTCAGTCTAAGACAGTCGCCGGTGCTGCCACCGGCTACAAGGGTGGTCAGTCGTCCTCGACCGCGGTTACGAGCAACGATTCGTCGATCACCTCGCAGAATGGCAACGTCACCGTTCAGGCTGACAAGGGCAACATCAGCGTCATCGGCTCCGATGTCGATGCCAAGGGCGGTACCGCCAACCTCACCGCCAAGGGTGACATCGTCATTAGTGAAGCAACCGACAGTGCATCATCGTCCAGCAAGTCCGGCTCGAAAAAAGCAAGCGAAGCCGCGACCACGGCGAACGGTTCGTCTATCTCGGGCCAGACTGGCATCGGCATCGCCTCTAGCGGTGGCAACGTTACGATCTCGGCCTCCGACGTCACGGCCGGTGATGCGGCTCATACGGCGAATGCCAATATCCAGGCGGCCAACAACGTCGTCATTGCGTCCGGCAAGGACACGAAGGAAACGACCGCCGACAGCAAGTCCAGCGGGTTCCTATCCTCGTCGAAGACCCATACCCATAGCTACGACGAGAACACAGTCGGTTCCTCAATTTCCGCATCCGGCAATATCACCGTCAACGCCGGTGGCGAGGCTGTCGTCTCGGGTTCGGAAATGGCTGCGGGCAATGATCTCAGCCTCTCCGGCTCCACCGTCACCGTCATGGGGGCGGAAGAAGAGCACGAGAGCGACAAGCAGACCAAAAAGTCCGGTATCGGCGTCGGCTCTGGTGGCGGGTTTATCTCGATCTATGGCAGCCATGACAAGACGATCAGCGAAAGTTCGAGCGACAATATCGGCTCGACGTTGTCTGCCGCCAATGGCAACATCACCCTCAATGCCACCAATGGCGACCTCAATATTATCGGCTCTTCGATCGCCGCGACCAATGGTAATGTCACGGGCAACGCAACCGGCGATATCAATATCTTGCCGGGCCATGAGAGCGACGACACCTCGAAGAGCGACAAGCGTTCTGGCTTTGGATTCCAGGTCTCAACCAACGGCGGCGGCGCCTCGATCGGCATCGGCGTCGGACGCTTCACTGACCAGATCAACCAGAGTGCCGAGACCAATGCGGTGTCGGCGATCAAGGCTGGCGGAGACATCACGCTTAAGGCCGGCGACACCTTCAACGATCAGGCAGGCCAGATCGCGGCCGGCGGTGGCGTCACCATCGTCGGGAAAAACGGTGTCAACATCCTCTCAGGCAATGACATCACCAACTTCGATGAGGTCGCGACGAGCTTCTTCGCCGGCGTCAGTGTCGGCGTCTCCTCCAGCTTCGTCGGCGCCGGCCAGAGCATCGAGAATCTCGCCTCCAAACTCGGCAAGGTCACGGACGGCTATTCGGCCGCCAACGTCGCCTTCGCCGGTATGCAAGCCTACGATGCGCTCTCCAGCCTCAAGGATGGTATCAAAGCTGGCAATCTCGCGTCGGTCTCTTTGACCGCCGGCTTTACCTATTCGAAGAACGAGACTTCGGTTTCGACTTCGACACCGGTTCTGCCGACGATTTCGGGTAGCTCGGTCGATATCTCCACGAATGGAGACTTTACCAGCCGTGGCCTGCAGATTTCCGCGACCGCCAACCCGGATCATGCTGACAATCCCATGAATGGGAGCGTGCTGATCTCGGCCAACAACATTGACATGGCCGGCGCTCAGGCGACGTCGAATGCCTCGTCGCACAGCCAATCGGCTGGCGCCAGTATCGGTGTGTCGGTTGGCGTGGGCATGGCCGGCGCGACCGGTATCACGCCGACGGCCAGTGTTTCAGCGGGGCAGGCAAAATCGTCGAGTTCGTCAACGACGCAGGTAATCTCCACCGTCAGTGCTACGAACAACATCACCTTCATCTCAAAGGGCGATACAACCCTCGACAACACTGTTTTCTCGGCAGATATGATCAGCGGCTTTGTCGGTGGCAACCTCGACATCGTCTCGACGCCGAACACCGGCAGCCAGTCGAACAGCTCGTCCTCGCTCGGCTTCTCGTTTACCGGCCCGACGATCGGCAGTACTCCCGGACAAGATCTGTTGACATCAGGCAATATCGGCACGGCGCTTGGCGGTCTGACACTCGGCGGCGTGCAGCCGGGCTTCGGCTCCGGCAAGGGCTCGACGAACTGGATCAATGCGCCCGCCGGTCTTTATTCCACCGGTGATCAAAACATCACCGTTGGCGGCAATACCAATCTCGCCGCATCCGGGCTCATCTCCCGGGATGGCCAGGTCAATCTCGATACCGGTACGCTGACCTGGTCCGACTTCATCGGCACGCAGAAATACCAGAGCTATCAGGTCAATGCCGATATCGACCTTTATTCCGGGGCGGATGCCAACGGAAAGACGACCAACAATTCGAGCGCCAGCGGCAAATACCAACTTGATGACGTCGAGCAGTCGGTCAAGGCGACGATAAGCGGTAGCGGCGCGGCGGCGAACATCACCGTCCGCAATCCCGACCAGCAGGCCTCGCTGGAGCAGAGCGGGCAGACAAGACCGGTCGATCAGATCAACACCGATCCCTCAAAGCAGAACGTCATCACTAAGGACAAGCATATCGATCTTGAGCCGTATCTGTCTGCTAACGGCTTGGAAGCTATGTCAAGTGGTCTTCGTGATGCCCTGGCCCCGGGGGGCTTCTTTGACAGGTACATACTCGGAAGGCAATTGACGTCCAAAGAAACAGCCGAAGTTCAGGCGGGCCTAAGCGCGCTCGCACAGGGCGGATCATTTGCGGGCTGCAGCCAGCAACAGGGCTTCAATCTGCTCGATTTGGTATTCACGCCAGCTTATGCAAGTAGCGATTGCAATATTAAGTTAGCAGATGGCTCCCTAATCCGTCTCGATATTAAGACATATCAGACATGTCAGGATGCAATTGCTGCCTACCTCAATGGCCTTACTGAAGAGCAACGCTTGGGCATTCTCGTTTCTGCCGGATATGCGACCGGCTACTACGGCCTCAACACGGCCGATGAGTACGAAAACGGATTTGCACTACAGGGCGCTGTTTCACAGCTGGACGGTGGCTCGGACGGCCCAAATACTAACGCATTTAAGGACGGTGGCGCTTTAGCGGCCCTTAATCGCGAGGGTCTGTCAAACGCACTTGCTGTTATTTGGGCTAACAACTCTCTGTCAACGGCGCAAAAATTTGAAAAGGCGCAGGCGCTCGGAGTTGATGTCGCGGGCATGGCGGCTTTGGGTGTAATTTCGGCCCTTCCGGGGTTCACCTTGCCTTCAAATCTTTCTGTCAACAATTTGTCGGCCCTCACGGAAGGCAGTCCACTCGACGTTAACGCCGTGCGCGGCCAACTGGTAAACTATGTGAAAGGAGGCAAGACCGCAGGTATTTCCATTGCGGTATCTACTGTGATGGTTGACGGCAAAACACGTAACTTTTTGTCTGTTAGTGGCCAATCGTGGAAAGGAAATGCGCCCACGGAGGTTGTAATAAACGGAGTCAACTACAGCGTCGTCACCGGAGACACTGGATCAGTGCCAAGCGCGACGATAGGGTCACTCTCCAATTTTAACCACGCCGAGCAAAAGCTTTTCAGCTATATTCAAGATAATTTTGCAGGGAAAAATGCCCAGGTTTCGATCGCTGTTCAGAACACGTCCATTGGTTCGCCTGGGATGTGTCAGGGATGTCAAGCAACCAGCGGCACGTTTGCTACAAGCAATCCGAACTTCAATGTGAAGATTTATCAGGGGTCCACCGGAGTTAACCCATGACGACTGGATTTTTGGAGAAGGTACGCCAGGGCCGAGCGGTAGATTATTCTCGGGTTCTTGGTTATGAGGAAGTCGAAATCGGCAAAATAGAAAGGCTTTACAACATAGACGTGAGGGGCGATTTCCGTGATTTCATGATGGAAATAGGGCGATGCTCAGGTGGACTCGTAAACGACGAGGCTATCATCCTATATCGAGGGACGTGGGACGTAAGGACACAGCTGCTCACTCAATTCACATTTTTTAACGACCTGCAGGATGCTGGCCTTTACAGTTTAATACAACCAAAGCCATTTCTATTTTCTATTGAATGGGAAACAAAGTATTATTTTATGTTTACCGGTGGAGATGACCCAGATTCCGTATTTTGCTTTGATGAAAATGCCGGAAGTATTACCGAGACGGGGTCCACATTTCTTGAATATATTCAGATTCTAGTTAATTCGAGTAGAGAGAGAGCAAGTGACGTGATCTGTCAAGGTGAACTATTGCGGTGTTAACTTACCGCCGCCATCGCTTTCCAGCCGAAATTATCGCCCATGCAGTCTGGCTCTATTATCGGTTTCTGCTGAGCCTGCGCGACGTCGAGGACCTGC
>NZ_JACHYY010000027.1:0-15485 GCF_014193155.1 Rhizobium sp. BK098 | reverse complement strand
GGCCTCGATGTCGGTCCTGTCCGCGTTCCGGGCGTGCCACGTCTTGATGAGAAGGACCGCGAAGAGTTGTTCGCTTTGCTGCGCAGATGGCGGGAAGCAGGCGAACTTGCCACCGCCTGATGCCGGTATCCGGCGGTGGCGACCTCTTCATGAACCGACGTTCTAAGTACGCCGCTACAGACAGTCCGAACGCATTCGACGCAGCCCGCTTCATACGTATGTGACAAGGGAAATCGTCATATGTCAGCGGGTTCGTGACTGGTGCTGCTACCTTGTAAGCTGGTCGGGCGAACTTCAGTGCGGTCCTTGTGGGGCCTCAGCAAGAACAAGCGAGCTGCAAGAGCGAAGGGATTATGAATGAATCAGCTGCAACTCGGTACGTCTCGGGCTGCCCGCTAGCGAACTCAAATGTCTTCGATAAGCGAAGTTCCATAAATCGCACTATGCTGGATCGGATGCCTAAGTCATTGATAATGTGGGATGCGACACGAAAACAGCGGTCCCTTCAAGGCGACGATGTTCATAGGGGAGCCACACTTTTAGGTGCTGGTGAGAATCTCGCAATATCGCGATGTTCATGATTGTCTGCCGAGCGAAGGGCCGCGTCACCGAGCGCGCAATTGTGAAACGCACCAATTTTCAATGATGGAAATACCACTTTGGCGCAGGCGCCCGATTTCGGCCGTGCCGGCGGGGCTTCCCTCATCGGCGTGTAGGCGTTAAGAGTTCGTCCATCGTATAGTTGAGGACCTTTCGATTCGGCCCCAAGGCGGACGCGAAGACGCAGGCGAACCCCAGCCTGCCACTTGCATGGCCAACTTAAGAGGTCCTCATCAGACGCTCTCGGGGCTATACATATCGAATGGAAATGTGATCCTAAATACTCCGTTATCAGGACTTGCGTTCTTCGCTTTCAGCAAAGTCGCAATTGTCTCAGATGCAAAACGCTCTATGGGGTGTGACAGGATCAGCGAAATTGTGCCATCTATCAAAGCAGCCCGCGTATCTTCAAAAAGCTCATAGCCTACGGTGACGAAGTCTTCCCGTTTCGGAGTAGCTCTGAGCGCGGCTATCGCACCTGTAACACCACCCCCCGAGATGAATAGCCCGCACATATCGGGATGGTCTGTCAGCAGCTTTTCGACATGTTCACGGGCAACCACAGCCGACTCGTAAGTTGGTAGCGGTTCGAGCAGCGTGAATCCCGAATTATGTTCACGGAAGTAGGAACGAAACCCGCTTTCATTCATTTCCTGGTTTCGCAATCGATGACTGCCCACAAGAATGCCTATCTTCCCCGGCTGTCGCACCATGCGGTCAAATGCCCAGGCAGCGGTGCGTCCCACTTTCCAATTGTCGAGTCCGACAAAGCTGATGCCTCCTTTAGCCGTAAGGGGGCCGATAAGTGAAACGACCGGCACGCCGCTTTCAAGAACTGCGTCGATCGCGTCAGCAACGGCGGGATGCTGCGGCGCTACAATCGCAAGTGCTTCGCACCGCGCGCCGAGTGACTGAATATGTGCTGCGACTTTCTCCGGCGTGAGATCTTCCATGTACTCGACGGCAAGATCTATAGGATGAGCTTTCGCGGCTTGCGCTATTGAATCGCCAAGTAGACGATAGAAGCGTCTCTCTCGTCGCTGCAGCAAAACCCCAACACGGTGGATCACCTCTTGTGCCTTCGCCGCCTGCTTGATGGTCCCAAGTCCGTAGAAGCCGATTTCCTCAGCGGCTGCCAAAACGCGCGTGCGCGTATTGCTGCGGACCGATTCAGGCTCGGAGAGAACACGATTGACCGTTGACACGGATACAGCCGCCGCTCTCGCCAGGTCTGGAATGGTTGGTCTCTTCATGTCAAAATTTCCATTTCCATGACTGCTGATATGTCACAACATGTCATTTAGCCAAGTTGTTGAAACGATTTGAGATGAATTTTATAAGCGATATTAATCCATGTTGACCCGAAAGATGTCAACGTAGCATTCATTGCGCGTTGACGGCGCTCAGCGATCTAGGAGCCGTCAGCGCTTTGGGGGGAGGCCCAGCGCACAATTTGGACGAGGGAGCTCAACGGCGCTTGGTTGAGATCGCGGACCTGCGCGAGCCTGCCGGGATCGGCCGCATGGCCAAAAAAATATGTCGAGCCGCAGCCATGCGGCTTTAACCTGAGGAGGAATTCGACATGTCGTTCACCAAGAAAATCGCCACCGCAGCCATGGCATTCATGCTGGCATCCAGCGCTCATGCGGCTGACACCGATATCGCAGTCATCGTTGGTTCGGCTCAAGATGGCTTCTGGAACATGGTCAAGAAGGGCGTCGACGACGCCTCGCTGATGGTCAAGGCCAATGGCGGCACCGTCAACTTTATGCAGACCCAAAACTATGACAACTTTGGCCCGGATCTCGCTTCGCTGATTGAACAGGCCGTAGCCCAGGGGGCGAAGGGTATCGCTATTCCGAACTGGCTGCCGGAATCCGAAACGCCTGCCCTCAAGGCTGCACGCGACAAGGGCGTGGTGATCATCTCCTTCAACGCTGGGCAGGGCGAGATGGATAATTACGGCTCGCTGAACTATTTCGGCTCGGACGAATACCTGGCGGGCGTCGAGGGCGGCAAGTATCTCGCATCTCACGGTGCAAAGAAGATCCTCTGCCACATCCAAAACCCGGGAGCCGTAAACCTCGAAACCCGCTGCAAGGGCGTTCAGGACGGCGCGAAGAAGGCCGGCGCAGACACCTTCATCCTCCGTGTTCCCGCCAACCTCGACCAAGACATGAATGGTACCTCTGAGGCGATCAAGTCCGAGCTGATCGCCGATCCGTCGATCGACGCCGTCATCACGCTAGCTGCCTGGGCCGCTGATGCTGCCGCTAGCTCCATCGATCAGCAGGGCAAGACCGGCAAGATTCAGCTTGGCACCTTCGATATGTCCGCCTCGGTTCTGGATCGCGTTTCGAAGGGCACACAGACCTTCGCCATCGACCAGCAGCCCTATCTGCAGGGGTTTCTCGCAACCTCGATGCTGTTCGCAAACCTGAAGTTCGGCACTGCAATTGCAACGAAGCGGGTTCTGACCGGCCCGGCGATTGTCGACAAGACCAATGTTGCTTCCGCAATCGCAGGCGTCAAGCTCGGCGCGCGTTGAGGCGGGCCTGAGGCTGAGATCTGGCCACTAAACTGGCCGGGTTTCAGCCCTGCTCCCTCCATGTAACTTTCGTCTGCGTTGATTGAGGATTTTGCTACATGACCTCCACAAACCTGAGAACCAGCACCGTTGAGACAACCGCCGTCCAGAGTGAGACGACCATTTCATCCATCAAGGCCTTTTTTCGCACCCCTGCCGCTGGTGCTTTCATGGGATTCGTGGCCGTCTTCGTTCTCTTTTCGATTTTCGGATACAGCCGTAATTTTCTCTCAGTTCCGGGTGTGACGACATGGGTCAATTTCGCGTCCCTGGTCGGGATGATCGCAATTCCGGTCGGATTTCTGATGATCGCTGGTGAACTCGACATTTCTACGGGTGCTGTACTTCCCGCGTCGACTATGACGGTTGCAATCCTCTGCGAGCACTATCAGATGCCTGTGCTTGTCGGTGTCGCTGCGGCTCTTGCCATCGGTGCCCTGATCGGCTTCATCAACGGATACATCGTCACTCACACGCGGGTGCCGTCGTTCATCGTGACACTGGCGACGCTCTTTGCCGTGGCAGGCATGACGCTCTACCTGTCGATCTCCTTCATCAACAACACCAATTCCTTCTATCACGCGCCAGATTGGGCAAAATCGCTCTTCGGTGGTAAGGTGTATGGCTTCAATTCTTCCGTCTTCTGGTGGGGTGGTCTCATCGCAACATTCGCCTTCTTCCTGCACTACTCTCCGAAGGGAAGCTGGGTCTTCGCTCTCGGTGGTGACCAGGAAAGCGCGAGAAACGCGGGTATTCCTGTAACCAAGTTGAAGATTGCCCTCTTCATGCTGTGTTCCACGTCGGCGGCCTTCGCCGGTGTCCTGCAGGTGATGACTTTCAGCTCCGCAACATCCCAGGCCAATTTTGGCCTGATCTTCAACACCATTATCGCGGTCGTCGTCGGTGGCGTTCTCCTGACCGGTGGTTTCGGTACCGTAATGGGCATTGTCTTCGGGGTGCTCACCCTTTCGATCGTAACCCAGGCCATCGGTTTCACGGAAATCGACAGAAACCTGTCCTTTTTGATCATCGGCGTCATGCTTTTGATCGCCGTCCTGCTCAACGACACGTTTCGTCATTTGGCCACCAGCTGGTCGACTTCGAAGAAGAAGTAAGGAGAGCTACAATGTCCGCCAAGAAACCCGTTCTCGAATTTCGAAACGTCGACAAATCCTTTGGCCATATTGATGCTCTGAACGATATCAGTCTCAAGGTGGTCGAAGGTGAGGTGCTCTGCCTGCTTGGCGACAACGGCGCGGGTAAGTCCACACTCATCAAGACCCTGTCCGGCGTCTATCAGCCGACGCGTGGCGAAATCTTGATGGATGGCGAGCCCACTAATTTCTCCAGTCCCCGCGAAGCGCAGGAACGGGGGATCGCTACGGTTCACCAATTCGGTGGGACCTATCCCTTGATGTCCATAGGGCGCAACTTTTTCATGGGTTCAGAACCGACAAAGGGCTGGGGCCTGTTCAAGTATTTCGACCGCACGACCGCCAACCGAGTGGCCGTTGGGGAGGTTCAGAAGATGGGGATCACTCGCATCACCGACGGGGACCGTTTGGTCGGCGGTCTGTCCGGAGGGGAGCGCCAGTCGCTCGCGATCGCGCGTGCTGTCTATTTCGGAGCCCGTGTCCTCATCCTTGACGAGCCGACGGCAGCCCTCGGCGTCAAACAGGCTGCGCACGTACTGCGGATCGTCAATGAGGCCAAACGCCGCGGCCTCGCGGTCGTTTTCATCACCCATCAGGTGATGCATGCCATGGCCGTGGGCGATCACTTCGCGGTGCTCATCCGGGGTGCCATCGCGGCCGACTTCCGAAAGGGGGAAAAATCACGCGAGCAGATCGCCGATCTAATGGCCGGAGGGGAATCGATGGCAACTCTCGAAGCCTCCATCGAAGGCTATAGGGAGACCCATGACGGTGTTCCGCCCCGCCCGCGCACTGAATGAATCTGATTGAGCCATCACGTAGCGGATTGTGTTGAACGGAAGCGGTTGGGCCTTGCGCCAACCGAATGGAAGGAGGTTGTCCAATGGTGCGTATCGCAGTCATTGGTGCGGGACTGATGGGCGCTGATCATGCCAGGATCGTCACCGAGGAAATGCAAGGCGCAAGCCTTCAGGTGGTCTGCGACATGGACGAAGTCCGGGCGCGCAAGGTGGCCGATGCCCATGGTGCAGCAGACGTTGCGACTGACCCGGAAGCTGTGATTGCCCGCGCCGATGTGGATGCGGTGATCGTCGCGAGCCCGGACTTCACACATGCGCCGCTGTCACTCGCCTGCATCAACGCGGGCAAGAAGGTGCTGTGCGAAAAGCCTCTGTCGCAGTCCTCGGCAGAATGCCTCTCGGTTATGCAGGCGGAACAGAAAGTCGGTCGAAGGTTCGTACAGCTTGGCTTCATGCGGCGCTACGACCAATCCTATTGCGAGATGAAGCAGGCATTGTCGACCGGCAAACTTGGCCGGGCGCTGATGATGCACAACTTCCACCGCAATGTGGAAACGCCCGCTTCGAACTTTACGGGGGCAATGGCGATCACCAATTCGGCGCCACATGAATTCGACGTGGTCCGCTATGTGCTCGGAACTGAATATGCCGCGATTTCGGCCTTCCAGCCCGTTCGATCGGATGCCAGGGTTGCACCAGTCTTCATGGTTCTCGAAACCTCTCATGGTCAACTCGTCAATATCGAGATCAATAACAACGCGGCATACGGCTATGATGTCCGTGCCGAACTCGTCGGCGAGCAGGCGAGCATGGCAATGAACCATGTCGCCTATACACGGCTGGAGCAGTCGCTGGGTGTTCATACCGGCTACGATGCCGATTGGCGAAGCCGCTATTTCGATGCCTATCGCCGCCAGAACCGGGCTTTCCTAGGCTTCGTCAAGACAGGCATTTTCCCGGAATTCGCATCGAGCTGCTGGGATGGCTATACCGCTGCCGTCGTCGCCGAGGCAGGCGTTAAAGCACTTGCTTGCGGTCAAAAGCAACCCGTCACCATGATTTCCAAGCCGGAGTTCTACGCATGAAACTGGGTTTCGTATCCGACAGCCTTGGGGACATGCCGCTCAATGACCTACTCGACAATGCGGCCCGCATGGGTGTCTCGGGGGTCGAGGTCAACACTTGCGGCTGGTCGACAGCCCCGCATTTCGATCTCAAATCCATGCTGGGCAACACGGTCGCGCAGAAGGACTTCCTCAAGGGCTTTTCAGATCGTGGGCTTGATGTGATCAGCCTGAATGCCAATGGCAATCCGCTTCACCCAACCGATCCGGCTCAGGGCGAAGATCTGAAGAAAACCATCCGGGTCGCAGGCGAAATGGGCATCAAGACGGTCTGCACCATGTCTGGCCTGCCTGCGGGCAATCCGTCCGATACCATGCCGAATTGGGTCGTCTCTTCCTGGCCGCCGGAAACGCAGGCGATCCTCAAATACCAGTGGGAAGAAAAGCTCCTGCCCTTCTGGGCCGAGATAGTGGCGCTGGCAAACGAATGCGGCGTGGAAAGGATTGCGCTCGAACTACATGGTAACCAGTGCGTCTACAACGTGCCGTCGCTCCTGAAGCTCCGACAGCAAGTCGGCCCTGTCGTCGGTGCAAACCTCGACCCTTCACATCTGTTCTGGATGGGGGCGGATCCGCTGATAGCGGCCGAGGCATTGGGGAAGGCCGTCTATCACGTCCATGCCAAGGATACATTCCTGAACGCGCCGAAGCAGGCGGTGACCAGCCTCCTCGAAAATGGGAGCCTCACCGACATTCCGGCCCGCTCCTGGTCCTATATCACGCTCGGCTTCGGCCACGGGGAGGAATGGTGGCGCCAGTTCTGCTATCGCCTGAAAATGGCCGGTTACGACGGCTGGCTCTCCGTTGAACATGAGGACGTGCTTCTCAATTCGCTCGAAGGGCTTAAAAAATCCGTGGCCCTACTAAGGGGTGTTATGCCCGTTGCACCGGCCGATTTCAAACTTCAGGAAATCTAAGATGACCTTCCAACTTGCCGCTTGCGCCGAAATGCTCTGGCGCGACAGACCAATCGAATGGCGGGCAAGCCGCCTGAAGGAGATGGGCTTCGGCGTCGGCCTTTGGAACTGGCCCGCCTGGAATCTCGACGCCCTGGAAAAAACCGGTGCCACCTTCACTATCATGAACGGCTATCTCGAAGGTCGGCTCACCGATGCAGAAGGTTGTGAGATGCTTCTGGCGTCTGCCACGGAAACGGCGAAGGTTGGCAAGCGCCTCGGTGTCCACCGCCTCAATCTGCATGGCACGGGGCTTGGTGAACTGGGCATTCCGATACCGAAGATCGGTGCCTTCGCGCCGGGTATGGAACAGCGGGCGCGCGATACGCTTAACCGCATCTGCGATCTGGCAGAAGCCGAGGGTCAGGTTTTCACGTTAGAAAACCTCAACCCCATCGATCATCCTGGTTGCCCTTTCGGCTCGACCGCTGATGTGCTTGCTATCGTTTCTGCCGTGAACCGCCCGCAATTGCGCATCAATCTCGATCTCTACCATACCCAGATCGGCGAGGGTGATCTTATCCGCTGGTGCAAGGCCTGTCTGCCCTGGATTGGGGAGGTTCAGGTGGCTGACAATCCCGGCCGTTGCGAGCCGGGCACGGGCGAAGTGAACTGGCACGGCGTTGCAAAAGCCCTGAAAGCGATGGGCTATGCGGGGCCTGTCGGTATGGAAGCCTTTGCCTCCGGCGATCCGGAAGATGCGCTTGAAGCGTTCCGCACCGCTTTCACTATCTGATGTTGTTTTCCTAGGAGGATCATCCGTGTCATCCACCATCCTGAACGTCGGTCTTTTGGGCGCAGGCCGTATTGCTGGCGTCCATGCCACCGCCATTTCCACCAATCCCGGCAGCCGCCTCGCGGCTGTCTCCGACATCAATCAGGCCGCCGCTGAGAAGATCGCCGCCCAGTATGGCGCCGAAGCTCGCTCGACCGATGCGATCCTCGATGATCGCGCCATTGATGCCGTGCTGATTGCCACCTCCACCGATACCCATTCCGACTTGATCGAGCGGGCGACGACAGCAGGCAAGGCCGTGCTTTGTGAAAAGCCTGTCGACCTCAGCCTTGCAAGGGCACAGGTTTGCCAGAAGACGGCCGTCGCTACCGGTAAGCCGGTGATGATTGGCTTCAACCGCCGTTTCGATCCCAACTTTGCGGCTCTCAAGGCAGCAGCCGACCGTGGTGAAATCGGCAAGACTGAACTCCTGTCAATCACGTCCTTCGACCCCGCGCCGCCGCCGGTCGCCTATATCAAGGTCTCGGGCGGCCTCTTCCGTGACATGATGATCCATGACTTCGACATGGCTAACTTCATCCTGGGTGCGGCTCCCGTCGCTGTCTCGGCTGTCGGAACATCGGTCGTTGATCCCGAAATCGGTGCCGCTGGTGATGTCGATACCGCCGTGGTGACGCTTTCCTACGCCGATGGCCGTATTGCCGTGATCAAGAACAGCCGCCGCGCCGTCTATGGCTATGATCAGCGTCTGGAATTGCTGGGTTCGGAAGGATTGCTGCAGGCGCAGAACATGCTGGAAAACACAGTGGTAAAGTCCACCACCTCTGGCGTGACGGGCTCAAAGCCCACCTATTTCTTCCTCGAACGCTACATGCCCGCCTATGCGGCGGAATGGGCAGCATTTGTCACCGCTGTGAACACAGCCTCGGCTCTGCCGGTCACGCTCGATGATGGTGTCGCAGCGCTCGCCATGGCGGAAGCTGCAACCCAGTCTGCAAAGACCGGATCCCTCGTGAAATTGGCAGAGGTTCTTGGCTGAGCTTTCAGAGAAAGCAAAACAGTCTCTGTCGGACAACTCCTCCTGCCCGATCTAGCGGCGGCCCGACCTTCGGATCGAGCCGTCGCATACTCCTGATGCCGGAGGATGCGCCGCTGAAGACTCGATCAACGACCTGCTGCGACTACGGGTACCGGCCACAGGATATCAGGTTGAGCGATGGTGCGGACGGGAACGTTCACCATCCGAAGGAACGTTTCCGTTGAATTCGATCCGGTCATGCACTTGTGGAGAACGTGGTTTGTGCCGGATGGCTCGTCGTCGAAGCGGGGGTAAGTCCGCGATTGCTCCGCTTAGAGAATACATGGCGCAGGCCTGTGCTGCCCTCCAGGCAAAGTTCGGGGGTGACAACCTTCAACGACCCTTCCCAAAAGTTATAGCCGAACAAGCACCGGAAGCATGATCATGAGCACGGATAAAACAATTCGAAAACTGACGACCATCGCCGAGCTAAAGGATATGATTGTAGCAACCAAGCTTAGCCTCCCGGAGCAACAAGAGCGTGTCGCACGCACGGCTCTCGCTCATCCTGAAATTGTAGCGTTCGGCACTGCGCAATCGCTTGCGAACCGATGCGGAGTGTCGCCCTCAACCGTGGCCAGAGTTGCCGTTGCTCTCGGGTTCGATAACTTCAGGGAGTTCCGACAGGTTTTCCGTCAGCAGATCCGAGAGATTTCGATACGAGCCGCAGACACCCTATGCTGACAGGAAGGCTCTGTTGCAAAAATTCCAAAGATGCCGGAAGGAGCACCAAAGATTTTGAGTGAGATTTTTGATGAGCGATTTTAAGTGGCGTCATTTCCAGGGTGAAATCATCCTTTGGGCGGTCCGCTGGTACTGCCGCTATGGGGTGAGCTACCGGGATCTTGAACAGATGATGGGTGAACGGGGCGTTCCTGTTGATCATTCCACGATCTATCGTTGGGTCCAGAAGTACGCGCCGGAGATCGAAAAACGGCTGCGCTGGCACTGGCGTCGTCCGCAATCAACGAGTTGGCGTGTCGACGAAACTTATGTGAAGGTTCGTGGCCAATGGACATACCTTTACCGGGCCGTCGACAAATTCGGCAACACGATCGATTTCTATTTGTCTCCGACCCGCAACGCGAAAGCCGCCACGCGCTTTCTCGGCAAGGCCCTGAACGGTCTGAAGGATTGGGAAAAGCCAGCCGTGATCAACACCGACAAAGCGCCAACCTATGGCATTGCCATCGCGCAATTGAAGGCCGAAGGCAAATGCCCCGGCGAGCTTGTGCACCGGCAGGTCAAATATCTGAACAATGTCGTTGAGGCTGATCATGGCAAGCTGAAACAACTGATCAGGCCGGTGAGAGGGTTCAAGACGCTGAAAACAGCCTATGCGTCGATCAAAGGTTTCGAGGTCATGCGAGCCTTGCGCAAGGGCCAGGCTGCGATTTTCAATCTGACGGGTGACGCCCGTGGTGAAGCCCGTATCGTTGAACGGGCTTTTGGCATCGGACCGAGCGCCCTGACGGAAGCCGTAGCTCTGCTCGCCCGGAATCTCGAAACTCAGGCTGCATGAGGGTAGAGAACACGGCACCTATCCAACCTCTCGCAATGTTTGCAACAGAGCCCTCAATCGCATGTTGGCATGTGCACGCCCGAAATCCGTCCGTTGCGGGAAGGCAACCCCCTAGACGACAACATCAAAGAGCGGACTCTGAAAAACACCCGAGCCGCGCACCAAAGCTCTCATCTCGCCTTTAAGAGCAAAGCGACACCTGTACTGAATTGAGCGCCGACTTGAGGTAGCGGGCTGCGAGCAGGTTTCCCCGCTCCCTCGCCAAAGACAAGGCTGCATCACAGTAAGCCTGAAACGGCTCCGAGCCATCAAGAACAAGGGCAGCTTTCTTCTCGACGACTATGCCGCAAAAGAATGAGGCTAGACCTAGCTCATTTCTCAGACAGCAGCCCGTAAGCACCACTTTCCGTTGGGTTCCACCGGGATAGGTCGAGTATTCAAGATGGCATCGTTCTCCTGTTTTGATGGCTTGAAAGAGCCCGTGAGCGACCTGAGGCTGGTCACTTTTCTCCATACGGCCTATTAAGTCCTCGACAGCCACACCGGCCGCCAGGTCCTCTGCCTCCATCCCGTGGAGCGCCGCGAATAAGCTATCACCATGGTAAAGGTTCCCTGCAACAAACCACGTAAAGAAGCCGATTTCGGGGATCACAAGCCTTACGGTTTCGTGCGCAGACGGGACACTCGGCGCGTCCTGCAAAAGCCTGCGGCTTAAGCTGATGTTCTCCCGGACATCCGACAGGAGACCGGCGATCTCCGACGTAAGAATCTTCGTTCGCTCCATTTGCTCCAATTGAACGCCCTCTCCAAGGCCCATTGTCCGCCTTCATAGCATAGTATAACCTAATACAAGCATAGGGTATTGAACATTACCTTTATCAACCGTGATGACTGGTGTTTTTTCTCACCCCAAATTCTTAGGGGATTGCTTGATGACAGACGATATAAAGTTCAATGCCGATAAAGCTGCGGAGCTGCTTGGGCTTCTCGCAAATCCCAGCCGTCTGAAAGTGCTGGAGCTGATCACCAAAGATGAGTGGGGCGTGTCAGAGCTCGCAACGGAGCTGGGGCTTAGCCAGTCTTCCTTGTCTCAGCATCTAGCAAGATTCAGGAGCGCCAATCTGGTTGCTGTGCGCCGAGACGCACAAAATCTCTACTACTCGTGTTCATCACAGGACATTTTGAAAGTCATGGCGACACTCGAAGAAATCGGCAAAATTTCCGGGAGCCCGAAGTCAGCCGCCTAGCTTCAGTCGCGCCTCAGTATATATTGTCGACGCGCCCGCTAGCCACTGTTGCGCGGGGCGGCGGTCGACGATAACAGAGGCTACATGACGGATCTTACTGAGAAACCCTCCAGCAGCAGTCAGAACTTCGTACCGGTGTGTGCGATCGGCGCGTCCGCAGGCGGCGTGGCAGCTCTGCAAACCATGTTCAGGCTAATCGCTCCCGATCTCGGTTTGGCTTATGTCGTCATTCTTCATCTGTCACCAGACGAGCCTAGTTCGCTGCGAGAGATTCTTTCCGTTTGCACACGCATGCCGGTCTACCAGATAGAAGACACTCCGACGCTTATGGCAAACTGCGTCTATGTCATCCCGCCAGACCGCGAACTCGTTATCGAGGGCGACAGCATCGCAGCGCGACCGTTTACGGAGCCTCGGGGCAAACGGGCTCCTATCGATATGTTTTTTCGTTCTGTGGCGCTAGCCCGCGGCGACGGCGTCGCGATTGTGCTGACAGGAGCTGGAACCGACGGCTCGCTTGGTGTCACAGCCGTCAAGGAAGCTGGCGGCGTCATCATGGTGCAGGATCCCGCAGAGGCGGCCTTCCCATCCATGCCGCGGAATGCCATAGCGACAGGAGCGGCTGATTTCGTTGCACCGATTGCACGCCTTATTGAGCATCTCGCCGAAGTGGCTGGCAGCAAGGACGCGGTGCGGTCTCTCGATGTAAAGGGATCAGCAAGCGATCTTCGGCGCATTGTCGCATTGTTGCGCTCTCGTGTCGGCCATGACTTTTCCGCCTACAAGCGAGCCACAGTCATGCGGCGTGTCGTTCGTCGAATGCAGGTGAGCCGAAGTAAGACGCTCACCGAGTACGCCGATTACCTAATAGCCACCCCTGACGAAGCAATGGCCCTTTTCTCCGACCTTCTAATATCGGTAACGATGTTTTTTCGGGATGAACATGCTTTTGCGGCACTGGCGCGCCAGGTGATATGCCCCCTGGTTAGTGGATACGATGCAGCAAACGAGGATAGCGTACGAGTGTGGGTCGTCGGTTGCGCAACAGGCGAAGAAGCCTACAGCGTCGCCATCTTGCTCCACGAGGAAATGGCTCGGCAAAGCGTAAATATACCGCTGCAGATTTTTGCGACAGACCTTGACGAAGCTGCCTTGGCGGTGGCCAGGGAAGGTCGTTATCCTCGATCAATCGAGGCCGATGTTTCGCAAGAGCGACTTGCGCAGTTTTTTGTCGACGAGGGGACCCACTTTCGTGTGCGTAAGGAGCTTCGCGAAACAGTCCTTTTTGCCAAACACAGCATTCTCAAAGAGCCGCCGTTTATGCGGCTCGATTTGATCACCTGTCGCAACCTGCTGATCTATCTTGAACGCGGGCTGCAAGCCCAGATTTGCTCGCTGTTCAGCTATAGCCTGCGAACCGGGCGTTTTTTGTTCCTGGGTTCGGCGGAAACAGTCGATGCCGCTGCCAATCTCTTTGCGCCAATAGACCGACAGGCGCGGATTTACAGCGCCCGCGCAAATGGCACCCAATTGCTTCCTATCCTTCCGCAGTTTGCTGTTTCAGAACAGCTTGCAGATTTTACCCGTCCCATTCCGCTCGTCAGCGATCGGGGAGCTCTGCCTGCGGCTCTCCACGTCGCGTCATTGGAGCAACACGCGCCGGCTAGCGCGCTCCTCGATGACAGCGAGAATATCCTGCATCTTTCCCCAACTGCCGGTCGCTTCCTTCTCCATTCTGCAGGCCCAGTCTCACGGTCACTGACGGCGGTTGTAAGACCGGAGTTGCGCCTGGGCCTTGGCATCGCGCTTGCACGCGCACTAGAATCGGGGGAGCCGTCGTTGACATTTCCGACGGTTGTCGCCTTCGACCACGGCAAACGGCGCGTCGCATTACAAGTTACTCCGGTTACGAACGAGACGGACAAGGCCACTCAAGCGCTCGTGTTCTTCCTGGATGGCGGTATCGTGCACGAAAATGAGGAGGCTGCCCAGCCTTCTGACACCCGACCCGATGAGGTGCGTCGCATTTACGCCGAGCTGAAAGCTTCACAAGAAGCCTTGATGATGAGCCGAAACGGGCACGAGGCACTCGTCCAGGAGCTCCGTGCGGCCAACGAAGAACTTCAGTCGATGAATGAGGAATACCGCTCGACAGCCGAAGAGCTTGAAACTTCAAAGGAAGAGCTGCAGTCTATCAATGAGGAATTGCACACAGTCAACGCCGAACTGAAAAACAAGCTCGATAGCATATCTGCCGCGCACAGCGACCTACAGAACCTGTCGTCTGCGACGGAGATCGGCACCCTCTTTCTCGACTCCGATCTCAGGATCAAGATGTTTACCGCACCGGTCGCCGAGCTCTTCAATATCACCCGGCACGATATTGGTCGCGCAATCACGGACTTCACACACTTTCTCGACTATGACGATATCGACGCTGATGCGCGAAAGGTTTTGAAGGATCTGGTGCCGATCGAGCGAGAGGTCACCAGCCGGCGGGGCAAGGAATTTTCCATGCGCCTTCGGCCTTACAGAACCGTGGAAGATAGGATTGATGGGACCGTCGTTACATTCGTGGATGTCTCGGAACGAGCCCGTGCGCAAGCAGCGCTAAGAGAGAGTGAGAATCGCTTCCGTCAATTCGGAGAGGCGTCACAGGACATCCTCTGGATCCGAGATGCAGAGACCTTGCAATGGTCGTATCTAACGCCGGCGTTCGAAAAAATCTTTGGCCTGGACCGTGAAGCGGCGCTGCGCGCTGACAATATGCTCGGCTGGCTTGAGTTGATCGTGAAAGAGGATCGGGACGGTGCTGCGGAAAACCTCCGCCGAGTTCGGAGCGGAGAATTTGTGACGTTCGACTACCGTATCGAGCGGCCTACCGACGGCAGCATTCGATGGCTCCGCACAACCGACTTCCCCATCAAAGACGGCAATGGCAAGATTGTCCATTTGGGCGGGATCTGCCACGACATCACATCAATAAAGAAAGCGGAAGAAGCGTTGGCAACTGCGCAATTACGCCAACGTGCCTTTCTAGAAGGGATACCGCAACTTGTCTGGCGAGCCACTGAGGGGGGACATTTCACGTGGTCTGGTCCGCAGTGGATGAACTACACCGGACAGAAAGAACTTGAAAGCCATGGGCTGGGGTGGCTCGAAGTCGTTCACCCTGACGACCGTGAGGTAGCAACGAAGACCTGGGAAGACGCGATCGAAATGGGCGGCTTCGAAATCGAATATCGTATTCGTAACGCTGAAACAGGCTCGTATCGCTGGTTTCGTACGCAGGCGACGCCAGTTCGCGATGACAATGGCACAGTTCTGGAATGGCTCGCCACATCGACAGACGTGGAAGATCTCAAAGCTTTGCAGGCGCGGCAAGAAATGCTGGTTGCCGAACTGAAACTTCGCAGCGCGAACCTGATTTCGGAGGTTCAGAAACTGACCGACATTTCCATCCAAGATAGCAGCAGCTTGGATGATTTCCGGCACCGTTTCTCCGAGGGGCTAATTTCATTGGAGCGTTCAGAGTAGGCGTCGTATTGGCTTTGGTGCGCGGCTCGGGTGTTTTTCAGAGTCCGCACTTTGATGCTGTTGCTACGGCGTTGCAGTCTTGCAGCGGACGGATTTCGGGCGTGCGCATGCCAGCATTCTATTGAGGACCGAGCAGCCGATGGC
>NZ_JACHYY010000026.1:0-19575 GCF_014193155.1 Rhizobium sp. BK098 | reverse complement strand
ATGCCCATCCTCCAATGGTGGCTTCAAACAAACTCACCTTGCCACACACTGCGATCGTCGCGGGCGTCTACATCATCAAAGCCATGGCCAGCCGGATTGCCCAGCATCCGTGTTGGATGCCTATCAAACAGGCACTCACTTCGAGCCCCATTGGCCACGACGGGATGATCCCCTGCATTTCCAATGCGTTAGCCCATGGCACGCCAATTGCTTGGCACAGTGAGTTCAAAAAGGGATCTCAGGTGGGACCGTTTCTGCCGTTCTTGTGCATTGCCATCGGCTTCAGCTGGGCGGATTGCTCGTCGATCTTCGTCTCGGGGCCGGAGATGTCGCGCATTCGCCTCGCGCTCGTGACGGTTTCGACCAGCATATTCCTCTGCGCGATTGGCTTGTCATTCGCCGATCACAGCCTCCTCGCCGGCGCAGCACTGGTCGCTTGCGGCATGACGATTGCCCTCGCGCTCGGCAGAAATCTGTCCTCGTTCTGGTCCTTGTTAATATCTGTTGGAGGCTTCGCGATCTATCTGCATGGCGTCATCGATTGAAGGTGGCAATGCTTCATTCCGAACTGACAATTTTGGTCATCGACGAAAACGTCATCCGCGCCTCGATCATAGAGGAAGGGTTGCGCGAGGCCGGGCATGGCAAGGTCACCGTCATTCACGAAGTCAATGGTGTTGCCCGCATCATCGAGGCACTCAAGCCCGATGTGATCGTCATCGATATCGAGAATCCAAATCGCGACATGATGGAGCACCTATTTCAGTTGACCCGCACCGTCGGCCGGCCAATTGCGATGTTCGTCGACAGATCCGATACAGCGCAGATTGAGGCAGCCATGGACGCAGGTGTTTCGGCCTATGTCGTTGACGGATTGAAGAAGGAGCGTGTCAAATCTATCCTCGACATGGCGGTCAGCCGCTTCAACGCTTTCTCCCGCCTTCAAAGAGAGCTTGCCGAAGCAAAATCCGCTCTGGAGGAGCGCAAGATCGTCGAGCGCGCAAAGGGCATTCTGATGAAGATGCGCGGCCTGTCGGAGGAGGATGCCTTTGCACTCCTGCGTCAGACAGCCATGAACGAGAAGAAGAAGATCTCCGAAATCGCCCAGAGTGTGGTGACGGCCGCCGGGTTGCTGATGTGATCGCGACACGGGGAGAAAGCCCGAGGTAAGAAAAGATGACGATAATCGAACGCTCCAGTAGCAAGCTTGTCGCCCCCAAACGGGTCAGCGGCAGGGAGCAGAAGGTTCTGCGCGCCGGCTTTATTCCACTCGTCGATGCTTCCGTCCTGATCGCTGCGGCCGAATTCGGTTTTGCCGCCAGGGAGGGACTTGCACTCGAACTGGTCAAGGATGTCTCATGGGCCAATGTCCGCGACCGATTGGCCTTCCGCCAATTCGACATCGCACATATGCTGTCGCCGATGCCGGTGGCCTCGATGCTTGGCCTTGGCTCCAATCCTTCGTCGACGATCACCCCCTTCTCACTCGGCCTGGGTGGCAGCGCGATCACTCTTTCCGTCGGGCTGTTTGATCGCATGCGCGATCATGCAGGGATTGCTGAACAGGCGAGCGCACTCGAAAACGCCAGGGCGTTGGCGGTCGTGCTTTCGCATGGGAAGGACCGTGGCGAGGCACCTCCGACGTTCGGAATGACCTATCCGTTCTCGTCTCATAATTACGAGTTCCGATATTGGCTAGCCGCCGGTGGTATCGACCCTGACCGGGACGTGAAGCTTGTCGTCGTTCCACCGCCTCTGACATCCGACGCACTTGCAGCCGGCGCCATCGACGGCTTCTGCGTCGGCGCTCCCTGGAACATGGTTGCGTCCGAGCGCGGCGTCGGGCGCATTGTCGCCGCTAAGCAGGACATATGGCCCTCCGCTCCGGAGAAAGTGATCGGAATGCGCCCGGAATGGGCCGAGAGCCATCCCGAAACGGTTTCACGCCTGATCGTTGCGCTTGATGCTGCCGCCCGCTGGTGCGACCGGTCGGAAAATCACGATGCGCTCGCCGAGGCGCTTGCCGATCCCCGCTACATCGCGGCGCCCGCCGCCATCATCCGCCGCGTGCTATCAGGCGAATTCAACCTGGATGCCAAGGGCAATCGGCGCTTGATCGACCGATATTTTTCCTTTCATGGTAACTTTGCCAATTATCCGCGCCCGAGCCAGGCTCTATGGATATTCAGCCAGATGATCCGCTGGGGCCAGATTGCCCTATCCAAACAGAACATGAAAATCGCCGCCTCGGCCTATCGCCCGGATCTTTACAGGCTCGCACTCGGCGCCGGAGCGGGGCCGGACGAGGCCGATATCCGCATTGAGGGCGATAAGGAGGGCGATCGCTTCATGGACGGACATGTCTTCGATCCCGCCGAAATGGCCGATTATGTCGGAGGATTTGCCGTGAAGGCAGCAAGCGCAGCACAGCTCTCGACGGACGACATTTAAGACGCGACAGCGTTCGCTGCATTGCACAGAATTGGCGCAAGGCCTTCGATCGCAGAGCAGCAACCGCCTAAAACGTCAGCAATTGCCGCATCCACGCACAAAACCGGCAAACCTGGCCAGGCTCGAAATAACTCAGTATTTTCATAGAGCTACGCATCCCCTTAGAAAATGGCACGCGGATTGCTTGGTTAAGGCTGCCTCGATCAACGGCGATCCAGGCAAGCAATGCGCTGATAACGCGCTCGCAAAGACATCGACGTCGCACGGTTCATGCCCCGGGACTCCCATTCCATCCCCGGCCGCATCGATCGAGCGGCGTTTTTTTATGTCCGAAATTCTTCCGTCGTGAGCCAACAAGGGGAAACTGCACGTGAAAGAGATCCTGACCAATGGTGTTACACGCCGAAACCTTTTGAAGACGTCTGCCGCCGCGGCTCTGATCAGTGCGGTCAAAGCCACCTTCCCTTCCGGCGCCTTTGCGGCCACAGGGGGAGCTGAAGTGACGGGCGTCAAGCTCGGCTACATTGCCCTCACCGACGCAGCGCCGTTGGTTATCGCCAAGGAAAAGGGCTTCTTCGAAAAACACGGCCTGCCCGATGTCGATGTCGCCAAGCAGGCATCCTGGGGTGCGACGCGCGACAACCTCGTGCTTGGTGGGGCGGCAAACGGCATCGACGGCGCCCATATTCTCTCGCCGCTCCCCTACCTGATGCACACAGGCAAGGTAACGCAGAACAACCAGCCTGTGCCGATGGCGATCCTTGCACGCCTCAACTACGACAGCCAGGGCATTTCGGTTGCCAAGGAATATGCGGCAACGGGCGTCCAGCTTGATGCCTCTAAACTGAAGGCCGCCTTTGACGCGAAAAGAGCCGCGGGCAAGGAAATCAAGGCGGCCATGACCTTCCCCGGTGGCACGCATGATCTGTGGATGCGCTATTGGCTGGCCGCCGGCGGCATTGATCCCGACAAGGATGTCTCGACCATCGTCGTCCCGCCGCCGCAGATGGTGGCTAACATGAAGGTCGGCAACATGGACGTCTTCTGTGTCGGCGAACCGTGGAACGAACAGCTCGTCAACCAGGGTATAGGCTTTACCGCCTGTACGACTGGCGAGATCTGGAAGGGCCACCCGGAGAAAGCTTTCGGCATGCGCGCCGACTGGATCGAAAAGAACCCGAAGGCGGCCAAAGCCCTGCTGATGGCCGTGATGGAAGCCCAGCAATGGTGCGACGGCATGGACAACAAGGAGGAGATGGCGGCCGTTCTCGGCAAACGGCAATGGTTTAACGTGCCGCCGAAGGACGTGCTTGGCCGTTTGAAGGGCGACATCAACTACGGCAACGGCCGCCTTGCCAAGGGCACAGATCTCTACATGAAGTTCTGGAAGGGTGGCGTGTCCTATCCATTCCAGAGCCACGATGCCTGGTTCATCACCGAAAATATCCGCTGGGGCAAGTTCGCGCCCAATACCGACATCAAGGCGCTGGTCGGGCAGGTAAACCGGCAGGATATCTGGCGAGATGCTGCCAAGGATCTCGGCGTTGCCGCCTCGGATGTTCCAGCATCGACCTCCCGCGGCAAGGAAATCTTCTTCGACGGCAAAGTCTTCGATCCGGAGAACCCCTCTGCCTATCTCGAAAGCCTCTCGATCAAGGTGGCATCATAATGTCGGCTCTCGCACGCAAACACACACCCGGCCCGACGGCGCCTGAAGCGCTCAAGGGCCAAGTCGTTACCCTCTCAACTCGCCCCGCCCGCGGCATCGACATACGTCAAATCGGGCTTGCCATCCTGCGCAACACCCTGCCGCCTCTTGTGGTTCTGGTGCTTCTGCTCGGCACCTGGCAGCTGCTTTGCGAGCAGCCGGGCGCAAGCCTGCCGCCGCCATCGCAGGTCTGGCAGGAGAGTTATGACCTCATCATCAATCCGTTTTTTTATAATGGGCCGCAGGATATCGGGCTTGCATGGCGCGTGCTCGTCTCCTTGCAACGCGTCGCCTATGGCTTCGGCCTTGCCGCTGTCGCCGGCGTATTGACGGGCGCGCTGATCGGACAATCGGTCTGGGCGATGCGCGGCCTTGATCCGATCTTCCAGGTGTTGCGCACCGTGCCGCCGCTTGCGTGGCTGCCACTCTCTCTCGCCGCCTTCCAGAATTCCAATCCCTCGGCGATCTTCGTGATCTTCATCACCTCCATCTGGCCCGTCATCATCAACACCGCAGTCGGCGTGCGCAACATTCCACAGGATTATCGCAATGTCGCGAGAGTACTGCGGCTGAACCAGATCGAATTCTTCTTCCGCATCATGGTGCCTGCCGCCGCTCCTTACATCTTCACGGGTCTCCGCATCGGTGCCGGGCTTTCCTGGCTTGCGATCGTTGCTGCTGAAATGCTGACCGGCGGCGTCGGCATCGGCTTCTTCATCTGGGATGCGTGGAACTCGTCGCGCCTGCCCGACATCATCGTGGCGCTGGCCTATATCGGCATCACCGGCTTTGTCCTCGACCGTCTAGTCGCCGGCCTTGGCGCCGTCGTGACCCGCGGCACGACTGGCAATTGAGGAGAACAGGATGAACGCCTATCTGAAGCTCGATCATATCGACAAGTATTTCGATCGCGGCGGCCAGCGCGCCGAGGTGCTGAAGGGCATCGAATTCGTGATCGACAAGGGGGAGTTCGTGTCGATCATCGGCCATTCCGGCTGCGGCAAGTCAACCCTGCTCAATCTCATTGCCGGCCTTACCCCGGTCTCGGCCGGTGCGGTGCTCCTTGAAAATCGTGAGGTCAACGAACCCGGCCCGGATCGCGCCGTGGTGTTTCAGAACCACAGCTTGCTGCCGTGGCTCAGCGTCTACGAAAACGTCAATCTTGCCGTCTCGAAAGTGTTTCGCGGCACGAAGTCCAAGGCAGAGCGCCATGACTGGGTGATGCGCAACCTCGACCTCGTTCACATGGCACATGCCAAGGACAAGCGTCCCGCGGAAATCTCCGGCGGTATGAAACAGCGCGTCGGCATCGCACGCGCACTTGCCATGCAGCCGAAGATCCTTTTGCTCGACGAACCCTTCGGGGCGCTGGATGCTCTCACTCGCGCCCATCTGCAAGATGCGGTGATGGAAATCCACACCCGCCTCGGTAGCACGATGGTAATGATTACCCACGACGTCGATGAAGCCGTATTGCTCTCCGACCGCATCGTCATGATGACAAACGGCCCGGCCGCCCATATCGGCGATATCCTCGAAGTGCCGATCGCGCGGCCGCGCAACCGCATCGAGCTTGCGTCCGACAGAACCTACCTCAAATGCCGCGAGGCCGTGCTGAAGTTCCTCTACGAACGCCACCGCTTCGTTGAAGCCGCGGAGTGACACCATGACCCAGAAACTCGTCATCATCGGCAATGGCATGGCCCCAGGGCGTATGCTGGAGCACCTGCTGGAAAAAGCGCCGGATCTCTATCAGGTCACGATCTTCAATGCCGAACCGCGCGTCAATTATGACCGCATCATGCTGTCGCCGGTCCTCTCGGGCGAAAAGGACTTCGAGCAGATCATCATCCATGGCGACGGCTGGTACATCAAGCACGGCATCACCCTCTACAAAGGGCACAAGATCGTCGCCATCGACCGGGAGGCAAAGACGGTCACCTCAGATCACGGCGTGACGGAGAGCTATGACAAGCTTGTCATAGCGACCGGCTCTGTCCCCTTCATCATTCCCGTTCCGGGCAAGGAGCTGCCTGGTGTCATTACCTATCGCGATCTCGACGACGTACAGGCGATGCTGCTTGCGGCTCAGTCGCGCGAAAAGGCCGTTGTCATCGGCGGCGGCCTGCTCGGTCTCGAAGCTGCTGCCGGTCTCAGCCTGCGTGGTATGGATGTCACCGTTCTCCATGTGCAGCCGACGCTGATGGAACGTCAGCTCGATCCCGCCGCCGGCTATCTCCTGCAAAAGGCCGTCGAGGAGCGCGGCATCAAGGTCATCACCAAGGCCAACACCAAGGCGATCATCGGCGACGGCAAGGTCGAAGGGATCGAACTCGACGATGGACGCGTGATCCCTGCCACGCTCGTCGTCATGGCCGTCGGCATCCGTCCAAATGTCAGCCTTGCCAAGGAAGCCGGCATTGCCGTCAACCGCGGCATCGTTGTCGATGACGGCATGCAGACCTCGGATGGCTCAATCATGGCGCTGGGCGAATGCGCCGAGGTCGGCGGCATGGTCTATGGCCTCGTCGCCCCCCTCTACGAAATGGCGCGTGTGGCCGCCTCGCATTTGGCCGGCGACGCGAGCGCCGCCTTCGTGCACTCGGACACGCCGACGAAACTGAAAGTGACCGGCATCGATCTGTTTTCGCTTGGCGACTTCGCCGATGGCGACGACCGCGAGGAGATCGTCCTGCGCGACGCGGCAGCCGGGGTCTACAAGCGCCTGGTCTTGAAGGACAACAAGATCATCGGCACCGTGCTTTACGGCGAGACGGCCGACGGCGCCTGGTTCAACGACCTGAAGAAGAAGGCGACCGATATCTCGCAGATGCGCGAAACCCTGATTTTCGGCCAGGCCTATCAGGGAGGGTCGCCGCTGGACCCTATGGCGGCCGTTGCAGCCTTGCCGGATGATGCTGAGATCTGCGGCTGCAACGGCGTCTGCAAGGGCAAGATCACCTCAACCATATCAGCCAAGGGCCTAACATCGCTCGACGATGTGCGCGCTCACACGAAGGCTTCGGCTTCCTGCGGCTCCTGCACCGGTCTCGTCGAACAACTGATGTCGATCACCCTTGGCGATGCCTATAATCCCAAAGCCGTCCAGCCGATGTGCACCTGCACCGAACTCGGCCACGACGATGTCAGAAGACTGATAAAAGCCAGGAGGTTGAAGACCATTCCTGCCGTTATGCAGGAGCTTGAATGGAAGACTTCCTGCGGCTGCGCCAAGTGCCGCCCGGCTCTGAACTATTACCTCGTCTGCGATTGGCCGGACGAATATGCAGACGACTATCAGTCGCGGTTCATCAATGAACGCGTGCATGCCAACATCCAGAAGGACGGCACCTATTCCGTGGTGCCGCGAATGTGGGGTGGAGTTACCAGTTCGAACGAGCTGCGGGCGATTGCCGACGTCGTCGACAAGTTCGAGATCCCGATGGTGAAGGTGACCGGCGGCCAGCGCATCGACCTTCTCGGCGTGCAGAAGGAGGATCTACCCGCCGTCTGGGCCGATCTCGGCAAGGCCGGCTTCATCTCTGGGCAAGCCTATGCCAAGGGCCTGCGCACGGTAAAGACATGCGTCGGCTTTGACTGGTGCCGCTTCGGCACGCAGGATTCGACCGGCCTCGGCATCCGCATCGAGAAATTCATGTGGGGCTCGTGGACGCCGGCAAAACTCAAGATGGCCGTCTCCGGCTGTCCGCGAAATTGTGCCGAGGCGACCTGCAAGGACATCGGCGTCATCTGCGTGGATAGTGGCTTTGAGATCCATTTCGCCGGCGCTGCCGGCCTCGACATCAAGGGCACGGAAGTCCTGGGCCTCGTCAAGACAGAGGACGAAGCGCTCGAACATATCGTGGCGTTGACGCAGATGTATCGCGAACAGGGCCGCTATCTCGAACGCATCTATAAATGGGCCACGCGCATCGGTCTCGACGAGATCCGCCGCCAGATCATGCAGGATCATGAAAAGCGCAAGGCATATTACGAGCGCTTCGTCTTCAGCCAGAAGTTCGCTCAGGTCGATCCCTGGTCGGAGCGCGTCTCCGGCAAGGACAAGCATGAGTTCAAACCGATGGCGACCGTCGGCTTCCCGCAGGCCGCCGAGTGAGGAGATGGAGATGGATATGAACTGGATTGAAATTGGCGACATCTCCGACATCCCTCCTCGGGGCGCACGCTGCGTGAAAACCCCGCAGGGCAAGATCGCCGTGTTCCGGACCGCCGAAAACGAGGTCTTCGCCATCGAGGATCACTGCCCACACAAAGGCGGCCCGCTCTCCCAGGGCATCGTTCACGGCAAAGCCGTGACCTGCCCGCTGCACAACTGGGTGATCTCGCTCGAAACCGGCAAGGCGCTTGGAGCCGACCAGGGCGAGGTGCGGACCATTCCCGTCCGCAATGAGAACGGAGTGCTGTCGATCGCTCTCGAAAGCATGATGATGGCGGCGGAGTA
Source organism: Rhizobium sp. BK098 (assembly GCF_014193155.1). NCBI lineage: Bacteria > Pseudomonadati > Pseudomonadota > Alphaproteobacteria > Hyphomicrobiales > Rhizobiaceae > Rhizobium > Rhizobium sp. BK098. The sequence goes on along the minus strand of NZ_JACHYY010000026.1, from coordinate 10,954 downwards.
GGTTATGTCCGTGTGTGTGGCGATATCCTCCTCTGTCCGTTCGAGACATCTCCCCCTTAAGGGAGGAGATCGATTTGAGTTTGCTACGCCCCGTTTGGACAAGAAAGTGTCTATCGTTCTTGTCCAGTGGGTGGAGACCAGTGGCATGGCGAGCTCTCGATCCCTCCCCTTGAGGGGGAGATGTCGATGAAGCTGCGAGACGGGCGCGCAAACCATCAGCGACTAAGCATAAGCATCAGGGAGACCATGGGTGTCCATTGAAACCAAAACCACCTGTCCCTATTGCGGCGTCGGCTGCGGCGTCATCGCCAGGGTCGATGATAATGGCAAGGTTTCCGTCAAAGGCGATCCGGAGCATCCGGCCAATTTCGGCCGGCTCTGCTCCAAGGGTTCGGCGCTGGCCGAAACGATCGATCTCGATGGCCGTGTCCTCTATCCGGAAATCCAGACCCAGCGTGCAAGCTGGAACGACGCGCTCGATCTCGTGGCCTCAAAGTTCCGCGAAGCCGTCGATGAACATGGGCCGGACTCGGTCGCCTTCTATGTCTCCGGTCAATGCCTGACGGAGGACTATTACGTTGCCAACAAGCTGATGAAAGGTTTCATCGGCTCGGCCAATATCGACACGAATTCACGGCTTTGCATGGCCTCCTCCGTCGCTGGTCATCGCCGCGCCTTCGGTTCGGACACGGTGCCGGGCACTTACGAGGATCTCGAACTTGCTGACTTGATCGTCCTCGTTGGTTCGAACCTCGCATGGTGCCATCCCGTGCTGAACCAAAGGATTGAAGCGGCGAGACAAAGCCGGCCGGACATGAAAATTGTCACGATCGACCCGCGACGCTCAGTCAGCGCCGATCTCGCGGACATGCATTTGATGATCAAAAGCGACGGCGATGTTGCCCTCTTCAATGGGTTGTTTGCCCATCTCGCGGGAACGTCGGCTTTCGACCACGATTATGTATTGGCGCATACGATCGGCTTTAACGGTGCGCTGGAAGCCGCACAAGCCAGCAGCAGGTTGGATATCTCGGAGGAAACAGGTCTATCACCTGCCGAACTACAGGCCTTTTATCGTCTGTTCGAAACGACGGAAAAGGTGGTGACTTGCTACAGCCAGGGCGTCAACCAATCCTCCACTGGCACGGACAAGGTCAACGCGATCATCAATTGTCATCTCGCCACCGGCCGCATCGGCCGGCCCGGCATGGGACCGTTCTCGCTGACCGGACAGCCGAACGCCATGGGCGGACGCGAAGTCGGTGGGCTCGCCAACATGCTGGCAGCACATATGAATATTGAGGATGAAGCCGCGCGCGACCGCGTGCAGCGCTTCTGGAACTCGCCAACCATTGCAGCAAGACCTGGTCTCAAGGCGGTCGACATGTTCGAGGCCGTGGCGGACGGGCGCATCAAGGCGCTGTGGATTATGGCGACCAACCCGGTCGTTTCGATGCCGGATGCCGACCGGGTGCGTGAAGCCATCCGCAACTGTCCTTTCGTCGTAGTTTCCGATATCCAAAAGAACACCGACACCGCCGCGCTCGCCCATGTGCTGTTGCCAGCCGCCGGCTGGGGTGAGAAGAACGGAACCGTCACCAACTCCGAGCGGCGCATTTCCCGCCAGCGCAACTTCCTGGATCTGCCCGGCGACGCTAAGCCCGACTGGTGGCATATGGCCGAAGTTGCCAAGCGGATGGGCTTCAACGGCTTCGAATACGACAGTCCCGCCAAAATCTTCGCCGAACACGCGGCTCTTTCTGGATTCGAAAATGGCGGCATGCGCGACTTTGACATAGGCGCGAAAGCCGACATCTCACCTGAAGATTTCGAGGCTATGTCACCGTTCCAATGGCCGCATCGCAACGGCATCCCCGAACGCGCCACGCGGTTCTTCGCCGATGGTGCATTCTACACCGCGGACCGCAAGGCCAGGTTCATCCCGGTGAAATCCGAGCGCGATGCTCGTACGAGCAAGGATACACCCTTCATTCTCAACACCGGCCGCATTCGCGACCAGTGGCATACGATGACGCGCACCGGCAAGGCGGCGCGGCTCTCATCGCATCTCGCCGAACCTTTCGCCGAAATCAACCCGGCGGACGCCGCAGAATTCGGTATCGACAAGGCAGGCTTGGTGCGGGTGGAAAATGCCTTCGGGTCCGTGGTGCTGCGCGCGTTGCTCACCGAGCGACAGCCACGCGGCGGCGTCTTCGTGCCGATGCATTGGAATGACGAATATTCGGCAAATGCGCGCGTGGCAGCTTTGCTAGCGCCGCGCACGGACCCCATCTCCGGCCAGCCTGCGCTTAAGAACATCGGCGTCAAGCTGCAGCCAGCCGAAATTGCGTATTACGGTTTCGCAGTCGCCGCCTCTCGCCCCGCACGATTTGAGGCGCCGTATTGGGCAATCGCGAAGACTGAGGCCGGCTGGCGCATGGAATTCGGCTTCGACAAGGAGCCTGACGATATCGAAACGTGGTGTCGCGATACGTTCGGACTTTTTGATCGTGGCGAGCATCTCGCCTATGTCGACAACCCGACGCGGCAGCAACGTCACGGCTTCTTCGATGGAGATCGACTGTTGCTCGTCTTTTATGCCGCACCCGAACCGGTCGCCGTATCGCGTGACTGGGCCGTCAAGCAACTCAGCACACCACTAGAGTTTGCGCGAACGCGCTTTGCGGTGCTCGCCGGTCGGCCGGGTGCCGATCAGATGGATCCTGGCGCAACCGTGTGCTCCTGTTTTTCGGTCGGCTTCAAGCAGATCGTAGGCGCCGTCGCGGGCGGTTGTCACACGGTCGAAGCTGTCGGCAAACAGCTTAATGCCGGAACCAATTGCGGCTCTTGCCGCATGGAAATCAAAGGGATTATCGATGGTTGCCTCCGTCAAGCCGCGGAATGATAGGCTGGAGCGGATCGCTTCGCTCGCCTCACTGCCAGTGTTCTTCGACCTCAAAGGGAAATCCGTACTGGTCGCCGGCGGCAGTGACGGAGCGGCGTGGAAGGCCGAGCTTTTGGCCGCAGCGGGTGCTGAAGTCCATGTCTACTGTCCCATGGACGAGCTTTCCGAGGCTTTTCGGGAGATACTCGATCACTTTGTCCATCACGATACATTTTGGCGGGCGGCATATTTCAAGAGCTTTGCTTTGGCGATAGGCGACTGCAAAACAGAAGAGGAGGCGCGCTGCTTTCACGATCACGCTGTAGCTGCCGGCGTTCCCGTCAACGTCATCGACAAGCCGACATTCTGTCAGTTCAAGTTCGGCTCGATCGTTAACCGCTCGCCCGTGGTGATTGGCATCTCGACCGACGGTGCCGCTCCTATCCTCGGCCAGGCTATCCGCCGGCGCATCGAAACGCTCCTCCCGCAGTCGCTTAAAGCCTGGGCTCAGCTTGCGCAGGCTGTCCGCGCCCATGTGACGGACGCCCTCACGTCAGTTCAACGACGCAATTTCTGGGAACGTTTCGTCGATCGCGCCTTCGCCGGCGAGGAGCCCGACGCAGATGCAGTGCCGGCCCTGATCACAGAGGCCGACCGAATTCGTAGTAATGCTAACCCTGTCGGCCACGTGACGCTCGTAGGCGCCGGGCCAGGCGACGCCGAACTGTTGACTCTGAAGGCCGTGCGCGCCCTGCAAGCCGCAGACGTGATCCTGTTCGACGATCTTGTTTCCGGGGAGGTGTTGGAACTTGCCCGCCGCGAGGCCAAGCGCATGCTGGTAGGCAAACGCGGCGGTCGCGAAAGCTGCAGGCAGGAGGATATCAACGCGACGATGTTGGCCTTTGCAAAGGCCGGCAAACGCGTCGTTCGTCTCAAGTCAGGCGACCCGATGATCTTCGGCCGTGCCGGCGAAGAGATTGCCGATCTCGATAGAGAGAACATCCCCGTCGACGTTATCCCCGGCATCACCGCAGCAAGCGCCATGGCCTCATGCCTCGGCATATCGCTGACGCACCGCGATCACGCCCAGTCCGTGCGCTTCATCACTGGCCACTCCCGCCATGGCGGACTGCCAGCTGATGTCGACTGGGCATCCGTCGCCGATCCGCATACGACAACCGTGTTCTACATGGGCGGCCGGACGGCCTCGCTCATCGCCGATCGGCTAATTGCCGGGGGTCTTCAGCCGTCCACCCCTGTCGTCATCATGAGCGACGTCAGCCGCGCCACACAACGGCAATGGCACGGCAGCCTCATGAATCTTGCAGTGGGCATGAAGGAGGTCGGTTACGAAAATCCTGTCCTGATCGCAGTGGGTAACGCTGTTTCGGCCCGCCAAAACACGACCGCAAATGCCTACGGCCTTGCGGAAAACCCCACGGGAGCTATAGGTGCGATCTCTCCGAAAAATTCGCGTCTGCTCAACAATCGTTGGTCAGTGACCGCTTTCGGATGAGCTCCAAAATAAGGACGCCGCTCGAGTTCGGCAGATTTCAAGGAACTCCTGAGCTGCAACAAGTCCTTACGCGCGATTAGGCCAACAAGTTTGCCGGTCGATCGATCTACGATAGGGATTCGGCCGGTGTCTGCGGCAAGCATGAGATCGGCAATGAATCCAACGGTGTCGTCGGGATGACCGACGGGGAGCGAACCGTCGGTAATGTTTTCCTTGAGAATTTGGCCAGCAAGATCTTCGTCATCCTTCCAACGCAGCACGTCGGCGCGAGAGACCATGCCTGTAAGCAGGCCACTATCTTCGACAACCGGATAGACGCGATGGCTCTTTTCTTGAGATGAGAAGAAGCTACAGTCTTCTCCGACGCTTATGTTTGCAGACAAAGTATCAACTTGCCGAATCATAATCTCGATGCACGTGTAAGCTCGAAGGGATCGATGCCGTATTCGCGAGTAATATGCTGCCATCGATGACGATGCGCTCCGGCCGGCCGTGCCGGGCGAAAGCCTTTCTGAAGAAACGGTTGGCGGCGGTAAGATCACGATGCTCGCTGAGCCGAAACTCGACCGTGTCGCCGTTGCTGTCGATGGCGCGATAGAGATACGTCCATCGGCCGCGAACCTTGATATAGGTCTCGTCGGCGTGCCGCTTGCCAGTGACGGCGCGCTTGCGCCGATTGAACCGATCCGCCAACGGGGGCGCAAAGTGGACGACCCAGCGATGGATCGTCGAATGATCGATGCTGATGCCGCGTTCGGCCATTATTTCCTTCAGGTCGCGCAGGCTCAGGCCATAGCTCAGATACCAGCGCACGCACAGCGAGATCACCGACTGCTCGAAATGCGGACCTTTGAACATTGCCAATCTCCGCGACTTCCGGAGATCAATGCCATGTCAGCTTGTGCTTCTGGCGAAGGCTGCTCCGGGAGCTGTGTGATCGAACACGCATCCTGAACAGATCCTAATCATCACCCTTCTGCTTCAGCGCGTCGGAAACTCGACGCTTGCGGGGATGATCGATGTTTTCGCCATGTGCGTCCCGGGCCTTCTCTCCACCGTCCTTTGCCGGCAGGTAGCCGGTGGGCTTCGATCCGCTGGGTCCTTCCCATCTCGGCGACTGATCGGTCGTTCCTGGGGCACCATCCTGGGGTTGCTGATGTTTCATTCTCGGCCTCCGTGGAGTGTCTGATATTTCGCCGCGATGTCGCGTCCGCCATGGAACCGCGGACGAAGCCTATTGTTCCGAATCTGCTCCTGCCGCAGCCGTCTGACCCTTCATATCGCCAGCTTCTGTCGCATCGACCGCTGGAAGTGCGCTCGGCTGACGGTGCCTGCCCGGATCGGGAACATAAGCACATCTCACTTGTTGGGCCGGGGGATTTCTCAGCACTACCGATGCGCAGCAAGCGGAGATGGATCATGGCAAAGACGGTTGGCGATTTTATTGTCGAGCGGCTGTACGACTGGGGTGTGCGGCGGATGTTCGGCTATCCTGGCGATGGCATCAACGGCTTCTTCGGAGCCTTGAACCGGGCTGGTGGAAAAATAGAATTCATCCAGGCTCGCCACGAGGAAATGGCTGCATTCATGGCCTCTGCCTACGCCAAATTCTCGGGCGAGCTTGGCGTGTGCATTGCGACATCGGGGCCGGGTGCCACGCATTTGGTGACCGGGCTCTATGATGCGCGGCTGGACCACCAACCGGTGCTGGCGCTGGTCGGCCAGCAAGCGCGTCGGGCGCTCGGCGGCCATTATCAGCAGGAAGTCGATCTCCCGTCGCTTTTCAAGGATGTCGCAGGCGATTTCGTCCATCAGGCATCGGCGCCCTCGCAGGTGCGCCATCTGGTCGATCGGGCCGCCCGCATCGCTCTGGCGAACAAGACGGTCACCGCGATCATCCTGCCAAACGACTTGCAGGAGATGCCTTATGAGACGCCGCCCCGCAAACATGGCTCCGTCATGTCGGGCGTCGGTTATGTTGCACCGAGGACAGTGCCGCATGAGATCGATTTGAAGCGTGCCGCTTCGGTCCTGAATGCGGGCAAGAAAGTTGCGATGCTGGTCGGTGCCGGTGCGCTCGGCGCAACCGAAGAGGTGATCGCGGTCGCCGACCGACTGGGGGCAGGGGCAGCAAAAGCCCTGCTCGGCAAGGCCGCTTTACCGGACGATTTGACCTGGGTAACCGGCTCCATCGGCCTTCTGGGTACCGAACCATCCTGGGACCTGATGCGAGATTGCGATACGCTACTGGTTGTCGGATCCGGCTTTCCCTATTCGGAATTCCTGCCCGAAGAGGGTGACGCGAAAGGGGTCCAGATCGATATCCGGCCCGACATGTTATCCTTGCGTTATCCGATGGAGGTCAACCTTGCCGGCGATGCCCGGGAAACCTTGCAGGCGCTCCTGCCGCTTCTCAAGCAAAAGGAGGATCTCTCCTGGCGCAAGCAGATCGAGGCGAGGGTCGGCGAATGGTGGCGAACGCTGGAAACAAGGGCGCATGCCGAAGCCAATCCCGTCAACCCGCAGCGCGTCACCTGGGAGCTTTCCCCGCGTCTGCCCGACGGCGTCATCGTGACAAGCGATTCCGGCTCATGCGCCAACTGGTATGCACGCGATCTGCGCATGCGGCGTGGCATGATGGCATCGCTGTCAGGTGGTCTCGCATCAATGGGAGCGGCGGTGCCCTACGCGATCGCCGCGAAAGTCGCGCATCCCGATCGGCCGGTCGTTGCACTGGTTGGTGACGGCGCCATGCAGATGAACAACATGGCCGAACTAATTACCGTCGCCAAGTATTGGCGCAATTGGTCCGATCCCCGCATGGTCGTCTGTGTCTTCAACAATGAGGACCTCAACCAGGTGACTTGGGAGCAGCGTGTCATGGAAGGCGATCCTAAATTCGATGCGTCGCAACGCATTCCCGATGTTCCCTATCATCGCTTTGCCGAAATGATCGGCTTGCGGGGCATCTTCGTCGATCGGCCAGAGACGCTTGGCGCGGCCTGGGACGAGGCACTTGCTGCCCAGCAGCCCGTGGTCCTCGAAGTCAAGACCGATCCGGAAGTGCCGCCGATACCGCCGCACATCACCTTCGAGCAGATGCGCAACTTGAGCGCCGCCCTATTGAAAGGAGACCCCGAGGAAAGCGGCGTGGTCAAGGGTACCTTGAAACAGGCGCTGAGTGCCGTCTTTGGTCGCCGCTAGAGAACCGGGATAACTTCGAGTCAGAAATCGGCATAGTTGTTTCCAGCCAAAGGAGTGACTGCCGCGGCGCAACGATCCGCGGCAGGCGGGCGTCCGGAACGAGAGCTTCAGCCGCGCCGAGCGGGCTCCGTTGCTGCAAAATATCACCTGCGTCAATACGATGGAACCGGCAGGCTAAAACCGAGTTATGCGGACATGAACCAGATGCTCCCCAAAGTCGGCGTTGCCGCGGCTGCCGCAGAGGCCAAGCTTACCTCCGGATTGATCTACATTCCCGGCCTCAATGTTGGAATTACCCGAAAGCAGGGAAAGAACGGTTTCCTCTACTACTCGCCCACGGGAAAGCGGATCACGGAACCTTCGGAGATCAATCGCCTGAATGCATTGGCAATTCCTCCAGCCTATACGAACGTGGTGATCTCCACCAATCCTCTTTCACACCTTCAGGCCATTGGAACGGACGCGCGTGGCCGCAAACAATACCGCTATCACCCCGATTGGCAGTCAGAACGGGAGCGCACGAAGTTCGATCGCCTCGTCGATTTCGCGGCCCGCTTGCCAGACATTCGCCAACGGGTCGATCGGGATCTGCGCTCGCGAGGTCTGACCATGGAAAAGGCATTGGCGACAGTCGTCTGGATGCTGGACAATCTCTACATTCGCGTGGGTAACGCAGCCTATGCGGAAATGAACCGATCCTACGGCTTGACCACGCTCAGGAACCGGCACGTGCAGGTCGAGGGTGGAAGCGTCAAGTTTCGTTTCACTGGCAAATCCGGCAAGGAATGGAACCTCGTTCACTATGATCGCCGCATCGCCAACATCGTGCGCCGCCTGCAGGAATTGCCGGGACAGCAACTGTTCAAATATGTCTGTGATGATAGCGGATGCCGTCAGATATCATCGGAGGATGTAAATGCTTACATCCGGGAAACGGCCGGAGGCGATTTCAGCTCGCGTCAGTTCAGGACCTGGGGCGCGACCTGCATGGCAGTGTCTGCGCTGGCTCCGCTTAAGGTCGAGAAAACCGAGCGGGCTATCGCCCGCCAAATCAACAGCGTGATCGACCCAATAGCATCACGGCTCGTGAACACCCGCTCAGTTTGCAAGTCCTCTTACATCCACCCGGCGGTTTTCGAGGATTTCCGGGCAGGAGTGCTTGCCGATGTCCTCAATACCCGGACGAGCAGCAACCGGCTTCTGGAATGGATGGAATTGGAGGAAATTCGCGTCCGGCACTGGCTCAAGAGGCGCGCTCGGAAGCAGTAATCTTCTGAGTAAATTCAGGGAACCATAGTCTCCAAAGATAGTTCGAGATGAATATCTCATCAGGACAGGAGAACGTCATGGTTATGCATCCGAAGCCTCCATTTCCAGCGCAGCAACAGGCGATGCCGGGCTATACAGCCGCCATGCGGCCCGTGCCGGATCATGGCGAGGAGAGCTATCGCGGATCCGGCAAGCTTGCGGGCAAAAAGGCGATTATCACGGGCGGTGACAGCGGTATCGGCCGCGCCGTCGCCATCGCGTTTGCGCGGGAGGGCGCCGACGTCTTGGTTTCCTTTTTGAAGGAAGAAGTGGATGCCCAGGAAACCAAACGCTGGATAGAAGACGCTGGGCGAAAGGCGGTCCTCGTCCCCGGAGATATTCAGGATTCGCAGCATTGCCGGATGATCGTCGAAAAAGCGGTGGCGGAGCTTGGCGGAATCGACATCCTCGTCAACAATGCTGCGCACCAGGCGAGTTTTCATGAGATTGGCGATATCACCGATCAGGAATGGGAGACGACATTCAAGGTCAACATCCATGCCATGTTCTATCTGACTAAGGCGGCGGTCCCTCACATGAAGCCGGGGAGTGCCATCATCAATACGGCTTCGATCAATTCCGATACTCCGAACCCGACCCTTCTTGCCTATGCAACGACGAAAGGCGCTATTCAGAACTTCACGGCCGGCCTGGCGCAGCTGCTCGCCGACAAGGGAATCCGTGCCAATGCCGTTGCTCCCGGACCGATCTGGACGCCGTTGATCCCATCCACGATGCCGGCGGAGGCCGTCGAGAATTTCGGTAAGCAAGTGCCCATGAAGCGTCCCGGTCAGCCGGTCGAGCTTGCAACCACCTATGTCATGCTCGCCGATCCGCTCTCCAGCTATGTTTCCGGCGCCACCATCGCGGTCACGGGCGGCAAGCCGATCCTATAGCGGCTGACCGAATATAGACGGCGGTCGCCCTCGTTTCGGAACATTCGGAATGGCAAACGGTTTGAATATTTATCCGGCATTTCAGTCCGGGACGTCGCGCCATTTGGCGCGATCGCAATGCTCGCAAGACGGCAAAATGGAACGCAACCCGCAAGCACGTCACCGCATGATGATTTTCGTAGCGGCAATCTTCATTATTGCTTGCTGCATCGCAGTCTATTTTGCCTTCGAGTTTCATCCAGGCGAACCCGCTTTGCCGGCTACGGGCGTTGTGTCGACTAGCGGCCAATGACAGGAGCAAGCCATGAACAGCAAATTGCCACCAGTTCCCGCAGACAATCGAAGCTATAAGGGTGTTGGAGACCATTCCAGGCCCGCCGTTGCCGATCCGCACAAACCTGATGTCGCACGCGATCCCGATAAAATGGGCCAGCAAGGCAACAGCAGGATCAACACCAGCCATCAAGGTCATCAACAGGATCGATAAGGAGGAGCCAATGTCCACGTCGACCAAGACTCCCGCCAGCATTCGCCAAGGCGGCCCGGGCGCGTCCCACGAAAATGCCAAGGTGTCTCTGAACATTCCCAAGCCAGCCGCCGACCCCGATCAGCGCGACCGCAGCAAGGTTTCCGGCGGTGGCGGCGAACCCGATCGCCATCACAGCCACGACCCCAAGCGAAAAGGCGGGCATTAGCGGGAAGGTGCTGTGCATTGACGGCCAAAATGAAAGCGATCCTGGCATTATCGGCGCGTTTTCAACGCGATGGGAGAAATCGTGAAACCGCTTGATAGGGCCATACGCATTGCGGTTGCCGCACATGAAGGCCAGACCGACAAAACGGGCAGCCCTTATTTCGAGCACTGCGAACGGGTCGAGAGGCTCATTTCAGATGAAGACGGCAAGGTCGTCGCTTATCTCCATGACGTCGTCGAGAAAGGTGCCGGCTGGAGCATCGAGAGGTTGAGAAAGGAAGGTTTTTCATCCTCGGTGCTGTCGGCCGTCGACGCATTGACGATGCGGCGGGACGAGCCGGAGACCGCCTTTATAGACCGGCTGGCCATGGCTTTGATGATGTAGACGCCCGCGACGATCGCAGTGTGTGGCAAGGTGAGTTTGTTTGAAGCCACCATTGGAGGATGGGCAT
>NZ_JACHYY010000025.1:0-19962 GCF_014193155.1 Rhizobium sp. BK098 | reverse complement strand
CACCAGATACGATAAGACCCAAAAATCATTCTCGGCATTCCTCGCTTTGGCCGCAGCCAAAATATGGCTGCCATACTTTGTCAACAGGGCCTAGTTCGTCAGGAAGATTTTCGAACCGTCAACACCCCGGGGCATAGGCCGTGGAATTTGCGATTCTTGCCGCCCACGCACGAATGGACTGGTGTATACTCGGTTCGCTTGTCGTGGCCACGAGCACTCCTCGGGCGGCGGGACGGCAATCATTGGGCAGGAGTTGAACCCATGGCCGGTGCTAATTCGAAGCTGCAACGGGACATCACACCGAAGCCGGATGCCGATCCGCTCCTGGGCTCGCCGCCATTGGAGACTCCCGCTGTCGTTGGCTATCTTGCTTCGTTTGCAATGACGGCCCTCGCGACGTTTGTGGCTGTCGGTGTCGACCGCGAGGTGACGATCCCGAACCTCTCCCTCATTTTTGTAGTGCCGGTGATCATCACGGGTGTTGGCTTTGGCTTGGGGCCTTCACTCTTCTCGGCCGTGCTTGGTGCGCTCGCCTACAATTTCTTCCTGACCGAGCCTCGCTATTCACTGGCCGTCGACGACCCTGCAAACATCTGGGCGATCGGACTGCTTTTTGTCGTCGGACTTATCGTGAGTGGCGTTGCCCATACCTCCGGGCGAAGGGCGACCGATGCGGCACACTTGAGACGGCAGGCGATTGTGCTGCAAGGCTACAGCCGCGACGTCGTGGCGGCCGACAATACGGAGGCCATCATTTCAATCACGTCCCAAGCGCTTGCAGCGCTGTTCCAAGTTCCCGTCGCCGTGATATTCGTAACGGGGGGCGAGGTGGTTTCCGTCAATAGAGTTGGCGGCGTGGAGCCCCAGGAGGGCGAGTTGGAGGCGGCGCGATCATCGTTGACGACTGGAACCGCCGTGCGCGCCGGAATTTATCCGGCGTTGGACTCGCGCTTTGACTTTTGGCCCGTGATAACGGCGGTGGGCCAGGATGCTGTCATCGGGCTCGTATTCAACCCCGACGACCGTCCATCGGAGCCAGATACATTAGTCGACATCGTTGCGGGTATCTTAGCGCTGGCACTTTACCGTCGGCATTCCCCAGTCAGTCACGATGCTCGGTCCTCACATCGGGAAAGATAAAGCGATCCGTCGCAGAACGTAGTTTCGCAAATCACCACCGCCAACTTTGCGCGCGTCCGGACGGACGCCCTGCTCCAGCTGGCCCACAATGTGTACCGCAAGGGCGTCTAGAAGGCGCCGCGATCAGCCGTGGAAACGTTCCGCTGGCCATGAGCGGTGGTGGAAAGATGGCTGCACTGCCCGAAGCTGATGGGATATTGTCCAGTTGAAGAACGTGGTGGGGACACGACAGTCGTGATTGACAACTGAGGTTTTTGGGAATGAAGTCTCTCGACGCCAGTTTCGGGCACCAAGTGATTCTGACGCCAAGCTCACTTCTTCAGCTGAGACAAAGCGCGCAATTTTTGCCCGACCGGATCGCGCTGATAGCGCGAAGCTTATGGCCGCTTATTCGCCAGGATAGACAGCTTGCGTATTTGCGGCGGCTTAGCGAACAGGTCGCCTGCCTCTGCCTTTGCCATCAAGGCCGCAGAGACTTGGCCGTTTAAGTGGGCATCCCTTCCGTCCTCATCATCGAACGTATCAAAGATTGCAAGCGAACTTAGGCCCTCCTGTATCGCATACCAGGAAATCGTGCCGAGCTCGGCATTGACCAGCGGGATGGCTGAACGCAGAAATTCGGCGACCGCCTCTTCCTTGCCTGGCTTTGCCTCGGCCAGCCCGTATTGGAGGCTCACGGAGATAGGCCGCAGGGGCTCCGACCAAGCTGTGAAGTTGGCCGAAACTCCAGTGCGTCAGCATGATTGGTGTCTCCTAGCCGGGCAGCATCAGCGCCAGGCACTCTGCGTCGTTGCGGCTAGCCTCTACGCGAATCGTCGCGCTCTCCATCGTCCGGGTCCGGCTGCGAACGGCGGTATAGAGATCCAATGGGGACGGAAAACGCTCGTTGGCCGGCCGCGAGAACCACTCTGACGAAACGCGGCCGATGCGTCGACCACGGCTCACATCCACCTTGTAGCCGCCTCGCCCGTCGGAGAATGCATCCAGAATTTCTAGTTCGTTCACGGGTTATCTCCATGACGGCCGCCAGAAACCAATCTCCCGGCCTTCAACCTGTCACGGGAAAGTCAATCCGCCCCCTCACTCTAAAAAGGGGCGTTGCTGGATATCCCCGCAGACGTTTCTGGCTGAACCACGTCGAGGTACCGGAAACGGAACCAGCTTGCGGCAAGGCTCAGATGCCTTCCGTCATTGAAACGAATTCTGCATCTCCGATTGCAATTTGGCGTAATATTTCCTCGACCAGCTCGCCGGGCCGACGCGCTGCATCCAGCTTCGTCCAGCCGATTGAAGTTCTGTCCTTCGAAAGCTGGCCTGCCAGCACATCGAGCGTCGCATCCGAAGAACCGCCTGTACGTGTTGCGACACGCTGCCAAAGCAAGGCTGCATCCGCCTCCAGCCAGAAACCGAAGAAAGGGCAGCCTTTCTCATCAGCCGCTCGCTCGACTAGCTCGCGGTTGCCGGCCTTATCAAAGACGGCATCGGCGACCACAGCACCATCCCGCGCAAGAATGAGCCGCGCACGCCATGATATCTCCTGGTAGACCCTGACGGAGACCTCGGGACGGTAGGCATTCTGAGGCAGATGCGTTTCGGGGGGAACGCCATGCATGGACTTGCGGATGCGATCACTCTCGATGATGCGCGCTCCCGGCGGCAACCCAATGCGCGGTGCCAGGGCCTCGGCGAGCGTGGACTTGCCCGACCCACTAAAACCTCCAAGAGCTATGAGATCCGCTTTGGGTGGTTGCAGCAGAGAGTGAGCAAGCGCGAAGTACGACCGCGCCTCTGACACAAGCATCGGCGCCCCGCCGCCTGCCTCTTCCGCCTGCGTAGCAACGACATGCGCGCGCACAGCGGCTCGCATCGCCATGAAAAATGGCAACGCGACAAAGCCGTCATCTTCGCCGGTTTCGTCGAGGTATCGATTCATGACGAGATTGGCAAAGTCGGCATATCCCCGATGCCAGAGATCCATCAGCAGGAACGCAAGATCATACAGAATATCGATCGTTGCCAGTTCGTCATTGAACTCAATGCAATCGAATAGACAAGGGCGGCCATCAAGCAGAAATATGTTGCGCAGGTGCAGATCGCCGTGGCAGCGTCTGATCTTTCCAGCCGTAGCTCGTTTATCCAGGCAGATAGCAAGCGCAGTAAGCCGCTGACGGAAGAGAGCCGTCAGCTCCTGAACTTCCCGCTGTGTGAAAATGTGGCTCGTCGCGAAACCCGCTTCATTGACTCTGAGCACAGCCTCCATATTGGCCGCCCCCCCGCGGTCGTGAATGACCGGCGCCTGGCGATGGAACTGCACGACTGCGCCAGCGAGTGCCGTCATCATCGCGGATGTCAGTCCACCCGACTGAGCAACCTGATCAAGCAACTGCGACTGGTCAAAGCGTCGCATCTCGACCACTGCGTCGATTACACGGCCCTCCCCGTCGAAATTTAGAATTCCGTCGTCTGCTCGCGTTATCTTACGAACGCCGAGATAGATTCCCGGTGCCGTCGGACCGTTAAGTTCCACTTCCTTCAGGCATGCAGCCTGCCTCTTTTCCACGGTGGAGAAGTCTACATAGGGCAAAAGCACCGCCCGCTTCATCTTGTAGGCGCGATCGCCCGACAGGAATATACGCGAAATGTGCGTCTCCATCATCTGCGGCGGCTCGCCCTTTCGGGATAGCGTGCGCTCCAGAAAGGCAATGACCTCGAGCTGATCTTCGGCAATCATTTGGCTGCCCTAACCGTTGTTCCAATGGGACATATATGCCTCCATTGGTTCCCCGCATCATTGATACGTATCAATGATGCGGGGATGCTAGCCGCGCTAAACACACTAAACAGATGGCATAGGGGCGGCGCGCGGAGATACGAGCAATGAACCTCTCTTCACGGCAGAAGCTGGTCGAAGCCCTAATACCGATCATCCGAAAGGCCGGGGCCGTCGTACACTCTCTTCAGAAAAGTGAGCTTGCGCCGCGCAGCAAGTCGGATGGATCCCCTGTTACAATTGCCGATCTCGCCAGTCATGACATCTTGTGCGGAGCCTGCAGGGCCTTGTCAAAGACAATCCCGATCCTCAGCGAGGAGGATGAAGGCTCGGCAACGACGGCGTTGAATGGGGTTGCCTTCGTGATCGATCCTCTCGATGGAACAAAAGAATATATTCGGGGGCGGGACGAGTTTACGGTCAATATAGCATTGGTCGAAAATGGCCATGCCACGGCCGGATTGATCCATGCGCCAGCCCGCGGGCGGCTCTTCTTTTCCTATGGCAGCGGATATGCGTTCGAAGAAACTCCCGACGGGCGGCGACGCAATCTTGGCAAGCAAACCGTCCCGCTGAGACAGCCGATCGTCCTCGTCAGCCGCTCCCACCTTGACCGACAGACGAAGGATCTACTTGCCGCTTTGCGGCCGTGCACCGTGCGCGAAGTTGGCTCCTCGCTCAAATTCGCCTTGATCGCCGCGGCGGAGGCCGACGCCTACATCAGGCTCTCACCGACGATGCTATGGGATTGTGCGGCCGGGATAGCTCTTGTCGAAGCAGCCGGAGGTTTCGTGCGGCGAACAGACGGATCGCCGCTGCTGGAGGCAAGGTCTCGGACGCTCAAGATTGATGGCTTCGTTGCGGGCCGAACACCGCAGTTGGCGCAATGGATTGAGACCGCACAAAAGACGATCCCTTTCGAGGATAGAACCGAGAATCGATAATTGAGCTAGGTCAATGTCAAAGCAGCGCTGCCCCGTAGTGTTCCCTCGTTGAGATATCAACAGAGGAGATCATCTCATGGACAACATCACTCTTCGTCAACTAGTTCTCGATGAACTGGAATTCGATCCCAGCATCGATGCCGCGAATATTGGCGTCGCTGCGGAGAACGGCGTGATTACCCTTACGGGCCATGTTTCCACCTATGCCGAGAAGGAAGCCGCCGAGCGGACGACACGCCGTATCAAGGGTGTGAAGGCTATTGCACAGGAGATCGAAGTGCGGCCGGCAGGCACCCACAAGACTGCGGATGACGAAATTGCAAAACGCGCGGTCAACACGCTTGGCTGGCATGTCACCGTTCCGAAGGATGCGGTTCAGGTCAAGGTTCAGAATGGTTGGATTACGCTGAACGGTCGAGTTGAGTGGCAATATCAAAAGACAGCGGCCGCCGACGCGGTCCGCGATCTGTCCGGTGTTGTGGGCGTATCGAACATGATCGAAGTCACTCCACACGCCAGCTCGGTGGACGTCAAGAAGCGCATCGAAGATGCCTTCCGACGCGACGCCGAGATTGAAGCGAAAGCCATCAATATCAACGTCGCCGACGGCAAGGTCACGCTACAAGGCAAGGTGAAGACATGGTCGGAGCGACAGGCTGCGGAACATGCCGCATGGTCGGCTCCGGGTGTGCGCAGCGTCGAGGACCGCCTTTTGGTCGGCTACTAAGGCCGATCGCCGGGCAGCTTTCCATCGGCTGCCCGGCGACTGTCCCGCTTTAACCAACAACCGGAGAACCGCGATGAAGAAGATTGATGATGATCGGCCGGTTTGGCCGATGACGATAACGCCTGAAAAAGTCTGCTACTTTATCCTCAAGGCACGCCAGTTCGACGCCAAGGATGCTCCGAGCGACTGGGCTTCCTCCTCCAATCCCGCGGACGACGGCATGATCGACGTACTGGAGGATAGAAGCGACGATCCAGTTCAAGAGGAACTCCGTAGCGCAATTTGGGCGCTCAACGTTGACGAGAAGATCGATCTCGTTGCTCTTGTCTGGCTCGGTCGCGGCGATGGCACCGTGTCCGATTGGCCGGACATACGCAGCGCAGCGATGGAAGCGCAAAATAACCACACGGCCGCCTATCTTCTCGGCACCCCATTGCTAGGTGATTATCTCGAGGAAGCTCTGTCTATGTTCGGCGAATCCTGTCAGGCGATAGAAAACGGGCATCTCTAACGATCGCATGGAATAATCAAACATAACCCCGCCGGGTGCTTGCGATCACTCATCGCCGGAGCCGCATAGGCGGCATCAATGCACGGTGATGCAAGTCGCGGAACAACGCTGGGCAATTTTGGTTGATACGCTACCGAGAACGAGCTGCGACAGGCTTGAGAGGCCTCTCGCGCCACAGACGACAAGATCGGGATGTTCTCGATCGATCACGGTCATGATTTCCTCGACCGGATCCCCATCCAAAAGATGGGTCGAGACACGATCGACACCATGCGCGCTAACCACAGACTTGGCACGTTTGAGAATATCTGTCCCGATAGCCTGTATTGCCCGATAGGACTCACCAAGATCCTTCATTGGAAAAACTATTGGAAAACCCAGCGCTGAGACCGACAGAACCTCGGGCTCCGCTTGAATCGTCAAACCATCGAGATGCTCGACCTCGATCATGCGCTGAAGATCAGCATCGAGCTCGCCGGACAGCATGACATGCACCAAATGAACCTCTGCATCCCGCCCATTGGCAAGTTCGGCGCCGATTTCGACCGCCTTCTGCGCATAAAGCGAACCATCTGTGGCAATCACAATTTTCCTCGACATATCATTTCCCCCTGATCAGCTAGCGGCAACGATTATTGGACGACAGCAAGAATAACGCATCGGAACACAAACAATGCATTGAGGAAGATCAAAAAAGACGAACGTTCCGCTGGCTCTTTTAATGAAAGATCTTTGCGCCTGATCAATGCGTATCTCGCTGTTCGACGTCATCTTTCAATTTTTTAAGAAGGGACGGCAGGAATGTCCGGGTTTCTGGCAACACAAGCATGGGCGTTATCCGCCTTTATCAGCGATCTTCAAAACTTCCGAAGTCGCTGCCTCGTCGCAGCCATTCTACCTGTATTGGTGTTCTTTCCCGTTTCTCATCAAGCTACAGCTACGCCTTTGCAGCCCTCCCTGGCACCGATGCTACAGATGGTCATGCCAAGTGTCGTCAGCATCACGGTCCGCTCGGAACAAACGCCGAGCGGCGACGGCTTGCTGATTGTGCCTCAAGAAGAGCGATCGAAGAGCGCCTCCCGCGAGGCAGCACCGGTGATGCACATTTCCCAGGCAGTTGCAGCCGGCGTAATCGTCGATGCGGGCAACGGATACATTCTGACGAACAACCACGTGATTGAAAACGCGGTCGATATCAACGTCATGCTTGCCGACGGCTCCACCTATGACAGCACGGTGGTCGGCGCCGATCGGGAGACAGATATTGCCATCATACAGATCAAGGCACCGGGGCTGATCGCCGCGCATCTCGGCGATTCGGCCAAATTGCGGGTCGGGGACTATGTCGCCGCCATCGGAAATCCCTTTGGCCTTGGCCAGACCGTCACATTCGGGATCGTCAGTGCGCTTGGCAGAGCCGAGCTTGGAGTAGAAGGCGATCAGGACATCATTCAGACCGATGCTTCGCTCAATCCGGGCAACTCTGGCGGCGCCCTCGTCAATCTCGATGGCGAACTTGTCGGCATCAACAGCGCCATCATCGCTCCCTCAGGTAGCAATATCGGCATCGGCTTTGCCATCCCAAGCAATACGGCAAGAGGAATCATGCAACAGTTGATCGCTCACGGCGAAATTCGTCGCGGACGACTCGGCGTCCTGGTGCAGGACAATAATGCCGACTTCGAGAAAGCCCTGGGGGTCAATATGTCAACCGGGGCCTTGGTCAACGATGTCATTTCCGGATCAGCTGGGGCAGCCGCGGGAATTAAACCCGGGGATGTCATCATCGCCGTCAACGATTCCCCGATCAAAAATGCCGGCGAACTGCATGCGAGGATATCGTCTTACCTCCCGAAAACTTTGGTAAAGCTGTCATTGCTTCGTCCGACCGGCAAGGTAGATCTCGACGCCACGCTTAGCGCGACGCTTCCAGAAGACCAGTTGCCTACTCCGGCCGAAATCGAAGGAAGGGGACTGCTGGAGAGTGGTACGCTCGACAAGCTCGGATCGGACTTCGATGCGTACGGCAAAGTGGAAGGGGCGTTGGTGTCGGCCTTGAACGATGGTAGCAAGGCCGCGGCAGCCGGACTGACACCCGGCGATGTGATCATCAGTGTTAATCAGCAGCCTACCCCGACGCCTCAGATGGTTGCCGAGCTAGCTCAGAAACAGAAAACTTTGGTGCTGCTTGGAATTTTTCGGGACGGCCATCGGCGTTTTCTCATCGTGAAATGAGGATCTGAGAATTTGGCATGTGCCTGATGTGGCCGGAACGTTGGTCTGCTTCTTTCCAGGCGCAGCCAATCCTGCGACACGGTACTCCGTGCTAACGGCGGGCGCTGCCAAACGAGGTCAGCAACATGGTTGTTACGATGACTACAATCGAGGCATTCCAGCGCCTGGGCGTCGCCCTCGCTATCGGTATCCTCATCGGCCTTCCACTTGATCGCGCGGGGGTAGATTTCGGGCAGAGTGGATGACGCTCCGAGTTTGGCCGCAAATTGCGGATTGAAAGAAAGTACCAGCAATTTCGATGTATTAGCGACAAATGCCCCGCCCGACCGCTAGTGACCGCCAAAATATTTTACAACTGAGCAATAAAATAAGCAGCTGATTCCAAGCGCGCGCGGCCGCATCTGGATACGAGCCCTGTACCCATTAGCAAGGATGCCATGTTCGTTGCATAGCAATGAGCAAAGATCTGAACTGCTGCGAACTAACAGAGGTCGCTTCCCTTTCCTCGCCCGAAAAGGAATGAGGATTTGCGTAATACGTGGAAAATGCGCCAATTAGCTTTCCCGAATGATCGAATATCGATGTTGTCTGGATCGCACGAATACCGATCCTGCGAGCCCAATTTTTCAAAGTGGGAAACACGTCGGCTTCCTCGATATCTTCAATGAAAGCCGAAGCTTGTAAATTGTGAGCCTCTTCGCAAGGCGCTGCGTCTCGCTTCTTCACTCTTGCAAATTGTTCGACCGAAGCGCGATCGAAGTTGTGATGGGCAATGAGATAGAGGTTGCCCTCAGCAGCATCAAACGCCTGTAGGCTTCCGAAGTTGGCGTGTCGGACCATCACAACGTGATCGAGATATGTTTCAGCCTCAGTCCCGATAGAAGCGGGAACAGTAAGATGTGGACAAGTTCGCGACCAGATATTCTCCAGCCAACTCAGCTCATTGCGCGCTTCAGCCAGCAGTTGTTCAAACATTCGGCGTTCGCGACTGCCTAATTCTCCATCAAGCAGCCGCTCAAATCGCTCAATGTTCTGGCGAGCTATGAAGCGTCGCATCCGCTCCTACCGCGCAGCTTTTGTCAAAGGCGAGACAGCCTACGCTCGCCAATGTCACATGTACAGCTGAAAACGATTTAAAATTTCATAGCCACTAGTAGGTCCTCTACCATTAATTGATAAAAAGAAGAGGAAATCAAAAATACTAATGCTCAAAGTTGGAATATTATCGCGATATTCGAACGATCCTTACACGGGTTACTATCAGAATAACTGACACGTTAAATGGGACTTTTATTGTCACAGTCACCGACCACAATGGGCATTGCCATATAGTCGCTATAGTCTCTGCTACAGCGCCGCATTTTCACAGCGAAAATATTTGATAGATGCCAGCGATGCGAGTGGAAGAGGAGTGCCCAAAGTGAGGCTGCTCGTCTCGCCAGCCATAGTCATCGACATTCTTGCGCCACATACCGGGGCCCAGGTAGTGTCATCAGCGCGTTCGCAATGCCGCACCACCCAGGGTTCGTCCGGATGCGGCATCCTCACATTGATGACTGGTGCCCGTAAAGTGGCAGATCCTGCTCTCGTCGCCCGGCCCTGCGCTTAGACGCTCTGCTTCAAATAAGCGATATCGGTGCAAACGTTTAGGCAAGGTAGGCAAGCGCTCACTGATACTCGATATAGCTCAAAACCCGCTGATCGCCGAAACGAGTCCTGTCGATACCGCGCCTCCCACCAACCGGCATATAGCGCATCGCCCGGACTGGAGCCGACAGAACAGTGTCACCATGATAGGAAATGCCAGGCGCCGCCCGGCATCAGCGGCGGAGAAAATCCCCAAACATGAATTTGGGGCGACGCAGCATAGGTTGAACTTTCCAAAAGGTTTCATGCGTTAGCGACAGCGGCCTGCCCGAAGATCAATCTTCTCTCTGCCTTTCCCTTTCTGTCGATGCGCTCGTTGACACCGGTCAAATTCATTCGAGCCAATCTGTGTCAATGAGAATATTGATCGGCCACCAGGCGGATCTCAGGATCACTTCGGGAGACGAAAATGGCACACAAGCAAGTTTTTTACCATGCGGAAGCCAGGGGCAAGGTTCTTCAAGGCGCAACCAGGCTTACCGATGCGGTCCGCATCACGCTCGGTCCACGCTCCAAGTCGGTCCTGATCCAAAGGAAATGGGGGCCTCCAATCGTCTGCAACGATGGGGTGACGATCGCCAAAGAATTCGATCTGAAAGACCCAGAGGAAGATCTCGGCGCCCGCATGCTGCGCGCTGCTGCCGAGAAAACAGGGGAAATGGTTGGAGATGGAACGAGCACGTCGACGGTACTTGCTCATGCAATCCTGGCAGACGGCCATCGAAACGTGGTCGCTGGCGCAAGCGCCATCGACCTTAAACGCGGTCTCGACCGCGCGTCCAGCCGGACCGTCAAGGCGCTGCACGATATGTCCAAACCGGTAACGACAGACAAGGAGATGCAGCAGGTCGCAGCCATCTCCGCTCACAACGACGAAGCCATTGGCAAGCTCGTCGCCGAAGCGATGGCGAAGGTCGGCAAGGAAGGCGTAATCACCGTCGAGGAATCGAAGACAATGGAAACCCGTCTCGACCTCGTCGACGGAATGCAGTTCGACCGCGGCTACATCTCACCCTATTTCGCGACGGATTCTGAAAAGATGGAGACCGTCCTGGAAGATGCCCGAATTCTGATTTTCGACCGGAAGATCTCGGCTCTTGGCGATCTGGTCGGTTTGCTCGAGGAAATCGCCAAATCCGGCAGGCCGCTTCTCGTTATAGCCGAGGACTTAGAGGGCGAGGCACTTGCTACCCTGATCGTCAATCAGATCCGCGGAACCTTCCGCAACTGCGCAGTCAAGGCTCCCGGCTTCGGTGATCGCCGCAAGGCGATGCTCCAGGATCTGGCGATCCTGACCGGAGCTCAACTCATCTCCGAAGATCTCGGCTTCAAGCTCGACAAGGTCACCCTGGAGCAACTCGGCACGGCAGCGCGTGTCGTCATCGACAAGGATACGACGACGATCATCGGCGGTGGCGGCACGCAACAGGCCATCAAGGGGCGCAGCGACCAGATCCGCAAAGAGATCGAAACGACGACAAGCGACTATGACAAGGAGAAACTGCAGGAGCGGCTTGCCAAGCTATCTGGCGGCGTGGCCGTCATTCGTGTAGGCGCCCCTTCGGAAGCGGAGGTTAAATCCAAGAAGGACGCCTTCGATGATGCGATCAATGCCACCAAGGCTGCTGTCGAGGAAGGTATAGTTCCAGGCGGTGGCCTCGCGCTGCTGCGATGCATAAAAGCCGTGACCGAAGAAGAAGAGCTCTGCAACGGGGATGAGCGGACGGGCGTTCAAATCCTGAAGCGTTCGCTCGAAGTTCCAGCGCGGCAGATCGCCGAAAACTCGGCCGTGGACGGCGGGGTCGTCGTTGCCAGGATGCTCGAAAGCGAGGGCGCGGTCGGCTTTGATGCGGCGCGCAATCGCTACGTCGATCTCCTGCAGGAGGGCATCATCGACCCAACTAAAGTCGTCCGCGTCGCACTGGAGAACGCGGTCTCTGTTGCAAGCATACTGCTGCTAACCGAGGCAACAATGACGGAAATTCCGGAACCGGTCCAACAGCCGGTTGCGCCGTCGATGGAGATATAGAGTAGAGCCGAGGCCGCCGATCGTGCCTTTTGGCTGCGTGCTTGTTTCTGACGGTCGGACGAGCGTCTCGTGGCGGCGGACCGACACTAATCCCTTATTGCGATATGGGCTCGACGGTCGGGTGACCTTCGTTGGGGAGAATATTCTATCTCCTATAAACCAAAGCATAGCGGGCCGGTATTTGATTCAACTCAAATTACGCCGATAGCGGATGCTTTATGATGACTTAGCTCTAGCGATGGAGATTACGATGAATGAACCACGTTGGCAAAACTGGCTAAGTCTCATCCTTGGTATCTATATACTCACAGCCCCTTGGCTCGTTCCCTATTTCCTCCCTCCGACTTCGGCGTCGACGATGATAGAGATTGCTGGATCGGCCGCCGGACTGGCACTTGCGATCGTCTCAATATCCGGAATTCTTGATCCGGAGACCTGGACCGATTGGGTGAAGGTCTTGATAGGCATGGTGCTCCTTTTAATTCCTTGGATCCTGGAATTCAGTGACAACATTCCCTTCACCTACAGCTTTGTGCTGGGCGGAATGGTTCTTATCATAATAAGCGGTCTGGCCTTTGCCTCAAGGCGCCCGAAGATTGGACGCGACTGGCAAGAATGAGGGATCATCTTCGAGCTTGTGTACTTGCCTATCGAAGCAGATGGCGCGCATCCGCACCTTACCGGGGCGCGGCACCGACGACGGGACGTTTAGGAGGCCTTCCATTCACTGCGGTAGCCACAATCCCGGGCCCCCGACTGAGTGGACTATTGACCTTGATCAAAGTGTTTTCCCGTTCGACGCGGTAGGCATTTATCTGTTCAATGGAGAAAACATGTCATGCAGAAACAAGTTCTACAGTCAGCTTTCGAGCTTCCGATGGCGCCATTTCTGGCCTTGAGCGGTGGCAACAACCTTACTGAGTCCGCATTGAAGATGCCGACAACGATAGCGAAAGCTATGCTTCGCTATCAGATCGAAGGCCTATCATTCCTTCAGCACCGTTTTCAGCGCGACATCAAGCTGATGGATGACGTCATAGCTGCGGAAAAAACCAATGACACCCTGGATGTCATCGGCGACTATTGGCGCGATGCGGTTTCGGACTATGCGAAAGAGGTCAGCAAGACCTTGGCGATTAACGCGCGATTTGCGTCGGACACCGCCGGCATTGTGCGAGAGGAGACCAAAAATGCTTAAAACTACAGCCGTGAGCATGGTCACGCACAGAGGCGCGCCTTTGCCTCTTTAACCACGCCTCACGTGGCATTACGGTCAACGCCATCGCACCGGGCTACACGGAGATTGCAATGGTCGCGGCCGTGCGGCCCGATATCCTGAAAGCGATCGTTGATGCCGTTTCGGTCAAACAACTCGCTTTGCCTGAGGAAATTGCCCGCGGCATGGTCTTCCTTGCGTCGGACGAGGCCGGCTTTATTAACGGTGAAACTCTGTCGATCAATGGCGGCAGATATATCACAGTCTAACCCGGGAAGCACATGTTCCCAGACCGTACCATGTCGTCGTTTTCCCAGAGTTAACGAGCCGGACTCGAACAGCTCATACGCGCTACGTGCCGAAATCGCGGGAGAACGGGCAGATGGATCACTCGCTGCGAAAGGAAATGTTGCTATGGACACACTCGCAATGAAAGCCGCGGAAGCTGAACCCCTCGCCCCGTTGGAACCCGATATGAGCAATCCGTTCCTGGGTGAAGGCTTCCGCGCAATCGATCTTTTGACAAGCGCGGCGATCGCCCGCGCGACATTTGGGTTTTCACCGATTGCTTTCTGGCTCGCCTTCGCCGATTGGGGCGCGCATCTGGCCGCGGCGCCGGGCAAGCGAACGGAACTCGCCGTAAAGGCGGAACAAAAATCGATGCGTCTCCTTACACTCATGCTACAATCCGCCCTCGATCTCAGCACACCCTGCTGCATCGAGCCCCTCCCGGGCGACGAGCGTTTTCGGGATGAAGCCTGGCAGCGGTGGCCCCATCGCTTTTGGGGGCAGGCGTTCCTCTTGACCCAGCAATGGTGGCACAACGCAACGCACGATGTCTCGGGCGTCTCACAGCATCATGAGGACGTCGTGTCGTTTGCGATACGGCAATGGCTCGACATGGTATCGCCAGCCAATTTGTTGTGGGCCAATCCGGAGACAATCCAGCGCACGATCGAGACCGGAGGTCTCAACCTCTTGTCAGGGTTTCGAAACTGGGCAGAGGATTGGAGCCGTCTCCTGATGGGTAAATCCCCGGTCGGGTCCGAAGATTTCGTGGTTGGGAGAAACGTCGCGGTAACACCCGGAAAAATCGTCTTCCGCAACCATTTGATCGAACTGATACAATATACCCCTACGACGAGTATCGTCCACGCCGAGCCAATATTCATTGTGCCGGCCTGGATCATGAAATACTACATTCTCGATCTTTCGCCGGCCAACTCGCTGATCCGTTTCCTAGTGGAACAGGGCCACACCGTCTTTTGCATTTCCTGGCGCAATCCTACGGCGGAGGACCGCGATTTTTCGCTCGATGATTATCGTGAGCTTGGGGTAATGGCGGCACTCGACGCTGTCACGGCAATTGTCCCGGATCGTAAGATTCACCCCGCCGGCT
The DNA here is from genome assembly GCF_014193155.1 of Rhizobium sp. BK098. Taxonomy (NCBI): domain Bacteria; kingdom Pseudomonadati; phylum Pseudomonadota; class Alphaproteobacteria; order Hyphomicrobiales; family Rhizobiaceae; genus Rhizobium; species Rhizobium sp. BK098. The sequence continues at coordinate 5,344 of NZ_JACHYY010000025.1, read as the reverse complement.
ACTGTCTAGGCGGAACGATACTGACGTTAACGGCGGCCGCGATGGCGCAGACCGACGATCATCGTCTTGCCTCGATGACACTGTTTGCCGCACAGACCGACTTTACCGAACCGGGTGAACTTCAACTTTTCATCGACGACAGTCAGATTGCCTTTCTGGAAGCCATGATGTGGCGGCATGGCACACTTGATGCCGCGCAAATGTCTAGCGCTTTCCAGATCCTCCGGTCCAACGACCTGATCTGGTCACGCATGGTCCACGAATATCTGATGGGTGAACGCGAGCCGCTGAACGATTTGATGGCGTGGAATGCCGACGCCACCCGCATGCCCTACCAGATGCAGTCCGACTATCTGCGCAAACTTTTTCTCCATAACGATCTTGCTTCCGGCCGCTATATGGTTGATGGCCGACCTGCCGCCATCCAGAACATTCGTGTTCCAATCTTCGCCGTGGGCACTGAACGTGATCATGTCGCCCCTTGGCGTTCGGTCCACAAGATCCACTATCTCACCGATACCGATGTAACCTTCGTTTTAACCAGCGGTGGCCACAACGCGGGTATTGTCAGCGAACCAGGCCATCGCGGCCGCTATTTCCGAATGCTGGAGAAAAGCGCAGACGATCCCTGCCTTGGCGCGGATGAATGGTACTCAGTTGCGCCAGTTCGCGACGGATCTTGGTGGCCTGCCTGGGAGGCGTGGCTGTCCGCGCAGGCAAGTGGCGAACCGATCACGCCGCCCACCACGGGCGCGCCGATCAAGGGTTACCCTCCGCTTTGCGATGCGCCTGGCAGCTACGTGATGCAGCGTTGATCCCGCCATGACCGAGCCGATCTCGCATAACCGCTACGAACACTTTATCGCCTGGGCGCGCGTCGCACCTGCGCTGCTAACTGCCGTGGTACACCCATGTAGCCCAGAGGCGATCGTAGCGGCGGTCGAGGCACGCGACGAGTGCCTCATCACCCCGTTGCTGGTCGGCCCGGAAGCGAAGATGCGCGCCGCCGCGGCGACCGCTGGCATATCGCTCGACGGCATCCGGATCGAGCGCACGGAGCACAGCCACGCCGCCGCTGCCCGCGCTGTCGAACTCGCTGCCGGAGGCGAGGTCGACGCGCTGATGAAGGGCAGTTTGCACAGCAACGAACTCCTGAGCGCTGTCGTCGCCGCTTCATCCGGACTGAGAACGGAGCGACGCATCAGTCATGTCTACATGCTTGATGTGCCCTCCTATCCCAAACCTTTCGTCCTCACGGACGCGGCGATCAATATCGCGCCGAGCCTTACCGACAAGCGTGATATCTGCCAAAACGCGATCGACTTTATGCAACGCCTCGGCGTCACCGAGCCTCTTGTCGCGGTACTGGCGGCAGTGGAGACAGTGGAACCTTCCATGCAGGCGACCCTTGATGCCGCTTCCCTTACCGTCATGGCCATGCGCGGACAAATTACGGGCGCAAGGATCGACGGGCCTCTCGCTTTCGACAACGCCATCAGCCTGGACTCCGCCCGCATCAAGGACATCGTCTCGCCGGTTGCCGGCCGAGCGGACATCCTTGTCGTGCCAAACCTCGAAACGGGCAACATGCTGGCCAAGCAATTAATCTACCTGGCAGGGGCGGATGCCGCCGGCCTCGTGCTCGGGGCCCGTGTACCGATCATCCTCACCAGCCGGGCCGATTCACTGAAAGTCCGCCTAGCATCTGCAGCCCTGGCCAAGCTTGTCGGTCTCGAACGAACCAAAAGCCCAGCTTGAGGCGTCTCCTTGGGATTGCAAAGTGACCTCCCAGGAGACGTGCCTGATTTGCTCCTGCTTGGCAGCAGGGTGATTGACTGCCCGCGATTGGCTCTGGCAGAAATTTAGCGGGTAGATCAAGGGTCTGTAATTGAGTTGAACAACTTTAAAGGTGCCCCGCCATTGCTCTATCGCTGTGGGGATCCCAAAGGCTAGTGCAGAGGGACGGCAAACTCTTCCTGCCGAATATGATGCCTATGCAGATTCATTTCTTGGTCGATTGCGCTGAGAAGCTTCATGTGTTTCGTATCACCCGATCCGGCTCGATTTCCGCAGGAACTCCAGACAAAACTCTTCCAAGCCGTTCTTCATTGATGTGGATCAAATCGCGTGACGATGGTGCATTTCACCATAGACTGCCAACACGGCCAGATCCCTGCACCGAGGCTCAACATACGGTCAGCACAATAACGTGGACTTTCAAATCTGCCGCTTCTCCGCATCGGTTGCTGGCGCGCGCTATAGCTTTGCAATCGGTGGGCTGTCTCGCAACCATCAGTGTTCAACGCGGAATCGGCCTTTGCAGATGGCCGCAATTACATACACGATCGGCGACCCATTACTGGAGAGATCTACTCATCTCCTTGCTGTACGTAAAAGCAAACGGTTCTGCTTTTTCCGGACGACCCAGCTATGTAGTTCCGGACCCACCACAAAGCGACGGAGCCGCCCGGTTCGCCAGCGTTTACTCATCCGTGTATGATTTGAGGTATGCATGCTTAGTGTTATCGAGGCTGTCCGCCTGAACTTGAGCATCCCTCAGCAAATCTTCAGCATAGCTTTGCGCATCGATTATATCTCTGAAATGAAGCCCGGATCTGCGGCCTTTAATTTCGATGTCGCGCAGAATCTGCGCGATTAAGCCTGCTTTTTCCCGCTCGTCGTGAAGGCGAAGCAATCTTGTCACGGAACTCAAAGCTACGAGCTCAAGAACGAGTAACCGAGCTTCGATTTCCTCAATCGAAGGCGCCATCGCATTGCCTTTGTCATTTGAATTTTTACCTTCGATTTTTCGCATGCCGAAAATCCTTATGATGAGACGTAACCGACTTTTGCTCTCCTCGCCCTGATAAGCCGCTGGTCTCCTAGTTCGCTGTGGCGCGCCCACTGACGTCAATCATATCGAGAGCAAAGAAAGTGTGTGTCTTTGATGCGGTATCGCCCAATCGGGGCGCCGGCTTCAAAGCGCCGGGCTCCCACCAATCAAGGTGTTGCGCTAACAGGCCCCAGGCGCGATGCCTTTCTTCACGAGACTCATCTCCATCGAGCTCGACGAATTTCGCATCGATAACCACGCTTTTCCAAGAGTGCTTACTTTTAAGCTGGTCAATTTGAACACAAACATTCGGATTCTCTCTCATGATATCCAGCTTCTTGCCTGGCAAAGTAAAAGCGTACAGCCTGTCACCAGCGCACGCATATTGAATAGGGACGATATAAGGGATATTCGCATTCGCGCAGGCCAGCCTCGCAAGCCATTGTTTTCTTATGAGGGAAATGCAATCATGATACGGCATCTCTTGGATGTTCATAGCTATTCCTCATCGGCACAGCGGATATTCTATCAATAAGGCGATAAGATAGGTCCGACACTAAGCGTCTCGATAGTCGAAGTTTGCGTAGAGATTGCGAATGACCATCACTGCGAATGGCTTCCACAATGACAGACTGTTGCCTTGAATCTCATTGCTCTGCAGCTGGACTTTTGTTCGCCCGCTCCTGCGCCTCTTCAAACAATTCTTGCGCGTATTCCGACACAGCCGGAATCTGGGCTTCCGGCATTTTCGCCTGTCGAACTTTCCTCTCGATTGCGCGCCGGAGTGCCTCTAGGAGGTCGGTTTGACCATCCACGTCGCAGCGTCTTAGAAGCCGCGTTAGAGCAGCGGTTGCCACTGCTTGAAGAACGAAGGCTCGCCCGCCGATTTCACCCAAGGCGGGGACGGCGCTACCGGCCGCGCCCCCGAATTTATCGCGCTTTGCTCTAAGCATGGCATTGCTCCTGACCTATCGAACCGTCTTACGATAGTTCGGCTGTCGCATCGGTGCATTGAGGTAAATCAATATCCGCGCCCCAAAGACTCCGCGTAACTGTGCGCCGTACTACATGGCTCGGTAGTAACGTTCTGCGTCGACCACAAGACGGGAGATCTGCATGGCGTCGAAGAATTCCGCACCATCCTTGTGCGTATTGGATTTCCTTCTGCAATAGGTCGAGCATGAGTGTCCATAACCCACCGGTTCCCGCGACCACTGCGACAAGCAAGCATAGCTCCTGCGCGTGGCGGCGGCCGAAGGGATCTATGCGATCAAACCTTTGCGGCGATCGATGCCGTCATGTTGTGGAGGTCGAGGCCAAAAAAACCGACCTTATCTTTGGGCTATTTTCTGGCGCTATGACTGCGCAGAAAGCTGACAAAGGTATCTACATCCTTGTTGGGCCATATCCAAAGCGGGAATCAGGCGAACGGCGTTGAACTCATCGACTGATGCGGGCCTTGTCGCACATAGCGATCGATCGCGGCTGCATAGGGCCAACCAGCCTCGACGGCGACAATCGTGAAGGCCGTGCCGCTCAATCAGCGAAGGCTCGCACACCCGGTCTTTGACAGGAATCAAACCGACGTCGCACGGTTGATAACGCCCAGATAGTGCGGAATTCTTTTAAGCTGCGCCCTCGGATTCAGCATCGTCCGCGCTGTCGTCAAACCGCTGGCGATCAAGCTGAATCCTTCGCTCCAGAAATGCGTGCTCCTTGAGTTGGGTCAAAGTCAACCGATCCGCATTGTTGTAACAAGTGCATCACCCTAGCATCGGGACCGGGGCGAGCAATTGTTCCGTGAACCTAAAGGAGAAGCACGATGGATATCAAAGATACGGATGCCGATCTGATCACCCATACCGGATTTCACTTCCACGTTCGGCGCGCGGTGCCGAAGGATGAGGCAATTGTCGCCGATTTTTTCAAGCATGTGACACCCGCTGATGTCAGATTCCGTTTCTTGTCCGGAATGAAATCCGTTTCTCATGAAAGGCTCGTCGAAATGACAAGCGCCGACGATCCCAAGCGCGTCAATTTCCTTGCCCTTTCATCTGATCAGACGTTGCTGGCAGTGGCAATGTTGGCGGTCGGCAAGGATCCTCAACGCGGAGAGGTCGCGCTCACCATTCGTGAGGACTACAAACATCAGGGCATCAGTTGGGAAATGCTCGCCCATATTTGCCGCTATGCAGAACGACATAATTTCAAGAGCATCGAATCCATCGAAAGCCGTGACGACCATGAAGCAATAGAGCTCGAACGCGACATGGCCTTTCACGCTCATAGCGATCCCGATGACCCCAGGATCATTGTGTTGCGACGGGATTTCCAACAGTGACGATTGCCGGCCATTTTTCGCATCTTCGTTGAAATCTCGTGAATATCGTGTTGATCGGGATGGTCTTGGGTAACTAGCATCTGTCGGACATGGTCTTGGCCTTCCTTGGCGACGGGCGCGACAATGTGGCGATGTCGCTGGCGCTCGGCGCCGCCAAGGTCGGGATCGAT
>NZ_JACHYY010000024.1:0-22616 GCF_014193155.1 Rhizobium sp. BK098 | reverse complement strand
TGAGCCCCGAAGGTCGATTGCTGATGGCTATCCGACAGCTTCTCCCATTCGATTTTGTCTTCGCCGACAAGTCCGTCTGGACCGGCAGCTTCAGCAAGCGAAACCGATCTGGTCCCGGAGCGGACGGCGCCGTTTTCGAAGACCACGTCGCTGGCGTTGAGCCCGAGCCTCTCGACGACTGCCTCGCGCAGCTTGACGCAGGCGGCATAGACGCCCGAGGTCGAACAGTTTGCACCGAACTGTCCGCCAGAGCCTGCGGAGACCGGAAAGCGGGAATCGCCAAGTTGCACAGCGACCTTGTCGATCGGCAGGCCCATCATCTCTGCTGCGGTCTGAGCGATGATCGTATAGCTGCCAGTGCCGATGTCCGTCATGTCGGTCTCGACGGTGACGATGCCTTCTTTGTCCAGACGTGCCCGTGCGCCGGACGGAAGCAACAGATTATTCCGGAAGGCAGCGGCGACGCCCGTGCCGACCATCCAGTTCCGTTCGCGACGTGCCCCAGGACGGCCGCGGCCGTTCCAGCCGAAACGCTCAGCGCCGAGCTTGAGGCAGCCGACCAGGTCGCGATGAGAGAACGGACGGTCCGGTTTCTCTGGATCGACCTGAGTATCGTTGAGAATGCGGAACTGCACAGGATCGATGCCGAGCTTCTCTGCCATCTCGTCCATGGCAATTTCGAGGGCCATCAGGCCCGGCGCCTCGCCGGGCGCACGCATGGCGTTGCCTTCGGGAAGGTTCAGCGTCGCCAGTCGCATCGCGGTCATGCGGTTTTCGCCCGCGTAGAGAAGGCGGGTCTGCATCGCCGCCGTTTCAAGCTGGCCGCCGGGTTGGTCGCCAGACCAGCTCTCATGCGCGATGGCGGTGATCTTTCCATCACGGCCCGCACCGATCCTGAGCCGTTGAATCGTCGCCGGACGGTGTGTCGTGTTATTGGGGATGAAGGGACGAGGCAGAGCGACCTTGACGGGACGCTTTGCCGCCTTGGCACCGAAAGCGGCAAGAACGGCATCGCCACGTAGAAACAGCTTGCCGCCGAAGCCGCCGCCGATGAACGGCGACATCAGGTGGATCTTCTCCTTGTCGACGCCCAGCGTGGTTGCAAGATCGGACCGCCACCAGTCGATCATCTGGCTCGATGTCCAGACGGTGATTTCGTCTCCATTCCACGCGGCGATTGACGCATGCGGTTCCATCATCGAATGCGACTGATCTGGCGTCGAATAGCTCTCGTCCAGGGTGACTGCGGCGGACTTGAAGGCCCCTTCGAAATCTCCGACCGCCGTATCGGGCGGAGCGCCTCCAGCGTCCTTCGGCTTCACTGCCGTCTTCATAGCTTCGGCGAGGTCATAGGCGCCCTTGTCTTCGGCGTAATCGACCTTCACAAGATTTGCCGCAGCACGGGCCTGCTCGAAGGTTTCTGCGACGACCACCGCGATTGCCTGGTGGTAATGCTGGATCTCGTCACCGCCAAACAGGTTCGCGGTGTTGAACTTGCCTTTCTCGCGCTTGCCGACGTCGAGCGTGGTGACGACGGCAAGAACGCCGGGCGCACGCTTTGCGGCATCGACGTTCATCGTCTTGATGCGTCCCTTGGCGATGGTTGATCCCACAGGATAGCCATAGACATAAGGCATGTTTGGATCATGCCATTCATAGGCATACATCGCCTTGCCGGTTGTCTTGAGCTGGCCGTCGATACGGTGGATCGGCTTGCCGACCACCTTGAGCTGGTCGATCGGATTGGTGGTTGCTGGTGTGTCGAACTTCATGGCGATCAGCCTCTCGCTTCGGCGATCACGGCACCGAGCGTGCGCTCGACGAGATCGACCTTGAACTTGCTTTGCTCGGTCGGATGGGCGTCGGCGAGAAGGATCCCGGAAGCGGCTCTTGCTCCCTTACCGAGTTCTGCGTCCGCCGCTTCGACGCGCCACGGCTTGTGGGCGACGCCGCCAACAGCCACCCTCCCCGTTCCGTCCGGCTGGAGGACTGCGCCAACAGATACCAAGGCAAACGCGTAGGATGCACGGTCGCGAACCTTGCGATAGATATGCTTGCCGCCGACCGGAGGTGGCAGCGTGACCGCGGTGATAAACTCGCCCTGCTCGAGAGCCGTTTCGATGTGTGGCGTGTCGCCCGGCAGGCGGTGGAAGTCGGCAATCGGAATAGCGCGTCGAGCGCCGTCCGGCCTGACCGTCTCTACGACCGCGTCCAGCGCACGCATCGCGATCGCCATGTCGCTCGGATGCGTGGCGATGCAGGCGTCGCTGACGCCGACCACGGCATGCTGGCGGCTGAAGCCGCCAATGGCGGAACAGCCGCTTCCAGGCTGGCGCTTATTGCAGGGCTGGGCAGTGTCGTAGAAATACGGACAGCGCGTCCGCTGCAGGAGATTGCCCGCGGTCGTGGCTTTGTTGCGCAGCTGTCCCGAAGCGCCCGCCAGAAGGGCCCGGGAGAGAAGGCCGTAGTCACGACGGACCGTTTGGTCTGCAGCCAGGTCGGTGTTACGCACCAGGGCGCCGATGCGAAGGCCACCTTCCGCGGTCTTCTCGATCTTGTCCAGCCCGAGACCATTAACGTCGATGAGATGCGTCGGCTTCTCAATTTCCAACTTCATCAGGTCGAGGAGATTGGTGCCTCCGGCGATGAATTTAGCTTCGGGGTTATTTGCAGCCGCCTTGGCCGCGGCCTCCGCAGAGGAGGCACGTTCGTATGTAAAGGCCTTCATGCCGGGACTCCTGCAACTTCATTGATCGCATCGAGAATGTTGGAGTATGCCCCGCATCGACAGATATTGCCGCTCATGCGCTCGCGGATTTCGGCCGATGTGATGGCCGCCTGCTCGGTCAGATTTTCGGTGACGTGGCTCGGAATGTTGGCTTTGATCTCCTCGAGCACTGCCACGGACGAACAGATCTGTCCGGGGGTACAGTAGCCGCATTGGAAGCCATCATGTTTGACGAAAGCGGCTTGCATTGGATGGAGATTACCGGGTTGGCCGAGTCCCTCGATCGTTGTGATTTCGTCGCCGTCGTGCATGACGGCAAGCGTTAGACAGGAATTGATGCGACGACCATCGACCATGACCGTGCAGGCGCCGCATTGCCCGTGGTCGCAGCCCTTCTTCGTGCCGGTCAAATGCAGGTGTTCGCGCAAGGCGTCGAGCAAAGTGGTCCGATTGTCGACAACCAAGGTCTGCTGCTCGCCGTTGACCGAAAATGCCACAGAGGTGGTGAGGTCCATCGTATTCCCCGAAGATTGTGCCGCAGCCGCAAGCGGTGCGGCGACGCTGGTTGCTGCCACAGTCGCAGCGGACGTGATAAGTAATTCTCGTCGGGAAATTTCAAGTTGCTTGGGGGTTTGCATGGCAAGCTCCGGTTCCACAGATGGACAGAAGGCGCTTCGAGCGGCACCATCTTAAACGTAGCGCCGTGAAAACAGATTATTAGCGCTCAACGATCGATTGGACTTATCGTTCCTGAACATAAGTGATCGTGTGGACTGTTGAAGCTTGCATGCCATGATGGCCCGCATGCATCGATAAGGCTGCGGCAGATGTCCGCCATGCCGAATGCTCTTGCGATCGGTGGCGATTGTGACAGAATCGCTGGAATGGCGGAGAGCATTAAACCGAAAGAGCGGCTTAGCTTCCCCGGTGGCGCAAAGCTTCGACAAGCAGCGCAAACGCCGGCGACGATTGCCGGCGGATCGGATAGTAGAGGTGGTATCCCTCCCAGTACGGGCACCAATCCTCGAGAACGCGGCGCAGGCGGCCAGCTTCGATGTGCGGCGCGGCTATAGTTTCAGGAATAAACGCCAGTCCGAAGCCGTCGAGTGCCGCGTTTAGCACCTGAAAGATCCCGTTGAAAACCACCTGTCCTTCGACGCGAACGCGCAGCTCCTGCCCGTCTTTCTCGAATTCCCAGGCATAGGTATTGCCATAGGTTGGCAGGCGCAGGTTGATGCAGCGGTGGCTGGTCAGATCCTGAGGCATAGCGGGCTCCGAACGCTGCTCGAAATACCCCGGCGCGCCAACCACCGCGAAGCGGGAATGCGCGGTCAGCGGTACGGCAATCATGTCTTTCGCCACGACGTCGCCCAGCCGGACGCCAGCGTCATAACCGGCGGCGGCGATGTCGGTCATGGCATAATCTATTGCAATCTCTACCCGGATATCTGGATGCCTGGCCAGGAATGGCGCCAGTCGGGGCCAGAGAATGTAATCCACTGTGAAGTCGATGGCCGAGATGCGGAAGGTGCCGGTCGGCTTATCCCGTTGCTCGCGCAAGGCTTCCAGTTCGGCTCGAATGTCATCCAGGCGCGGTCCCGCGGTTTGCAGCAATCGCTCGCCGGCTTCGGTAGGAGAGACGCTGCGCGTGGTCCGGATCAGCAACCGCACACCGAGCCGCTCTTCCAGAGCACGGATGGTTTGGCTCAGCGTGGGCTGGGCAATGCCCAGCTTGGCGGCCGCCCGTGTGAAACTGCGTTCCCGCGCGACCGCTAAAAATTCCGTCAATCCGTCAAGCGCGTCATCCATTTATCGTCCCTGCCTATAAGTTCATTTGGATTATAGCATCTAATCAAATGACCCGGGGGGAGATAGATTTCCTCGTAAGATCAAATCTGGCTCAGCAATGGGCCGCAACAGAAAGATACCGTCATGAACATCACTCGAAACGGGTCCCAGCCTTCCGCTGCGGGGCCTTCCGACTGGTTCACAGGCACCGTTCGTGTTGATCCGCTTTTTGCTTCTAACGATGCCCGCCGGGGAGCCTCGGCACTCGTAACCTTTGAACCTGGCGCCCGGACCGCTTGGCATACCCACCCGCTCGGGCAAACGCTGATAGTCACAGCCGGTCTCGGCCTCGTCCAGCGCGAAGGCGGTTCGATCGAGGAGATCCGCCCTGGCGACGTGGTGTGGTTCGAGCCCGGAGAAAAGCACTGGCATGGCGCGGCACCCAAGAACGCCATGAGCCATATCGCCATCCAGGAACACCTAGACGGCAAGGTGGTGGATTGGATGGAACACGTCACCAACGAACAGTACGGCTCTTAACCTGCTGTCGCCTGTCGAGGATACGGCAAACCATTAATTGTAAGGACCAGATCATGCCGCATGTTATCGTGAAATTGGCTGCAGGCCGGTCCGAGGCGAAGAAATTCGGCCTCGCCGAGGAGATTACACGCGCCGTGACCCAAACGCTCTGTTATGGCCCGGATGCGGTTTCAGTTAGCATCGAGGATGTCGCGCCAAAGGATTGGGCAAGGCATGTTTTCACCCCGGATATCACCGACAAGGCGGACACGCTTTACAAGAAGCCCAGCTACAAACTCTCCGACCTGCAATCATGACCGCGCTGTCTGTCACCTCTCCCCGGCTGCCCGTACTTACGGCGCTGCTGCCAATCATGACAGCGGTGCTGGTCGCCTTCCTGGTTATCGGGCTGGGCCTCCCCGTGCTGCCACTGCACGTGCACGACACACTCGGGTTCGGGTCCTTCGTCGTCGGCCTTGTCACCGGCAGCCAGTTCGCAGCATCGCTACTCTCGCGCTTCTGGTCGGGCCGGACCTGTGACACCCATGGGGCCAAGTTCGCCGTGCTGGTCGGACTGGCCGCGACATCCGCCGCCGGCCTGGTTTACGGACTGTCCCTCGCCATCTCGGATCTGGACCTTTCGGTCGCTGTCTTGATTGGAGGGCGCGCGCTGCTTGGCGCGGCGGAGAGCATTGTCATCACTGGTGCCACCGTCTGGGGGCTGGCCCGTGTGGGCGGCGAGCATGCGGGGAAGGTGATCGCCTGGATGGGAACAGCGATGTTCGCGGCCTTTGCCATCAGCGCTCCGATCGGTGTGGCGATCTACGACCGCGCCGGCTTTGTCGGGATTGCGGCCGTGACCGTCTTTGCTCCGGTTCTGGCCCTCTTGCTGGTGGTGCCAGTGCAAGGGCTGGTTCCCAACCGGCAGAGCCAGGCCAGCATGTTTGCGGTTATCGGCAAGATTTGGGTCCCGGGTCTCGGTGCCGCCCTGAGCAGTATCGGTTTTGGCGCCATCCTATCCTTTGCGTCCCTGTTGTTTGCTTCGCATAGCTGGATGCCGGTGTGGCTCGCCTTCAGCTCCTACGCCGTTGCGCTTATCACCGCCCGACTGCTGTTCGGTCACCTGCCCGACCGGATCGGCGGGGCGCGGGTCGCGCTGGCCTGTGTTACCATCGAAGCGGTCGGCCTTGCCTTGATGGGACTGTCTTTGTCCGTCATCCCAGCAGCAGTGGGCGCGGCCCTCACCGGTTTCGGTTATGCTCTGGTGTTTCCAAGCCTTGGTGTGGAGGCAGTCCGGCGCGCGCCGCCAGAGGGAAGGGGTATTGCCATGGGCGCCTATACCGCTTGCCTGGATCTTGCGCTGGGCGTGTCGGGGCCGATCTTGGGCTTGGTAGCCGGCCATGCGGGTTTTGGCACCGTGTTCATCGTAAGCGCCATAGCGGTGCTGTGCGTGGTGCCTGTCGCGCTGCGTCTCGACCAGGCAGACCGCAAATGACATTCATGTCAGCCGGTTCGACGCCAGCGCACCTTCGTCTCCAACCATGGCGGCGAGATACTTCGCACGCATCGCGCGGCGAGGCTGCCCGGGAACACGCAGTAGTACCAAAATCGGGGTTGGCCTTGCGGCGCGCGCTTTCGTCATAGCTAAAGACAGCTTAATCAGGAATTCGCAAGGCGTCACGATCTCCTTGCGTCGGTTCCATCACTAGATCGGTCCGGAAAAATCAAACAACGCGAAGGCGTTTCGGTCGGAGCGATCTTGCTGGCGGCCGGACAGGCAAAGCGCATGGGAAAAACGGCCAACAAAAGCTGCTCGCCGAGTTCTATGTCGTGCCGCTAGTACCGCGTGCCGCAATCGTATTACTGACCTCACATGCTACGCCTAACCTCGCCGTGACGGGCTATGTGCAAGAAAAGATCGAAGAGGCCACGGGAGGAGAACCTCGGGAGACAACAGTGCAACCGTATTCGCCGTTGACCCGAGATGCTCTCCAGAGACGCCGGGGAGTCCAGTGTGACTATCTCTTGAGAAGCGAAACCTGCCTCTCGAAGGCGCCCAGATCGAAATAGTCGCGCCAGACCGTAATCACCCCGTCCTCTACGGTGACCGTACCCATGACCGGCAACGTGATCGTCCCGCCGCTTTCATGGATGAACACATCAATGCGCTCGTTCAGAACAACGTTTCCCGACGCCGCGATGTTGGTCACTGTCCACTCTACCCTGAACGCCGTTCCCACTCCGAAGTCCTCGTGAAACTTCCGGACGTTGTCTCTTCCTATGATGTTGGGCAGGGGCACGTTGTCGTAGAGAACGTCATCCGACAGCATTGCAAGGGCGTCCTCTATGCGATTGGCGGTCCAGTGGCCGAAGAAAATGGTGGCGATGTCGACAGGACTTTTGGGCATGGTTGTGTCTCCAGAGAGGGGGCTTAGGCGAACCTGATAAAATTGTTTGCAGGTAATGGTCCGCCAGGGAACTGCGTGAGCCGCCCGCCGATCGAGATGGGCCCAAGATCGACGCCGGCAAAACCGAGCTTTGCGATCAAAGCCGCGACCTCCGCCTTCGCGCCATCGTCGTCTCCCGAGTAGAAGAGGACACGGCTCCCGCCTTCGGCATGCGGATCTTTGGTCAGAAGGGCAGCAAGAAGATGATTGAACGCCTTCACCACCCGCGCCCCCGGCACCAGGCCGGCAACGACCTCGGTCGAAAGCCTTCCATTCAGGTCCGCGGGCTTGAAGAGCGGTGCCTCGATCGGGTTGTTCGCGTCGATGACGATCCGACCATTCCAGTTGGACAAGCCGGCAAGGGCTGAAGGGAGCTTCGACCACGGAACGGCGATTAGGACGATGTCGGCTTTTGCCGCAGCCTCGATGGTACCCGCTGTGATGTGAGGGGCAAGCTCCTGTGCCAAGTCCCCGAGCGTCTCCGGGCCGCGACTGTTGGCGATGTTTGCCGCAATCCCGTTTCGTGCGAGGATCCTTGCAAATGCAGCGCCGATGTTCCCAGCGCCAATGATGCCAATGGTCGTCATGTCTTTCTCCTGTTGGATTGATTCCGGGTTAAGCGGACTGGCCGCCATCGACGTTGAGGGTGGCGCCGGTGATGTATCCGGCGTCCGGTCCCACGAGGAATGCGACAGCCGCGGCAATATCTTCCGGTTGTCCGTATCGACCGAGCGCCGCCAGCTTGATCAGGCTTTCCGCGAACGGGCCGTCCTGCGGATTCATGTCGGTGTTGATTGCGCCCGGCTGGATGATGTTGACTGTGATGTTGCGCGGCCCGAGGTCGCGGGACCATCCGCGGGTATAGGCAGCGACCGCGGCCTTGGTGGCAACGTAGTCCGCAGCGCCCGCGAATGGAATGTGGACGGCGCCTGTGGTGCCGATCGAGACAATCCGGCCACCATCGGTCATCAGCGGTACCGCAGCCCGGACAGCCGCAACAACACCTTTCAGATTGACGTCGATCTGGCGATCGAAAGCTGCAACATCCGCCTGCGCGTCATCGACCATGCCAGTGACGAAAACACCGGCAGAGTTGACCAGGATGTCGAGCCTGCCAAAAGCTTCATGAGCCGCACGCACCAGTGCCGCGACCTCGACCTGAATGGCCTGGTCTGCCTTGACAGCGAGCCCACGACGGCCGATGCCTTCGATTTCCCTGACGATTTCATCGGCGCGCGCGGTCGATGCAGCATAGCTGAATACGACATCGGCGCCGTCACGGGCAAGGCGCCGGACAATGGCGGCGCCGATGCCGCGTGATCCGCCTGTCACGAGCGCGACCTTACCGGCGAGTGGTTGATGTACTTGGGTCATCATCTTCATTCCTGTTTCTTCGATGACGAGAAGATGGCCCAACAATTTCGTTTTGATTAGCCGCTAATAGGCGCTATCCGTTTCAAGTGATTGTTGAAGGTGAAAAAGATGGAAAGCCTGGCGAACCTGGAATCCTTCGTGCGCAGCGCCGAACTTGGCAGTTTCTCGGCTGCAGCGCGGCGTCTTGGCCTGACCCCAGCAGGAGTGAGCCGCAATGTCGCGGCGCTCGAATCCAACCTGGCGCTCCGACTGTTTCACCGCAGCACCCGTAGCCTGACGCTGACGGAAGCTGGCGAACGGTTCCTCATTTCGATCCGCGATCATCTTGAGAACCTCCAGGGTGCAATCGCTGAAGCTGCGCAGACAGACGGACAACCGGCCGGCACGCTGAAGATCAGCATGGGTCCGACCTTCGGTATCGGCTATATTCTGCCGATGCTACCCGAGTTCAGGCGGCAATATCCTCTCATTCGGCCTGAATGGATGTTCGAGAACAGACAGGTCGACCTGATCGCCGAGGGCTACGATGCTGCGATCGGTGGAGGCTTCGAACTTGCGCAGGGCGTGGTCGCCAGAACGCTTGCACCCGCCCATTTGATTGCGGTCGCCTCCCCCGCCTACCTCGAAGGCCGCTCGCGGGTCGCTGCTCCGAGTGACCTTGCTGACATGGACGGGATTGTCATGCGATCGCTGCGGACCGGCCGTGTGACGCAAAGGCAGATGCGCAACGCTGCGGGGGATGAGCAGGCAGTCTCCCTCAAGGAAACGATTGTCGTCAACGATCCAGCCGCCATGCGAGCCGCCGCGATCCTGGGGCTGGGAGTTACGCTGCTTGCGAAACCTGACGCCATGCCTCATCTGGAAAGTGGAGAGCTCGTGCGACTGTTGCCCACCTGGTGGGTGGATGCCGGGCCGATATCGATCTACTACGCCAACAAGACCCTGCTTCCGGCAAAAACACGTGCATTCATCGATTTCGTTGTGGAGTGGTTTCAGCGTGAGCGCTACCCGGAGCGGTTTGCAGGCAGCTTGGGATGAACGGTTTGAATTGACCTGTTCGAACGATCGCACCGAAAAAACACACGGGCTGTGAAGCCAAAGCCTAACTCACGTCGCTTGAAACCGAGCATCTTTCGTGGCTAACCTCAATGATCCCCACCCACCCTGTTCATTCGTGCCATGTTCAAACCCGCAAACGCCGTGCAGATCAGAGTTTCTATTGACGAAATCCGGCCGGACATTGGCGGCGTTTGATCCTGCCCGTCCATTGGAACCTGGAGCATCTGCATCTCTGAATTCAGGCCGCTTTCAACTGGTGGAACTATCATCTCTATGAGTTCCGCATCGGTGGTCTGCGGTATGGGGACGTCGAGATCCTGACGGAGGATGCGACCGACGACGATCCGCGTGTCTTCGATCAGAGCGAGGTGCGCTTGCTGGACTTCGAACAAGGTTCTGTCTTCAACTACCACTATGATTTCGGGGATAACTGGCGGCACACCGTCGTAGTCGAGGAGTTCCTGACGCTCGCGTCGACGCCGAAACTCGGTAGCTGCGTCGCCGGCGCAAGGGCACGACCACCCGAGGATGTTGGTGGCGTGTCCGGTTACGAGCGGTTCCTGGAGATCATTAGCGACCGGGAAGATCCCGAATATGCCGAAACCATTCGTTGGTGCGGCGGCTATTTCGATCCGGAATGGTTCGACCTTTCGATGACGGACAAAGATCTCCGCAATGCCCTGCGGTCGAATGTCAAACGGCGCCTTTATCAACCGAAGCCGAAAGCAGTTCCCACGAAATGAACTGAGAGTTCCAGGTAATCTTGACCGGATATGAACCCCGCGGCCGCCCGTGATAAGCGGAAACAAGCTCCGCTTAAGAGCTCCGAAAATCAAAGTCCAACGCCTTGAAAGGGGTTCGGACCTTCGACCCGTGCATCCGTCAAAACGATGGCCTGATTGCAAATAATAAAAAGCTTCGCTTGCAACATGGTCAACGTTCCCAATATGTTCTGAGCTGGGTCGTCGGGAACCTTGTTGGACGGCTCGAAGTTGGTGAAAGATTACCTGCGCTGCGTCACCAAGCCGCGCCGTGCCGAGGTAAGGAAATATTGTAGCTTTCATCGCACCATCCCAGTGTGGATGACCTCCGCCACGCCTTATATTGCCGCCCGGTTTGTATTAGGATGGCTCAACGAAGAGAGAATGACCGTGTCGAACGCCAAGCAAATCCTTGCCATGTTGCGAAGTCGCGCTGAGGGCGACGACGACCTGTTTTTCTCGATTGCTCTCCAGATTGCCGCATCCGAGGCCCGTCAGGGACATAAGACCACGGCTGATGAAATGCGAGCCGAGGTTGATAAGGCCCGTGCCCGCAAATCCCGAGGAGCAGGTGTTGCCATTCCGCTCGGGGCGCCTCGAGGCGATCTCGAAGGACTTCTCGAGCTTCGCGAGCCACGCTTCAAGCTGAAGGACATGGTTCTGGCGCCGGGATTGCTCGACAATCTCGAAGATATGATCCGGCAGCAGAGGAAGCGTGACTGGCTGCGGGAACATGGCCGCACGCCTAATCGCCGGGTTTTGTTCGTCGGGCCGCCGGGTTCGGGCAAGACGATGTCCTCGGAAGCGCTGGCCGGCGAGCTCAACCTGCCATATTACGTGATCCGGCTGGAAGGGCTCATCACCCGCTATATGGGCGAGACCGCAGCAAAGCTCAGGCTAGTTTTCGACGAAACCGCAAAGCGCCGCGGCGTCTACCTCTTTGACGAATTCGACGCGGTTGGTGCGCATCGAACGTCGACGAACGATGTCGCCGAGATGCGCCGAGTCCTCAACTCATTCCTGCAATTCATGGAAGAGGGCAATTCGACGGACAGCCTCATTGTTTGTTCGACCAATCACCCCTCGCTTCTCGATCGAGCGCTGTTGCGTCGATACGATCTGGTTCTGGAATTTGAAGCGCCAACGGCCGACCAGATCAAGCAAATCATCGTCAAGAACCTCAAGCCGATGACATCGGCAAGGCTCGGCTGGACGAAGATCGTCAAGGCAGCCGATGGTCTCAGCCAATCCGAAATCGTCCGCGCGGCCGATGATGCGGTCAAGACCGCGATCCTTGATGAACGGAAGACGATTGCAACCGAGGACGTCGTGCAACGTCTTAATCAGCGTCGGGAGATGCGCGACGCTTTCCTCGATGAGAAGTGTGTACACTGACCAATGGCAGGCCGATTCACGCTTCCCCATATTGATGTTTCGGCGCTCCGTACCGCAAGCCCCTATGCCGGCACGGGTAGCGGTGGTTCGAGTGTGCCGCGCATCCGTGCGGAGCATGGACGCAAACTCAGTAACGAACTGGATGTCGCGCTTGCCGCAATTACCGAACTCAGGGGCGCAGATCCTAGACTGGAACCTGCCGCAGGCGGATACATCGAAGTTGAGTTGCGCCCCGGCACCAGTGCCGACGTTTTAGAATGGAAGAAGCAGGGCATACGCCCGGGGGCGACGAAGGACCGCGATAACGCGCGCACGGTAGCGCTCTATGTTCCGGATAATGCGCGAGAAGCCATCCAGCAGATCCTCCATGATTATCTGTCAGGTCCCCTCTCCCCGAAGGGAAATCCCCCGAACGCCAGCCGCGTGGAGAAAATCGAGGAGATCAGGCGCGCACGCCTGGAAGTCTTCTGGACTGACGACCCTAGTGCCCTGCCCGACAATCCTCAGCATCAGATGTGGTGGGCGATCTGGGCGCATCGCGATAATGAAGCGGCCGTTGAGGACGTCTGCCGCCGGCTCTCTCTGCGTGCCGCCTCTTCCGATCGCCGGCTGTATTTCCCGGAAGCGGTCGTCATCCCCGTGCTCGCGCGCCGCGCCGCGATCGAGTTGATGACCTTCGCAACCGGGGTCGTTAGCGAGCTCCGACGCGCGAGCGACAACCCGGTGTTCTTCCTTGAAGACGCCAGGGAAAGCCAAAACGAATGGGTCGACGATCTCGCCGGCCGTATCGTCTGGCCTGGAAACGAGGTTCCTGCCGTCTGCGTCATGGATACGGGAGTCAATCGCGGCCACTCGCTGATCGAGCCGGCACTGGCTGCAGCCGACCAGCACGCAATCGACCGTGACTGGGGCGTCGACGATCATCACAGCCATGGCACGGCTATGGCGGGCCTGGCGCTGCACGGGGATTTGACGGCCGCACTATCCGATCGGTCCGAGCGACGGCTGAACCATCGACTGGAATCGGTGAAGCTCCTGCCGCCGCACGATATGGACCCGAATGATCCGCACTCCTACGGCGTGATCAGCCAGACCGCGGTATCGTTGGCAGAGATCGCTGCACCCGAGAGAAGCCGGGTATTCTGTATGGCGGTGACGAACGACAATGTTTCCGGTGCCCGGCCATCGACCTGGAGCGCTGCGATCGACCAAGCCGCGGCCGGCACGATGAATGGCGACGACGACGACGCTCCGAAGCGGTTATTCGTCATTTCTGCCGGCAACGTTCCAGCCGAGATCGAATTTGCTCGGATTTCCCAGCAGGACGATTACCCCGCCGAAGATCCGAGTCAGGCTTGGAACGCCATTACCATCGGTGGATACACCGATCTCAATCAGATCTCCGACGTGGGCTACGAAGATTGGTCGTGCCTTGCCGGCCCCGGAGAACTCAGCCCTTACAGCCGCACGAGCGTCAACTGGGCTCACGCCCGCGCGCCGATCAAGCCGGAAGTGGTCCTGGAGGCCGGCAATCGCGCACTCAGCCCGGGTCGCCGAGAGGTTCTCAGCCTGGATTCGCTATCACTTCTAACCGCTTCGCCGACGACCGGCGCAAATGCCCTCACGGCGTTTCAGGCGACGAGCGCTGCGACCGCACAAGCCGCGCGCATGGTGGCAAGGCTCACGGCCGAGCACTCGAATTATTGGCCGGAAACCATTAGGGCGCTTGTCATTCATAGCGCCGAATGGACAGAACCAATGCTTGAGCAGTTGAACAGTCCTGCGGGAAAGAAGGACCGGTATCCGCTGATGAGGCGGTTCGGCTATGGGGTACCTGATTTCGACCGCGCATCCGCCTCAGCACAGGACCACCTGGCGCTAATCGCACAGGCCCATATCCAGCCGTTCCGCTTGAAAGGGCAGCGCGAATTCAACGAGTGCCATTATTACCAGCTCCCGCTTCCGGCTGCGATCCTGGAGGATCTGCAGAACACCGTGGTCGAGCTGAAGGTCACGCTGTCATACTTTGTGGATCCCAATCCAGGGTTCTCGGCCAATGTCGATCCACAACGCTACCAATCCTTCGGCCTGCGCTTCGACCTGCAGCGGCGAGGAGAGCTTGTCGAACGCTTCAAGCAGCGGGTGAATGCGGCCGAGCGCGAAGATGGTGCGCGGGCGCCAAGCCATGCCGACGACGCCCGATGGATGTTTGGGCCGGGCAGCATTTCGGCAGGCTCCTTGCATTGCGACGTCTGGTCCGGGCCTGCTGTCGAGCTTTTGGGCCGTGAGCTGTTGTGTGTGAAGCCTGTTGTAGGCTGGTGGCGCAATCGAGCCGCCAAGGATATCGTCAATCGCAAGACACGCTATTCGTTGGTCGTGACGTTGAAGGCTCCAGGCGTCGTGGTTGATCTTTATAACGGCGTGATCGCCGCGAAGGCTCTCATTGAGACGACGGTAGCAGCAGAAACAGATATCTTGATCTAGTCTCGCGACAGGGGTTCGTAGCTAAAGATGGCTTTGCTCTTGATGGTATCTGAACCGGCGACCAAAGGGCATGCTAACACCATAGGTGACGCCATGGACCGGGACGAATATTTGCGCGACATATGCGCAAGAAGTGGGAGATCCGTTGATGTCCGGTTCATGCTAGATGCCTTTATCGGGGACTGGAAACCGAAGGTCGGTGATTGTCACGCAAACGTAGACTACTGGGTTCGACACCACCCTGACTATGCTCCTGTTCGAGGATGGCTTTGTTACGCAAGCTTCGGCCCTGATAGTCGTGGCTACACGGCTCACTCCGTTTTGCGGACCCCCGCTGGAGAGCTTGTAGATATCACACCCGTCGAGGATCGTAACTTTGTTCATCGCTGGTTTATCGAGCACTTGGGCGATGAGGCTGCGTTTTTGGAGATGAGAGCCGGGATTTATATAAACCTCAGTTGTCATGGCGATTTACCTGCTCCTCAGCTCACTCCAATGTTGGCCTTGCAAGGTTATCAACCGGAGCTGGATGAAGGGCTGTGACTCACCTTTTCCGGTCGTGCCCATTGCTTGCAGCGTTCCCTTGCTGGAGATCTCGGGTGGCACGCGCTTAAGGTCATACGTACAAAGCAACAATCTCGTGCGACTTGAGGGGCGGCCCGTTGATGTTGCGGGTAAGAGCACCGATGTTGCAGCATTGGTGTTGCACATACCGAGCCTTTGGAGAGGTAGGACCGTGCCCGGACAACTGATCAGCAACCAGCTGCCTCGATCGCCTTGATCGGAAACTTCTCCTGCGGCGCCTTCAGCTCCTGCAGGCAGACGACGTTCGGCACGGCCTCATCCAACCATCGGAGGAGGACGTCAAGCCGGCCATTGACGCCATTGACGTTATAGGTCGCAAGCTTCCCGGCTCAGTGTCGGCCTATTTCCTGCTCGACCTTCTTGCGAGAATTGCCAGCGCTTTTCACGGCCTTCTTGACCGTGTCCTCGGAAACGCTTTCCTTCTTCGCCTCGTAGCGGACCTCATGATCCTGTCCGCCAGCGACCTTGGCCCGAGAAGTGGTTGCCATTTGCAGTCCTCCTAGTAATTTTGGTCAGTGGAAAACGAACGCCGATTCAAGAAGTTCCGGCTGCCCGCGGTGAACAAGTCAACCACCAGGCGTATAGGCTTTGCACAGCAATGATCGATCCCGCGAATTGGCGAACGCGTGCCTTTGCACTTGCCAGCCTGCCGGTGGCGAACACCGCCCAAAGATTGATCCTCGGAAATTCCAATCTTCCTGGACGCGCTGCACCGTGCGATCAGCCACTTCCGGCGCAAACATCCATTCGAAGGCGACCGCGAGGCCAATGTGCGACGGGACGGCGGTGCGAACCCGCGGACATGAATTTACGGCCGGAAATTGCAGCGGTTCCAGCGGCGCCGCCTGTTCATTCAGGCACTCTGCAAACGGGGCTCTCCAACCTCCAAGAATATCTTCAGAGCTTAGCTTGGTCGACGGAGCTAAAACGTAGTGCTCTGCCGTCCGCCGCGACTATCGCATCCATTTCTTCTGCAAGCGCATCGCGATCATCGACGCCGCGCAACAGACGACCGGCAAGAATATCGAAACGTCCAGCGGCGATGTCGGCAATCAAGAGTGCAGCCCGCAACGGCTCGATGTTGACGCTATCATCGAAAAGCTTCTGTATCCCGGGTAGGTAGGTTTTCCCTGCCTCCGACGACAGCTGCAATTCCGTCATCGCCGTGCGAACAAGACCGGGATCGACGGCGAATGCGCGCACGTCGTTGCCAATGGTTGTGTCGTTCAGACACTCCGTGAGACGCATGATGGCAGCCTTGCTGGAGGCGTAGCCAGAGCCGTTTGGAAAGCTGTTGCCCGTTCCGCCACCTACAAGGTTTACGATCCGACCGCTGCCCCGCGCCAACATCGTGGGGGCGACCGTGCGGCAGGTGTTGAATGTACCTCGCAGGTTGATCTCGACATCGCGCCACCACACGAGGGGATCACAGTCCCAAATAGGTCCGAAGCCCTGAAACGAGCCGTGGTTGTTGATGAGAATGTCGACAGGGCCTAATTCGCTCGCAACGCGAGTAAAGGCACTTTCAACGGCGGCAAGGTCAATCAGGTCCGTCGAAACGGCGATCGCTTCACCGCCCGCTTCCTCAATGAGAGAGACTGTTTCCTCAATCTCGGTGGCCGTTCGCGCCAACACGGCGACCTTCGCCCCTTCCCTAGCCTGCTGTAGCGCGATCTCTCGACCAATTCCCCTGCCGCCGCCAGTTACGACGGCGACCATGTTTGAAAGGCGGGCCATGCTTACTCCTATGGCGTTTTAACAATCGATCTGGATAACAAAAATATGTATGCCTCGGCGGCTGATGGCAATGACGGTGGCTCGACTTCGATCTCGCGGTAATGCCATTTTCAAGGCATCGTACCAGGAGCCGCTGGACGACGTGCTGGCGCACGACCTTCGCCGCTTTCCTTTTGGGATAAGACGAAAACCCGTTCCATTACGTCTTCTGCTGGGACGCTCAATCGCCCGGTCGACCTGGAAGTCCAGTCAAATCCTGCGTCCATGCCAACGCCGAAGAGCACCATCTCTGCGAGCGGGGCTACAGCTCCTGACGCTGATTGACAGTTCCCAGTCTGATTCCGACCTGCTCGGCATCTTCATCCTCTCCCGTCGTATAGATGGGCGATCCGCAATCGGAACAGAAGAACTGCAGCCGCCGACGACCATTGTCGGCGGTCTTAACATAAAGCTTGGGCTCACCTGACGTGATATGGAACCGGCTACGTTGTGCGCTGACGGTCACCCTATAAGCGGTGCCGGTCAATCTCTGGCAGTCGGTACAATGGCAGATCGCGACGTCTTGCGGATCGACCTCGGCGTCATACGTGATCTTTCCGCATTGGCATGCGCCATCGATGTGCATGTCACCTCTCCATCCAGTGTTGCTGTTTCAGGACATAGAGGATGGCCCTGACAAGTCGACATCTAGTCCTGCCTCCCGGCGCTACCTTCTCGATTTCTGCGCTTGGGCCGCTCACGGGATCTTCTGTAGTAGCTGGAGAAAATATGAAGAACGTGGCATTTGACACGGGATGTCTAGTCAAGAAAGCCCGGAAGATTCCATGTCCGAAGTCGACTGGTTGAGCCATCTCCTGCAAATCGTCAGCGTCACCGGCCAACTCGAGGTCCGGTGTTATTATGGCGCACCGTGGCGAGTTGCGTGGCCGCGGGCTGCGGCGAATGAGATTCCTTACCACGTGATCGTCAAGGGTCGGGCCATCTTCGAGCACCCGGAGACCAAATCGACGAAAGAACTTTGCGAGGGAGATATCATATTGCTGCCTCACGGCGCGCCGCACGTGCTCCACGATGGAAGCGGGGAAACACCCATCGAAACGCGACAGCACCGGGGAACTGCGGGCTGGATGCTGAGCGAGAATGATAGCCACGACGAGCAACTCGATCTTTTGTGCGGCCGATTTTTCGTCGAGCCGCCCCATGACCGGCTGATCCGTACCTACCTGCCCACGGACGTGGTGGCGCGTGCAATCGACCGTCGTGAAGTGGATGGAGAGGGCGCCGCCACCGATCAACTGGCCAGTCTGGTGAGGTTGATGCGCATGGAGGCGGCCGGCGATCGGGTGGGTGGCCGCGCCGTTTTGAACGCTCTGTCTTCAGTTCTGTTTACCCTCGTGCTCAGAGCGGCGAGTGAATCGCAGAAAGCTCCCGAGGGTCTGTTGGCGCTTGCTGGTCATCCAAGGCTGGCGCCGGCAGTCACCGCGATGCTCGCCGATCCGGCAAAGCCCTGGAAACTGCCCGATCTGGCGGACCTGTGTAGCATGTCCCGCGCAACCTTCATGCGCCACTTCCAGGACAAGCTCGGTTGCTCGGCGCTCGACCTATTGACTGATCTGCGCATGAGTTTGGCTGCCAACGAGCTCAAGAAGCCGGCGGTCAGTACCGAGGCGATCGCCGAAACGGTCGGCTACCAATCCGTTTCGGCATTCCGGCGCGTGTTTGCCGAGAAGATGGGGATGACGCCAGGGGAATGGCGCAGGCTGGCGCAGACCGGCGGGAAAAGTGCGAGTTAGTGCTGGGCTAAAGCTTGATCCTTTTGAGCACTAAATTGAGGCAATTCAGTCTCGATAATATCACTGTCGCTCGTAAAATCGGCTCCGTAATCACTTGATGAGGGAGCCACCCAATGAACTACATCAGCAACACAGCCTCCGAAACTGCGCCGACGAATGCCGTCATCGAAACCATCCTCAGCCGCAGTGCCGCCAAATATTACGACGCCACCGCCACACTGAGCGACGATCAGATCCGGGATCTGGTGCGCATCGGCACGTCGGCGCCGACGTCGTTCCACCTGCAGAACTGGCGATTTATCGCCGTCCGCACACCTGAAGCCAAGGCCCGGCTCCATCCGATCGCCTGGAAGCAACCCGCGATCCTCGATGCCGCGGTAACTTTTATCATCGTGGGGCAGTTCGCCGATGCCAGCACCGTGCCCGCCCGCCTGGCGCCGGTCGTGGAAGCCGGCATCATGCCGGCTCACCTGGTGCCGGAATGGGAAGCGCCGGCCCGCAGCCTCTATGACAACCAGCCCCAACGGCAGCGTGACGAAGCGGTGCGCTCCGCGACCTTCGGTACCGCGGCAATCGTCTATGCGGCGCGCTCGCTTGGTCTCGGGTCAACACCGATGATCGGTTTCGACGCGGAAGCCGTGCATCGCGAATTCGGCCTCGCCGAAGATGAAATCCCGGTCATGCTCTTGACCGTCGGACCCGAGCGGTCCGGCAACTGGCCGCAGAAGCCACGCCTGCCCGTGGCCGACGTCCTGTCCTTCGCATAATCCGCAATCCAATCGATATTTATGGAGACGACCATGACCAGAACGACCGTTCTGACGCCGGAACAGGTGCCGGCTGCATCCAAAGAGACCCTTGATGCTTTCGCAAGAAACATCGGCTTCACCCCAAACATGATGGCGGCCTTTGCGCAAAGCCCGATCGCCTTCAACGCATGGGCTGCCTTGCTTGGCTCGCTCAGCAAGACGCTTGACGTGAGGACACGAGACAGCATCGGCCTTGCTGTCTCCGAAGTGAACGGCTGCAACTATTGCCTGACCGTTCACAGCTTCACCGCCGAACATATGGCCAAGCTGCCTGCCGACGAGATCATTCTCGCTCGCAGGGGCCACGCGAATGACCCGAAGCGGGATGCGGCGGTGCAATTCGCGCGAAAGGTTATCGAGACCCGAGGGAAAGTCAGTGACGCGCATCTGAAGGCTGTTCGCGATGCCGGTTTCACCGAAGCGAACATCATCGAGATCGTAGCTCTGGTCGCCATGTACACGCTGACGAACCTGTTCAACAATGTCTTTGATCCCGACAAGGACTTTCCCGCCGTTGCCCCGGCCGGCGCGATCTGAGTTCCGCTTTCTCGCAACCTCATGAAGCCGTTGGATCAATCCCATGAACATTCTCCACATCGACAGCAGTCCGCGCCAGCAATCACATAGCCGCCAGCTCTCGGCGGCGATCGTCGAAAAGCTTCTTGAGGTTGCGCCTGGCGCGGACATCATCCGGCGTGATCTGGGGACCGATCCCCTACCACAAACGGTCGCCCTTTATGCCGCCGCATTGGCGTCGCCGGCGACCTTGGCCGCCCCGCCGACAGGATCGCTCGATCTTTCCGAACAGCTTATCCGGGAGGTCGAAGCGGCGGATGCGGTCGTCATCGGAACACCGATGCACAATCTGACCATTCCCTCGGTCCTCAAGGCCTGGATCGATCAGGTCCTGCGTGTCGGCCGCACAATGAAATCAACGCCGGCCGGGAAAGTCGGAATGCTTCGGGACCGTCCGGTCCTTATTGGCGTGGCGTCTGGTGGATTCTTCACCGGCGAGCGCGCCAACCAGCCGGACTTTTTGACACCCTACCTGTCGCTGTCGCTGAGCTCGATCGGGCTGAAGACGCAACAATTCTTTCCGCTGCAAGGCACCGCTTTCCTCGACTGGGAACATGCGGCAGCGGCGCGGCAGGCGCTTCTCGCCGCCCTCGACCTGGCGGTCGTGCCGGGTCTTGGAGACACCCACACAAGCTCCGTGCTGCCGGCGAACGCCGGCAGACGATAGCCGAAGTTGCATTCCCTGCCCGCTCGCTGGCGGCCCGGACATCTCAACCATTCCGCCCCGGCGGGTCACATAGGAGGCTTTTAGATGCGTGAAACAACGCTATCCCTTCCACAGATCGGCGACAGGATGACTGAACGGGCAGCACCACCGCTCGATGCCGCTCTCCGCGAGTGGATCGGACAGGAGGGGTTCGCCCACTGGTCCGAGCTGCGGGCCTGGATCGACGCATTCTATCCGGACGTTTTTGCCCCGGACTGGCTTTACGGTGGCAAGAACCGCGGCTGGACCTTGCGGTACAAGAAAACCAAGGCGTTTGTGACCTTGGTCCCGGAGTTCAAACGGCTTTCGGCCATCGTGGTCATGGGCCGGGCAGAGCGGGAGAAATTCGAGGAGCGACGGTATGCCTGGCGGCCTGAACTCGTCAGCCTCTACGACAACGCCAAAACCTATATCGACGGAAAATGGCTGACGCTTCCCATCTTGGATGGAAGCGATCTGCAGGATGTCAAAGACCTCTTGCTGATGAAGCGCCCGCCGGTATCGAGCGTATGATTGGCAAGCATCGCGGCTCGTCCGTCGGCACCCAGTCAACCAAGCCACAGTCGAGCGGCAACTGCCTGCATGAGGCCGATCTGGGCTCGTGGTCCCCAATTCATCTTTCAACGCAACGGAAATTAAGGAGTGCGTCCCATGAAAGCGATTGTAGCAACCAACCCGGAGGCCGGGCTTGTCGATTTAAAACTGGTGGAACGTCCCGAGCCTAAGGCCGCCATCAACGACGTCGTTGTCAGGGTTCATGCGGCGGGGTTCGTCAATACCGAACTCGAATGGCCGTCCACCTGGACCAATCGCACCTCGCATGATCGGACGCCGGCAATCCTCGGTCATGAGGTGGCTGGCGTGGTCACCGCTTTGGGTTACGGCACCACGGGACTGTCGATCGGCCAGCGGGTATTCGGCCTGGCTGACTGGTACCGCGACGGCACGCTCGCCGAATATGTCGCCATGGAGGCTCGCAATCTGGCGCCGCTGCCGGGCGACATCGACTTCACCGTCGGTGCCAGCCTGCCGATTTCCGGGCTGACAGCATGGCAGGGTCTGTTCCAGCATGGCCGACTTCAAGCGGGACAAACCGTTCTGGCGCATGGCGCCGCCGGCGCCGTCGGCGCGATCGTGACGCAGCTCGCAAAGGAAGCCGGCGCCTATGTCATCGGTACCGGGCGCACTGCCGACCGTCAGAAAGTTCTCGACTTTGGGGCGAACGAATTCGTCGATCTTGCAAATGACAGGCTTGAGGACATAGGCGGCGTTGACTTAGTCTTCGACGTCATCGGCGGCGAGATCCAAAAGCGGTCGGCTGCCCTGATCAGAACCGGCGGAACGCTTGTGACTGCGGTCGGACCAACCGATGTTCGGCCTGCAAACGGATCCACGATTGATTTCGTGGTAGAGGCCGATCGAAACCAACTTTCCGAGATCGTTCAGCGGGTCCGCGATGGAAGACTGCGTACAAATGTCGGCAAGATCACAACGTTGACCGACGCTGTTGCCGCGCTTACCTCGACGGAGCGGCGCGGAGGAAAAACCGTCATCCGAGTTCTGGCCTGATCGATGCCGCGTCTGGGGCGGCCAACAATTCTGGACGCCCCCCTCGCCTTGAACGGGGTCGAACTTACGACCCTCTATCGGTGCCAGCCCTTACAAGTCAGAAGTACAATTTCATCAATGGCTTAGAGATCCAAGCCATGATTTTTGTCACTGCCCTCCATTTCAGCCGCTACTTCCTTAGCCAACCCAATAAAGGCCCGCGCCGCCGCGCTTCTGTATGCGTCTTTACGCTGCATCAGAACGGCCGTGCGCTGCAAGCGCACGGGATCAAGCGCAATGGCGACCA
>NZ_JACHYY010000023.1:0-25523 GCF_014193155.1 Rhizobium sp. BK098 | reverse complement strand
CGGTATGCTTGCCCCTGAACGGGAGGCTCAATGATGTTGCGAAACTGCATTGCGAGAAGTTCACCTCAGTCACAGACTTTGTCAACAGGACCTAGCGACCATGACAACTTTCATACGATAGGGATTTTTGGCGGGTTTCGCGACACAACAGCCGTTGGATAGTCTCCCTGTAGACGGCAAAGTGCGACCCAAGTCGGCCATTGGTTGTCGAGGGCGCAAAGGTCTGCAGTGGCTGATATCTCGGGTCGTTCTACTCGAACCGGTCAGCCGCCAGAAATCCGTCGGAGAAGCGGATCACGGCGAACGAATTGATGGTAGGGGGCTGCCCCCGACCGTGTCGACCGCTTCCTTGATCTGGTCGGCCTCAAAATCCCCATGCCTCCAACCCAGTTCTCAAGGGTTGGAGGCATGCGACAAGTATTTGGAGCTGCGGTAAGGCGAAGCCGAACCAAGCTTGCCGTGGAACCACTAGGCAGCCTGGACTGTACCCCGGCCGACCAGGCTAATGTCATCCGGATTTATCAAATCAGAACCCGTCCATCCGGACAGGTCATATTCGCTCATGCAGTCTTTCACCAAGGACTGCATGGACTCGAGATCGCCGGTTACCGTCGCCGCCCCTAAGGTCTCGATCCTGAGGTTTTCATAGTTGCCAGCGTAATTGCGCTCATAAAGCTCATGGCGACCGCCGAACTCCGTGCCAATGGCATCCCATAGAAGCTTCAGGAGCTTGACGCGGTCGAGCGCGGCATAGCCGTTCGACCCACGGACGAAGCGGTCGAGGTAAGGGCGGATAGCCTCACTTTCGAAATCAGCAGCACTCGACGGCAGATAGATGAGGCCGCTCGCGACGTGACGCTCGATCAACTCCTTGATGCGCGGATACGCCATCGGCGCCAGCACGCGATAGGCAAGACCGGCATTGAGGTTCGGCAGGTTGTAGCCTTCGGTTCCCTGCCACGGAACGGGCGACTTCACCATCGCATCACCCAGTGCATGAAATGTGTTGCGCCACGCGATGACCTCGCCGACGCCGGCCTGCACGCCGCGAAAATCCTTCGAACCCGTTGCTTCGACAGCCATAGAGAAGAGGCCTGCGATGAAGTCGAGCTTCACCGACAGACGCGTAAGGCCATGCAGCGTGAAGCGCGGGACGAAGCCCGATGCCGGGAAGAACTGGTTGATCTTGTCGACGTCTCCATAGATGAAGATGTTCTCCCAGGGCACCAGGACTTTGTCGAAGACGAGGATGGAGTCGTTCTCGTCCATACGGCTCGAAAGCGGGTAGTCAAACGGCGATCCGGTCGCGGCCGCGTTGAACTCGTATGACGAGCGGGCAATGAGCTTGATACCTGGCGAGTCCATCGGCGCGGTAAAGATCAGCGCGAAGGACTTGTCCTTGATCGGGATGCCGTAGTGGGCGATGAAATTGTAGTGCGTGAGGGCCGAGCCGGTCGCGACAACCTTGGCTCCCGAGACGATGAGCCCCTTGTCCGTTTCCTTCTCTACATGCATGAAGACGTCGCGAACCTCCTCGATCGGGCGGTCACGGTCGATCGGCGGATTGACGATAGCGTGATTCCAATAGTCGAGCCGTTCCTGCGTACGGGCGTACCAGGCACGCGCATTCTGGGCGTATTCGCCGTAGAAGTCGGAATTCGCACCCAGCGTTCCGAGGAACGAGGCCTTGTAGTCCGGGGACCGGCCCATCCAGCCGTAGGAGACCTTCTGCAGCTCGGCAATAGCGTCTCGTGACTTGATGAGGTCTTCGCTCGTTTTGGAGCCGAGAAAGAAGGGATGCGTCAACTTGCCCGACCCCGTGTCGGTCAGCACGCCGATTTCCTGCTTCTTTTCATGGAAGCGATCGTACCAGCGCGCCACCATGCGCGCGGAATTCCGAAATGCCGGATGCTCGGTGACGTTCTTGACGCGCTCACCATAGATGTAGATCTCGCGGCCGTCCTGAATGCTCTCCAGGAACTCCGAACCGGTGTAGGCGTCGGTCGAGTTTGCGTTCTCCTCGGACGCGATAGCCAGATTGTGCATGTCGTTCACTCCTCCATTTTGGCCGGGTGGGCTGCGTGCCGGTGCGGCGCTTTGATCCGAAAGGGCACTCCTTCCCTTTCCGAGGGAGAGAACTATGCGCTTAAAGGGAGCGATTGATAGGTATCATGCGATACCGCTTCAGGCATCGCAGAGCATGCCGTCAGGCGCTAGATATACTCATCGATGGCGCTGGCGAAGGCGCTACGGCTGGGAACATGGGAGGAGACCATGGATCATCAACCCCGCATTCATGTGCAGATTCAAGATGAGGCAGAATTGACGCTTTGCGGATCGGCCTTGACGATCGGAGCCTTCGACGGGGTTCATGGCGGCCATCAGGCGTTGATCCGGTCGGCTGTGCTAAATGCGCAATGTCTCGGCGTTCCCTCTGTCGTCTACACATTCGATCCACCTCCCAAGGCTCTGCTGTGCGGTGCCCGCCCCCTCACTTCGATCGATGAGAAAATCGAGCGGATAAGCGCCCTCCGCCCCGATCACATCGTCGTCGCCCGTTTCGACGCGTCCTATCGGGCCCGCACAGCAAATGATTTCATTCGCGAAATCGGTCGGATTTCGCCGCGGGTCATTTGGCTCGGCTCGGATTTTCGCTTCGGTTCCTGCAAGAAGGGAAACCCAGCGTTGCTCGCCAGCCACTTCGATACTCGCATCCTTCCGGCCGTATGCTGCGAGTCTGGAGAGGTCGTATCGAGCACCCGGATTCGAGCCCTTAGGGCCGCAGGACGCTTCCTGGAGGCGGAACGACTGGAAGGATGGTCGGAGCTTCCGCCGTTTCGAGGATCCAACGACAATGGAGGGCACCATGCGACTGCTTGATCCCCGCACGTTTCGCGACGCCTGTGGTGTCTTCGCGACCGGTGTGAACATCATCACGACCCACTGCGACGGCCACGATCACGGCATGACCGCGAACGCGTTCATGTCGATTTCTCTCGATCCGCCACTGATTGCCATCTCAATCGCCGAGAAGGCTCGAATGCTGGAGAAGATCCAAAAATCGGGCCGCTTCGCCCTCAGCGTTCTTGCGTCCGGCATGGACGCCGTGGCCTGGCATTTCGCAGGCAAGCCAAACGCTGACCTGCATGATCTGTTCGACACTCTCGATGACCTTCCAGTGATCCGCGGCGCGATCGTCACGTTCTCGGCCATCGTCCACGACGAAATCCTCGCCGGCGATCACACGATTTTCGTGGGCCATGTTCAGTCGCTCGCGGGAAGCGGAGGCGACGAACCACTGCTTTTCTTCAAAGGCAAATTCGGCGCCATGGAAAATACGCGAAAGACTACGGCTGGCCTGCTGCAGGTCGAGACCGAGTTTATGTGGTGAGGATGAACCGCATACTTACAGTTTGCAAGGAGGAGAAAATGCGAAACGTAACCCAGCAAAACATCTCGGATGTTGTAATCGCCGCGCTGTCTTCGGATATCCCGGCCCGAAACCGTGGGATTCTTGAGAGCCTCATCCGTCACATCCACGGCTTCTGCATCGAAGCGAAGATCACCCACGCGGAGCTGATTGAAGTCTGTCAATTCCTCGTCCGCGCCGGACACATCTCTGATGATGCTCGCAACGAGTTCATTCTGCTTTCCGACATCCTGGGCGTCGAAGTTCTGGTCGACATGCTCGACCACACCGTGACGGATGGTGAGAGCGAATCTACTGTCCTCGGGCCGTTCTATCGAGACAACCCGCCGGTTTTGCCGAAAGGCGCCTCCATTGTTCAGAAGAGCTTCGAAGGCTCCGAGACCGTGCGTGTCCGCGGAACCGTGCGCGATACCGCCGGGCGTCCGGTTGAGGGCGTGACGATCGACGTTTGGGAGGATGCTCCGAACGGGCTCTATGAACAGCAGGATCCTGAGCAGCCCGACTACAATCTTCGCGGCCGCTTCTTGACCGACGAAAGAGGCGAATACGAATTCGTCGGCATTCGGCCGGTTCCTTATCCGATCCCCTATGATGGAGCCGCCGGAGAGCTGCTGAACTATATGGGCCACCACCCGTGGCGGCCAGGCCATATCCACTTCATGCTCAAGAAGGATGGCTATCAAAGCCTCGTCTCGCAGATCTATGACGCTGACACCCAGTATCTCGACAACGACTCGGTGTTCGCAGTCAAGGAAAGCCTCATCGGCAAGATGGACAAGGCCGCAGCCGATGCGGATACCGACCTTGTCATGGAATTCGATTTCAAGCTCAAGCCGGCCGCGGGCGCTATCGCTGTCGCCGCCGAGTAATCACCAAACAAGCACTCAAGCATCGATCCGCCGAGACATGTCTCAGCGGATCAGCTCGAAAGGCAATAGGAAAATGCCCCTCGCCAGCGCTGAACCATCCTCAATTCCGGACCACTCTGCGGTCAACGCCCGGGACATGCGGGTTCGCTCCATTGTGGCGACCATTCTCGAGGCTCCTACCGTTCGGCGGCACAAGCTTTCGAATACGGAGATTGCCCACCAGGGATTCGTCCTCGTGCGGGTTCGCCTTGAGAACGGCGTCACGGGCATCGGCGAGGCATCCACGCTCGGCGGGCCACGTTGGGCTGAGGAGAGCGTGGAGTCGATACAGGCGGTCATCGAAAACTATCTCGCCCCCGCACTCGCCGATCAGGATGCCATGCTGTTCGAGGCCAATGCGGTGCGCATGTCAAAGGCGGCGACGCGCAATTTCGCTGCGAAGGCGGCCGTTGAGTCGGCACTGTTCGATGCCGTCGGACGCACGCTCGGCCTGCCCGCCAGTGCATTGCTCGGCGGGCAGGTCCGCGACAGAATCGGCGTGATCTGGGCGCTTGCCTCCGGCGATGCCGGGCAGGAACTGGAAGAAGCACGCGAGAAGCTGCGTCTGCGTCAGCACAGGGACTTCAAGATCAAACTCGGCTTCAACACGCCGGATGCCGATGTCAAGCGACTGCAACACTTGCGCGGCGGCTTGGGCGACGACGTGAGGCTGATCGTCGATGTCAATCAAGCGTGGACGGAAGCTCTGTGCATCAGGCTCTTTCCGGCGCTCGAGGAACTTGGCGTGGCGCTGATCGAGCAACCGGTTCCGGCATCCCAACGCGATGCCATGGCGCGCGTCGCTTCCCGAACCCGCATCCCGCTTCTCATCGACGAGGCGGCCTTCACCAACACGGAACTGGCGAGCGTCGCCTCGCAGGCCTGCGGAAGTGTTTATTCCCTCAAGCTGGTGAAAAGCGGCGGGCTCCTTGAGCTCAAGCGAGCGGCCGGCATCGCGCAGGCATTCGGCATCGAGCTTTACGGCGGATGCCTGCTGGAAAGCAGCATCGGCGCAGCAGCGCACATGGCTGTGTTTTCGACGCTTCCCAAGCTCGAATGGGGAAGCGAGCACTTCGGTCCCCGTATTCTCGTGGACGATCTGGTCGCGGAGCCGCTGGTCTTCGAGGAGTTCGAGATCCATGTGCCGACTGGTCCCGGCCTCGGCGTGACCCTCGACGAAGACAAGGTACGCTTCATGGCGCGCAAGGCAGGAAGCCAATGACACCGGAAATGCCGTACGCACTCCATCGGTTCAAACTCGAAGACATGGCGGAGAGGCTCAACGCCACCCCTCATCTCCTGCGCCTCGGGCGCCTGTTCAATGAGACCGTGCTGCTCGAAATAGACCGGGATGAATTCTACCTCACCTTCGAGAAGGGCCGCGTGGTTGAGATCAAGGAAGGTCCGAGCAAGAAACTGCCGTGGCGCTTCGCGCTCAGGGTCAAAGGTGAGGCGCTGGACAAATTCTGGCACCCGCTGCCAGAGCCTGGGTACCATGACATCTTCGGCCTCGTGAAATATGGGCACGGCCGCATCGACGGAGACATTCTGACTCTCGTGAAGAACCTGCGCTATTTCAAGGAATTCATGGCACTGGGCCGACGGGAGGAACGCCCATGACATCGTCCATCGAACCGATCACCGGCCGGTATGTCCGCCTGACCGTCAATGGCACACCATTGCGGGTTTACTTCGAGGAAGCCGGCCAGGGCCGCCCGGTTGTCTGCCTGCATACCGCCGGAGCCGATACCCGCCAATGGCGGTTCATTCTCAACGACGAGGCGTTCACCAGTTCGCACCGCTTCGTGGCATTCGACATGCCCTGGCACGGCAAGTCCCTCCCGCCGGAAGGCTTCGAGACGGCGGAATACCTGCTGACCACCGGAACCTACATTGAAACAGTGCTCTCGTTTTGCAGTGCGCTGGGGCTGGAGAAGCCACTGCTCGCGGGGTGCTCCATGGGAGGCCGGATCGCTCTGCAACTGGCGGCGCTGCATCCCGATCGCTTTGCCGGGTTCATCGCCATCGAGGCGTCCGATTTCCAGCCCGCTTGGTATGACATCGACTGGTTCCATCGTCCCGACGCCCACGGCGGAGAGATGGGCGCCGCCCTCGTGTCGGCCAATATTGCTCCCCAGGCGCCGTCTGTCGAACGCTGGAACACCCAGTGGATGTTCATGCAATCGGGGCCGGGTGTGTTCCGCGGCGATCTCAGTTTCTACACGAAGGATGACAGCCTCACCGGCAGGCTGGGAATGATCGACACGAGAAAAACGCAGGTACATATCATGTGCGGAGAATACGACCTGACCTGCACACCCGAGGACGCCCGCCGTACGGCGGAAGCGATTGACGGCGCCACCCTTGCCATCATGAAGGATCTTGGACATTTTCCGATGAGCGAGAACCCTTCTGCTTTCCGACCCTATTTTGAGGAGGCGCTGGAGCGTATGAGGCACTCCAGGGCGGAGCTGGCTCATATCTGAGGGACGATAATGGACTTCAAACGGCTGAGTTATTTTCTGGCGGTGGCGGAAGAGCTGCATTTCGGCCGGGCATCCGCGCGGCTCGGCATTGCCCAGCCCCCGCTCAGTCGCCAGATCGCTCAGTTCGAAAAGGAGATCGGCGCGGCCCTGTTTGATCGAAGCCGCAGCCAGATCAGGCTCACCCAAGCCGGCGAGCTGCTTCAGGAACGGGCAAGAGAGATACTCGAGCGCGTCGACCAGACGGAGCGCGAGGTGAGGCGCATCGGCGAGGGGGTTGCAGGCCGTCTTCGGATCGCCTTCGTCGGCACTGCCACGTTCGGTATCCTCCCCAACATCATCAAGGCGTTTCGACTCGCCCATCCAGATATCGAGCTGGCTCTCTCTGCCATGAACAATGCCGAGCTGCAGCGCGCACTGATCCAACGGGAGATCGACATTGCTGTCGCGCGTCCCGCGATCGAGGATCCGGAGCTGAAATCCGAGACGTTGATCGAGGAGCCGCTGGTCCTTGCGCTGCCAGACATATACGCTGACGCTCAAGGTTCAATGAAACTGGAAGACCTGCGAGAAACGACGTTCGTGCTTTTTCCGCGCCGGCCGAGGCCAAGCTATGCGGACTACGTTCTCGACGTCTGCAAGCGGAACGGCTTCATCCCAGCTTCACAGGTGATGGCCCAGGACTTTCTGACTGCCATCAGTCTCGTCTCCGTCGGCGTGGGTGTGTGCATCGTTCCCCAGTCGGTGGCCCTCAACGAGCGGACCGGCGTCGTCTACCGGACTTTTGAAGGATTCAATCCGGGCACCAAACTCTCGCTAAACTATCGACGCGACAATCGCTCTCCCCACCTGTTCGGGTTTCTGGCGCTCGCACGGAAGGTGGCCCGCATGTAGTTTCCAGACTCCTGGTGTTCCAGCCAGCATTTCCGTTTGCGCCTTCCCGATCTTTGCGGCGACCTGTTGGTCTAGAGTCGTCAACACGGCTCGCGAGCGTCGGGCGATTCTTCTGCCGTAGAGCGTATTGGCGAGGGACGCGGCTGGACAAGTTAGTGATTTTACGACAGAGCTTCCGCATATCGGATGATACTCTGATTTTGCACGTTTTCGACCAACTCATCCGCACGCGATAAAAGCCGGCGGAGCAAGGGAGAGGGATTGGCCTCGTTGTATCCCAGAGTGAGATCAACTGTCGGAGGCACACCTTCCAGCGCTCTGGCAACGACGTTTGGTGCCAGCATATTTTGCGCATAGAGCGGGACAAGAGTAACTCCGCCCGTAGACGCAACGAGCGACATTGCCGACGATATATTCTCGCCTTCGTATCTTGCCTTGAGCGCGATCCCCGCATTCGATGCGTAGTCCTCGATCGCAGCTTGCAATACCGGAGATGTTCTCGCCGAACTGACGTAAATTTCGCGGGCGAGATCTTCCGGCCGAATCTTTTTGCGCGATGCCAAGCGGTGACTCGCCGGCAGCACGGCGAGCAGAGGCTCCTTCGCCAGCAATTTGAAGGATAGACCCAAACTCTGTTTCTCGGGGCGAAGGAAGGCTAGGTCCAACCTCCCGCGCATTAACGCAAGGGCAAGCTCCGGGGAGGATAGGCTGCATAGCGTGACTTCGGTCTCCGGCGCTTCCTCACGGATCATGCGCAATAGGTGAGGCAGCCACGTGACCTCCAGCCCAACTAGAAACCCCATGGCGATTGTGGGCCTTTTCGGCTCTGCCGTCCGTCGGGCGCCTTCGATCGCAGCCTCGACTTGCAGAAGTGCCAGCCGAGCGTGATCCAGAAACACCTTACCGGCGGCGGTGAGCGTCACGCCACGCGGCTGCCGCTCCAGCAGTTCTACGCCGATTTCGCTTTCCAGATCGCGAATTTGCCTGCTGAGTGACGGTTGGGAAGTATGTAGCCGTCGCTCGGCTGCAGTCAGTAGGCTTCCCTCCTCGGCAACCGCAATGAAGTAGCGCAAATGCCTCAGTTCCATCCGGTCCTCGCTATACCTTTAAGGCATAGCTCGAACATACAAGGTATTTGTCTTTGATATAAGGGGGGATTTAGTTGACGTCGCAATTTTGGGATATGATCAAACGCGCCTCAACGGAGGTATTTCCCAATCAACTGTGTCCAATCGGAGAAGGAGCGACTCGATGCCTACGATCACCACCGCAGACGGCGTAAACATCTTCTACAAGGACTGGGGCTCAGGCCAGCCGATCGTTTTCAGCCATGGCTGGCCGCTGTCGGCGGACGACTGGGATGCCCAGATGACCTTCTTCCTTAGCCACGGCTATCGGGTAATCGCTCACGACCGGCGCGGCCACGGTCGATCCGACCAACCCAGCACCGGCAACGACATGGATCATTGGGTATCCGACCTCGCAGCCCTGACGGAACACCTCGACCTGCGCGACGCGATCCATATCGGTCACTCGACGGGTGGTGGGGAGGTGGCTCGCTATGTCGCTCGCCATCCGGAGCGCGTCGCCAATGCGGTGCTGGTCGCCTCACTGACGCCGAACATGTATCGGAGCGAGGACAATCCCGCCGGTCAGCCGCCAGAATGGTTCGAGGCGATCCGTGCAGGCGTGCTGGGCAACCGAGCTGAGTTCTTCCGTTTCGTCCCTGAGAATCCGTTCTATGGCTACAATCTGGATGGGGCCAAACCTTCGGAGGCAGTGATTGCGAACTGGTGGCGTCAGGGCATGACCGGCGGCGTCTTGGCACACTACGCAACTATCGACTCCTGGCTCGAAGATTATACTGAAGACCTCAAGAAGATCACCGCGCCGGTGCTGGTAATGCATGGCGAGGCCGATCAGGTCGTCCCGTTCGCAAGTTCCGTGCCGCGTGCGGTCGATCTGCTCAAGAACGGGTCGCTGAAAACCTACCCCGGCTATCCCCATGGCATGCTGACCACGCATGCGGATGTCCTCAACCCCGACCTGCTCTCGTTCATCAGGTCTTGACGACATCGACCGGACCGCGACCGTCATCCACGACAGAGGATCTGTCCCCCGGCACTGCCGGGTGACAGCTGTTGGCGCTGGCACGTGGAGCCATCCCGAACTGTGCTTCCGGCCTTTAGGTAACCTCAGGCAAACCGGAAGGCTGGCGGAATTCCGCTCCCTACTTTCTACTGATGTAATATGCATCAGGGCGACGAATTATTTTTTCTCGCCTGCTTTAACAACTCCCAAGGAAATCTAAGCGTTCAAGGCGTATGTGGTCGCGAGGGGCTCAGCGTGCGTTATTCCGCGAAGAATTAGGTGCCATGGCTCGAAAGCGCCAACTGGGCACGCACGGTACCGCTATCCATGTCCCTAGACAGACGCAGAGGGCTGGCGTTAAGCTCTGGCTTTGCAACAGCGATACCAGAACCATGAACATGATTGGATCCCCCGGGAAATCGGGAGAAGACAACGAGGAAAAGATACTGACCAATCCGGCGCGGCTTGGAGGCCGTCTGAGGCTGGCCAGGCAAACCCGGGGCTTGACCCTTAAGGCTCTTGCGCTGGCTGCGGATTGCTCTGAAAGTCTGCTGTCGAAGATTGAGAACGGCAAGGCATCACCCTCGTTACCAATGTTGCATAGACTTGTCGGTGTTCTGGGTACGAATATTGGCTGGATGTTCGAGGAGGCCGACGGTGAAGAAGGCATTGTCTTCCGTTCCGGGACAAGGCCTTTGATTGGACTCGACCCATTGCGCAGAGGGGAAGGCATCTCTCTCGAACGGATTATCCCCTATTCGCAAGGTCATCTGCTTCAATGCAACATCCACCACATTGAGGCCGGTGGCCAAAGTGCGGGGCCGATCCAGCATGTCGGCGAGGAGGTTGGATACGTTCTTGCCGGCGAGATCGAACTTATGGTCGGTGAACGCACGTTCCGGCTTTCCGTCGGCGACAGCTTCGTCTTCAACTCCGAACTACCCCATTGGTATCGCAATGTGGGATCGCAGCGCGCAAGCATCTTCTGGGTGAATACGCCGGCGACCTTCTAGCACCGCCACTGGCTCTGAAAACGAACTCGAGATCATCTTCAAAGTCGCCAATTCAAGTCACTTGACAATCATTCAAGTTACTTGAATACTCCCCATGCAATCCAAAAACATGGGGAACGATCATGCATCTCAAGAAATACCTGTTCGGTTGCGCGATTGGTGCAACCGTAGCATTTGCCTGCAGTGCCGGCGCCGCGATGGCGAATACGCTGGCTCTCGTAACGATCAACCAGCAGGCTCTGTTCTTCAACCAGATCAATGACGGCGCCAAGGAGGCGGCAAAGAAAGCCGGCGCCGACCTTGTCATATTCAACGCCAACAACGTGCCCAGCGCGCAGAATGATGCCATCGAGAACTACATAACCCAGAAGGTCGACGGCATCATCTTGGTCGCCATCGACGTAAACGGCGTGAAGCCGGCAATCACCGCCGCCAAGAAGGCCGGCATCCCGGTCATCGCCATCGATGCCCAGATTCCAAACGGCGACAACATCGCCTTCGTGGGTGTCGACAATACCAAGGCGGGCGAGGAGATCGGCAAATTCTATTCCGACTACGTCAAGGATAAGATGGGCGGCAGCGCCAAAGTCGGCGTTGTCGGCGCACTGAACTCCTTCATTCAGAATCAGCGTCTCGATGGATTCGAGGCGGCGGTAAAGGCTGGTGGCCAGAAGGTCGACTTCCTCGATACCGTGGACGGCCAGAACGTGCAGGATGTTGCGCTCAGCGCGGCGGAAAATCTCATTACCGCCAATCCCGACATGACGACGTTGTATGCAACCGGTGAGCCCGCACTCCTTGGCGCCGTTGCCGCCGTTACCAGCCAGGGCAAAACGGGTAACGTCAAGGTCTTCGGCTGGGATCTGACCAAGCAGGCGGTCGAAGGCATCGATCAGGGTTGGGTGACAGCCGTTATCCAGCAGGATCCGGCCGGCGAAGGCAAGGCGGCCGTCGAAGCGCTCGTCAAGGTGAAAAAGGGCGAGAAGATCGATCCGATTATCAATGTGCCGGTGACCATCGTCACCAAGGAGAATGTCGACAAGTTCCGGGGCATGTTCAAATAGCTCCCGCATCTCGTCACGTCATGGCCGATCGCATCGGCCATGACGTTGTGGCATCATGGCTGAGGCCATTTCCGCAAGGCAGCATTGATATGACAAACGCTGATACCTACCGCGTCAGGATGACCGGCATTTCCAAACGCTATGGCACGATGCAGTCGTTGGACAATGTATCGTTGACCTTGAAGCCGGGCGAGGTCCTCGGCCTTGTCGGTGACAACGGTGCCGGCAAATCGACCTTGAGCAAGGTTCTTTCAGGCGCGGTGATCCCGGATTCGGGAACGATCGAGATCGACGGCAAACCGGTTTCCTTTGCCTCGCCCGCTGACGCACGCGCCGCGCACGTCGAGATGGTCTATCAGGACCTATCCCTCTGCGACACGGTCGATGTGGCGGGCAATCTCTTCCTTGGGCGTGAACCGAAATGGAAGCTTGCGGGCATCCCAATCCTCGACAAGAAGACCATGCATGAACGGGCGCGCCATATGCTGGAAGGGCTCGGCATCGTCATTCCGGACACGCATCTGAAGGTCGAGAATCTCTCAGGCGGCCAACGCCAGTCCATCGCGATCGGCCGTGCGGCATCATTCAATCCATCGGTCCTCATCATGGACGAGCCAACGGCCGCCTTGGCGGTTGCCGAAGTCGAGGCGGTGCTGGAGCTCATCCGCACGGTTAGCGCCCGTGGTGTCAGTGTCATTCTGATTACGCATCGGCTGCAGGATCTTTTCCTCGTCTGCGATCGCATCCAGGTCATGTATGAGGGGCAGAACGTCGCTGAGCGCCTCATCGCTGAAACGAATATAGAAGAAGTCGTCAACCTGATCGTCGGTCGCAAGTTCTCCGCACGCTCGGCCGGTCGACATACCGAGCGAGGCGCTTCCGTATGACCATGACATCCTCTCACGCCCAAACCGCCCCCTCATCCCGTTTGCGCAAGGCTCGCCTCTATGACAAGGCGATAGCTAATGGCGGCATCGTTTCGATCGCCCTGTTTTTCATCGCGGTCTGCATTTTCTTCTCCCTCTTTACAAACGTTTTTCTGACGACTCCCAATCTCTTGAACGTGGTCAGACAATCCGCCCCCTTGTTGATCGTGGCGGCGGCCATGACTTTCGTCATCACGACAGGCGGTATCGATCTTTCGGTCGGATCCATATTGGCTCTTGCCGCAACGCTTTCGGCCGCCTGCCTTCAGGCTGGAATCGCATGGCCGATTGTCGTCGTTCTGATGATGCTTCTTGGGGCGGCGACCGGATTAATCCAGGGATATTTCATCGCCTATGAGCGGATCCCCGC
This sequence comes from Rhizobium sp. BK098, assembly GCF_014193155.1. Lineage (NCBI taxonomy): Bacteria > Pseudomonadati > Pseudomonadota > Alphaproteobacteria > Hyphomicrobiales > Rhizobiaceae > Rhizobium > Rhizobium sp. BK098. Next base: position 12,344 of record NZ_JACHYY010000023.1, on the reverse strand, counting down.
CTTCATCGTCACGCTGGCTGGACTATCGGTCATCAGGGGCCTGGCACTGCTTATCACCGGTGGCTACTCGATTCCTGTCGATCCGCAGAGCCGGTTCACCGCAATCGGCCAAGCCTGGTTCGTTGGCATTCCTGCCCCCGCGATCATCGCGATCGTTGCCCTCATCGCGGCCTATATCGCCTTCAACGAAACGCCGTTCGGGCGATACGTTACCGGTATTGGTGCCAATGCCGAGGCGGTGCGCCGCGCCGGAGTCAACACGCGGCGCGTCACCCTATTCGTCTATGTGATATCGGGTGTCGCAGCCTCCATCGCCGGCATCATTCTTGCCGCGCGCCTGGGTTCCGGCTCTTCCAATGCCGGGCAAGGCTTCGAGCTCGATGTCATTGCCGCAGTTGTCCTCGGCGGTACGAGCCTGTTCGGCGGGCGCGGTTCAGTGGTCGGAACGGTGCTCGGAGCACTGACGGTTGCCGTTATCGCCAACGGCCTGATCCTCTCGCACATGTCGCCCTTCTTCACGCCGATCGTCACCGGGGTCATCATCCTCGTGGCAATCTGGTTGAACTTCCGCCTTTTCAAGGGCGCAGCAAGGGGCCGCTAAGCATGATGGATCATCTCTTTGCCGAGGGGGCCAGAACGCGTCATGCCATTGGCGTTCATACCGGATGCGCAATGACCGTGCTTGGCCCCATCCCGGTCACGGAAATGGGCGTGACGCTCATGCATGAGCATATCTTCCTGGATGGAGCGAGCTCCTGGAGGTGCCCTTGCCATCCCGACGAAAAGGCGATCGCCGAACAGCCGGTTGGAATAGAGATCATCGGCGAGTTGCGGATGAACCCCTATATGAGCCGCGACAACGTCTCGCTGGATGATCGGGATCTGGCGCTAGCCGAACTTTCCCGCTTCCAGAAGCTTGGCGGCCATACCGTGGTTGAAACCACCAACTTTGGCATAGGGCGCGATGCCGAACAATTGGCCCGCATTGCCCGCATGTCCGGTCTGAAGATCATCATGGGGACCGGATTCTACCTGGAGCATACGCATCCGGAGTGGCTGAAGGGCATGGATCTGGACGAGGTCACCGCCTTCATCGTCAACGACGTCGGCGGCGGCGAAACCCAGCCAGACATCATGGCAGGCATCATCGGCGAGGTCGGCGTCAGCAAGGATTTTACGTCCGAGGAACAGAAGTCCCTGAGGGCATCCGCGCGTGCCTCGCGGTTGACCGGCCTGCCTCTATCCATCCATTTGCCGGGATGGGAGCGGCTTGCTCATCGGGTGCTGGACGTGGTCGAGGAAGAAGGCGCGGATCTGCGTCACACTGTGCTCTGCCACATGAATCCCAGCCATGATGATCTCGATTATCAAAAGAGCCTCGCAGAGCGCGGCGCTTTCCTGGAATATGACATGATCGGCATGGACTATTATTACGCCGATCAGGATGCCCAATCGCCATCTGACGAGGAGAACGCCAGGGCGATCAGAGCGCTCGTGGAGCTGGGCTTTGCCGATCGGCTGCTTCTGTCTCAGGACGTCTTTCTCAAGATCATGCTGACCCGCTATGGCGGCTTCGGCTATGGCTATATTCTCAAGCATTTCCTGCCGCGACTGAAGCGTCACGGGGTCGATCAGCAGGCGATCGACCAAATGCTGATCACCAATCCCCAATCGGTATTTTCCGCCTCGGCCTGAAGGTCGGGTGCATCCAAGGAGCAGACATGAGCAAGAAAAAGGTTCTTCTGGCGGGTGAATCATGGGTTTCGACCGCCACCCATATCAAGGGTTTCGATCAGTTTCCGACGGTGACCTATCACACCGGTGCCGACGAATTGCTGAAGGCATTGAAGGACAGCGCCTTTGACGTCACCTTCATGCCTGCCCATGAGGCGCAACGTGATTTTCCGCTGACAGCCGAAGCACTCGCGGAATATGACGCCATCGTTCTGTCCGATATCGGCGCAAACACGCTGCTATTGCACCCTGATACCTGGATTCATTCCAAGAGGACCCCGAACCGGCTGAAGCTGTTGCGCGATTACGTTACAAATGGCGGCGCGCTGCTGATGTTCGGCGGCTATTACAGCTTCCAAGGCATCAATGGCGGCGCGCGCTATCATAAAACGCCGGTGGAGGAGGTGCTGCCGGTAACCTGCCTTGCCTTCGATGACCGCGTTGAAGTTCCCGAGGGGTTTTCGCCCGTTGTGACGGGCAATGACACCCACCCGGTTCTCAAGGGCCTCGGAAAAGATTGGCCCTATCTTCTCGGCTTCAACGAGGTGAAGGTGAAGCAAGGAGCTGACGTGCTTGCGACGGTTTCAGGCGAATATGGTTCGCAGCCACTTTTGGTAACGGGCACCTATGGCGCCGGCAGAACACTCGTCTGGACTTCGGATGTCGGTCCACACTGGCTGCCGCCGGAGTTCATTGCATGGAACGGCTACAAGACGCTCTTCGAGCAGATGCTGGCCTGGGCAACGTTCAAGGACTGACGCCCATGCGCCTCCATGTCGTCGGCAATGTCTGCGTCGATACGAGCTTCCGCCTGCCGCGCTTGCCGCGGCCAGGGGAAACGCTCAACGCGACCTCGATCGCTGAAGGCATAGGAGGCAAGGGTGCCAATCAAGCGGTGGCGGCGGCGCGAAGCGGGGCAGCGGTGTGCTTCTGGAGCGCGCTTGGCGACGACGACATGGCGGATGACGTACGCGAGATGCTGAAGGGTGACCTTGAGGTCGATCGGCTGATCCGCCTGCCTCTTTCCACCGACCGTTCGACGATCCTGTTGGAAGAAAGCGGCGAAAACGCCATCGTCAGCGCCGTCGCCTGCGCGCGAGCCTTCGATCCGATCCGGCAATCGGCCCTGACGCGGACCTGGAGCAAGGGCGACATCCTTATGATGCAGGGCAACCTGTCCAGGGAGATCACCGCCACCTGTCTGGAACTTGCCGGAAGGTCAGGTCTGAGGACGGTGCTCAATGCCAGTCCGTTGTCGGACCTGACGGTCGAGGATGTTGCCAATGTGGATCTCGTCATCGTCAATCAAGGCGAAGCCGCGGCCCTGACGGGCGTGGAAAGCCCAACGGCAGCGGCAAACCTGCTTTTCGGCAACGGAGCGAGAAGCGCCGTGGTTACGCTTGGAAGCCAAGGCAGCCTCATATGGGATCAGGCGGATCAAACACCAGTTTTCCTCGCAGCGCCCAAGAGGGCAGTCGTTGATACCAGCGGCGCCGGTGACTGCTTTGCGGGCGTTCTCGTCGGCCTGCTCGCACAAGGAAAAACCCTGACTGCAGCTGCGAAAGTGGCAACCAAGGCCGCCGGCATCTCCGTCGGTCGTCCTGGAACGCTCGCCTCCTATCCCTCGCGGGTGGAAATTTCGGAAATCATCAAGAAATCAGAACTGGAAAACACATGAGTGGGACAATGAAGCCCATCGCGCAGGTAGCTGGCAACGCGCTCATCGATCTTTTCGGGCGCGAAAAGGCGATCATTGGCGTCGTTCATCTGGCGCCGCTTCCCGGCGCGCCGCGCTATTCGGGCGACGAGATTGAGACCGTCTACCAGCGCGGACTTGACGATGCCCGCGCCTACCTTGCGGGCGGCTGCGACGCCGTGATCATCGAGAACCATGGCGACATTCCCTTTTCCAAGCCCGATGATATCGGCCCCGAAACCTCAGCTTACATGGCCGTCATCTCCGATCGCATCCGCCGTGAACTCGGCGGTCCGATCGGCATCAATGTTCTTGCCAATGCCGCCATTCCGGCGCTTGCAATCGCCAGTGCCGCGGGCGCGGGCTTCGTTCGCGTCAATCAATGGGCAAACGCCTATGTCGCCAATGAAGGCTTTATCGAGGGCGAAGCGGCCCGCGCAATGCGCTATCGCGCAAGGCTCAATGCCCATGGCATCCGCGTCTTTGCCGATGCGCATGTCAAACATGGCGCGCATGCCATCGTTGCGGACCGACCGATCGAAGAACAGGTCAAAGATCTTGTTTTCTTCGACGCAGATGTGGTTATCGCCACAGGGCAAAGGACGGGCCATGCAGCCGATCTCGACTACATCAGAATGATCAAGCAGGCGGCGGGCCTGCCGACACTCGTCGGCAGCGGCGTGACGCCGGATAATGGTAACGACATTCTGTCGGTAGCCGATGGCGTGATCATTGCAAGCTCGCTGAAGTATGACGGCGTCTGGTGGAATGCGGTCGACCCGCTGCGCGTGACGAACTTCGTGGCAGGCATCCGCCGATGAATGCATGCCCGAAGATCAATGCGCCGCGCCTGCTGCAGCGCATTGCCGATTTTGCAGCCATCGGAGCGACGGCAGCGGGTGGAGTGAACCGTCAGGCGCTGAGCGCGGACGATCGCGCAGCCCGACGGCTGCTTGCGGAACTGGCCGCTGCACGGGGATTTGACATCTATCAGGATGCGGTAGCCAACCTATTCATCCGGCGCGAGGGACGCGATCCTTCACTTCCGCCCGTGCTGATCGGCAGCCATCTCGACAGTCAGCCTACGGGAGGCAGGTTCGATGGTGCGCTCGGCACACTGTCTGCCTTTGAAGTGCTGGAAGCCCTGGATGACGCAGCGCTAGCCACGGAGCGATCCGTGGAAGTGGTGTCGTGGACCAATGAGGAAGGCAGCCGCTTTTCTCCCGGTTGCATGGGTTCAATGGCCTTTGTCGGCGCGGGCGACATACTGGGTTGGCAGGACATGCGTGGCGTCGACGGAGCGAGATTTGGCGATGAACTGGCAGCAACATTGAATGCGCTGCCGGAAGCTGTGGCGCGGCCGATTGGCCATTCCGTTTCCGCCTTAGTTGAAGTGCACATCGAGCAAGGCCCTGTGCTTCAACGCATGGGCGTGCCGATCGGCATCGTCACCGGCGTCCAGGGAACCAAGTGGCTAGAGATATCCTTCACCGGCGAAGCAGCCCATGCCGGTACGACACCACTGGAATTCCGCAGGGATCCGATGGCGGCAGCGGTCACCGCGATCGCGCACCTGCAGCAAGTCGTCATGCCTGCTGATCCGCTGGCGCGGCTGACGGTTGGTCGCATGACCATCGAACCCAGTTCAGTCAACGTCATCCCGAGCAAAGTCACGTTCACGGTCGACATTCGTCATCCGCGAGAAGACGCGCTTTCTTCCATACAAGCCCAGATCGATGCTGAATGCCGCGCGTCGGCCAAGCACCATATGGTCGATGTGCATATCGAAAAACGCTTCGACTTGGCTCCCGGACAATTCGACATGACAATCGTCGATGTGATCGACAATGCATGCGAAAGGCTCGGCGTTTCCAACATGAAATTGGTTTCCGGCGCCTTCCACGATGCACTTTTCGTCAGCCGCGTTGCACCGACAGCGATGATCTTTGTTCCATGCCGCGACGGTATCAGTCACAACGAAGCTGAATTCGTCACCTCAGAGCATATCGAGATAGGCGCAAAGGTCCTGCTCGAGACCGCTCTATCTCTGGCTCGAGGACCAATCCTCAACGCTCCTTAAAGGTGGCCGAAGATAGCAACACGACGAGAATAAAGCCGAGAGATGCGAACACGCGCCCTGATTGACCGCCACGATTTGAACTACCTCAATGCATCGCATTGAATAGATTCGAACTGACGACCCTCAACCGATCAACCCTCCAAGCCATTACTGTTGTTTTGTCAAGCGAAGTGAGGATTTGACCCCGCCAGTCGCCTTAAGGAAAATCTAACCGACGTGCCGTCATTCGCTAAGCCGACGACCTGCGCTTGGAAGTGTCACCTGCCTGCGATTATTGAGAATGTCCCTATCGCTTGTCGGCGGTTCCAATCCATACCTTCCATGGCGGTATCAGAAATAGTTTTTGATCTATGATTTGAACTTGAGACCGATTGTGCTGGCGCGCGATAGCCCGGGCACGATCTGAGCCCGACCGCGGCCCCCCGGAGGTGCCCCAATGATCTTCGGGGTGCTGCGCCGCTCCCCGTTCGAGGGCCCAGACGCCATGGCCGGAATCAAGGCATCAACGACGTTCGCAGATTGCAGTCGTGGTTCTAGCTTCAGGCGACTTAAAGCACGCGCAATCTCGCGCGTGCCCTCGCAGGAGCGCATCGATGACGCAACTCAAGGACTTTGTAATCGAGGCTCATGGCGGCCTCGATCGCTGGCGGCAATTCAACCAAGTCTCCGCCGATCTCATCCAGGGCGGTGCCCTGTGGCCATTGAAGGGGCACCCCGACACGCTCACGCGCGCTACCGTCACGGTGGGCATCAACGAGGAATGGGCGTCGCATGCGCCCTTCGGCGCCGGAGACCGACGCTCTCGCTTCACTCCGGATCGCGTGGCGATCGAGGGTGGTGGCGGCGTGGTTCTGGAGGAGTTGAGGCAGCCCCGCGCCAGCTTCTCCGGCCATTCGTTGCAGACGCCATGGAGCGAGCTCCAGCTGGCCTATTTCGCTGGCTGCGCCATGTGGACCTATCTCAACATGCCGTTCCTGCTTGCCTGGCCGGGGGTTGAGAGCGAGGAGCTGGAGCCCTGGCCGGCCGACAGTGGTGACTGGCGCCGCCTCGCCGTGCGGTTTCCCGCCGGCATCGCGACGCACAGCACGGTGCAGACACTCTATTTCGACGGTGACGGCCTGCTGAAGCGCCATGATTATGACGTCGAGATCTCCGGCAACACGCCCGGCGCTCATATCATTGAAGGCTACACGGAAGCATCCGGCATCAAATTCCCCACGAAGCGCCGGATCTATGCTCGCCAACCCGATGGCAACTTCAGCACCGATCCGCTCGTCGTCTCCATCGATCTCTCGAACATCCGTCTCAGCTAGCCGCAGGCTCCGAACCCCGAGCATCGGCTATCCTGGCGACCCACCATGGCTGGAACCGGCGCGGTCCATGGCTTCCCAGAGCGCCCCAGCGCCATTTCCCTTAAGGTGACAAAATCATGAAAGCTATCGGTTTCCGCTTCTCCCTCCCAGTCAGCGATCCGGCATCCCTCGCCGACATCGATCTGCCTCGGCCGGAGCCCACAGGGCGGGATCTTCTCGTAAGGATCGAAGCCGTGTCGGTAAATCCGGTCGACACAAAGATGAGGATGCGGCCTCCGACGGAACCGGGGTCCTGGAAGGTGCTCGGCTGGGACGCCGCCGGTACCGTGGAAGCGGTCGGTCCCGACGCGACCCTCTTCGTTCCGGGTGACACGGTGTTCTATGCGGGCGCACTCGGCAGCGCCGGGACGAATGCCGAATTCCATTTGGTCGATGAGCGGATCGTCGGCGGGAAGCCCGCCTCGCTCAGCTTCGCTGAGGCGGCGGCCCTGCCGCTGACCGCCATCACCGCCTGGGAGACCCTGTTCGACCGGCTCGACATCCGCAGTGCCGTGCGGGGTGCCGCAAATGCTCTCCTCATCATCGGCGGTGCCGGCGGGGTCGGATCGATTACGACGCAGCTCGCCCGCAAACTCACCGACGTGACCGTGATCACGACGGCGTCGCGAACGGAAACGGCGGAATGGAGCCGCGGCCTCGGCGCGCATCATGTGATCGATCATTCGAAGCCACTCTCGGCGGAGATCGAGCGGATTGGGATCGGACAGCCGGCTTTCGTGTTCTCGACCACCAATACGGACCAGCATCTCGCCGAGATCGCCAAGCTCATCGCGCCGCAGGGCCGCTTTGCCCTGATCGATGACCCGGCGGTGCTCGATGTGTCGCCGTTCAAGGTGAAGAGCGTATCCGCGCACTGGGAATTCATGTTCACGCGCTCGATGTTCGGCACGGCCGACATAGCGGAACAAGGGGCGCTGCTCAACGAGGTATCGCGGCTGGTCGATGCCGGGACGCTGAAGACTACCCTGACGGAAGTCTTCGGGACCATCTCGGCCGAGAACCTGCTCCGGGCCCACGCCCTGATCGAGAGCGGGCGCGCCAGGGGCAAGATCGTGCTCGCGGGCTGGCCGACATCAGGCCAGAGCTGATCGAACCATGCGAGCCGCGCGGCTGTGAAAAAAAGATCCATGAAAGCCTCCAACTTACCGATCGTTCCCGCATCCTTCTTCGGCATGGTGCTCGGCTTGGCCGGGCTCGCCGGCGCCTGGCGCGCCGCGCATCTCGTCTGGGGCCTTCCCGCCCTCATTGGAGAACTGGTGATGATGGCCGCAGCGCTCGTGTGGCTTGCGCTGGCGATCCTTTACGGATTGAAGTGGCTTGTGGCGCGCGAGGCCGCGCTGGGAGAAGCCGCGCATCCGGTGCAATGCTGCTTCATCGGACTTGTGGGTGTTGCGACCATGCTGGTGGGCGCGGGGGTCATTCCCTATTCCCAGGGTGTCGCTGTTGGGCTTTATATCGTGGGCGCCGTGTTCACGGCTGGCTTCGCCGTGTGGCGGACGGGCAGCCTCTGGATGGGTGAGCGTGATCCTGGCCATACGACGCCGGTGCTTTATCTGCCGACCGTCGCCGGCAGTTTCGTCGCGGCCACGGTCGTCTCTGCCCTCGGCCTTCCCGATGCCGGACAGTTCTTCTTCGGGGCAGGTTTCTTCGGCTGGCTCGCGATTGAGTCCGTGTTGCTGCACCGGTTGCTGGCGGCGCCTGGCATGGCGAACGCACTGCGGCCGACCCTGGGCATACAGCTTGCGCCACCCGTGGTCGGCGCGGTCTCGCTCATCGCGGTCGCGCCGCAGGCTCCATGGGTGCTAGCCCACGGCATGATCGGCTATGGCGTCCTGCAGGCCCTGATCTTGCTCAGGCTGCTGCCCTGGATCCTGCGCGAGCCCTTCGCGCCGTCCTATTGGTCTTTCACCTTCGGCGTGACAGCGCTTGCCACGGCGCCGATGCGCCTTCTGCTGCTCGGTGATGATGGCGCCGTTCGCTATCTCGCGCCGGCGCTGTTCGTCTTCGCCAACCTGGTCGTGACGCTCGTGGCTGGAGGCACGCTTTACCGCTTCTGGGAGCATCGCGTGCGCGCGCCGAACACCAAGTCCATCTCGAAACCAACAAGCTCCACCCTGCCAAATTGAAGTCTCATCATCTCAGTTTGCTCGATTGGAGCGGACAATCGCTGCTGGCAAACATCGGGAAACACGGCAAAAGCGGTCCGAAGCTTTTCAGGTTCCTTGAGCACAACCCAGGGACGGGTCTAGAGATTGCCGGTGGCACTAGAACCCTCTTCAGTGAGAGATCGGCAAGGCTGTCATAGCCAGGCCGCGCTCTATGCGACGTTCCGCGTCGCGCTATTCGAGGCTGAGAACGGGAAGGCGATCTTCGAGCATGGCCGCTCCTCATACGTCTTTAGGCTGTTCGGTGATCCTGCGCGAGAGGTATGACTCTATCGAAGCGACCGGCTAGATTGCAGCGAGAGGTCCGGCATCATTGCGGATCGCCCTCGGAACCTCGCCGTGCACCCTCGCAAACGCGAGACGCATCCGTTCCCGATTGGCAAATCCCACCTCTCGGGCGATCACCTCGATCGGCAGCCGACTCTGCTCCAGCATCAGCTTCGCGGCCTCGACTCGCAGCGCCTCGACCGCCTTCGCCGGCGTCGTGCCGGTTTCCGCGCGGAAGAGCCGCGTGAACTGGCGCGGGCTGAGACAGGCAGCCTCGGCAAGATCCTCGATCGTGAGGCTTTGGGCCAGGTTCTGGCGGGCGAAATTCAACGCGCGCTGGACCCTGTCCTCATTGGTGCCAAGGTCGAGCAGCGTGGAATGTTGGGACTGGCCGCCAGAACGGCGATGGTACATCACCATGCCTTTGGCAACCGAGCGGGCGACCTCGACGCCGTGGTCGCGCTCGATCAGGCCGACGACAAGATCGGTTCCCGCCGTCATGCCCGCCGATGTCCAGATCGGGCCGTCCGCAATATAGATCTTGTCCATCTCGACCTGGCAACTCGGAAACCGCTCCTGCAGGGTCTGGGCATAACGCCAATGCGTCGTAGCACGCCGGCCATTCAGCAGCCCGGCGTCTCCCAGAATGAACGAACCGAGGCAGATGGCGGCGACCCGTCTGGCATCGCGCGCGGCGGCCCGAAGCAACCGGATGAGACCCGGCGAGGATGTGGGAATCTCCAGGCCCGCGGCGGCGATCAGCGTGTCGTAGGGCGCGTCATCGAACGCTTCCGTCATGACCTGCATGGCGGACGACGAGGCGACCAGTCCGCCCTCCTCCGAGAGCACGCGCAAGTCGTAGAGCTTCTTGCCTGCTTGCTTATTGGCCACGTCGAACGCCGCGACGGCGCCGAAGCAGACGGGTTGGAAACCGGGACACAGGACGAGGCCGATCTTCATGTTTTCTCCGAGAGGTTCGTTTCCGCCTAAATAGTTGTTTCAGCGGTAGCTCGCCATACCCATGGCCGGAATGATGGCATCTACGTCCTGTCGGCTTTGGAACACCACTGATAGCCATTTCCCGGATTTCAGAACCAGGAGCGTACAATGTCACTCGAAACCGTAAAGACCGAGCATCTCGACGCCGGCGGCGTCCGCTACGCCTACAGGCGCCTTGGCCCTAGCACCGGAATGCCGCTCGTTCTGCTGCAACATTTCACCGGGACCATGGACGCCTGGGACCCGGCGGTGGTGAACGCACTGGCCGAGACACGGCCCGTCATCGTATTCAACAACCGCGGCATCGGCACCTCGACCGGCCGGACACCCGACACCGTGGAGCACATGGCGGCGGATGCCGAGGCATTCATCCGTGGTCTCGGCCTCGCCAAGGTCGATCTTCTCGGCTTCTCGCTGGGCGGCATGCTCGCCCAGGTCCTCGCGGTCGAGCATCCGGAGCTGATCCGCAAGATCATCATCGCCGGCGCGGCGCCGCGCGGCGGCGAGGAGCATCTGCTCGCCGTGGTGGAGGACGCCTTCGCGAAAGGCGCGCCGGATGTGCGCCTGCCCCTGTTCTTCACGCCTTCCGACGACAGCCAGCGCGCCGGCCGCGCCTTCGTGGCCCGCGCCACCGCGCGCACTCAGGGCCGCGATCCGGATAGCGGCGACGATGTCAGCGAGCCTCAGGCCAAGGCCATCATCGGCTGGTGCGCAGCCAATGACGAAGGCGACAAGACGCTGCGCGCCATCACCCAGCGCACGCTCATCGTGCATGGCAGCGACGACACGATGTTCCCCAGCATCAACGCCTACACCATGTTCAAGGCGATGCGGAACGCGCAGCTAATCCTCTATCCGGATTCCGGCCACGGCGCGCTCTTCCAATACCCGGAGACTTTCGTCGCCCACTGCCGAACCTTCCTGGACGCCTGAGGGAGACGACAGATGAACGACCTTCAGCAAATGGCGATCGAGGCCCATGGCGGCCTTGAACGGTTCCGGCAGTTCTCCTTTCTGACGGCCAGGCTCCACCAGTTCGGCATTCTCTGGAATCTCAAGGGCAAGCCCGATACGCTTACCCAAGCCAATCTGCGGGTGAACCTCCGAACGGAGGAGGTCTCGCACTGGCCTTTCCACCCGACCCGGAATCGCTCCCGGTTCACCCCGACGAGGTGACGATCGAGACACCGGATGGCGATTTCATCGAGAAGCTCCCGCGGCCGCGCGCGACTTTCGCGGGCTTCGCCATGGAGACGCATTGGAGCGACCCGCAACTCGCCTATTTCGCGGGCTACACGATGTGGACCTACCTGACGTCACCCTTCATCTTGGCACAGCCTGGCATCGTGACGGAGGAGATCGCGCCCTGGTCGGAGCAAGGCGAGACGTGGCGCCGACTGCGGGTGACCTTTCCCGCGGCCATTGCCACCCACAGCAGGGAGCAGACCTTCTACATTGGTCCGGACGGCTTGATCCGGCGTCATGACTATGAGGTCGAGATCCAGGGTAACAACGCGGCGGCCCGCTATCTCCTCGATCCCGTCACGGTCGAGGGCATCGTGCTGCCCTCCAAGTTCCGCGTCTTTCCCCGCAACCCGGACAATACGCCTGCCACCGAGCTCCTCATCGTCGGGGTGGATCTCTCGGACTATCGTTTCGAGTGACGCCGTTCGCCGACCTGGCCCCATCATCTGAAAAATTCGAAAATGGAGTTTCCTATATGGCCACCCTCAAACTCGCCGACGGCACCGAGATCTTCTACAAAGACTGGGGGCCACGAGACGCGCGGCCGATCGTGTTCCATCACGGCTGGCCGCTCAGCGCGGACGATTGGGACGCGCAGATGCTGTTCTTCCTCTCCCATGGCTATCGCGTGATCGCGCACGACCGGCGCGGACACGGCCGCTCAAGCCAGACCGACACCGGCAATGACATGAATGGTAGCGTCGCCTTAACTGATTCTGGCCGAAGGAGGGGCTTGTGCGCCGAACGTCAGAGCACGCTGGACAATGCGATTTCACGCCAGGTTG
>NZ_JACHYY010000022.1:0-30750 GCF_014193155.1 Rhizobium sp. BK098 | reverse complement strand
CATGGTGACGGGACGGGAGCCTGTCGCATCGGCCGAGGCAGAGCCAGGTCGAGATTAAAACGGGAGGGATTCGATGCGCGATGAAATATTGCCCCGCGGCGTGAGCAGGCGCGCCGTCCTCGGCGGCATGGCGGGAATGGCAGCCCTGTCTGTGGCCGGTCGTGTCAACGCTGCCGATGCAGGTGGCGAGGCGCCCGCCCTGGCTGTGCTCGTCAAAGAAGGCAAGCTGCCGCCGCTGGCCGACCGCTTGCCGAAAAAGCCAATGGTCGTCACCCCTTACGAGAAGGTCGGAACCTATGGCGGCACGTTACGGCGTGGCCTGCGCGGCTCGTCCGACCATAATGGCATTCTGCGCATGGTGGGCAATCAGAGCCTGGTGCGCTGGAACCTCGAGTTTACTCAGGTCCTGCCGAACCTCGCCGAACGCTGGGACGTCAATGCCGACGCTTCGCAATTCACCTTCTATCTCATTCAAGGCGCTCGCTGGTCCGACGGCCATCCCTTTACGGCCGACGACGTCGTTTTCGCTATCGAAGACTGCGTCAAGAATACCGATCTCTATAGCGCGGCGCCGGCGCAACTGTCCGTCGCCGGCAAGGCCGTCAGTGTCACGAAGATCGACGACTATACGGTGAAATTCACCTTTGCCGCTCCAAACGCGCTTTATCTGGAAAATCTCGCAACCCCGCTCGGCCAGCACCCGACGCTGTTTCCGAAGCACTATTGCAGCCAGTTCCTGCCTAAATACAATCCGAACGTCGCCGAGGATGCGAAGAAGGCCGGCGTCAGCAATTGGCCCGAACTCTTCCGCGCCCGCTGCGGCGACATCGAAATCCCCTCGCGGTGGGGCAATCCCGACAAACCGACGCTCGATCCCTGGGTCGTCAAGGAACCCTATACCGGCGGTGCAACCCGCGTCGTCATGACGCGCAACCCATACTTCTGGCAGGTCGATACATCAGGCAACCAGCTTCCCTATGTCGACGAGATCAATTTCGGCATCTCGCAGGATGTGGAATCGCTGATGCTGAATGTCATCTCCGGCAAGATCGATATTCAAGAGCGCCATATCAGCGTACTCGCCAACAAGCCGACGCTTTCGCAGAACATGAAGAAGGGCGACTATCGCCTTCTAACTCTTATTCCTTCCACCTCGCAGCAATGCCAGATCTACTTCAACATCACCCATAAAGATCCCGCCATGCGCAAGATGTTTGCCGACAAGTCGATCCGGCAGGCGCTCTCGCTCGGTATCAACCGGCAGGAGATCATCGACATCGTCTACTTCGGCCAGAGCCAACCCTACCAGGCCGGGCCGCGTCCGGAGCATCCCTGGTACAACGAGAAATATGCCCGCCAGTTCACCGACTATGATCCGGACAAGGCCGGCGCGATGCTGGACCAGGCCGGTTATGGCAAGAAGGATGCGAACGGCTTCCGGCTCCGGCCGGATGGTCAGAAGATGTTCTTCACCGTCGATGTCATTCCGACCCTCTATCCCGATCTGGTCGATGCTCTCGAGCTGGTGAAGGCACATTGGGCACAGATCGGCGTCGACATGAAAGTCAACACGATCGAGCGGGCGCTTTACTATACGCGCGGCGACGACAACGCCCATGATGCCCAGGTCTGGCCAGGCCCCGGTGGCCTCGATCCGATGCTCGACCCGCGCGACTTCTTCGCTTTCCACCCGCAAGGCTCGCGCTACGCAATCCCATGGTCGGTCTGGTACACCTCGAACGGCAAGCAGGGCGAGGAACCACCGGAAAGCCAAAAGAAGCGTATGAAACTTTTCGATGAGGCGCGCTCGACGGCCGATCTCGACAAGCGCGGCGCGGTCATGAAGCAGATTTTTGATATCGCCGCCGAAGAATTTGAAACCGTTGGCCTTTGCCTCGCCGTCGGCGGCTTCGGCATCATCCGCAACAATCTGCGCAATGTTCCCGAAAAGCAGCCGGACAGCTGGTCGTGGCCCAATCCGGGACCGGCCATGCCGCAGCAATTCTTCTTTACCAGCTGATCACACCGATCCGGCGCCGCCTTGCATGGGCGGCGCTTTCCATCATGCGGAGCTGCCCGCGGCAGCGCTCACTGCGAGAAACAGCCATGCTGGTCTTCATCGGTAAACGCCTTTTATGGATGATCCCATCCCTTTTTGCCGTCAGCTTCCTGGCCTTCGTGCTGATCCAGCTGCCTCCCGGCGACTATGTGACGACGTATATCGCCACGCTCGCCTCTTCGAATGAGGTGGTCGATCAGAACACGGCCGCGCAGCTACGCGAGCGCTTCGGCCTCGATCAGCCGATGCTCATCCAATATCTGAAATGGATGTGGGGCATTCTTTCGCGCGGCGATTTCGGTATCTCATTTGAATGGCAACAGCCGGTCTCCGGCCTTATCTGGGAGCGCATGGCGCTGACGCTCATTCTGGCGCTTGCGGCGCTGATTGCCACCTGGGCGATCGCGCTGCCGATCGGCGTCTATTCCGCCGTCAAGAAATACTCGATCGGCGATTATCTCTTTACCGCCTTCACCTTTCTCGGACTTGCCATTCCCTCCTTCCTGCTCGCGCTGGTGCTGATGTATGTCGCCGCGGTCGAGTTCGGCCAGGATGTCGGCGGCCTGTTTTCCTCTCAGTTCGAGACGGCACCCTGGAGTATCGCCAAGACGGTGGATCTCCTGTCGCATTTGTGGCTGCCGGTCGTCATCCTTGCAGTTTCATCGACCGCAAGCCTCATCCGCGTCATGCGCGCCAATATGCTGGACGAGCTGCCCAAACCCTATGTGACGACGGCACGGGCAAAAGGCCTCTCCGAGTTCCGGCTGCTGGTCAAATATCCGCTGCGCATTGCCCTCAATCCGTTTATTTCCACCATCGCCTGGCTGCTGCCCAATCTCATTTCCGGGTCGGTCGTCGTGGCGATCGTCCTCAACCTGCCAACGGCGGCGCCCTTGCTGCTGCAGGCGCTGATGGCACAGGACATGTATCTCGCCGGCGCTTTCGTGCTGCTGATCTGCGCGCTCACGCTGATCGGGTCACTCATCAGCGACATTCTGCTTGCCCTCGTCGATCCCCGCATCCGGTTGGAATAGGAGCAGCCCATGGCCGATATCGCCGTCACAACCCTGCGCCCCGACCGCGCCGCCGTCGCCTCGCAATGGCAGCTGATCTGGTGGGCCTTCCGCCGCCACAAGCTTGCCATGGTTGCGCTTGTCGTCACCGTGATGATGTATATCGTCGCGATCGTGCCAGGCTTCTTTGCCATAAACGATCCCAATCAGCAAAACGCGCGCGCAACCTTCCACCCGCCGCAAAGGGTGCATTTATTTGACACGGATAACTGCTTTTCCCTCGGGCTTCACTATTATCCGCTGAAGCTAACCCGCGATCCGGAGACACTTGCACCGATCTTCAAGGAGGATACGACGAAGCCCGTCTCCATCAGCCTGTTCGGGAGAGGCTATGAGTATTCCGTGCTCGGGCTCTTCACGAGCAACATCCATCTCTTGGCATCTTCCGACAAGTCGACGCCTCTTCTTCTGTTCGGCGCAGACCGACTCGGGCGCGACGTCTTCAGCCGCACCGTTCAGGGCTCACAGATTTCGCTGTCGATCGGCCTCGTCGGCGTCTTCTTTTCGCTTCTGCTCGGTATCGTTCTTGGTGGGGTTTCGGGCTATTACGGTGGAAAGCTCGACTTTTTCATCCAGCGCCTGATCGATTTCGTACTGTCGCTGCCCACCATCCCCATCTGGCTCGCCATGGCGGCAGCGCTGCCGCAAGGCTGGCCGGCGGCACTGCAATATATGATGATCACGATCATCCTGTCCTTGACCGGCTGGGCTCAGCTTGCCCGCGTCGTACGCGGCCGCTTCCTATCGCTGCGGACGGAAGAATTCGTCGCCGCCGCAAGGCTCGATGGCGCCAGCGAGGGGCGCATCATCTTCCGCCACATGCTGCCGAGTTTTGCCAGCCACATCATCGCTTCCATCACGCTTGCCGTGCCGGCGATGATTCTGGCCGAGACGTCGCTTTCCTTCCTCGGGCTCGGCCTCCAGCCGCCGACCATCTCCTGGGGGGTGCTGCTGCGCGAGGCGCAAAACATCCGCTCGATCGCAACGGCACCGTGGCTCTTCCTGCCGGGTGTCGCCGTCGTCATCGCCGTCATGGCGTTGAACCTTCTCGGCGACGGCCTGCGCGACGCGGCCGATCCCTACAACAAATGAGGCGGGAATGACCGATATCGTTTCCATGAACACCGCTCGCCCGCTGCTGCAGGTCAAGAATCTCACCGTCGACTTCCCGTTGCGAACCGGCACCTTTCGCGCGGTCGACAATCTCTCCTTCGCCATCGAGCCGGGAAAGACACTCTGCGTCGTCGGGGAGAGCGGATCCGGCAAATCGGTCACCGCGCGCTCTATCCTGCAGATCGTCGACGCCCCCGGCAGCATCACCGGCGGCTCGATCATTCTCAACGGCACCGGCGGCAGTTCGGTCGATCTCGCCAAGCTCAATCCGCGCGGGCGGCAGATCAGATCCATCCGCGGGCGCGATATCGCCATGATCTTCCAGGAGCCGATGACCTCGCTCTCGCCGGTCCACACGGTCGGCGACCAGATCATGGAGGCGCTGCGTCTTCACACGCGCATGAGCAAGGCGGAAGCACGCGCCGAGGCGATCTCGCTTCTAAAGCAGGTGGAAATCCCCTTTCCGGAAAAAGCCATAGACCGCTACGCCTTTCAATATTCGGGCGGCATGCGCCAGCGCGCCATGATCGCCATGGCGCTCGCCTGCAAGCCGCAGCTGCTGATCGCCGACGAACCGACAACGGCGCTCGACGTGACGACACAAGCCGAAATCCTCGATCTCATTGCCCGGCTGCAGAAGGCCACCGGCATGGCGGTGCTGTTCATCACCCACGACATGGGTGTGGTCGCACAGATCGCCGACGACGTGCTCGTCATGCACAATGGCGTGGTCAAGGAACATGGTCCGGTCGAGCAGATCTTCCATGCTCCGAAAGACGACTATACTCGCATGTTGATCGGTTCCGTGCTGAAGCTCGAAAGGAAGGCGGAAATCCGTCTGGCGCGACCGCCGCTCGATAAAGGCGCGGCGCCGATCCTCGAATTGCGCAATGTCTCGATGGCCTTCGGCGAGGTCCGCGCCCTCGATGATGTCTCGATCTCGCTCTTGCCGCGCGAGACGCTCGGCATCGTCGGCGAGAGCGGGTCCGGCAAAACGACAATGGGTCGCTCGATCATGCGCCTTATCGATCCGAGTGCAGGCGAAATCCTCTATCGCCGCGCCGATGGCGATATCACCGACTTGGCAAGCGCAAAGGGGCCGTCCCTTGCGGCAGCACGCCGCGAATTGCGCATGGTGTTTCAGGACCCGTTCGGCTCGCTCAATCCGCGCATGACCGTCTCGCAGATCATCGGCGAGCCATTGCTCGTCAACGGCATTGCCAAGGGCCGCGCGCTCGACGAGCGCGTCTGCCATATGATGGAGCAGGTCGGGCTCGATCCAAGGGCGCGCGAGCGCTATCCTCATGCCTTCTCCGGCGGCCAGCGCCAGCGCATCGGCATTGCCCGCGCCATCACGCTTAATCCGCGCGTGATCGTCGCTGACGAGGCGACATCGGCTCTCGATGTCTCCGTGCGCTCACAGGTGCTCGATCTTCTGATGCGCCTGCAGGACGAGCTTGGCCTCGCCTATATCTTCATCAGCCATGATATCGGCGTCATCCGCTACATGTGCGACCGTGTCGGCGTCATGTACAAGGGGCGCCTGGTCGAGGTTGGCGACGCCGACAAGGTCTGCAATTCACCCGACCACGCCTATACGCAAGCACTGATTTCGGCGATCCCGCGCCCCGACCCTCGCGATCGCGATCGCTCGCGACGCTTTCGCTATGTCGAGCCGGAAACCGTGAAGAACGGAAGCGCTGCGTGATGGCCTTATTCAACCAGGCCGGAACGCTTATTTGCCGCGCTCGGATTTCGCCGCAGCACGGCAAGGATCTCCCCACCTGCGGCACCTCCCATGCCGCATTTATAACCACCGATAGAAGGAAGTAAGATGAAGATCGACCGCATGCGGGTATTCATGACCCGCGACAAGGATCGCCCGCGCGTCATCGTGGCGCTGGACACCGACGACGGATTGACCGGCTGGGGCGAGTGCTACAATCACGGCCCGGATTTGGCGCTGCCGCCGATCCTCGACTATCTCTATGGCTTCATCGGCGGCCAGGATCCGAGCCGCATCGACTATCTCATCAACCTCTTGATCCAGCAGAGCCGCTTCCCGCCGGGCGCGCTTGGCCTTTCGGCGATCTCCGCGCTCGACCATTGCCTTTGGGATCTCTCGGCAAAGGCTCTCAATGTCCCGGTCTACAAGCTGCTCGGCGGTGCGGTGCGCGATCGCATCAAGGTCTATGCCGGCGTTTACACCGCGCCGGACGCGCCGGCGGCCCGCGACGAGCTCGATCGACTGAACGCCGAATGGGGTTTTACCGCCTTCAAGCTCAGCCCTTGGCGCATCGACATGCACGCCCATCGCTGGGGCAATGTCGTGAAGGCATCGGCTGACTATTTTCGCTCGCTGCGCGAGACCGTGCGCGACGATTATGAGATCGCCTTCGACGCCCATGCCAAGATCTTCGAGCCGATCGCCGCCCGCCAGCTTGGCAATGCGCTGGCGCCCTATGACCCGCTCTTCTACGAGGAGCCGCTGCGTCCGGAAAACATCGAGATGTGGGGCGAACTGAAACAGGGCCTCAATTGTGTGCTCGCGACCGGCGAGTCCCTCTATAACCGCAACGAGTTCCTGCGTCTGCTGCAGGTCAAGGGCGCCGACCTCATCCAGCCGGATATCTGCGTGGTCGGCGGCATCAGCGAGATGCGGCGCATCGCGACGATCGCCGAAGCGCATTTCGTCGGCGTCGCTCCACACAACCCGATGGGGCCGCTCGCGACCGCCGTCAATGTGCACTTCTCCGCCGCCGCGCAGAACTTCAAGATCCTCGAATACCGGCTGCCGAAAGGCCAAGCCTATGTCTATGGCGGCAACGAGGTCGAGCAGCGGCAAGGGGAGACCCGCTATGTCGTCGATCCCTATCTGCCGAAGGACGGCTATCTCGAGCTGAGGCCGGACCGGCCCGGCTGGGGCGTCGACATGGATGAGAAGGCCATGGAAGAGGAAGGCTATATTCATTGGCAGCGGCGCGTGCCGAAGCGTCCGGATGGTTCGTATGCCTTTGCGTGAGCTTGACATCAGCGTCACCTGAAAAATCGGGGCGGCCATTGGGGCGCCCCTCTTTGGTCGATGCCTTTAAAAGTATGAGCGCAATCATTTCACGCGTGCTGCGCCTGAATTGCCGAGATCTTCCGGACGCGGTATGCGCGGCACTATGCGCCCGATCACAAGAACCAGCAGCACCGCGATCACAAGGCAGGCAGCCAGGAAGAACATCGATGCGATCGTGCTGCCCGTCGCATCCTTGATCCAGGGCACGACATTCTAGACGATGAAGCCGCCGAGATTGCCGACCGAATTGATAGCAGCAAGACCCGCGGCAGCCCCTTTCCCTGCAGGAAGCGCGACGGCAAGCTCCAGAACACCGGCTGGCCCGCGAAAATGCCGGCTGCCGCGATGGAGGGGAAGATGCACGGAGGCGTTGCTATCCGTGCACTGTGTCGAGCGATCACATTATTAGCACTGCGCTTAAGCGCATAAGAGGCAGAGCGCACCGGATTGCAGTAGCGCTGCGTTGCCACCGCCGGCGACTGTTTGAGACTTTACGCTGCCCTGATCTTCGTCTCTGCATCGCGATCACGGTAAGCGATCAGATCCTCAATGGTGATAAGATGGAGGCCATGCCGCTCGGCGAACACTTCAAGGTCGGGAAGGCGCGCCATGGTACCATCGTCTTTAGCGACCTCGCAGATGACTCCGGACGCGGAAAGGCCAGCAAGCCGGGCAAGATCGACAGCAGCCTCAGTGTGCCCCGGCCTTCCGAGTACACCTTCGGGATGAGCGCGCAACGGGAAGATATGGCCGGGTCGGGCGAAGTCCTCAGGACGCGCACCCTTCGTCACCAAGGCGCGGACGGTCGCAGCGCGGTCAGCCGCCGAGATGCCCGTTGTCGTCTCAGGGATATAGTCGACCGAAACGGTGAAAGCGGTCTTCAGCATCTCGGTGTTGTTAGGCACCATCAAGGGAATGTCGAGTTCGTCCAGCCGCTCGCCTTCCATCGGCACGCAGATCAGACCGCGCGCATGGTTCATCATGAACGCGATGGCCTCCGGCGTGATCAATTCCGATGCGACGAGCAGATCCCCTTCATTTTCTCTGTCGCGGTCATCGACCACAACCACGATTTCACCACGGCCGATCGCGGCGATCGCATCTTCAATTCGGGAAATTGCCATTTCAATGCCTTTCAAGGGTTAACCGCTTTAGCGGCCGCATGACCAATGACGGCCACAAATATCCCTTGGGCGAACAGGCGTAGGAACGTCGCAACCCGCGACGCCCGCTGCATGCTCTCTTCCATCCGGACTATACCGTCGGCCCCGGCCTCTCACCGGATCTGCTGACCTTCCGTTCGCGGAAGCGCTCGCGGGCTCCGGGTTTCCCCGATACCGCCGGTGGGGAATTGCACCCCGCCCTGAGAACAAATCTAACATAAGGGACCGGACCTCATCTTTGCAAGAGGGCCACGCCACCTTCCAACTTCCGAACCTTGCGATGCGATCGAACACACCGTTCTGGAATAGTGAATTACGACATGATCAGTCCGCCGTCGACGTTAATGGTCTGGCCGGTAATATAGGCAGCATCGTCGCTCGCAAGGAAGGTCACGAGGCCGGCCACGTCTTCGCCGGAGCCTGCGCGCTTCATCGGAATGCCTTCGACCCATTCTTTCATCAGTTCGCCGGGGCCGTAGTTGCCGAGCAGCTTGCCCCAAGCCTGGTCGTTATAGGCCCACATGTCGGTTTCGATGATGCCTGGGCAGAAAGCGTTGACAGTGATTTTCTGCGTGGCAACTTCCTTGGCGAGGCTCTGGGTGATGCCGACGACGCCCATTTTTGATGCGGCATAGTGCGGCGTATAGATGAAGCCGGCGCGAGCCTGCCCGGACGCTGTATTGATGATGCGGCCACCGCGACCATGCTTGCGCATCCGGGCGATCGCTTCCTGGGCGCAGAGAAATACGCCCTTCGTGTTGACGGCCATTACCTTGTCCCACTCCCCTTCGGTCATGTCCTCGATCTTGGCGATGGTGATGACACCGGCGTTCTGGATGGAAACGTCTACTGTGCCAAAGGCCTGTTCCGCTGCGTCATAGAGCGCGATGACGCTTGACTTGTCGGTAACGTCGCCGACGAAGGGGATCGCCTTGCCGCCGTCTGCCTTGATCTGCTCGGCAACTGCATGAACGCTGTCTTCGTTGGCAGAGACAACGAGGTTCGCGCCCTCGCAGGCAAAGCGTTTGGCAATCGCGGCACCGATGCCACGGCTTGCGCCGGTTATGACCACCGTCTTGTTTTCGAAGCGTTGCATTCTCTTTTCCTTCCAGGATGCGGCTGTACGCGCTCCTCAACCGGAGTGCCCGCTCAAATTCACGTGGCTGCCAGAACAATCTCGGCGAAGTCCGACGCATTCAACGAGGCGCCGCCGACCAGAGCGCCATCCACATTGCGCAATCCGAAAATCGCCGCAGCATTGACGCCTTTGACGGAGCCGCCATAGAGGATCCTAACGGCACCGCCATCGTGTCCGAAACGCTGCTCGAGCCCCTTGCGAATGGTGGCATGGACCTCTTCGATCTGTTCATGCGTCGGCACCAGACCGGTCCCGATCGCCCAGACGGGTTCGTAGGCGATGACGAGGTTGCGGCTGTCGGTTTCACCCGGGACGGACCCCGCCAATTGCTCGTTTACCACTTCGATTGCCCGCCCTTCGTCGCGCTCGTGGCGCGTCTCGCCGATGCAGACGATGGTCGTCAGACCAGCGCGATGGGCGGCTCTTACCTTTGCAAGCACAATCTCGTCATCCTCGCCGTGAGAGACACGACGCTCGGAATGCCCGAGGATAATGTAGCGCGCGCCGCTGTCGGCGAGCATTTCGGCAGAAACATCGCCAGTGAAGGCTCCGTTCGCCTGCGCGTGGCAATCCTGCGCTCCGACCGAAAGGGGCGAGCCAACGGCCTGCCGAACAGCGCGGTCAATCAGCGTAAAGGGCGGGCAGACGACGATATCGCAGGCCGCACTACCCGTTAGCCCCTTCAGCGCCTCGATCTCTGCCAGGGAGGAAACGAGACCGTTCATTTTCCAATTGCCCGCAATCAGCTTTCGCATGGCATCACCAGCAGCAGAAGCCGCCGTCGACGAGCAGGTCGACGCCCGTCACGAAGCTTGCGGCCTCGGACAACAAGAAGACTGCCGGACCGACCATTTCATTGACGGATGCCATGCGCTGCATCGGAGTCTGCTCTTCGAAGAGCTTCGTCTGATGAATCATTTCAGGCCGCGTATTCATCGGCGTTGCCGTATAGCCGGGCGATATGGTGTTGACGCGGATGCCGCGGTCGACCCACTCCATGGCAAACGACTTCGACAGGTGGATCACACCTGCCTTGGACGCATTGTAATGCGCCTGGCTGAGCCCCCGGTTGACGATGACGCCGGACATGGAGGCGATGTTGACGATCGAGCCGCGGCCATTCTTCAGCATGGCGCGCGCTTCTGCCTGGCAAGACAGGAAGATGCCTTTCAGGTTGACGTCCATCAACGCCTGATATTGGTCTTCTTCCATTTCCTCGGCCGGGTTTGCGTTGGCGATGCCCGCCGCGTTCACAGCCAGCGAAAGAGGTCCGAGCTCAGCTTCGGTTCGGGCCACCGCATTGGCGAGCGATCCCTTGTTCGTGACGTCAGCGGCAATTTCGATCGAGCGACGGCCGGCAGCTCTGATGTGGCCTGCGGTTGTCGCTAAGCCGTCATCGCTGCGACGATCGAGAAGTGCGACGTCGGCGCCGCATTGCGCAAGGCCGATGGCGATACGTTGGCCGATACCGCTGCCGGCGCCGGTAACGATAGCCACCTGGCCGCTGAGATCGAATAGTTTCGGTGCATTGAGAGTGACGTCCGACACCGCTCTTCCTTTCTGTCTTGTTTAGATTGTCGCCAGTTCCATGACGGAGACGTCGTTGGCCTCGTCCCGGTTCAAAATGCCCGCCTGTTTGCCCTGCGCCAAAACGAGGATGCGGTTCGAAACGCCGAGGATCTCCTCGAGGTCCGAGCTGACGACGATGACCGCAACGCCCTGTTTAGCGAGGTTGACGATGATGTCGTAGATACCGGCGCGAGCGCCGACATCGATGCCGCGCGTCGGCTCATCCAGTACGACAACCTTAGGATCGCGCATCAGCCACTTGGCGATGACGACCTTCTGCTGGTTGCCGCCGGACAGATCCGAGGCAAACTGCTCGGCGCGACCCTTGACGCCAAACTTGGCGACCGCTTTATCGGCGAAGGCACGCTTGACTGCGGAAGTAATCCACCGCCCGCCCAGCTTGTCGAGATTGGCGTAGATAATGTTTTCGCCGATCCTGTGCGAAACGACGAGGCCTTGTTGCTTGCGGTCTTCGGGGACCATGACGATGCCGCGGGCAATCGCGTCTGCAGGACTGCGCAGCTTCAGGGCTTCGCCCTCCAGCCTGATCGTGCCGGAACTGACGGGATCGGCACCTGATATCGCCCGCACGAGCTCGGTGCGTCCGGCGCCGACGAGACCGGCGATGCCAAGGATCTCACCCGCATGAACGTCGAAGCTGACATCACGGAAGGATTTTTCCGGCGACGATAGGCCGGAAACCTGAAGCACCGGCCGGTCGGTCGGTACTGGAAGTGTTGGGAATAAGCGATCGAGAGAGCGCCCAACCATGCTTTCGACGATTGTACGCACCTGCGTCGAGCTGTCGGCAAATTCGTGAACCCGCTCGCCGTCACGCAAAACAACGATACGGTCGGTGATCTTCTTGATCTCTTCCATGCGGTGCGAAATGTAGATGATGCCGACGCCCTCGGCGCGAAGCTTGCGCACCTGCTCAAAGAGAGCTTCCGTCTCGGCCCCGCCAAGGGCCGCTGTCGGCTCATCGAGGATCAGCAGCTTCGCGTTTAGCGCGAGAGCCTTGGCGATCTCGATGAGCTGCTGGTTGGCGGTCGACAGGCCCGCGACCTTGCGCGTCGCCGGAATGTGCAGGTTGAGCCGGGCGAGCTGTTCCTGAGCACGGCGAACCATCTCCTTGCGATCGACCACTCCATTCTTCATCGGCCAGCGGCCGATGAAGACGTTCTCGGCGATCGAAAGATGCGGCAGAAGCTGGAGTTCCTGGTGGATCAGCACCAAACCCTTGTCGATCGCCTCGCGTGGGGTGGCCGGGGCATAGGGCTGCCCCAGCCAGGTCATCGTGCCCTCGGAGGGTGTCCGCGATCCAGCAATGATGCCCGATAGCGTCGATTTGCCGGCGCCGTTTTCTCCGAGAAGCGCAACCACTTCGCCGGGATATACGTCCAGGTCCACGTTTTTGAGAACCTGAAGCACTCCGTAGCGCTTGGATATGCCCCTGAGGGAAAGAACCGGCTCGGTCACGACACTACCTCCTCTGGATATCGACTGATCACGGGTGGTTGGCGATAAAGCCAGCCACGTTTTCCTTGGTCGTCAGGGTCGCGTCGAGAAGCTGTACCGGCGGCACCTTTTCGCCGGCAACGAGCTTAACGGCATTTGCGACCGCATCGCGGCCCATCTTCTGCGTCTGCTGCGTAGCCGTCACGTCGAACACGCCCTTGCTCAGCGCTTCGAGCGCCGCGGTGTCGCCGTCAAACCCGCCGACGACGATTTTCTGGGAGGGATTGCCGACCTTGATTGCCTGGGCGGCGCCGAGCGCCAGAGCGTCGGCCTGTGCGAAGACGATGGAGATGTCCGGATTGGCCTGCAGCATGTTCTGCATGATCTGGAAGCCCTCGTCCTGGAACCAGTTGTTGGAATACTGTTCGGCGACGACCTTCACGTCCGGATTGGCCTTCAGCGAATCCGCGCATCCCTTTGAGCGGTCGAGCTCGGGCGTCGTGCCCTTCTGGCCATGGATGATGACCATCTTGCCCTTGCCGCCAGCTTCCTTGAGGATGTAGTCGCAAACGGCCTTCGCGGATGCAACCGAGTCCGTTGCAAGGAAGGTGTCGCCCGGCGCGCCGTCAGCGTTGCGGTCCACGTTGACAACCGGGATGCCTGCCTGCTTGGCGAGCTTCACCGGGACGGTTGCGGCTGCCGCACCTGCCGGAATGTAGATGAGGGCGTCGATCTTCTGCGTCAGAAGGTCCTGTACCTGGTTGATCTGGGTCGGGCCATCGCCCTTCGCATCGACCGTTACAACCTGAATGCCGCGCGCCTTGGCTTCGGCCTCAACGGCCTGCTTGATCTGATTGAAGAAGTTTGCCTGCAGGTTGGCGACGGCGAGACCGATCTTCTTAGCTTCCTTGGCCTGAACCGAGCCGAGCGAGACGGCCAGAACGGCGGCCGAGGTCAAAAGAATACGCGCAAGTTTCATTTTCTTTCCTCCATTTTGATGAACCCCTGGGTACCTCCCCATCGGGTCGTAGTCCGCTCCAACCTTTCGGAGAGGAATATGCTTGGCCCGCACGGCTCCCGGGCCGAAATCTCAAGCAGCCCGACGTCTGCGAATTGTCTCTGCGCCGACCGCCAGAACGATGACGATGCCGATGACGACCTGTTGCAGGAATGGGGAGACGTTGAGCAGGTTCAGGCCGTTGCGAAGGACACCGATGATGAGAACGCCAATCAGCGTGCCGCCAATGCCGCCGGTGCCGCCCGAGAGCGACGTCCCGCCAATGACCACAGCAGCGATCGTGTCCAGTTCATAGCCGAAACCGCTGGACGGCTGCGCGGAGTCGAGGCGAGCCGCAAGGACGATGCCGGCGAGGCCCGCGAGAATCGCGCTCAGTACATAGACGAGAATCGTGACGATCTGCACGTTTATGCCGGCAAGGCGCGCAACCTCGGGATTGCCGCCCACGGCATAAAGCATGCGGCCTTCCGACCGGAAATGTAGAAACAGCCAGGCGATGAGCGCAACGGCGAGCATCAGAAAAACAGTTGCCGTCAACACACCGAAATGGCGGTCGATCGCCAGCATCATGAACCAGTCTGGAAAGCCGACGATCTGCTGCCCGTCGGTGATCATGTTGGCAACACCGCGCGCCGCCGACATCATCGCAAGTGTCGCGATAAAGGCGGGCACCCGGAAGAGCGTGATGACCAGACCGACGATGAGCCCGCTGGTCGCCGAGGCCAGCAATCCGAGTGCGATACCGGCGCCGAGCGGCAGGCCGGCAGTATTGGCCGTCCAGCCCATCACCATCATCGAAAGCGCAAGAACCGACCCGACCGACAGGTCGATCCCGCCGATCAAGATCACGAAGGTCATGCCGACGGCCATGATGCCGAGCACGGTGATCTGGTCGAGAATGTTCAAGCCATTGCGCAGCGACAGGAATGCGTCGGTGGTGAATGTCAGGAACAGGCAAAGAAGAAAAAGGCCGACAAGCGGCCCCGTGGCTCCAGTGAGCTTGCTGCGCCATGTCCCAGACGAATGAGCCCGGTCTTGGATATCTACCGCCACCATCGTTCCTCCTGCAATTGCGACGTTACCTTGATATTTGTTCATATAAGAATAAATATTCAAGCATGGTGGAAAATTCGTAACAACTTGACGAAAGCCTGTCAACTACCGTTCTCCAGCCGCATCAATTATTGAAACGCCGCAATGGGGCTTGACTAAACCGATCGCTGTGCAAAAATATCATGATCTGAATAATTATGCACTATGAGGGAATATCATGGAGATTACCGACCTTGAGCGCGTTGCTCGACAGATCCGTGTGCGCGACCTACAGGCCGTCTACGAAGCCGGCGCCGGTCATATCGGCGGAGAAATGTCGGTGATCGATCTTCTGGCAGCACTCTATTTTCGAGTGCTGCGGGTTTGGCCGGATAATCCGAAGAACCCCGATCGCGATCGCTTCGTCCTTTCCAAGGGTCATACGGCCTGCGCGCTCTATGTCGTGCTGGCAAAGCGCGGCTTCATCCCGGAAGAGGAAATCTCGTCTTTCCTCAAGCCGCATTCGCGGCTGAACGGCCACCCCAACTGCAACAAGGTTCCCGGCGTTGAGACCAATACGGGGCCGCTCGGACACGGGCTGTCTGTCGCTGTCGGGATGGCCAAAGCCGCAAAGCTATCAGGTGCGCGCTACCACACCTATGTCATCACCGGCGACGGCGAGATGCAGGAAGGTTCGAACTGGGAAGCGATCATGGCGGCCGCCCAGTTCGGCCTCGACAATCTCACGCTTGTCGTCGATCACAATCGTTTCCAGCAGGGCGCGTCCCTCTCCGACACGAACGATATCGCCCCTCTACGCCCAAAGCTCGAGGCTTTCGGCTGGGACGTCACCGAGATTGATGGCAACTCTATGGCTGAAGTCGTTCCCGCGCTCGAGCGCCGCGGATCGCGCCCGCATTGCATCGTCGCCCACACGAACAAGGGGCACGGCATCTCGTTCATGCAGGACACAGTCGACTGGCACCACAAGGTTCCGAGCAAGGAACAATATGAAATCGCATTGGCAGAACTGTCGGAGGCAATTTGATGAACGCGCCCTTAAACACACCGAAGCTTCACGACTGCCGCGATGCCTTCGCCGCGACGCTTGAACGCCTGGCGGCCGAAAACGAAACGATCGTCGCCGTCTGCAACGACTCCGTCGGCTCCTCCAAGCTTGGAGGTTTCAAGTCCAAGTTTCCCGAACGCCTCGTCAACGTCGGCATCGCGGAGCAGAACATGGTCGGCGTTAGCGCCGGCCTCGCAAACGGCGGGCGGCTGCCCTATGTCTGCGGTGCCTCGCCATTTCTGACCGGCCGCTCGCTGGAACAGATCAAGGCCGACATTTCCTACTCCAATGCCAACGTCAAGCTCGTCGGCATCTCCTCGGGCTTGGCTTACGGCGAACTCGGGCCGACCCATCATTCAATCGAGGATTTCGCCTGGACCCGCGTGCTGCCGAACCTTCCGGTGATCGCCCCCTGCGATCGCATCGAGACGGCCACCGCCGTCGAATGGGCCGCAAGCTACAACGGTCCCTGTTTCCTGCGCCTGTCACGGGTCGGCGTTCCGGATCTGCTGCCCGAAGGTCACAAGTTCGAAGTCGGCAAGGCGAACCTGCTGCGCGAAGGCTCCGATGTCACGCTGATTGCCAACGGCACGCTGACTCACCGGATGATGAAGGCCGCCGAGATCCTGGCCGAGCGCGGAATCCAGGCTCGCGTCCTGAACATGGCAACTGTCCGCCCGATCGACGAGGCGGCAATCATAGCTGCAGCCAACGAGACGGGCGCAATCGTGACGGCCGAAGAGCATTCGATCTTCGGCGGTCTCGGCTCGGCCGTAGCCGAAGTCGTCGTCGACAATGCACCCGTGCCGATGAAGCGCCTCGGCGTTCCCGGTATCTACGCCCCGACGGGCTCGGCCGAATTCCTCCTCGACGAATTCGGCATGGCGCCTATAGCAATTGCCGATGCCGCAGGCGCGCTGCTCAAGCGCAAATAATCTAGTAGCAGATTATATAAGCCGGGGCGCGCATCCGCCCCGGCCCTATATGTGAGGAGACGACGATGCGGGCAATTCTGGCAATCGACCAGGGTACCACCAATTCCAAGGCCGTATTGGTTTCCGAAGCTGGAGAGATCCTTGCCAGAGGCTCGGCCGCGGTTGGAATTTCCTATCCGCAGCCGGGCTGGGTGGAGCAAGATCCACGCAGAATTTTCGCTTCCGTCTGCGAAGCGATCGAGGCCTGCCTGACGAAGGCCGGCGAAGTCACCGTCGAGGCGGTCGCTATCTCCAATCAACGCGAATCCGTCACCGTCTGGGACGCCGAAACCGGCGATGCGCTCGGCCCGGTGCTCAGCTGGCAGTGCCGGCGAACCGCTAGCGATTGCGAACGCCTGATAGGCGAGGGCCATCTATCGCGTGTGGAAGCGCTGACCGGCTTGCCGCTCGATCCGATGTTTCCTGGCGCGAAGTTTCGCTGGCTTCTCGACCGTGCTCCAGCCGGCCGGCGGCTTAGGCTTGGGACCATCGACAGCTGGCTCATTCATTGCCTGAGCGGTGGCAGCCGGCATGTCTGCGATGCGTCCAACGCCGCGCGTAGCCAGTTGTTTGACCTCAAACATCAGAAATGGAGCGAGGAACTCGGCGAGATCTTCGGCATCGATGTCGGGCTCCTACCCGAGGTGCTCGACAGTTCAGCCGATTTCGGATCCACGCAAGGGCTGCCCGGCATTGCCGATGGCACGCCGATCCGCGCCGCTATCGGTGATAGTCATGCGGCGCTTTTCGGCCACGGCGCCTTTAAACCGGGCGACGGAAAGGTGACCTTCGGTACCGGGTCTTCCGTCATGAAGACGCTGCCCGCATTTATCGCACCGCGCAACGGCATCACGACGACCGTTGCCTGGCGGATCGGCGGAACGCCAACCTTCGCTTTCGAAGGCAATATCCTCGTTTCCGCCGCCAGCCTGCCGTGGATGGCGGAGATCCTCGGGCTCGCCGACGTTGCGGCATTGGTCGAACTCGCCGCAACCGCAGAACCGGGCGGCCCAGGCTTCGTCCCGGCTTTCGTCGGCCTCGGAGCACCCTATTGGAACTCGGAGGCGCGGGCTCTTTTTTCGCAGATCAACTTTTCCACGACGAGAGCGCAGATGGCGCGCGCCGTGACGGACTCGATCGCCTGCCAAGTGCATGACGTGATCGCCGCGATGCGCGCCCAAAGCGGAGGCGAGCTCGGCGCGCTCTACGTCGACGGCGGGCCAAGCCAGAACCGCTTCCTGATGCAAAGCGTCTCAAACCTTATCGAGCATGCCGTCATCCAGTGCGAAGCGCCGGAGGCATCGGCGCTTGGTGCCGCTTATCTTGCCGGGCTCTCGTTGGGTCTGTGGAAGGATCTCGACACAATCGCGTCCCTTCCCCGGGCCGTTCGGGCAATCACTCCTGAGGCTCGGGACCGTGCCGGTTTATTGAATACGTGGAATGATGCGCTCGCGCGCTCGACGGCGCGCCCGACACCGGCTAAGTGTGAATAAACATTCAAGCCGGAATTGCCCATGTCCCGCCTCAACGAACTCCGCCTGATTTCGAGAGTGGCCCAGATGTATCACATCGAAGGGCGACGACAGGCGGAAATCGCCCAGCATCTGAGACTGTCGCAAGCGACCGTCTCACGAATGCTGAAACGGGCAGAGGCCGAAGACATCGTGCGCACGAGCGTCATCCCTCCGGTCGGGACTTATAGCGAACTCGAGAGCGGGCTACGCGAAAAATACGGCCTTCCGGAAGCAATCGTCGTCGAATGCACGGAAGATCGCGATGGCGCGATCATGGCGCGCATCGGCGAGGCGGCAGCCCATCTGCTCGAATTGACGCTGTCCCCCGGAGAAATCATCGGCGTCTCGAGCTGGAGCCAGACGATCTTCAAGATGGTCGAAAACATCCATCCGCAGAAGAGCGCTCGGGCAAAATACGTCGTGCAGACGCTCGGCGGGATGGGCGACCCTTCCGTCCAGACGCACGCGACGCAGTTGACGACGCGTTTGGCCCGCCTAACGGGCGCCGAGCCCAAACTTCTTCCTGTTCAAGGCGTGACCTCCTCGCGCGAGGCGAAGCTCCTCATGCAAGCCGATCCCTTCGTTCGCGAGACGATGGACCTGTTTGGCAGCATTACGCTGGCGATCGTCGGTATTGGCGCAGTCGAACCATCGGAGCTGCTCAGCCGATCCGGAAACATCTTCTCGTCACGCGAGCTAGCCGATCTCGCCGAGGCCGGCGCCGTTGGCGACATCTCACTTCGCTTTTTCGACAAAGACGGAAAGTCTGTGAAAACCCCGCTCGACGACCGGGTCATCGGCCTTCCGCTCGAAGACCTCCACGGCGTCGACCGCGTTATTGCATTGGCCGGGGGCGCGAAGAAGAGCGCGGCAATCGCCGGCGCGTTGCGAGTGGGCGTGATCGACACGCTGGTGACAGACAAATTCACGGCACAGAGGCTAATCGGCCAGGCTGACCAATCCCACCCATAGTGTCCGCGGACGTCCGTCCTGCCGCTGATTAGATTAGCCGCCTTGAGCGGATTAGAACCGGCGACCGGGTTGTTACGAAAGCGAACCGTCTGAAATTCCCCAGTAGCGGACATTAGCCCTTCCGGCATGTAATGACCGACATAGGGGCCGGAAGCAGACCGACATCCCAGAATAGCAAGATATAGCTTCCCCTGGTTAGAGGGATTTCGCCGGAGCTGTGACCAGGCCAGTCGGCGGCATCAGTCGAGGCACACCCGGCTGCGTGCCGATGTGCGTACCGAGGATCAGATCGACGGCGAGGTTAACCAAGATGAGGCGGACATTGCTCGCGCGCCATTTGACGCCATGGAGACGAAACGGAACACATGCTGCGAGCGATGTCGTGGCGGTGATTCAGTGACAATTCCACCAATCTGCGAGAGGAGTTTTCCCGTCCTCCCTCATTTTTTCCGAAAGGCATTGAATGCCGCCATTATTGACGCTATATAGCGTCTATATTAATGGCACTATGAAGATGGAGGCGGATCATGGGCATCGCCCAATATGCAGACGATGGGCTGTTCGCACCACGCAAGATCGCGGATGCATTTCGCACGACCAGCGAAGAGATCGCGCGCACTGCCGGACTTGGAAAAGACGCGATCCAACGTAAGGATCGTATTCGCTCCGACAGAACGCAGCGGCGCCTGCGGGAGATGATTGAGATCGTCAATAAGGTCGAACCGCGCTTCGGCTCGGCGCTGATGGCCTACGCTTGGTATCGCTCCGAGCCGCTGTCTGGTTTCTCCGGTCAGACGGCGATGCAACTGGTCCGCAACGGTCGCGCCGACGAGGTGCTCGACTATATCGACGCGGTCGACGCCGGCATTCACGCATAACCCCCGCCGATGAAGTATCACGGAAAGCTGTACCGGGCGCTCAACCCGATCTATGCTCGCGAGCCTTTGTCGGGACGCGGCGCGGAACTCTATGGCGGCCGCTTCAACCCGAAAGGCGTGCCGGCCCTCTATACGTCGCTGACAATCATGACGGCGCTGAAGGAAACCAATCAGGTCGGAAATCTGCAACCGACGACGCTGGTTTCCTATGATGCCAATATCGAACATGTGTTCGACTGCCGGGACGACGCGGCCCTTCGGGCGCGGGACATGGATGCGAAGGCACTCGCCGATCCAACATGGCGTGACCAGATGAAGGTTTCGGGTGAGGCGAAAACACAAGCCTTCGCGCGCCAGCTTGCTGCCGACGGCTGTTGCGGGCTGTTCGTAAAGAGCTTCGCACCCGCTGCAACGAACGACGATTTCAATCTCGTCCTCTGGACGTGGGGCAGCACACCGCCTAGCCGCCTAATCCTGATCGACGACGAACACCGACTGTCATGATAATCTGCGCAGCACACCACCTATCTCGCCGCGGAAAAACCTGCCGCGGATGACCACGCGACCGACCCATCATTGCATCAACCGCTCATCGCCCGACGCGATAGCTTTGGCCATGGCGAATTGGTCGGCGGTACCCTTGCCAATATCCTCAAGCCTCCGGATCGAGGTGAAGCCGGAGAGTGCCGCGGCGATGAACCGCGCCTTGCGCTCGTTGTTCTGCCACATCGAGGCGGCAAGCGAGCCTTCGGTAGTATAGGCGAAGATATCGACCTCCTCATGCTGATTGCCCTGGCGGACAATCCGTCCCTCGTGCTGTTCAATCTGCGATGGCAACCACGAGACGTCGAGATGCTGGAGCGTTTTGAGCCTGAGCTGGGCATTGACGCCGGTGCCTATCGTCTCCGACGAGCCTATCAGGAAACGAACCTTGCCGGCGCTGGCACCGCCGAACAGCCAGTTGAAGGTCTACGCCTGCATCATCTCAGCCCCATCGAATACCGAAAAAGTCTCGGCCTTAACGTGAAAATCAGTCCAACTTTTAATCCGCCCCCCGAAGGTCAACTCGCGGCGGTATTCGACAACCCAGTGGCAGCGGCGATAACTTCACCGCTGCCATAGATACGGTCACTCAACCGGCTTGATCGAGGCGATGATCGCCTTGACTTCAGCATCGTGCTTATCTTCCTCGCCCTTGTCTCCCCAGTACGTCACGACGAGAGCGTTGTCAGCGCTCACCTGCGCGATTAGCAAGCCGACGCTAACGGGACCGTCTTCATCCTTGCCATCCCATTCCAGGGTGGCCATCTGCATACCGTTGACGTCGGTTGCAGGTGTCTCCTTTTGGGTAGATGGGTCGATCGTTACTTTGTTCTTTGCGAGAAAATCGATTGCACCGGTAACAACTTTCTCCATGGATTTGCCGTTGGCGACCTCGACTGAAAGGTAGACCGCAGAATCGTCGGAGGTCCCCTGAACGCCACCGTCGGTTTCCTCCGGCTTCCAGCTATCCGGAATGGTGATACTTGCGACGGGCTTGTCACCGGGAAATGTCAAGGTCGCAGCCTGCGCCCCGAAAGGAGACGCTAGTACAAACAAGGCCAATGCAAAGATTTTCTTCATGGTAGAATCCTTAGAACTTAAAACCGATATACAGAACGGCCATGAGACTTCTAAATGCAACATGTTAAGATCGTAAACATTTTGCCAAACAAAGTAGCAAATTTAACTGCAATAATCCAAACCGATATATATTCAGTTATTATTGACGCGCTAAACAACAGAACAATTTCTAATCGCTGGCCGTTTGCTCATACTTGATAAGTATGTAATGATATTTAGGCCTCGGATGTGAAATTTCTTACAAGAATTCAGGCCAATTCCCATCTTGCGATAGCCGGAGTCGGTGGGAAATAACAAAGAATTTCACAGTCCTGTCCGCCCTTTGCCGAGGTAACTTTTGGGGGAAGGGCCTGGTAGAATCTCGACCTCAGCCGGCCCCACGGAGGCAATTAAGGAGATGCTCGCGGCAATCTTCAAAGTTGGGCCTGATCGTCTCTTTGCGGTCGGCCTCGAGATCACGGTAGCTGATGCCGTAGCGGCAATACCATCGCACCGTCCAAAGGATAATCACGTCCTCAAAATGACGCCATTTGAAATCGTTCATTAAAAATCTCGCTGAAAATCTGCGGCCCTCTTTCGGACATCAACGCGGTTTTTGCAACAGTGCCACCGGCCTTCGGTCAGCAGCACGCAAACCTCTTACCCAGCCATTCTGTCTGAGTAGGATCGACTTGCCGCGCACGCGCCCCGTCAACGCGACCGGCCAACTTGCCGCAGGCCGTCCTGTGGCTTTTCAACGACGACCTTGTCCGTCTTCTGACCGTGGGTCCGGAGCAGCACAGCCATTTCGGACGCGGGCATCGCCTTGGCATAAAGATAGCCTTGGCCAAGGGTGCAGCCACGGGCCAGGAGTATGTCGGCCTGCGCTGGGGTTTCCACACCTTCTGCGACCACAGGGACTCCCATTCGCTTGGCGATGTGGAGTATGCCTTCGACAATTGCTATGCCGACATCATCGTCACCTAAACGATCGGTAAACGATTTGTCGATCTTGATCAGGTCGACCGGGATTGTGATCAGGTGTGTGAGCGAGGCAAAGCCAGTGCCGAAGTCATCCAGCGCAATCTTGAAGCCAGCCGCACGCATCGCGGCTATCTTCTTGGCAACGATCTGATCTCGTCCGCCGAGATAAACGGATTCGGTCACCTCAAGAATTGCATAATGGAGCGGAACTCCCTCTCGTTCGAACGCGGCTTGGAGACTCTGCGGAAAATCCTCGCATTGAAAATCCGCGGCTGAGAGATTGATGCCCACATGCTGGATTGGAATGCCCGATCTAAGCCAGTGACCGACGTCTTTCGAAATGCAGTTGATCATCAAGCGTGTGAGGGATGCCGCCACATGGGCGTCTTTCGTTGCTTCATGGAAAAGGGCGGCCGGCAACACTTCGCCGCTCGCCAGACGTAGGCGCGCCAAAGCTTCGACGCCGACGATCTCTCCGGTATCGATGCGGACGATCGGTTGGTACCAAGCTTCGATTCGTTCGTCCCTCAAGGCCGCCGCGACGGTCTGCACAACTTCGTAGCGCTTTGCGATTGTCGAAGTCAGAGCCGCGTCGTAGGTAACGAAGCTGCCGCGAACTGTGTCCTTTGCATGGTAAAGGGCGAGGTCGGCGAGATGGCGGATTTCTTCAGTCGAATGTCTTTGCTCAGAATGCGCGATTCCGACGGTGATAGATGGAAACACCGTATGACCGGCGCATATAGTCGGCTGATGGACCTTCCGGGCAAATTCAGTGGCGATTTCTTCCGCTTCAGTGACCGAAGCGTGATCAAGGACGATTGCGAACTCGTCGCCCCCCAGACGATAGACGGCTCGAGGGCTGACGACGCTCAGCAACCCTCGTGCGACCGATGCAATCAGGTCGTCGCCCGCCGCATGGCCGAATGTGTCGTTGACGATCTTCAAATTATCGACGTCGACAAGCAGAAGCGCCCAGTCGCCCGGCGACATTTCGTCCATCGCGACGTTGAACTTTGCGCGATTTGGTAGCCCGGTCAGGATGTCGGTGAAGGCAAGTCGGCGGTGCTCCCGCAAACGCTCGTGCCGCTCCAGCGCAATCATGCAAAGCGGCAAACAGCTTTCTACGATAGCTTGCTCAAGCAAAGATGGTGTACGCGCACACCGAAAATAGAGTGCGAATGTGCCAAGGATTTTGCCCTTGCTACCAAAGATCGGGCTCGAATAACATGCCCTGAGGCTGTGCGGCAATGCGAGGGCCTTGAAATCCGCCCATCGAGGATCTCGCTCGATGTCATCAACGATCACCGCTTCGCCAAAAAATGCCGCAGACCCACACGAACCGACAGCCGGGCCGATTTCAACATCATCAAGCGCCATTGAGTAGCTTAAAGGCAAGCCGGGCGCAGCACATGGGTGTAGGCGTCCCTGATCATCCAAGGTTAGTACCGATGCAACAGCGCCCGGCAAGAGGTGCTCGACCTCGACGCAAAGTCTCTCCAAGGTCGCTTGGAGCTCGTCGCCCTGCGCAACCATTCTGAGGATGATGTTCTGCAGGCCCAGTAACATTGATGTCTCCATGCGGCTGGAAGACATTGAACCTAGCTAAGATTGCAAATTACTTATCGCCGGGCAGAAATTCAATGGTTTTTGCTGAATGGGGGCTTTCCGGTGTTCGAACCTCGTTAGCCAAACTGTAGTTTGCAGCTATAGCCTCTTCGACCGTAGCCGCGTTCTTCTGCGTATGCTGGTCCAATTGATTGACGGCCGTGTTGATCTGCTGAAGCCTGGAAGACTGCTCTTGAGCTGATTCCACGATTGCGGAGACATGGTGCTTGATTTCCTGCACCTCCGCCACGATGGTCTCGAGACCGTTCCGGTATCGCCGACGAGCTGCATGCTCTGCTGGAATAACTCTGAGCCATAGAACATCGACCCAAGCGTGTGGTGGAAGCACCGATGAGGAAAGGGCGATATCGAGAGGGGTGCGTCCGACGGCAATATAAGGGGCAACCGTCGGACGCTGCACTGTCCAACCCGAGGGTGGCATTCAGGCCGGCAATTAGAATATTAGCATCTACCATTGGTTTAGTTGAGCTACCCGTTTGGGTTGGTGCTACTGGCGTTCCGGTGCGTTCGCGTCAATCGTGCCGCCGCTCCTTCGATCAAGGCTTTCCGCCCGATGCGGCGAGGAACCTGCCAGTACGGTGGCTGGAACTGCGCGTAGGATGGGCGGATGCCTGTGCCGGAGGATACTGTGGTCGTCAGGCCGGCGTAGGCGGCCAGCCCTTTTTGACTGGCTCCAAGCTTCGCGAAGACAAAGCCCGCGCGAAGCGGGTTCAGCATTGCATTTGGCGAACTTTCAAGGGTCTGGCTTATTCACCTGCTTTGGTCTTGATCCTTCTCGGGCCAGGCTTCGCACGCGGGGCTCTGGCGGCAGACGTCACTGACGCGGACCTGGCTGCCCCGCTTGCGCTTATTGCCAGCAGACCCGAGACGAGTGCCAGTCGCGTGATGACGCTCCATTTCGATAGCATTCGCATTCCCCTCACCGCTTTTGAAGCAACCCAGAACATCGGTGGTTGGACGGCTAGATTCAAAGTTTATGTCGATCGAGCGCTTCACGCTGCAAACGAAACTCCGACCCGAATTGGCGAAGGATGAGCGCAGGTATTCCAGGAGATCCAGCCTGCGAGAAGGAGACGTGAAGGCCAGGAGCAGGCGAACTGAAGGTCCTTTCACCACTTGGCACCAGCGGAACTGGATTGAGCGATCCAACTTGCAAAGTTAGACCATCATCGCCAAACGCGACAATCGACGTTATGCCGCCAGCGTGCCTATATGTGCCTGCCAACGCTCCGTAGTCGAGCACGCTCGCTTCAGTGTGTGCGTTGGATGTGAGAGCTGCGGCTTCAAACCTGCGGAAATCTGGAGAATGGATGACGTGGTTCGTCAGCGATATTTGAGAAAACCGGTTGATGCAGACAAGCTCCGCTGACGCTCCCGGCCAACCTTATTCGAGAGTCGCTATGAGCGCCACGACGTCACCCAAAGAGTTGCAGGTGTAGTCTGGCTTGGGCAGTTCGAGAGGCCATGTTTCGATTTCCCCGAAATACACCGCACTCATTCCCGCATTCAGAGCCCCCAACACATCCGCCGTCGGATTATCTCCGACGAACACGCATTCCGAAGGAAGCAGGCCTAGCCTTTCTGCAGCCATTTCGAAAATCTGACGATCGGGCTTACGAATACCTACTTCGCCGGATATGAGAGCAAATTCAATCAGGTCTGCGAGACCGGCTACCTCAATTTTCTTCCTCTGGACGCCCCCCTCGCCATTGCTGATAATCGCACAAGGCAGGCCCACCTTCCGGAGGGTTTGAAGAGCTTCACGTGCCCCGTTCATCGGGCGAGCCATTTCGGGATAACGCAAACGGAAATGATTGAGGAGCGGACCTGACAACTCAGCAGGTAATCCGAATGATGCGACAAGCGCAGGGTAAAGGTCGGACTTTTTTACGAGGCCTTCTTCTTCGAGTTTGAAGTAGCGTGCTGCATACTGATCTTGCGACAGAGCGTCACCGAACTGCCCGGCGACCAGTTCACGATACTGCATCTGCAAGAATTCAGCTGCCGTTGAACGCCGATCCAACAGTGTCTCGTCGAGGTCGAACAGGATTGCTTTTATCACCACGCCGCCCCCTCAACTCTCAGTCACTCGCCTTGCATAATCCATGCTTATGACAAGCCGCTTCGTCAACGCGGAGAAATTTGAAAGCGGTGACAGGCCTGCTGGGCAGGTGACGCAGAACCAATACCTGCCCGATTGCCGAGCATTCAACTGCCTGGTGCGGTAAAGCTCGCAAGTCATGGTGAATATTTGATTACAGCACTCGATCGTCGTTATCCCTTTGACATTGGCTACGACGGCTCCCATCTCTCTGCCGCTTGTTTTCGGGAGAGACAATGAGAGACTTTGTGAATGCGACGTTCGGATCCGTTGAACTCGACATCATCAGCCAGGCACTCGAGGAGTGGCGAACTTCAATCGGTATCGACCGTGCCGCCCCGGAGTACGAAATCGCGGCCGCCACCGTTGTCACCTTGTTCAGGGAAGGCAACCGTACGCTTCCTGAGCTTCAGGCTGCAATTTCGGCGCACCAGTGGCTATCTCGGGATGCTTTGGAGCTGGCGAAGATCTCGGTGCATTCCGCAATTAAGGCTTCGTAGGCGCGGAGCATAAAAAGCGCCTTCGGCAGGACCACTGAAGAGGCACCGCGATTGAGCTTGCCCGCAGAACAGTGCATTACCAAACCAGCGCGACTGCTCCACCATTCGAGACGGCTGCGCGACAGGCTTCCAACAGGTCCTCTGCGCATTCGCTGAACAGCGGTCGAGGGTCGTTGGTCTTGCGTTCTATCCAAACTCGCAAGGGGTCTATAAGCTTGGCCGCATCGGCGGGCGCAATGAGGATATGATCGCTCGCTATCTCAAGCGCCTCATCAATTCCTCGAACAACACTCTCGACTTCAGGTCCGGCTCCTTCCGAAATCTCAGCCAACACCGCCTCAAACGGCGTCCCGGATTTGTCGCGTCCGACGAACGGTGGACAATGGATATTGATACCGCCCATAATGGCTCTCCCCTTGCTCGGCGAAATGCTTGGCAGCCATGATATCCCCGATTTGGGGGCGAATGCCAGCGAGCAGCTTCGACAATATGCCGAACTCTAGTTCATCCTCACCATGAGCCGATTTGATCTGACCGACCTCGGTTAAGGCGTATTTTCGGCGATAGCCAGCAATGCACCTTTCACGCCAGCCAACGTCAGAGCCTTCACGTGTTCTCGACTATATATGAGCGCACCGTCACCGATTTCGAATGCTCTGCGCGTGTCGACCCCTTGCCGAAGCTCCAAACGGCTCAGCTTCGCGCCAGTTGCCGGGTCAGAGAAACAGACGCTGACAATCCCGGCGTATATTGCTTTCCGAACTGGATCGTCCATGCTGATTCATCCGTGTCTTAGCTCGTGTGGCGTGACAACCACTTTAGATCCGGGATGTAATCGCATCGACGACAAGTCGATGCCACGGCCAAGGATGATCGTTGTTGCCCTCGGTGTGTAGATCGCGACCGCCTCTTCTCCAGCGGCTCTCCCATTGTTATGAGAGGAGTGCCTCGAACTAAGAGAACCCGAATGTCACACGACTTCCTCGTCACCGGCCCTGAAGACGCCAAGATCACGATCGTTCTCGCTCATGGTGCGGGCGGTGCAATGGACACGACGTGGATGGAAAACATGTCATCCGCATTTGCCGATAAGGGCCTGCGGGTCGTCCGGTTCGAGTTCGATTACATGGCAGCACGACGTTCCACCGGAAAACGGTCGCCGCCCCCACGCGCCGAACTCCTGAAGCAGGAATATGAAGCTGTGATCGATGGACTCGGTGCGCGAGGAACCCTCGTCATCGCGGGCAAATCCATGGGCGGTCGCGTGGCCAGCATGATCGCGGATGACCTCTACGATACTGGAAAGATCTCCGGACTGCTCTGCCTGGGTTACCCGTTCCATCCCATCGGAAAACCTGACAGTTTGCGGACCGACCATCTCGCGGAAATGAAGACACCTACCCTCATCTGCCAGGGCACACGTGATCTATTCGGATCGCGAGAGGAGCTCTCTGGCTACGGGCTTTCCAAAATGATCGAAATTCTCTGGCTGGAGGATGGAGATCACGATTTTCGGCCGAGAAAGGCTATTTCCGGCCTCTCGGTTGCGGAGCATGTCACCGCAGTCGCTGACTACGTAGGTAAATGGGCCTCGCGGCTACCGTAAGCCGCCGAATGTTAGCCTTGACGCGTATCTGAATAGCCGCATTTACACCTGGTTTGCAGAAGTCCCCACCCGGTCAGGTCACGTATGGCGAAACGTGTAAAAGCGGAATCAACTAAAATGGGTTGGCCCGAAGTCGAAGTCGGCCACTGGAGCGGCGAGTTTGCCAAAAGGGCCTCCGGGTCTATCGGGCAACACGTCCAACCAGGTCCCCCGCCGATGTCTGTAGAATTCACCTATCTTATCGTCGGTGCAGTAGTGCTCACGCCGCGAACAAAAATGCGATGGCCTGCAGTCGTGTCGTTCTGGGTACGCACGCCATTTACTCCTGAGCGTGTTGAGGCTGGTTGTATGTTTAAGTCGGAGAATATGCTCTCCTTCAATCTCGGATTGGAGGTTACTCGACGACAGTTAACCGAGACGGTGTGGCTCTTAAGGGAGAAACTGCTGAACAAATTCCATTTCACTGTTGCCCAAGGACGCGACAAGCATTGGCCAATTACCAGCTGGGGCGCCACATTTGAGCTATAGACTCTGATCAGGCTCGGAACACTGACCCTGTTGAAAGTCCCGACAACGATTTGAAATTAATGGCAAAAGCAGGTGACTTGCAGGGTCATGACCGACGCCGATCGCAACCCGCCAATATTTCGGAA
Organism: Rhizobium sp. BK098; assembly: GCF_014193155.1. Taxonomy (NCBI): domain Bacteria; kingdom Pseudomonadati; phylum Pseudomonadota; class Alphaproteobacteria; order Hyphomicrobiales; family Rhizobiaceae; genus Rhizobium; species Rhizobium sp. BK098. Next base: position 1,584 of record NZ_JACHYY010000022.1, on the reverse strand, counting down.
CGTCAAATCTATTTCAGCAGCTTAAGCGCTTTCTCGACGGGGTGATTCTTTAATCCTTATTCACAATCGACGAAGGGCGGCGATACGAGATGGCCGCCGGCCTCGACCGCGCTCGTGCCGCCCAATTATCCACCCGGCTGGAGCCGATGAAACATCCGCTCGATCTGGGCTACGAGGGCGAAGAAGGCAATGCCGGACAGCGAGGCGAGAACGACGGCGGCGAAAAGCCTTTCCGCCTGATAGTTGAAGGTCGACTGGATGATGACGGCGCCCAGCCCCTGATTCGAGCCGATCCACTCCCCGACGATGGCGCCGATGACGCAGGTGGTGGCGGAGATGCGCAACGAAGCAAAGAGTAGCGGCGCTGCCCGCGGCGCCCGCAGCCGCCAGAATGTTTCCAAACCGCTAGCTGACAGCACATGCATCAGCTCCAGCTCGTTGGCCGTCGCGAGGTTGAGGCCCTGTGCCGTGTTCACAAGGGTTGGAAAGAAGCAGAGGAGTGCTGCGATGATGACCTTCGGCAACATGCCCAAGCCGAAAATCAGAATGATGATCGGCGCGAGCGCGAGCACGGGGATCGTGTTGAACAGCAGGACGACCGGGAAATAGGCAGCCCGCAGGCGTGGATTGTAGGCAAAGGCGACGGCCATGAGCACGCCGAGGACGTTGCCGAGCAGAAAGCCGAGCGCTGCCTCGGCCCAGGTCGGCAGGGCGTTCAGCAGGAGGAAGCGCCATTCCGTCGCGAAGGTGCGCAGCACGGCGGCCGGCGTTGGCACGATATAGGCGGGAACACCGAGCGCCGGCACCAGCCATTGCCAGGCGGCGAGCAGCGACAGGGCACCGATCAACGGGAGGGCGGCCGTTTCGGTCATGGACAGACGAGACTGCATCATGCCGGAAGGCTCCCTTCCTGCAGCAGCCGGCGCAGATGGGCCGCGGTCTCCTGGACGTCGGCACTCTCCCGGCGGCAGAAGCCGTTTTCATCCTTAAGCGGTGCAAGGTCGATCATCGCCTGGACCCGCCCCGGATTGGCGGCCAGCACGAGCACGCGCCCGCCGAGATAGATGGCCTCGATGATGCTGTGGGTCACGAACAGGATGGTCGCGCCGGTCCTGCGCCAGATGGTCAGCAGCTCATCGTTCAAGCGGTCGCGGGTGATCTCGTCGAGGGCGCCGAAGGGTTCGTCCATGAGCAGCACGTCCGGCTCGCACTGCAGCGCTCGGGCAATGGCGACGCGCTGGCGCTGTCCGCCGGAAAGCTGGTGCGGATAGCGATCAGCGAGGTGGGAGAGGCCGACGAGGTCGAGCCAATGATCCGGCTTCGGTTCGACCGGGCGCGAGACGCTTTTCCTCCCGACTTGCAGCGGCAGCGCAACATTTTGCCGGACGGTGCGCCATGGCAGTAGGGTCGCCTCTTGGAAGACGAAGGCGACTTCTCTGCTATTTCGGGCTTCGGATGGCGTCCGTCCGAATACCGACAGGTTGCCGTCTGTTGGTTTTCACGCGGAACAGAGCCGGTTTTTCCACCGAGAAGTGAGCCACGTTTAAATATGGTTTTCTGATCAGGCTTTGGTCAAGGGATTGG
>NZ_JACHYY010000021.1:0-31132 GCF_014193155.1 Rhizobium sp. BK098 | reverse complement strand
CCACCAGATACGATAAGACCCAAAAATCATTCTCGGCATTCCTCGCTTTGGCCGCAGCCAAAATATGGCTGCCATACTTTGTCAACAGGGCCTAGTGTAAACCGCCTGATCGCTGCTTAAGGTAGTCTTTCGCCCCCTTCCGCAAACGACCCCTTATTGCTGAAGGACGCAGCTATCGCTGGATCGCACGCGATCTCGGGATCAGCAAGAACACCGTCAGCGACGTCGTCAGACGCAATCGCGCACCCGTCGAATGATTGGTTTGTTAGCGCCGGTTGCAGGGTCAGCAAAAGTCTCTATCGTGCATCTCAATGTGGTCGTGGAATACCAAGATGAACACATTAAGCCGACCAGGCCTCAGCGATATTAAAAAAGGAGACTGGGTAGATCGGCGTTTGCCTAAGGCATGGCAACCCTACACAAGGCTTGCACGGCTAGACCGTCCAGTAGGAATATGCTCACACTATTCCCTTGCTGGGCGGCGCTCGTCCAAGCGTCGTACGGGATTCCCGAGCTTCGACACTTGATCGTCTTTACTCTCGGCGCATTGCTGATGAGAAGTTCTGGTTCGACCGTGAACGACATCGCTGATCCAAAGTTCGACGGACACGTTGAACGAACACGATTTCGCCCCTTGGCGATACCTGTTTGCTTGCGCGTTCTCAAGTCGTAGCCAGCTGATAACAAGGGGAGTGATCACCTTGAGTACGCTGTCCACTGAACTCGTGGCGTTGTTTGACCAACCGCCTCTTCGCGGAGGTTGCATACGGCGGTCGCCCCGCGTCACATGCCGTTGACGTCACGCCGGCATTGACTTCATTTCGACAATGGATGATTTTGGTACGCCATATTATGGCATCCGAGGATCGAGGGTGTGAAAATGAATGATGATGCGCATGGCGCCGCAATTCGCGTGGAGCGTCCGACGAAGACGTTGCGGGAGCTCGCCCTCGACAAGGTGCGAGAGGCGATCATCAACGGCTATTTCCGCCCGGGCGACCGCCTGGTGGAACGCGATCTTTGCGCGCAGCTCGGCGTCAGCCGCACGATCGTGCGCGAGGTCCTGCGCCATCTCGAATCCGAAGGCCTCGTCGCCAATCTTCCGAACAAGGGGCCGATCGTCGCGCAGCTCAATCATGACGAAGCCAAGCAGATCTACGAGATCCGCGCCGCGCTCGAAGGGATGGCGGCACGGCTTTGTGCCGAGCAGAACAACCCCGCGATCGCCGATGCCCTGGACAAGTCGCTTGAGGACATAAGGCATAGCTACCGCGAGAAGGATATGGCCGGCGTGCTCGCTCACACATCGTCCTTCTATCAGACGCTGTTCAGCATGGTCGACCGCCATGTGGCCTGGGGCGTCGTCAACCTTCTGACCGTGCGCATCAATCACCTGCGCTCGATGACGATCAAGACGCAAAATCGCGATGTCCAGGGGCCTGCACAGATGGCGCGTATCGTCGACGCGATCCGGCGTGGCGACGGTGAAGGCGCCTATCAGGCGGCGATGGATCATGTCACCAGCGCAAGCTCCATTGCCCAGGCCGTGCTTTCCGGCCGGCAGCCGATCGACTGATTTCTCGCCAAGGCCATGAAGATGACGGCTTCCTCTTCCTTTCTCGGCTTCTCGGACCGCCTTGACGATGGCCATCTGCCGCGTGTGGTGATCTTCGGGGCGGGGCACGGAAGCACCTATCCCGGCAAGGACAGCAGCGGCTATGCCTTATCGCCCGGGGCAATCCGAGACGCCAGCCAGGGTGATGCCGGGCTTGTCGACCACTGGGATTTCGATCTCGGCGGCCCGCTGTTCGAGGGCAAGCCGATTTCCTGCATCGACGTGGGGAACATTGAGACCGTCATGCATGACAATGCCGGCAACCGAAGCCGGATTGAGGCCAAGACACGCGACGTTCTGGCATTGTCAGCCGTGCCGATGTTGCTTGGCGGTGACTGCTCGGTAACGATCCCTTTTATTGCAGGCTTTGCGGATCACGGACCGGTCTGGGTACTGCAGCTCGACGCCCACATCGACTGGCGTGACGAACTGCATGGCGAGCGCTATGGCTATTCGAGCCCGATGCGCCGGGCAAGCGAAACGGCGCATGTCGCCGGAATGGTTCAAGTCGGTCTTCGCAGCGTCGGAAGCGCCCGTTCCACCGAGATCGAGGCCGCGCAGAGCTACGGCAGCCACTTCGTGACCGCCCGCGAGATCCATGCGCAGGGCGTTGCAGCGGCCCTTCGGCATATTCCGGAAGGAGCGCGGGTTGTCGTCACCTTGGATTGCGACAGCATCGATCCCAGCATCATGCCTGGGGTTGCCGCGCGGACGCCGGGCGGTCTCACCTATACGCAGGTTATCGACCTGATCGCCGGCCTCGGCCGACGGGCTGATATTGCGGGTTTCGATCTGGTGGAACTCTATCCTCCCGCCGATATCGACGGCCTTTCGGCCTTGACCGCCGCGCGCATTGTCGTCAATGCGATCGGCACCATCGTCCGCCAGGGGTAACGCCGGCGAAATTCTCGCCGTGTGACGAGCAGGCGTGCATGATGCCGATGAGCGTCACGCCGCATCAAATTGTTCGTTTGCCTTCGTGAAGCGGGTTGACTTCGCCGCCTCTTCGGTGTGACGGTATACCATAATAACGAATACAAAAGCAAAATACTCACGGCTGAAGATGCGCGATGACAAGCACCGCTTTCGCCGGCGCTTGTTCGTGCCTATTCATAAAGCACTGATATAGCTGACTATTTTAGAAAGCGGCAGGTTTTTCAGTTCCGGTCGTTCAAAGCTGCTTGACAGTATAGTATTATGGCATACCATAATACGCATTCTTAGATGAGAGCGAGCCATGAGCCTTCAGATCCGAAAAACTGTCCTGCAGATCGAAACGACGCTTGTTGAAGGGGAGAAGGCAGCGGCCACGCCGTTAAAGCTCTTCTCGGCATCCGCGATCGTCAAAAACCCTTGGGCCGGTCGGGGCTTCGTCGCGGATCTGAAGCCCGAGATTCATGCCGCCGCGCCTGTTCTTGGTGAATTGCTCACCAAGATGATTATCGATGCGGTCGGATCGGGCGAGGCCGTCGAGGCTTATGGCAAATCCGCCGTCGTCGGTCTCGATGGCGAGATCGAGCATGCATCCGCGCTGATCCACACCCTTCGCTTTGGCAATCATTATCGCCACGCCGTCGGCGCCAAATCCTATCTCGCCTTCTGCAACACGCGCGGACCGGCCAATGCGCCGATCATGATCCCGCTCATGGACAAGAACGATGAAGGTCGTCGTTCGCATTATCTGACGATCCAGACGTCGGTCCCCGATGCGCCTGCCGCCGATGAGATCGTCGTGGCTCTTGGCGCCTCTGTCGGTGGACGGCCGCATCATCGCATCGGCGATCGTTATCAGGACCTTAGGGATCTGGGACAGGACGTCTCCAATCCGGCCGGCGTATAAGGATCGGATGCTTGGATGCCGGCAATGGAAACGATGGATCAGAAAAAGGCCGGTCACCTGACTGTGGGAGGCTTGCTCCGCAAGCACACGGCGCATGGCACCGCCTATCATGAAGTCGGCAAAGGCGAGCCGCTGATTCTGATCCATGGTGTCGGCATGCGGCTTGAAGCCTGGACGCCACAGATCAAGGCTTTTTCCGGAAGCTATCGCGTCATCGCTGTCGATATGCCGGGTCATGGGGAAAGCGTTGGCTTACCCCCTGGCAGCAAGCTGGAAGCCTTTGTCGCCTGGTTTGGCGGCTTTCTCGATGAGATGGCGTTCAGTAAGGTCAATGTTGCCGGCCATTCGATGGGTGCGCTCGTTGCCGGAGGGGCTGCCGCCACCTTCGGTGAGCGGATCAAGCGGATCGCCTATCTCAATGGCGTCTATCGGCGCGATCCGAAGGCCAAGGCCGCCGTGCTGGCGCGCGCAGCGGCAATACCGTTGACGGGCGTCGACAAGGAAGGCCCGCTGCTGCGCTGGTTTGGCGATGATGCCCAAAGCGCGGTGGCGCGCGAGCTCACCCGCAACTGGCTGAGCCTTGTCGATCCGCAGGGCTACTCCACCGCCTACGCGGCTTTCGCCGGCGGTGACGAGACCTACGCCGATCGCTGGCCCGATGTCGGGGCACCGGCTCTGTTCCTGACGGGATCCGACGATCCAAACTCGACGCCGCGGATGGCGGAGCAGATGGCCGCGGCTGCACCCAAGGGCTGGGCACGGATCGTCGAAGGGCACCGCCATATGGTGAACCTGACGGCGCCGGATACCGTCAATGAGCTGCTTGCCGAGTGGCTTTCATGCGGGGAGGACGCAAGATGACGACACAAGCTTTCGATCCGAGGGCGCTGCGCGACGCCTTCGGCGCATTTCCGACCGGTGTGACGGTCGTGACGGCGCGCGATCAGGCTGGTCTTCCGATCGGCTTTACGGCCAACTCCTTCACGTCGGTGTCGCTTGAGCCGCCGCTTCTTCTTGTCTGCCTCGCCAAGACCTCGCGTAATTTTGCCGCCATGACGAGCGCGAAGCACTTTGCCATCAATGTGCTCTCGGAGACGCAGAAGGCCGTCTCCAACACCTTTGCGCGGCCCGTTGAAGACCGGTTTGCCGCCGTCGAGTGGAGTTCCGGGGCGGATGGCTGTCCGATCCTTGCCGATGTCGCCGCCTGGTTCGAATGTGCCACGAGCGAAGTCATCGACGCCGGCGACCATGTCGTCCTGATGGGACGGATCGTTTCGTTCGACAACAGTGGCCGCAATGGACTTGGCTATGCTCGCGGCGGCTATTTCACGCCAATCCTGGCAAGCAAGGCGGTCTCTGCCGCTGCGGAAGGCAATATCGAGCTTGGAGCAGTCGTCGAGCGCGATGGCGAAATCCTGCTGCTTGGGGAAGAAGTGCTTGCTCTTCCGAATTGTGAGGGCAGCGAAGGAAGCCCCGCCGACATTCTCGGTCAGTATTTGCAAACGCTGACAGGCCTTACCGTGACCGTCGGCTTCCTCTATTCCGTCTATGAAAGCAGGAGCGATGGCAAGCATCACATCGTCTATCGTGCCTTTGCTTCACAAGGCGAACCGCGCGAGGGCAGGTTCCTCAAGCCGGATGCACTGACGACGGCGCACTTCAAGACCAGTTCCACTGCCGATATCGTCGCCCGCTTTGCGCTGGAAAGCCAGATCGGCAATTTCGGGGTCTATTTTGGCGACGAGACCTCCGGCATGGTGCGGCCGGTTTCCGGAAAGGCGGTGTAGATATGAAATTCTCTCTCTTCGTCCACATGGAGCGTCTCGACGCGAGCCAGACGCATAAAAGCCTTTATGAGGAGTTCGTCGCGCTTTGCGAGATCGCCGACAAGGGCGGCATGCACGCGATCTGGACGGGCGAACATCATGGGATGGATTTCACTATCGCGCCCAATCCCTTTGTGACGATCGCCGATCTGGCGCGCCGGACGTCACGGGCGAGGCTCGGAACGGGAACAGTGATCGCGCCCTTCTGGCATCCGATCAAGCTTGCCGGCGAAGCGGCGATGGCCGACATCATCTGCGACGGCAGGCTCGATATCGGCATCGCCCGCGGCGCCTATTCCTTCGAATATGAACGGCTGCTGCCGGGTCTCGATGCATGGGGCGCCGGTCAGCGCATGCGCGAGCTGATCCCCGCCGTGAAAGGCGTCTGGCAGGGCGATTACGCCCATGAAGGCGAGTTCTTCAAATTCCCGTCGACCACCTCGGCGCCGAAGCCGCTGCAGCAGCCGAACCCGCCGATCTGGGTTGCCGCGCGCGACCCGAATTCGCATGAATTCGCTGTCGCCAATGGCTGCAATGTCCAGGTGACGCCGCTCTGGCAGGGCGATGATGAGGTCGAGGCGCTGATAGGGCGGTTCAACGATGCCTGCGCCAAGAGCCCGCATATGGAGCGACCGAAGATCATGCTCCTGCGCCATACCTATGTCGGCTCCTCGGAGGATGACATCGCACGGGCTGCTCATGAGCTCAGCGTCTATTACAACTACTTCTTCGCCTGGTTCAAGAACGAGAAGCCGATCCATCAGGGCCTGATCGAGCGTATTCCGGAAGAGGATATTCGCGCCAATGCCATGCTGTCGGATGCGGTCATGCGTAGCAATAACGTCGTCGGAGATGCATCCACAGTGATTGCTCGGCTGAAGACCTATGAGGCGATGGGCTACGACGAATATTCCTTCTGGATCGACACTGGCATGTCATTCGAGCGCAAGAAAGCTTCGCTCGAACGGTTCATCGCCGAGGTCACGCCGGCATTTGCGGAGTGAACGTCATGCAGCGCTTCCAGCACTATATCGACGGTGAGTTTCTGGACGGGGAAGCCCGCTTCCAGAGCATCGACCCCGCGACCGGCGACGTCTGGGCGGAGATGCCGGAAGCGCGCGAGACCGATGTCGATCGCGCCGCCAATGCCGCCGAAAAGGCCCTTTACGAAGGCCCGTGGTCGAAGATGACCGCGACGCAGCGCGGCAAGCTTCTCTACAAGCTCGCCGATCTGGTTGCGGCCAATGCGCAGAAGCTTGCGGAACTGGAGACGCGCGATACCGGCAAGATCATCCGCGAGACTTCGGCGCAGATCGCCTATGTCGCCGACTATTACCGCTACTATGCCGGCATCGCCGACAAGATCGAAGGCTCCTATCTGCCGATCGACAAGGCGGACATGGATGTCTGGCTGCGTCGCGAACCGGTCGGCGTCGTCGCCATGGTCGTGCCCTGGAACAGCCAGCTCTTCCTGTCCGCCGTCAAGATCGGGCCGGCGCTTGCGGCAGGCTGCACGACGGTCGTCAAGGCTTCGGAAGACGGGCCGGCGCCGCTGCTGGAATTCGCGCGGCTGGTCCATGAAGCCGGCTTTCCGGCTGGCGTCGTCAATATCATCACCGGTTTCGGCCCTTCCTGCGGCGCGGCACTCGGGCGGCATCCCAAGGTCGCGCATATCGCCTTTACCGGCGGGCCGGAGACGGCACGCCATGTCGTGCGCAATTCGGCCGAGAACCTTGCCTCGACATCGCTGGAACTGGGCGGTAAATCACCCTTCATCGTCTTTGCCGATGCGGATCTCGAAAGTGCCGCCAATGCACAGGTTGCCGGCATTTTCGCGGCAACCGGCCAAAGCTGCGTTGCCGGCTCGCGCCTGATCGTCGAAGCCAGCGTCAAGGACACCTTCCTGTCGATCCTCAAGCGCAAGGCCGACGCGATCCGCATTGGATCGCCGCTCGATATGGCAACCGAGGTCGGCCCCCTTGCCACGAAGCGGCAGCAGGATCATGTGGCCGCGCTCGTTGAGAAATCCATTGAAAGCGGTGCTCGGCTTGTGACGGGTGGCCAAAGGCCTGAAGGTGCGGGCTATTACTTCCCGCCGACGATCCTCGATTGCGATGGCGTCTCCTCGCCTTCGCTTACCGAAGAATTCTTCGGGCCGGTTCTGTCGCTTGTCTCGTTCGAGACCGAGGCGGAAGCCCTCAGGCTTGCAAACGATACACGCTATGGCTTGGCATCCGGTGTCTTTACCCAAAACCTCACGCGCGCCCATCGCCTGACGAAGGGCATCCGCGCCGGTGTCGTCTGGGTCAACACCTATCGCGCGGTATCGCCGATCGCGCCATTCGGCGGCTTCGGCCTTTCCGGTCATGGCCGGGAAGGCGGTCTTGCGGCGGCTTTGGACTATACGCGCACCAAGACGATCTGGCTGCGGACGTCGGATGACCCGATCCCCGATCCCTTCGTCATGAGGTGAGAGCGATGTTTTACGAGATCCGCACCTACCGGCTGAAGAACGGCACGATCCCGCAATATCTGAAGGTCGTGGAAGAGGAGGGGATCGCTATTCAGAAGGCGCATCTCGGCAATCTTGTCGGCTACTTCCATTCGGAAATCGGCGTGATCAACGAGATCGTGCACATCTGGGCCTACGCAAGCCTCGACGATCGCGAGGCGCGGCGCGGGCGGCTGGCGGCGGACCCCAAGTGGCAGGCTTTCCTGCCCAGGATTCGCGACCTGATCGAACAAGCGGAAAACAAGATCATGAAGCCCGCCGGTTTCTCCCCCTTGGGGTGAACTGGCGGTGTGTAAGGCATGCCTCCAAGAACTGAAAAACAAGGACAAGGGAACATGAAAGCAAGAATTGCACTCGCGGCCTTTGCCGCAATAATGGCCGCATCCATGCCCGCCAAGGCCGATACCATGGTCTTCACGAGCTGGGGAGGAACGACGCAGGATGCGCAGAAGGTCGCCTGGGCCAACCAGTTCACTGAAAAGACCGGTATCGGCGTCATGCAGGACGGTCCGACGGACTATGGCAAGCTGAAAGCTATGGTAGAAGCCGGCCAGGTGAGCTGGGACGTCGTCGATGTCGAGGGTGATTATGCCGCCCAAGCCGGCAAGAACGGCCTGCTAGAGAAGCTGGACTTCTCCGTCATCGACAAGTCCAAGCTCGACCCGCGTTTCGTCAGCGACTACTCCGTCGGCAGCTTCTATTATTCCTTCGTTATCGGCTGCAACGCCGATGCCGTGAGCGCCTGCCCGAAGACCTGGGCCGATCTCTTCGACACCAAGAAATTCCCAGGCAAGCGCACCTTCTACAAATGGTCCGCGCCGGGCGTCATCGAAGCGGCACTCTTGGCCGATGGCGTTCCCGCCGACAAGCTCTATCCGCTCGATCTCGACCGTGCTTTCAAGAAGCTCGATACGATCAAATCCGATATTGTCTGGTGGTCGAGCGGCGCGCAATCGCAGCAGCTGCTGGCCTCGGCCGAAGCGCCTTTCGGCAGTATCTGGAATGGTCGCATGACCGCGCTCGCCAACAGCGGCGTCAAGACGGAAACCTCCTGGAGCCAGAATATTACGGCGGCGGATTCCCTTGTCATCCCCAAGGGTGCACCGAACCTTGAAACGGCGATGAAGTTCATTGCGCTGGCGACCTCGGCACAGTCCCAGGCCGATCTGGCGAAGGCCACCGGATATGCGCCGACCAACCTCGGCTCGGCGAAGCTGATGGACCCTGAGATAGCCAAGACCTTGCCGGACCAGCAGACCGCCAGCCAGGTCAATGCCGACATGAGCTATTGGGCCGCAAACCGGGATGCCATCGGCAAGAAGTGGTACGCCTGGCAGGCGCAGTAAGCGGCGGAGATAGCCAGACCACCGCGGACAAATCTCCGCGGTGGGGCAATGCGAGGTCCAGGCCCGCGAGTGGCGATCGCTGCACGTCGGCGCCGATGGTGGGAAAGGATTGCCATGTCGACATACATAAACGTTGCGGACGCGGCCGCACCGGCGCGCAAGGCGGCAGGGCCTACTGGATTTGCGCAGGTGGCGCCGGCTCTCGCCTTCGTCGCGATCTTTTTCATCTTTCCGGTCATCGCGCTGCTTTTGCGCAGCGTGATGGAGCCGGCATTCGGCTTTGGCAATTACGCGGAATTGCTGGGCTCCGAAACCTATCTGAAGATCTTTGCCAACACCTTTATCGTGTCGGGTGTCGTGACCGTCCTGGCGCTGCTGATCGGTTTTCCTGTCGCATGGACGCTGGCGATCATGCCTTCGCGCTGGTCTTCCGTTGTCTTTGCGATCCTGCTGCTGTCGATGTGGACCAACCTGCTGGCGCGAACCTATGCCTGGATGGTGCTTTTGCAGCGCACGGGACTGATCAACAAGATGCTTGTCGGTGCGGGGCTTATCGACAAGCCTCTCGCGCTGGTCAACAACCTCACCGGCGTCACGATCGGCATGACCTATATCATGCTGCCCTTCATCATCCTGCCGCTCTACGGCGTCATCAGGAAGATCGATCCGGCCGTGCTGCAGGCGGCAGCGCTGTGCGGCGCCAGCCGTCTGCAATGCCTGACCCGCATTCTGATACCCCTTGCCGCACCTGGCATGATGGCAGGTGCCCTGATGGTGTTCGTCATGTCGCTCGGTTACTACGTCACGCCATCGCTGCTTGGTGGCACGGCGAACATGATGCTTGCCGAACTCATCGCGCAGTTCGTGCAGTCGCTCGTCAATTGGGGCATGGGCGGGGCCGCCGCCTTCGTCCTGCTCGTCATCACGCTGACGCTCTATGCCGTCCAGCTGCGGCTGTTCGGCGCCCAGAATATGGGAGGGCGCTGAGATGCTGCTGAATTTCGATCGTCTCGGCTGGTGGAAATATGTGCTGCTCGTCATCACGGTCCTGACGGCGGCTTTTCTTCTGATGCCGATCCTGTTCATTGCGGCCTTATCGTTCGGTTCGTCGCAATGGCTGATCTTTCCGCCGCCGGGCTGGACCTGGCGCTGGTACGCGGAGCTGCTTTCCGATCCGCAATGGCTGGCTTCCGCCTGGACCAGCTTCAAGATCGCCGCGATCGTCACCGTGCTTTCGGTGCTGCTCGGCCTGGTGACATCCTTCGGCCTCGTGCATGGAAAATTCCTGTTTCGCGACGCGCTGAAGGCATTGTTCCTGACGCCAATGATCCTCCCGGTCGTCGTCTTCGCCGTGGCGCTTTACGCCTTCTTCCTGCGAATTGGCCTTGGAGGCACCTTGATCGGCTTTGTGGTGTCCCACCTTGTGCTGGCGCTGCCCTTTTCCATTCTGTCCATCTCCGGCGCGCTCGAAGGCTTTGACAAATCGATCGAGGATGCCGCCGTGCTTTGCGGCGCGTCTCCGTTCGAGGCGAAGATCAGGGTCACGCTGCCCGCCATCAGCCACGGCTTGTTCTCCGCGGCTGTCTTCTCGTTCCTGACGTCTTGGGATGAAGTGGTCGTTGCGATCTTCATGGCGAGCCCGACGCTGCAGACGCTGCCGGTGAAAGTCTGGGCGACGCTCAGGCAGGATTTGACCCCTGTCGTCGCCGCTGCCTCCACGCTTCTCATTCTGTTGACGGTCACGTTGATGACGCTGGCCGCGATTGTACGCAAGGTTCTGAAATCATGAGCGAATCCTTCCTGAAGATCAAAGGTATCCGCAAGGAATACGGCCCCGTCGTCGCAGTCCATGACGTCAATCTCGAGGTCAAGCGCGGCGAGTTCCTGACCTTTCTTGGCCCATCCGGCTCAGGCAAGAGCACGACGCTTTATATCCTCGCCGGCTTCGAGAACCCGACCAAGGGCGATATCCTGCTGAACGGCGAGACGCTGTTGTCGACGCCGTCGCATAAGCGTAATATCGGCATGGTGTTCCAGCGCTACACGCTGTTTCCGCATCTGACCGTTGGAGAGAACATAGCTTTTCCGCTGAAGGTCCGCCGCAAGTCCAAGGCTGAGATCGACAGCCGGGTCAAGGAAATGCTGCGTCTCGTCCGCCTGGAAGGCTTCGAGGATCGCAAGCCGGCGCAGATGTCGGGCGGCCAGCAGCAGCGCGTCGCTCTTGCGCGGGCGCTTGCCTATGATCCGCCGGTGCTTTTGATGGACGAGCCGCTATCGGCGCTCGACAAGAAGCTGCGTGAAGAGATCCAGCATGAGATCCGCCGCATCCACCAGCAGACGGAAGTGACGATCCTCTACGTGACCCACGATCAGGAGGAGGCGCTGCGGCTCTCGGATCGCATCGCCGTTTTCTCCAAGGGCGTCATCGACCAGATCGGAACCGGCCCGGAACTCTACGCCAATCCCAAAACTCGCTTCGTCGCCGAGTTCATCGGCGATAGCGATTTCATCTCGTGCCATCTGCTTTCATCGGACAATGGCCAGGCGACGATCTCGCTCAGTGACAAGACCGTTTTCGACAGCATCCCGGTGCACGGACGGCCGACGTCAGGGAGCAAAGCGGCATTGATGTTGCGGCCGGAACGCATTCGGCTCGGGCGCAAAGCAGGCTCAAGCCAAGGCCTCAGCGCGACGGTCAACGATATCACTTTCCTCGGCAACAACGTACATGTGACGACGCGGATTGCCGCCGGCGAAACCCTGTCCGTGCGCCTGCCCTTTGGCCACGAAGCCATCTCGGGTCTCAGCCGCGGCGATAATGTGCATCTGGAGTTCGATCCCGACGCCGCGCATGTCTTCTGCTAGCGCTGGCCGGTACTCTCACTGCGCAATGAAGGCAACCACGGCAATTCCGCCAGCCCAAGTTCTTGGCTCGCCTCATGAATTTGTTAGATACGGATTTTCTAATAGAAGAGTCGTTGGTTGTGATCCCATTCAGGAGCAGCCCATCTCGTTGCATTTTCGAAAAAATTCCTCTCAGATTTAGGAACCGAAGAGGCGGCCTTTCAATGATCGGAAGCCGAGCTTTTCGGAGATTTCGTGAGCAGCTTTCAAGAGACTGTCGAGATAGGCGGTGCGATTGCGCAAGCCATCTTCACGCGGGGTAACCAGGCAAAGCGTCGCAATGCTGGACCCGTCGGCCTGCCGGATCGGAACAGCGAAGCAGTGGGTGAAATTTTCCACTTCGCTATTGAAGGTGAAATATCCGTCTTCGGCGGCCTGGCGCACTTGAGCGATGAAATCAGCAGGCTCCAGGCGCCTGCCATTCGGCAGGATGAAATCCTCTGGCGGAATGAAATCGAGGATTTCCTGATCGGAAAGATGCGCGACAAGCAGGCGCCCCGAGGCCGTCCACGGAATTGCAACGAGTTCGCCGACATTCGACGAAATGCGAAAGGGCCGGATGCCCTCGCGCATCATGGCGACCGTATATTTATTGCCTTCCAGCAGGCACATTTGCGCGGTTTCGCGCGTCTCTTCCGCCAGCACCCCCAGCATGCGGCCGCATTCGCGCATCAGGTCGAACTGTTCTGCATAGGCGGTTCCGAGAAAATAGAGACGGCGGCCGAGAAAAACCCGGCCATCGCCGCCCTGATAATCGAGCATGCCATGGCCGAGCAGAAGATTGACAAGCTCGTAGATGGAAGAACGTGGCGCGCCGATTTCCGTAGCGATCTCGTTCGGCCGCATGGGCTGGCGTTTCACGCGCAGAAATTCCAGGATCTCAAACGCGCGATCCAGCCCTCGCATGCGTCGGGATACAATGTCATTTGCAGTCTCGGCCACGCTTTTCTCCAAAATTCCTAAACTAGCCGCAACCCGTACGTTGCGACGTATCGGCACATGATGCCGACTATACGGCGCTCGTGCCGTCAGATCTAAGCAAGATGCTGCGATAGCATTCACGCGTGCGATGACGCAACGCTTGCGCAGCGCTCTTGTTTCCTCTCAATTGAAACTCGAGGTCTTGAGGAATTCGGCCAGCCGCTCCGTCTTCGGGCGCATGAACATATCTTTCGGATCGCCTTCTTCACAGATGACGCCCTGGTTCATGAAGATGACGCGCGACGAGACTTCATAGGCAAAGCGCATCTCGTGGGTAACCAGCAGCATCGTCATACCGTCGGCAGCTAACCCTTTGATGACTTGAAGAACTTCACCAACCAGTTCAGGGTCGAGAGCCGACGTCACCTCGTCGAACAGCATCAGCCGTGGCGTCATGGCGATGGCTCGGGCAATCGCGACACGCTGCTGCTGACCGCCCGAGAGCTGGCCTGGATAGTGGTTGGCGCGGGCGGACAGACCCACACGGTCGAGCCATTTTTCGGCGACGGCGCGCGCATCCGCCTTCGACATCTTCTTCACCTTTACGAGGCCGAGCATCACGTTCTCGGCCGCGGTCATATGCGGAAAAAGATTGAACTGCTGGAAGGCCATGCCGGTGAGTGCGCGCTGGCGAGCGATCTCCTTCTCATTCTTGCGGCGGCGGATGTTGCCATCGACATGATAGCCGATTTCCTCGCCGTCAAGGCTGATTTTGCCGCCCTGGAACTCCTCCAGCATATTGATGCAGCGCAGCATCGTCGTCTTGCCGGAGCCCGACGAGCCGATAATGGAAATGACCTCGCCTTCCTGCACTATGCAGTTGACGCCCTTCAGAACCTCATGCTGGCCATAGGTCTTGCGCAAGCCCTGAATGTCTAGAATTGTCTTGGCCATCGGTCCGATCTCCTCAGGACGGCAGTGCGGTCTTGCGCTCGACATATTTGCCGAAGCGCTCGATACCGAAGTTGATGATGAAATAGAGGCCACCAGCCAGAAAATAGAACTGGAGGCTCATGAAATTGCGCGAGATGATCTCCTGGGTGCGCAGGAGCAGTTCAGCGACGCCGATCACGGAAAGAAGCGTCGAGGCCTTCACCATCTCGGCTGCGGTATTCACCCAAGCCGGCAGGCATTGGCGCATCGCTTGCGGCCATAGGACCGAAGTGAAGGCCTGAGTGAAGGTGAGGCCGATCGCCTTGGCCGCCTCCGTCTGACCTCTGGGGATGGCTTGAAGAGCACCGCGCACGATCTCGCCGACATGAGACGAGCAAAAGATTGCCAAAGCCAGCACGCCTGCGGAAAACGGCCCTAAATCAAGTCCTACCGCGGACGAAACGTAATAGCTTGCCAGCACAAGCACGAGGACCGGCGTACCGCGGATGATATCAGTATAGGCTCTCATCACAAGGCGCAGGATGGCGCCGGCATAAACAAGCGCCAAGCCGACGAAAACGCCGAGCACGGACCCCACAAGAATGGCGAGCAGCGAGATCGACACAGTCACGCCGATGCCATTCAAGATGACGTATCGGGCGATCCAGAGTTGTTCGAGAAATGTGTGCGCCATTCGATCTTACCTCGGCAGAGCCAGACGGCGCTCGACGAAGCGCATCAGTATGGCGATGAGGAAACAGGTTGCGACATAAAGAGCCGAGGTGACGAGCCACGTTTCGATGACGCGGAAGCTTTCGACATTGATCTTGCGGGCGGCAAAGGTCAGTTCCGGAACGGCAATGGCTGCCGCCAGTGACGTGTCCTTGAACAAGGAGATGATCGTCGAAGACAATGACGGCAGGACGTTGCGCAGCATCAAGGGAGCGATGATGGACCCACGGATCTGCATGGATGTCAGTCCGATAGAAAGACCCGCTTCGGTCAGCCCCTTCGGAATCGATAGCAATCCTGCACGGAATACCTCTGCCAGATAGGCGCCCGAGTAAACGGAAAGCACCAGGACGAAGCTCTTCACCTTATCCAGGCGGAAGCCCAGCTGCGGCAGGGCAAAGAAGACGAAGAGCACCAGGACGAGGATCGGTAGGTTGCGAATTGTGGTGACGTAGACCTGTGCCGGCACGACAGCGATATGGCTCTTCGATGTCAACGCAAAGGCCAGCACAAGGCCGATCAGAGCGCCAATGACGATCGAGACAACCGCAAGGCCGAGGCTGAGCGCCAAGCCGCTCAGAAGAAAATCGAAGTTGCGCCAGACGGCGGCAAAGTTCAGCGTGTAACCCATGGCGGGCTATCCCTTTTCAGGCTGGCGGAGCGGGGAATACCCGCTCCGCTATGCCGTTACTTGTATTCGACCGGAAAGCCGATCTGCGGCGGGGCGAGGTCTTTGCCGAACCAGGTCTTGTATGACTTGGCGTAGCTATCGAATTCGACGCCGGTCATGGCTTCATGCAGAGCGGTATTGACGAAATTCAGCCAGTCCTGATCGCCCCGCTTGACGGCGCAGGCGTAGGTCTGCGGGTTCCATCCATAGCCTGCATCCTTATAGCGGCCGGGGTTCTGCGTCATATACCAGGCGAGCGACGACTGATCGGTGGCGACGGCATCGGCGCGGCCCGATTCCAGTGCCTGGTAGATGAGATCGACGGAGTCATACTGGTCGACCTTTGCATCCGGCAAAGCGGCATGGACCATAGATTCCGCGTAGACGTTCTGAAGAACCGAGACTGTGACGGAGGAGCCCGCCGCCTTTAGCGCCGCATAGTCGGCATATTGCCCATCCGCCTTCAGCATCAGGCCCACGCCTTCGCGGTAATAGGGAATGGTGAAGGCAACCTGCTGGGCGCGCTCACCGGTTACAGTCATGAATTGGCAGGTAATATCGACTTTGTTGGTGGTGATGTTCGGAATGCGGGCGTCAGACGATTGATTGACATATTCGATCTTGTCGGGATCGCCGAAGAGGGCCTTGGCGATGATGTGGCCCATGTCGACATCGAAACCCTGCAGCTTGTCGTCGGCGCTCTTGAAGTGCCACGGCGCGTTCGTGCTGCCGGTTCCAAGAACGAGGTGGCCGCGAGCAAGCACCTCATCGAGCTTGCTGCCGTCGGCGAGAACGGGCGTGGAAGAGAGGAGTGCGGCGGCGACCAGCGACATTAGGCCGGCGCGAAAAGTAATGCTCATGGTTGTTCCCCTTGGTCAATAACTTCATAATCCGATATTATGGACATATGTCTGTTATCTCGGATGGCGCACATCAAGGGATATACGGGGCAGCTTGTCAATAGTGGCTGTCGCCACCGATCGTCCGAAATCGGGAATGGTAAAGGCGCTCGTCGACACAAATGTCATCGGCGGCAATCGCAACGCGATACCGTAGGAGCGCCGTGAACAACGTGTTCTCAGGAGCAGGCGATCAGCATCATCTGCCCGGCGTTTACGATGATGAAGCTTCGGTTTGCTCCGCTGGGATAGGTCGCACTGACGGGCGGGGGCAGCAAAGCGAGAGACGGACCTTCGTCAGGCTGCGCTGCTCTTTGAAACCCTGCAGCAGACAAGGCGATCTGCTGACTTGGCGCTCGTCTGCAATGAAGCATGGGAGCGTGGGCCTGCGTGGCAAGAAGGTATTCGAGCAAGGGCGAGAATGCTGCCGCCATAAGCTGATTGAGGGCGCGAAAGAAGCCGCGAAGAAATTGAACTGCCGTTTGCAGGCCCCTTTCGTCTTCCAAGCAGTTGATCTACCTAGAAGCGGCAAAGTTAGTATCGCGCCGAGAGTTCGATTCCGCTCAAGAGCGTCAAGGGTTCCAAATCTCAAAATCAAGGCCTTGCGGGGGAGCCTCGCTTGCTTTGAGGAATACGTGCCTTCGCTTATGGCCTGACCGAAGTTGTCTGCACGGCAGTCGGGGGTGTCCAGGATCTGCCGGCACTGGGATCAAAGGCAAGGCGTAGGATAACATGGCCGCGGCAGTCGACCCAAAGGTGTGGGGGCAGAGAAAGCCGACCGTTCGTCCAGCGCCAATCGCAGCGTTCAGCAGCCTCCTCAGGGTAAAAGCCCGCAATCGCGTCGAGCGGGATCTGGCGCTCGACGCGGAGACCGTCGAAGATAGTCAGGCCGTGAACGGAAAGACCGAGTGTCCGTCTGTCATCGCTTACGCCGTCGTCAGCCGGAACCCAGGTGCGCGAGACAAGCATGACTTCCTTGGCGCCGACCAGAAAGATGAACACCGCCAGATTGTCGTCGATCGTCGGCTCGGTGCGTCGGCCATCGACGATGAGGTGCGGGTCCATCTCCGCATTGCGGCGCCCAGCCCATCGATTCCGCGCGGGAGTGTAGACGGTGACGGATTACCGCTATGACTGCGCCGTCCTTCACCAATGGCTTGGCGTGTTGGTCGATGATGACTCTCGTCTTGTCCCCGACCGGAGTGTCCCCGGAAGAGACGGCACCGCGGTTCAGGCAGCTCTCGCAACTGAGCCCCTCCGCCAGGAGTACCTCGTGGCTGGCGAGCTCGACATGCCAATACGTGACTTCATCGATATCGACTGCGGCGACTGTAGCGCCGTTTATCAATCGGTCGATCGGGATCAACACCTCGTCTAGCGCCCGCACGCACACGGCATGGCTCTGTGATAGCTGGAGGCCTCGTTGGGGAACATCGCCCGGAAAGGCCCGGGCTTTGACCTGAACAGGCCGGTGCTCGCGCGCGGGTTCCCGGATCGTCCGTGAGGCGATTCTGACGATGGCGCTCGTATTACCGGCGGCGGTCATCACAAAGTCGCCCACAGTTAATTTCTCCACTGCGATTTCGCCGTGTGGGGTGCGGATGCGAGTTCCCGAAACGAAGCCGGCTGGCACCTCGGATATGAGCGCTGAGATGACCTGGCCATTGTCGATCTCATAGGGCATCATCGGACAACCCTTGACGAAATTGCTGGCCCGTTGAGACCAGCGTACGACACACACCGCCACCCTTGATGCTCCAGTTCGGAACCAAGAGCTGATTTTACCCCGTAAGGTTGTAACGTCTGCGGGCTCAGGAGGGCGAGGCACCTGGGATTATGCGGCTCTAGTTGCTTGTTTCTGGGCTAGCGCTTCTGCACGGCAGGCGAGGCGTTCCCTGATCGCCTCGACGATCAGGCCGCCATCAACGAACGGCGGGGCATATCTGCTCAAGCTTTCGGCAACGCGCCCAGGATCGACTTTACCGAGGCGGCCATGCGCGCGGCGGAAGAAGGCGCCGTTGCCGGCCTCCATATAACTTTCACAAGGCATCCCTTCGGCGAGCAGCACATCGTGGCTCTCAAGCTCCACATGCCAGTAGGCCACCTTCGCAACCTCGACCCAGTCGATGGTCGATCCGTTGACCAGCTGGCCCACGGGCACGAACACCTCGCCCGCCATGTCCACGCAGACTGCGTGGCCGGGCGATAGGAACAGGTCGCGGATGGGGATATTGTTGCCGAACGCACCGGCCATGATCCGCACGGGCCAGACTGCTGGCGCCGGGCGCTCGATTCGGCGGTGTCCGATCCAGACGATGGGGCGTGCCTTGCCGGAGGATGTCACGGCCAGGTCGCCCACCTGGAGGTCCTCCACTGGCACTTCACCCCGCGTGGTGCGGATGCGCGTGCCGGAGACGAAGCAGGGCACCTGGCTGGTGGTGATGGTATTGCCCGAGACCGCGAAGTCGGCGGTGTTCACGCTCGGATCGAAGTTGATAGTATACGTTCCGGTACTTCCATCCACCAAGATTTCGGCCGACCGTCGTGACGACCATCAATGAATTCGCCGGGAGCGGGCATGGATTGCGGTGTCCCCGGTCACGCTATCCATGTAATCATCTGCCAGTTCAGAAAGGGCCTCTACTATGCACCCGGGGCTCCCATCCGTCATCCATGAGTTCTTCTACCGCCGTGGCGATATTTTGCGGTTCTGTCGCAAAACGAAATAGCGACCTATCCCCGGCATTAAGCCCTCTGATTTTCAGGGGAGTTTGTAATGTTCATCGGCAGCCACGTCGATCGATCGGTGATGCTGCTGTGCGTCCGTTGGTATCTGGCTTACAATTTGAGTCTGCGGGACCTAGAAGAGATGATGGCCGAACGCGGCATGAGCGTCGATCACTCCACCATCCATCGATGGGTCGTCCACTTCTCCCCAGTTGCTGGAGCGCTTTAACCGTCGTAAGCGGTGCGTTACTGGCAAGTGGCATATGGACGAGACATACATCAAGGTCCGCGGCGAATGGATGTATCTCTACCGCGCTATCGACAGCGTCGGCGATACGGTCGAGTTTCTCTTCAGCGAAAGCCGTGACCTGCCGGCGGCCAAGCGCTTCCTTCGCAGGGCGTTGGATCGTCATGGCCGGCCGGATTGCATCGTCATCGACGGCAGCCTGACCAATCACCAGGCGGTCATTTCCAGCGATGCCGAAGACCGCCTGCGCAACCGATCGCGGCGTTCACTGAACCCGATCCGCATCCGCAGGAGCAAATATCTCAACAACCGGATCGAGCAGGACCATCGGCGCATCAAGTGCCGCATCCGGTCCGTGCTCGGCTTCAAATCGACGGCAAGCGCTGAAGTCATTCTCCGGTATCGAGATGGTCCATATGATGCGCAAACGGTAGGCGAGGTTCGCCGACAATCCACGCCCGTCAATCGCAGAGCAATTCGAACTTATTGCCGCCTGAGCCCCAGTGCATGGCTCAACATCCGTGACCTCGATACCGTGTTGCGACAGAACCTTCGTGCTTAAGCTAAACTCGCAGATTATTCGGTATAATTGCGACGTCATTTGAATGGAACCAGCCCGGACGCGAACGATACCATCCGTTGAACGAGTTTGGAAAATTGCAATGGCCTCTCATCCCTCTATCTATAATGACTTAGATTTGCGGAGCTTAATCGACGAATGGAAATTCTGGGACTCGCAGAAGGCAAGATGCGACAGTGCTGGGCTTTCCAAAGATGAAGCCGACAGCATGATCGTCATCCTCAATGCGCTTATTCGCAGCAAAACTTTGAATCAAGAATATCTCTCGCTGCCGGACGTAAACGGTGAGCCGGCCGATTGGTTTAAGAGTGACAGCTGGGGATAACATTCAAAGGTCGAGCTTCCGTCAATCGACCGCCTTCAGTCAAAAGACAGCATCGAAGGCAGCCACTATTTAGTTGGAAACTTTGAGGCGAGCATTAAGACTTTGTCCTTGCCTTACAACTCCATGGTGAACGTAACATACTATACCGTACGACCTGGCAGTTGAGTAGGTGAGCGGTAGCTCAATCATTCCATCCTCCGACCGCCACACCTAATCTCATTCAAAGGGTTATAATTATGCAGCGTTTGCATTTGGCTCTCTTGTTTGTAATCCTTCCAATCTTGGCTCACGCTCAAGGCGCTGTACCGCTCTCCGGGCCAATCTCGGGGCCTGACCAGATCGTCAACGCCGCCGATTTTGGCCTGATCAGCGACCCGACCTGCGCAACCGATGCAACGTCTTCGTTGAGAGCGTCAATAGCAGCGGCCGCTAGGAAAAAGCTCATCCTCCCGGCAGGAACTTTCTGCTTGAACACGCCGACAAGCACATTGCAGATAACCAATTCAATGGAAATTGAGGGCCAGGGCGCAGCCAATACCATTATCGTATGGAACAGCCCAGCCGGCACCCCTTATGCTCCGACCATCGATGTTTTGGCCAAAGGCGTGACGATTCATGACCTTGGTGTAGATGGCAACGCGGCGGGGAAGAATTATACGGATTCCGTCTACTATGGCGGACTGACCACGTCGCTGATGGCCCCTTGGGGCGAAGTTGCCTTCGTTATCGAAGGCGATAACTTTACCGGCTACAATCTGAAAGGAAGGAACGCTTTCACCAATTGCATCGGCATTGGCAAGGTCAGCAGCGACGGGCTCTCGCCTGTTTTCGGTAGCCCCAGCAATGTCAATCTCGACAACATCTATACCGAATTCTGCGGTAACGGTCTTGCGGGGGCAAACCAGCCAATTCCGGGTCACAACGGTTTTGGAATCGATAACGGATCGGGTTCATTCGTCAACATCAGCAACGTGATCGACAATCAGTCGTTCAGCAACTTTGGGAATGATCTCAACGCCGGTGGAAGCGTCAACTGGACCAATGCCTGGGGCTACTTTGCCCGTAAGGATCCATCGCAGACGGGCCAACCGGCGTCCGGATTCGGCTTCTACAGCGGGTCAGGCGCCGGCACTTTTAGCAATATCAATATCATCTCGCCCGCATCCTTCGGCATCTGGGCGGATGCTGGTAGCTCGCAATCGTCATGGAGCAACATAACCATTCGCGGAGCCGGCCAGCAATGTCTGATCATCGGCGCCACATCATCCAAATGGAACAATGTCGAATGTCAAAGCCCTTCCCAGGCTGCGGCTGGCGCCTATGCCGCCGTTCGAATTCGAAACGATGAACAGTCCTGCGACGCAAACGGCCAGAACTGCCAGCCATTGCCGATTTCAAATCTGATGATCGATAATCTAGTGATCGAGGGGCAAACTAATACGGAGGTGGCGCAAGGTGGCCCTCCTAGTTGGTCCTATGCAATCGAGACCACCGGCGGACCCAATAACGTCACCGGCCTCATCAATATGAACGCAGCCCTCGGCACGAACGGGCCTACCGCATTCAAGCTTGACGCCGTGGTCACCGGATTGCAGATCAACCATAAGGAAGCAATGACCCGCGCCTTCGATGATGCTTCGATCGGGCCTCTCTCGCCTTATCGCTTCGCCTTTGGTGGATTGACCAATATCAAGTCGCTTACTCCGAACCAGAGCTGGCAATCCTCGCCGTTCGGCGATTTTTCCAATAATGGAAGCTTGTTCATATCCGATACGACCACGCCATTGAAACGAATTGCATTGGGCTGGGACCCAATAAACAATATCGGCGTGACGCAATCGATAAATGCCGGCGTTTTACCAATGCCGTTTGCTATCAACCCATCCGGCGGCAACGTATATCTTGGGCAACAATCGCTCTCCACCACGTCATTCTCCGGCTTCCCATATATGGGATCGACGGATGGAAACCTGACGGGCACACCCACTTCGGTGGCGGCCATGGTACCCTTTGCGTTTGATGCAACCAATAAGAACTTTAATATCTATAGCGGTTCCTGGCTGAAGATTCCGGCTGTCACCGCCACCGCCGCAGATATCTGGGCAGGGACCCCCAATCGGCTGGTACAGCCGTCTTCACTGATAGCTCAAGACGCTCCGGTTGCCCTGACCGGCGCGAGCCACATCAGCCTCAATATGGCGGCTGGCAGAAATTATTCGCTCACTCTCACCCTGCCTGTAACCAATCTGGATAATCCTCTGAATGTGGTGCCGGGAAGGACCGGATTCATACGCTTGTCGCAAGACGCGACGGGCGGCAGAAGCATCACCTTTTCCTCTTCGTTCAAATTTCAGGGCGGAACGCCATGTGCCATCGCTACGGCCGCCAATGCCGTAACCTACGTAAGATGGATCGCCTTCAGCGCAGCCGAGCTGAATACCTCCTGCGACATAGCTGTAAGATAAGCTGGAGCAGTCTTGTGGACATGACCTGAGCCCGGGCTCAACGCAGCCTCTATCGATGACTGGCAGATGAGCGCTCTTAAAGGGGATACGAGCATGATATCAGAAGAAGTGGCCTCGGCTCACCAGGCTCTGTTGATGGCTATGAACAGGTTGCGGTTCGGATCTTACGCTGATCGGAGCAGCACCCGGTTCCATAAGTTCGGTTGGACTTGCAAAAGTGAGAGTCTCAGCCAGACGCTCATCGCAAATTGGTCGAATTGGGCGCTTTAAGGATTGTTGCGACCTTGGCAGGAAAATACACTTTCCCACCTGGCGATCGAGGAGGAACAAGTCATAGACACCTTACCGGAAGTTGACCGCGATCCAATTGGATCAGCTTTGAGCGTTGTGTGGTCGAATGTCCAAGGCTGGGTTGGGCATCGGGTCCCGCACATATTGAAGCTGGTACACGAGATCCAAACTATAAACGGTACTCATGGGGATATCGTTGAAATCGGCGTGCATCATGGCAAGCTGTTCTTCATCATGGCCGCTGCGGCGCGACCGAACGAAAAGTGCATAGCCGTAGATCTGTTCGAAGATCAGGACAAAAACCTAGATCATAGCGGAAAAGGGTCGCTGTCGACTTTTACGCAGCACATGAACGACTATTTTCCGCACCTGAAACCGCAAGTATCGGCGATTTCAGGCGATAGCATGTCCATCACGCCGGCAACGATCCGTGGGCGGCTTGGTACATCTGGGGCCAGGCTATTTTCCGTAGATGGCGGCCACACAGTCAGACACGTAATCAATGACATGCTTCTCGCGCAGGAGTTGCTTGTGCCGGGAGGCGTCATTCTGTTGGATGATTTCCTTGGCCCGCTTTGGCCGAGCGTTTCCGAGGGCCTCTTCGAGTTTCTGCGAACTGCCAATACGCGGCTCGCTCCACTCCTCATCTTTCAGAACAAGCTGTTTTTGACGACCTATTCCGAGCACCCAACTATGCTGACGCAGCTTCGCAAGCTCCTGGACCGGGACTTACCGGCAGAAATCCACAGCAATAGCTGGCGCTACGCGGAAATTGGAGTACATAAGGTTCTATGCTTTGCCTGAAGCCACCACAGCATCCACATTGAGTGCGGGAGCGATATTGCTGGGTGCCACGAGTGGATTTGCGGACATCGAAACGCAAATCCATGCATGGCATTACCGTTGCACATTTAGCCATGGTCTGAATCTATAAGTTTCCCATGATTCGGACGTCATGGGTCAATTCCCCTTTAGCCTGCCATAAAACTTTCACCCAGCGGCGACTAAAGCCCCAGCGGTTTTGAGAACGCCAAGTGGCGCGGTGCGAGCAACCGGCGGAAACGCGAAGCTTTGATCTTGCGCGGCGTTGGCCGGACTCTAATCCAATCTCGAGGAAATTACTCGTGGCAGGTCACCTTGAACGTGTTTGAAGCGGCTTCACGTTTTCGTATTCTCAGGGATCATCAGCATAGTCTTGTTGATGTAAGGTGTTTTTTCCAACACCACGACAGAGTCATAAAAATGGATCGCAGACGTCGTGTTGGTTATATGAGTCTCGGGCACAATTTCATCTCCATACGCAGTAGACTTCGCGTGCATCTCGTCCACGAATCCTTTGCACCGATTGATGAATGAATTTTCCGAGCGTAACCCACCGCCAAGTTGTGGCCAGTAAGAGCCATTCAAATCTTCCGCCAAATAGACGCCGTGGGGGGCCATGCGCGGATAAAGATAGTCGAATGAGACATTGATATCGCTGTTGTGATGGCTTCCGTCATCAAGAACGATATCGGGTGGACCGAATTCGTCCAGGAGGCTCTGCAGAAATTGTCGGTCGCTTTGGCTACCGATCCTCACGTTGATTTGCTCTTCCTCGTATGATTTGCATTCCGGCCGAATATCAATCGATACGATGCGAGCCATTGGGCCGAAGTAATATTTCCACATTTGAGAGGAGCCGCCATGCCCGGTTCCGATCTCCAGGAAGGTGAGCGGTCGATTGATATATTGAGAAAAATACCTCTCATAGATCGGAAAATAGTGGGCATACTTGATTATCTGCCGGCCGGTATTGTTCAGAAAATATGTGTAGAGGTTCATGGCCATCTTTCTGCGGGTGCATTGTTGACCGGAAGTTGCGTTCATAAACTCTTACAATGATAAAGCTCCCGTCAAGTAGCTTTCATTAGATATGTCGAAAATATCATCCTGTCTCGACCTCGCCTTCGTTAGGCAAGGAATCTTGCGTCCTTCATAATACTTCCGGCGTCCGAAAACGTATAAGCTGGGCGGTTTCTGGCTGGCGCACCAATAGAACTATCGAGATATTGACTATCAGCCATAGCATTGATCGACGAGTGGCTACGACTGCACACTCCCCTGCCAAACCGAAATTGTTTGCAAAAATGGGAAGCACGAATAATGGATCAAGGCACCTCTATAGATAAGGCCGCAGATGATGCTGCGGAGTTGATATTTTTTCACAAGGTAAAGGTGGCCCATGATAAGCTGTTTGGAGCAAGGGGTGGGCCTTACAATATAGATTCAGTCGCCTACTTTGCAGCTGCCATTGAGAGCTATCAGTATGCGCGCGAGCATATGCGAAAGGCTGCTCGATTTGATACCCGTGAAGCGCTACTGCACTTCAGCCTGGATAAAATATTGATCGATGGGCTCGTTTTGGAGTTCGGTGTTTTTTCCGGACACACGATCAATATCATAGCCGATAAGCTCAATCACAAGATGATCTATGGCTTCGATTCATTCAAAGGACTCCCGGAGGATTGGACAGCGGGTGCAAAGGCTGGCGCCTTCGCACGCGAAGGGCTTCCATCCGTTCGGGAAAATGTTCAACTTGTGGTCGGCTGGTTCGACGACACGCTGAAGACTTTCTTGGCCACCCATCCAGGCAATATTTCTTTCCTTCACGTTGATTGCGATCTTTATTCCTCAACGAGAACGGTTTTGACTGAGGTGCGCGATCGCATCGTTCCCGGAACCGTCATTCTGTTTGACGAATATTTCAACTACCCCGATTGGAAGCGGCACGAGTATCGCGCTTTCCAGGAGTTCGCGTACGAGAACAACATAAAATATGAATATATCGGCTTGGTTTCGGCCTTTGAACAAGTGGCTGCGAGGATCCTCTGAACGCCGCGCGAGAGCCAGTCGAAAAGGAAGGCAAGGCTCGTGGTCAGGACCAGGTGCTTGTTGCTTATCTGACGACCGCCCCGAACATCCGCGCGTATGTGCGAAGGCACGGGGAGTCACTTGAGCGCTTCTGAGGGCGAGCGCACGGTGTACTGCGTGTGGCCGGCAGATGTATCGATGAGATCCGAGATAGGACGCTCTTCGAGCGTAAGAGCATTCAGGAAATTTGAAAGTGAACTGCTGATTGCAAATCTATCGTCAGTTCCGAAGAGGCACGTCTGTTTTCGGCAGTATCATTAGAAGGCAAAAAACGTATAAGCTCGGCGGTTTCTGGCTGGTATTAACGCCAAGCTATGGTGATATTGCGTTCTGATATCACCCGAGAAACTTCCTATGATTCCAGATCCCACCTCTTTAGACGACTTGGATATTAAGTCTTTAGTCGATGGGTGGGGATTTTGGCATCACTGTAAGATGAGATGCGGAGATCAATTCCAGCGTACTAACATATCGAATAAGATTCTTGTCTATTTGGATGAGCCAATTCAATCGAAAAATCCGATCACCGTTATGTCCCGTTGAGGAATGCGGCGTGGGGAGACAGTTGATTGGTTTCGAGGCAATAGTTGGGCTTAACCACACGGTCAGGACAGAGGGATGCTCGAACGCAGCGCATCAGTGACGAAATCCTCCCAAGAGTATAGCTTTCGTACACCGCGGGAGCTTGCTGTTTCGGAGACAGAAGTAAAACGAATTCTTGTTATCGGCTCATGCACCTCGCAAGGCATCTATCATTATGCCCACCGCGTTTTCCCAAGGACTGAAGTCGATCATATTCTTTACAATTTCCCCGGTGTCGATGAAAGCAATTTGCCGCGGCCGGCGAGTGAATACGACTTTCAGTTTATCTATCTTCCTTTGCGCACGGTCGTGCCTGAAACGATGCTCGCGAATATATCACATGAAAGCGAAGAACCGTTTATTGCGAAGTTTGAGGAGGCAAAGAACAGGCTCCTCCAAACGTTGAACGGTGCACTGAAATATACAGAAAACTCCAATTTGCTCACATTCGTATCGGAGTTCTTGGCCCCCCAACAGAGTCTGTTTGGCCGGCTTTTGCCTCGTCATGACTTTCGCAATCCGACTTACTTTGTAGAGCAGCTCAACAAGGTCCTTCATGAGATTGCGGCGGAACGCGCCAATACTCACGTGGTGCAAACGGACTCGATAGCCTCTACCTTCGGCAAAAAGTTTATTCAGGAAGACTTAGTTTGGCCGTGGAGCCATGCATCGTACGCCAACGATTGGGACAGCGTGCACGATACGAAACGCATTGCTGTTCCGACCAAGCTCTCGGATCTCTATCCGTTCAACACGCAAGATTTCATTCTCGCCATTTGGAGCGAGATCGATGCCATGTATCGAACGATCAGGCAGCAAGACAGTGTAAAGTTGGTAATCGTGGATCTTGATGATACCGTCTGGCGCGGCGTCGTGGCTGAAGAGGGCATCCATCCTTACATTCTGGAGGGCTGGCCACTTGGCATGATCGAGACCCTGAAGTATCTCAAGCACAGGGGCATAGTCCTGGCAATCGTCAGCAAAAACGAAGAAGCACGGATAACCGAGCTTTGGCCCGACATTCTTGGTGGCCGGCTTGCTCTTGATGATTTCGCGATCCGAAAAATCAATTGGCGCCCAAAGGCTGAAAATATCCAGGAGATTCTGACCTACACAAATCTCTTGCCGAAAAACGTTCTCTTTATCGACGATAACCCCGTCGAACGCCAATCGGTCCAGGCAGCTTTCCCGACAATCCGCACCTTGGGAGAGGAACTGTACGCGATCCGGCGAATTCTTCTGTGGGCGCCGGAATTGCAGGTTCCTTATATTAGCCAGGAATCGAGCCGGCGCACGCAAATGATCCAGGATCAAGTCAAGCGCGAGACCGCTAAATCTGGGATGAACCGCGAGGACTTCCTTGCATCTCTCGGTGTGAAGGTTGCCATTCGAGAGATAACGGATATCTCACATGCCAGCTTCCCGCGAGCATTCGAATTGCTCAACAAATCCAACCAGTTCAATACGACGGGCAAACGATGGAGCATCGAAGAATGTAGCCGGGCGTTCGCTGACGGCTGGAAATTCTCGACGTTTGAAGTTCAGGACAATTATTCCTCCTACGGATTGGTCGGTGTAGCAATATTGAATGGATCATATTTGGATCAATTCGTCATGAGTTGCCGGGTCGTCGGACTCGGGGTCGAAAGTGCGGTCATTCGCTTTCTCTACCATCATGGAGACCTGAAGAGCGGACGTATCGTCGAAACGGAAGCCAATTTGATCGTTCGCGATCTCTTCCAGAAATGCGGCTTCTATTACGATGGCGTGCATTGGGTGACCGATGGCGATTTCCCCGAATCGTACACACACGTAACGATCACGGCCGCTTGAGAACGATTCACTTCGGCATCGTACTTTATAACGGGTACAAGGGACCTTGGTGCGCGGAACGTTAATCGTGTTGTCGTAGGTGGGCGTCAGGCTCCATAATTGGTCTTTCGCAACGATGCCTTTCAAACACAATTCCGCCCGCCGCCATCACATTGGCAACATGAAGTTCAAGGTGACAAACGGGGCGGGGTATGAGGCAGGGCTTTGTGGGCGGGGCAGTCTGACGCTGTGGCTGACATCGGAAGCACTTGCCAGTTGGCGACGAAGCTTTCTCAAGCGGCGTCGCCGCGCTTTGGCGATGTCATCGCCAACCGTCGAGAAGTAGCCACTGTATTGTGGCAGCTCCCGATCATGAAAAGTGTTGCGCCTGATCTCGCGATAGATCGTCGAGCGATGCCGACCGACTTGGCGTGCCATCTCGTTGATCGGCACCTAGCGCTCGACCAGGTGATGAAGACGCCGTCGATCGGCGAGGGTCAGTTGCGAATAGCATCGGGACATGCCAAAATCT
The DNA here is from genome assembly GCF_014193155.1 of Rhizobium sp. BK098. Lineage (NCBI taxonomy): Bacteria > Pseudomonadati > Pseudomonadota > Alphaproteobacteria > Hyphomicrobiales > Rhizobiaceae > Rhizobium > Rhizobium sp. BK098. The sequence goes on along the minus strand of NZ_JACHYY010000021.1, from coordinate 2,463 downwards.
CCAAAGTGAAGCCATTGAAATCATTGGCATGTCGCACTTGAAAATAGAATGTACCCCCGCTACAACTAAATATAAGATAAGTAGAATTATGACATTCAGCCACTTAGTGCCCAGCACTTGGTTCACCGCTCACAAGCTCATAACTCGGTACAGAATAACCCGTCCGGTCGGCATGATTTGCGAAAGGAAATCAAAGTCCCGCACATTACCGGTTGGCACGCTCGCGCCTAGCTGCCGCGCTTGCAGAAAAACAAGGGCGTCATTGACGAAACGCCTCTCATGCCCTTTCCCTTTAGGAAGGTTGCTCAACCGAAACAGCAACCCCGCCAGCACACCTGCCTGTCCCCACATGGCTGTCTCCGGAGCATGAAGACGGTGCTCAGGGATGTCGTCTAAAGTCTCGGCGATCGTTTCGAGAACCGCTTTCGTGGTGGCACCTGATATTCTACCGGGACGTGCTGATCAAAAAAGGCCCTACCACGCCAAAACGCGGAAATAGAGAGTATCGGCTCATTCATTCTCCGCCTGCCCCAATCGCCGCTAGATCGTAGCGACGATCGAGAGATTTCAATCTTGAATAGTTTTTCTTCCCCAAGAAACGTTGATGCTTCAAAGAAATAACCGCGTTTGTTGCACAACCGCCACTCTGCTCCGGAAACGTGCGCGAATTGGCACGCCGCATCCGCTACTTTATGATGCATAGATTAGAATTCTGCTATGTAGCGCCTTAGCCGATGACCGGCCGCACCGCGTATCAGGTGCTGTTTCAGGAACTTAATGATCGATCGTAGGACAAGGCCTCTTTGTCCTGCTGGATCGCTGTTGCTTTCGGGAAGGTTTGCATGACGTTTTCGGCGCTGGCAAAGACATATGCCATCAAGTCCTTTGCTTCCATAATCATCGCCACATCGGCACTCTACGCTTTGCCAGGCTTTGCACAGGAGCAGCCGGCACCGGCAGCAAACGCACCTGCCAATGCAGGTGCCGTACAAAATGCCGCACCCGCCGCAAATGCTCAACAGCCGCCAGCACCTCAGGCGCGCGTCCAGAAATTTGATGACTGGTACTATCGCTGCATCGACGGCAAGGCGGCGGACGGTTCTGCAGCGGAGAGCTGCGAAGTCGCGCAAATCGCAACAGTCAAGCAGGGCGACCAGGATGTGAACATATTGACGCTGGCGGTCGCCAAGGTGCCTGTTCCTGCCGCCACAGACAAGAAAGCGGCAAAGCAGCAGGCGCATGAACTGGTGCTGACGACGCTCGTACCGCTCAATATGTACATTCCAGCCGGGCTGAGCATCGACGTGGCTGACAAGCCCGTGGTGCAGTTGGCCTACCGCAACTGCAACCAGGCTGGCTGCTGGGCGCAGCAGAAGCTGGACGGCAAGATGGTGGCAGCCCTTTCTAAGGCGGCTGATGGCACCGGCCATGTGCAGATGATGAATGGCCAGAAGGTCAACATCAAGTTCTCGCTGAAGGGATTGTCGGCGGCGCTCGATGCGCTGCAGAAGGCCGCTTCGAACTGACCGGGGCAGCCATGACGTCGATCTCGCGCTCGGCCGCCGCCATAGGCGGGCTTTTGGCAGCGGTTCTCGCGGCTTCGGCCGCGGCCGCTCAAACACCTAACGACGACTTCGCGCGCCGGCAGGCGCAGGAAGCTGAGCAGCAACGGCTGCAGAGCTTGGGCCAGATGACGCCGAAGCCTTCTCCGGCCGAAGTTCCGCAGCCGGAGAAGGCCGGTGATCAGAAAGCTGGCCCGTGCTTTGCCATCACCCATATCGAGGTCGAGGGCGTCACGCGGTTTTCGGCCGGTGCGATCGACAAGGTCACCGCTCCTTACGCAAACCGCTGTGTCGGCGTCGGCGAGATCAACGCTCTCTTGCGCGACCTGACGCATCTCTACCTCGACAAGGGTTTTGTCAGCTCCCGCGTCTATGTGCCGGCGCAGGACATCGCCAGGACCAAGGTGCTGCGCCTCGTTGCCGTCGAAGGCACGCTTGCCGACATCTACATCAATGGCAAGCCAGTTTCGGGTTTCGGCGCGGCAGGCTCCGGCGTGATCGCCACGGCCTTTCCCGGCATGAAAGGCGAGATCACCAATCTGCGCGATATCGAGCAGGGGCTCGACCAGATCAATCGCCTGACCTCCAACAATGCCAAGACCGCGATGCTGCCCGGCAAGACGGACGGCACCTCGATCCTCAATATCGAGAACAAGCCCAGCCATCCCTGGCATCTGTCATTCGGTAACAGCAATCTCGGCCAGGAGCAGACAGGCTATTCCAAGAGCTCAGCCTCCCTCGGCTACGACAATCTTTTCGGCATCAACGACCAGTGGAATTTCGCCTATGAGCATACCGGCCCGGACTACCCGTGGCGCGATGACGGCCATGGCAAGAGCAATAGCTATTCCGGCAATGTCAGTGTGCCCTACGGCTATTGGACCTTTTCCGCCAATGGCTC
>NZ_JACHYY010000020.1:0-36019 GCF_014193155.1 Rhizobium sp. BK098 | reverse complement strand
GCACGCCCGAAATCCGTCCGCTGCAAGACTGCAACGCCGTAGCAACAGCATCAAAGACGGAATTCCGTTCTTTCAACGAACCGCGCACCAAAGCCACCGGACGGTGCACCGCTCTTCCTAGGCCAAGGCGACTTCGCGCTCATCGGGGCCGACCACGATTTTGTCCTCGCGTCGGACTCTCAAGTCGTCCCTCAGGACAGCGAGGCGATGGTCTGCGCGACCGGCAAAACGCTTCTGAGCGTCGGCGCGGGTTCAGAAGCGCCTGTGATATTGCGGGGTGGACGGTTCGTCTTCGATATCGCGAATGAGGACCTCCTTGCAGGGCTGATGCCCCCCCTTCGTCCATATCGCGAATAATGACACCAGCTCCTCCTGGCGTCTTCGTAGTCTGCTGAGTTTGAACCTTTCGGAGTCGTCACAACCAGGGGCCGCCTGCGACTTCGTCATCACGCGATTGAGGGAGCTGACTTTCGTCGAAATTCTACGCGCTGTCGTCCCCGAAACGGCCCGGAAACACAAAGGCCTGCTAGCCGGGTTGAACGATCCCGTTATCGCCCGCGCTCTGGTAGCGATGCACCAGGACAGTGCAAAGAACTGGACGCTGGCTGACTTGGCGCGGCTTTGTGGCGTTTCCGGATCCAGTCTTACGGGCCGGTTCCGGAGCGTCGTCGGCATGGCTCCGATGGGGTATCTTCAGCACTGGCGCATGGCCGTTGCAAAGGATGCGTTACGTCACGGCCACAAAAGGATCGGCGAGATCGGGCTCGCCATCGGCTTCCAGTCGCCAAGCGCTTTCAGCACGGCCTTCACGCGTTTCGCCGGGACCTCACCCACAATATTCGCCGCGCTGAAGCGCAGAGCCTCTTCATGAACGTAAGGGGCGATTTCTCGCCGCCGCGGTTAATGATCCGGATGATCGGTCGCAGTTCACGACCGACGACTGATCACCTGACGCGATCTCGGTTACATCGGAGCAGCATCGAGGGGGACGGTCGCCAAATACACATCGACGCCGCGACGGAGTGCCAAACTCGTCTTCGGAGTAGCCGGTTGCATGGGTTGTCGCAACCAACCTGACCGGTGCGCCGAAGGAGCTGTTCGACGGCTTCCGCGCTGCCGTCCAGGCAAACAGGTCGCAGTGGGATCTCGACGTCACCATGCCGTACTACAGCTTCAACCGGCCCGGGGCGCATGTCTCGGAAGGCCTGCGGGAAAGCTACTGGCGGCAGGGGCAGGCAACCGGCTTTCTTGCCGCCTACCACGCGCTTGGCGCCTTCTCGGAGACTGATTTCCGCGACGACCCCAGGAAGATCACCGTCCCCGCACTGATAGTCCACGGCAGCGATGATCAGACATCCCGCTGGATATCTCCGCGAAACTGACCGCTGAGCTCGTTCCGCGTGCAAAGCTCATTGTCTACGAAGGCGGCTCGCATGGATTGCTGCATGTCGACAAGGACCGCTTGAACGTCGCCCTGCTGGCGTTCCTTCGCGGCTGATGGCGTGCGAAAGGCCGGGGGCTGGTCATAGCCACGCCCCGGCCTTTGCGTGGAGTCGTACACTCCGCGTCTCAACTTGGAGTTTACGACAGAGCCGATACGCGGGGCAGCACGATGGACGTGCCCAATCAATGGGCGCCCGCGCCTCCGCCTACTTGCGGCTTGCGCGTAAAGAGCAGCGCGAGCGCAGCAAGGGAGAGAACGATGCCGATGACGGCGAAGGTATCGCCGAAGCCGAGAATGAGAGCCTGCCGCCGGACAATTTGGCCAAGTGCAACGACCGCTTTATGGGTCGCAACAGTGGGATCGGCAACACCGTGCTGAATAAAGTAGCCGGTCAAGGTCGTAATGCGATCACGAACTTCATCGCGAGCAAGAGTGACCGACTGCCCTATGATGTTGGAGTGAAACTGCTCGCGCTTGGTCAGGATCGTGCCGAGAGAGGCTGTCCCGACGGCGCCCCCCAGGTTTCGCAGCATGTTGGTGAGGCCGGAGGCGGCGGCAGCGTCGGCAGCCGCGATACCGGCCGTCGTAATGGCGGTGATCGGTGTCAGGACGAGAGCCTGGCCGATGGCGCGCACGATATTGGGTACCCAGAATTGGTCGCCGGCATTGTCGGCCGAAAGCATGACATTCATGAAGCAACTGATGGCGAAGATCGAGATACCGAGAAAGCCGATATAGCGGGCATCGAAGCGCTTCATCAGGACTGGCACCAGCGGGATAAGCAAGAGTTGCGGTAAACCGGTCCAGGCAAGCACATTGCCGATCTGCTCGGCGTTGTAGCGCTGCACTTGCCCGAGATATTGCGGGAGGATGTAGACAGTGCCGAACAGTGCGACGCCGACCAGGACGTTGACGAGAACACCGATGCCAAAATTGCGCTGCGTCAGCAACCGCAGCTTCACGAGCGGCTTCTTCACCCTGAGCTCGATAACGATGAATGCGGCCAGGAAAACAAAGGCGACAATGCTGAGCTTGACGATGAAGGGGGAGGAGAACCAGTCATCCTTGTTGCCTTCCTCCAGCACGGTCTGCAGAGCCGAAAGGCCAACCGCCATCGTCACGATGCCGGCCCAGTCTCCTTCCTTCAGGAGGCTGAGTTGCATTGGTTGCTTTTCGAGCGTCAGGGCGAGAGCAATCGCCATGATCATGCTTGGGATGGTGTTGATGAAGAAGATGGTCTGCCAGCCGTAATTTTCGGTCAGATAGCCACCAATCGTCGGCCCGATCGCCGGGGCAAAGGTGACCGAAAGAGCAAAGATGGCAAGACCCAGCGGCTGCTGGTTTTTTGGCAGCTTGGTCAGAACCATGGTGAAGGCCATCGGGATCAGGACGCCACCTGCAAAACCCTGCAGGCCGCGAAGCAGGATCATCGTTCCGAGATCATGCGCGAAGGCGCAGGCCATGGAAAAGAGGGGAAAGAGAACGGAGTTGACGAGAATATAGCGGCGGAAGGAAAAGACGTTGCTGAAGTAGGCCGTCAAAGGAATGACGACGATCTCGCCAATGAGATAGGATGTCGAAATCCAGGCGCCGTTGTCGACGCCTGTGCCTATGCCACCCTCAATGTCGAGAAGAGAGGCATTGGTGATCTGAATATTCAGGATCGCCATGAAGGCGCCGATCATTCCGGCGAGAACGGCAATCCATTCCTTGGTGCTGGCGCGCGGTTGCTGGGCGTGGCCGGCTGTTGTCGTGATGGCGGACATGACACGATCTCCTGCATTCGCACCTAGTGACTGATTGCATCGGCCTTGGTGTCGATGCTGGGCTGGACGGACATTCCCGGACGCAGGTCAGCTGTGTCGGCGGCCCTTCCGTCGAGGACGATCTTGACGGGGATACGTTGAACGACCTTCGTGAAATTGCCAGTGGCGTTGTCGGGCGGCAGGAGCGCGAATTCCTGACCGCTTGCCGGAGCTATACTGTCGACGTGGCCGCGATATATGCGGCCGGGAAACATATCGACATCGATGTTGACCGGTTGACCGGCATGGACATCGGTGAGCTGCGTTTCCTTATAGTTGGCGATAATGTAGGCCGCCGTCGTCGGAACGACCGACATCAGCTGGGTGCCGGCCTGGACATATTGTCCAACGCGCAACGTCCTGTTGCCGACGGTTCCGTATACGGGCGCGACAATAGTCGCATAAGAGAGGTTGAGCTCCGCCTGATGTGCGACCGCCTGATCATGCGCCAACGTCGCCTTGGCCTGAGTGAGTTCGGCGTTCAAGAGGTCGACCTGCTTTATCGCCGCATCGAGCGCGGCGGTGTCTCGAACAATTGTCGCCTGGGCTGCAGCGATCGCCGAAGCGGTCTGTTGAGCTGTTTGGACTGGCGCGTAGCCATTGGTGGCCAGATTGGTGTAGCGCTTGTTGTTCTGCTCGGCGAAGGTTTCGTTGGCTTTATCGACATCGAGCGTTGCTCGGGCGGCAGCGATTGTGGACTGCTGAATGTCAAGCGACGCCTGCTTGGCATTGACCGTCGCCTCCGCGGCGGCGACATCTGCCGTCGCCTGATCGAGCGCCGTACGGAAATCCCGATCATCGATATGGGCGAGTGGTTGGCCAGCCTTGAGCACTTCATTGTCGCTGACAAGAACCTCGGACAGATAGCCGGAAACCTTCGGTGCGACGGTCGTGCTGTCCGCCTTGACATAGGCGTCATCGGTCGAAACCTCGAAGCGGCCCTCCGTCCAATAATTGTGCCCATAATACGCAACGGCGGCAGCCACAGCGATAGCTGCCGCACCAAGTAGCAATGAGCGTCCGCGAAGCTGGCGGCTCGGTCCATGCGCCGTCGCGACCGCGGCCGCCGCGCCACTGCGGGGCGTCTTGCCGGCGTCAAGAGTTGTGGGCACTCGTTCCGCGGCCGGTTCGAGGGTAGATCTAGCTCCCGCAGCGTTTTCGTTTACGGCATGCAGCGCTTGAACAGACATCATCCTTCTCCTTGTGAAAGGTCGCTGTCATCTCGGCCGCGGCCTTGAAATTGGGGGCAAGCTCTCATTAGGAAACTATCTGTTTTCCAAAATACGTCACTCGCCTGCGGTGTCAATATTTTAGAAAACGAATTGTTTCCTAATTATCCAACTTGCCGATGCCTAATCTTTATTCCTGGAGGCGTGAACGCCTAGCGCTACGTCCGGTCTCGTGTGAGAAAACAGCGCGCCGCAGATTCGCTGCTGTCGTCAAAATAGGAAACTTGCTATTTTCTTTAACAATCATATCGTGGTGGAGAAACACGAGGACTACGGAATGACTGAGCGAAACCGGCAGGAAAAGCGATGCCGCGGCAGGCCACGAGTAAGATCGGACGAGGAAACGAGACAGTTAATCCTTGAGGCAGCAAACCAGCAGTTTGTGAAGGCAGGCTATGCGTCGGCAAATATCAGCGTCATTGCTCAAACGGCAGGCATTTCAACGAAGACGCTATATCGCCTTTTCCCGACAAAAGCGGATCTGTTTTCCGACGTTATCTCAAAGACGATCAACGACTACATGCTTGCCTCGGATTTTGAGCAACTCGCAAAGTTGCCCCTCCGGGAAAGCCTCGAAAAGCTGCTAATCGCTTACGGCAGGCTTACGCTTTCCCATGAGACAATCATCATGACGCGGCTTGTTCTCGGCGAATCCGAACGTTTTCCAGAGATTGCAACGGCGTTTTATGTACGGGCCATTCAAAAGACCAGCAAGACAATGGAAGATTGGCTGCAGACACGTATCGCCTCACAAGAGATCGAGGTTCAGGATGCGCATGCCGCGACCGGAATGCTCCGGGGAATGATGGTGATGGAACCGCAGCGCGCTGTCATGCTTGGCCAGGTAGAAGACATAGCCGATGGCGAGATCGTCGCGCGCGCGCAAGCCTGCGCACAGCTTTTCCTGGAAGGCACGAGGGCGCGATAACGAAACGGCGCCGCTGCTGCGTCTCTCGGTCAGCTCTCCGCTCGTCGCGTTTCTGCACCAATGAAGGCTCGAACAGGCGCGAATGCAAGGCGGTCCCAACGTTTGCCGGTCGATAGGTCAAACGATCGTGAAACCAGCGTCAAGCTGTTGGTCCGTTCGACAGGCGCGATCATCGCTCTCGTCGGCGAGCTTGTGTAACAGCGCGCGCGGCCCGGGTTGCGAAGCTCCGCCGACTCTGAAGGGCTGCCGCGTCCATTCCTCACGGTCATGATCTCTTGGCTTGCAATTCTGTTCGTAAAATTCGACCTTCAGGCACCGCCGCATAGAACAGTCCTCACGGTTATACTTGTTTCGGCCTTGCCCGTCGCGGGCGCAGTCTTCGTCATTTCCGACATGGCAAACCCCTATGCTGGCGTTACTAGGGTCTTCCAAGAACCGCCACAGGAGCGTCTTGGGCGTGCCTATGCTGAGCTTACTGTCGACGGTCAATCGAAATCCTGGAATCAGGGGGGCGCCTTCTCCTGCATGAAGAGCAAAAGTGATACAATTTTTAGTGGTCTTGAAGAGACATGAACCGTCTACCCTTGCGCTATCGTGGAGTCGAAGGGAATCGAACCCCAAGAACCGAGGCTGTCAAACTGCTCGTTCCTTGTCCCCGTGGCCGCAAGACGCTATATAAGGCAATGTATTAATTGCGGTAAAAATCGATGACGTTCGTCACTATGACAGTATTAGCCACGGTAAACGCCCCTTACGGGACGAGCCTTTCGGCTGAGCAGTTGACGTCAAAGATTGTCGACCCGGCAAGCGCCGAGTATTACGACGCATCTGCATTTGCGTTCTTTTCTGAAGTTTGCGAAAGCCCTTCAGCATTCGTTTCTGGATGAAATGCACGTCAATCTTACTGATGCCTCTGTCGTTGCACAGCGGTTTTCCGACATGGCCGGATACGAACTATCGCTTGCCCGGGCCGCCTAGTGACACAATCGCAAAATAGTCATTGGGCAGCGCTCTTTGACCAGGCCCTGAAAATAATCAGCCAAGCTAATTCGAAGTTTCCGTTCTCGACAGCTGGAGTTTCGGCGGCGGCACTGCGCTGATGCTTCAAATCGGCCACCGGGAAAGTTTCGACGTCGATATCTTCATCGACGATCCTCAGGTGCTACCTTATCTCAATCCACAAACGCAGGGCTTCGCTCTCGACCTGTACCCTGACGCTTACACTTTCGACGGCACACATGCTCTCAAAATCGTGTTCAAGGATATCGGAGAGGTCGCTCTATCGTCGCAACGCACCTTGGGTTTGAGCCCACGAGAGAAAGAGAAATACGTGGGCAGAGGCTTTACCTCGAAACGCCAGCCGAGATCGTTGCGAAAAAGATTTTCTATCGCGGGGGCTCAATGCAGCCGCGCGACGCCCGGCTCGCCGAGGCTGTTATGTCTAAACTTTTATACCAATCAGAATACTCAAGGATTCCATCACAAGCCCACCAGATGACAATTGAGATTTTAGAGGCCGTTTGTGGCTATGGGCCAACAACCGAGGTTTAAGCGGGACTACTTGCTATTGATGGGATTCGAACCATCGATCCGGCCGCCCGATTTGCAATTATGATGCGCAAAAGCCTGAACACTTCAGCGTCCACCGCAGGTCGCCGCATCCGAACATCCTGCGGGCCGCAGCGCAGATTGCAAAACCCGCATCGCCAGCGCGTTTTCGATTGCGGCTCCGGAAGCGGTATTGTCGAACACGCACCAGCCGTCCGGCGCCAAAAGTTTCGAAAACGATCGCATCTCCTCATCTGCATAGCTCGAGTAGTAGATTTTAGGTTTACCGTGGAGACGAACGTATCGCGGCACCGTGTCGAAATCCTCTGCCTGCCACACCGGCGCTGGATCTGCGAGAACCCGGTCAATCGCAAAGCTTTTGATCAGATCCAATGCCTCGGCCGATGCCCAGCTCTTATGCCTTACCTCGATGACAATCAGTCCCTTATCGGCGTTCCGCATCGCCTTAAACGTCGTCTCGAACTCATCAGCGTCGAACGCCAGCGACGGTGGCAGCTGGCAGAGCAGCGGACCGCGTTTTTCTCCAAGGGGCGCGATCTCATCGAGAAATGTCTGGAACGGCTGGGCGATGTCTTTCATCGCTCGAGTATGGGTAATCTCTTTGGGGATCTTTACCGCAAACCGGAAATTCTTGGGAACGGTTTCGGCCCAGCGCGCAAAAGTTGATGTTTTGTGATGGCGATAAAAGGTGGAATTGATCTCGACGCCATCGAACACCGAAGCGTATCGAGTCAACGCACTTCCCTCCTGTGCAAACCGGCCGGCTACCTTTTTTGGAATGGACCAGGCCGCAGTGGCAATGATCGGCAAATCGACTTCCTCCGAGCTTTTGGGCGCTCGAACGAAACGAGGGAGCCAATGGCAGAGTTCCGGCCGTCATTAGGCAACGTCGCGAACCACAATGCTATCCAGAACATTTTAAGCTGACGTGCCACCCAGTATTTAACCTTATCTTAGTCAGACAAAGTGCTATTTTGCAGCACGCCCTTGACGAGATCGGCGATGGCTGGTGTCAGCAGCGCAGAGGTTGCAGCGCCAGCAGCCCCTTGAACGCACCCTCCCAGCCATTGACGACGCCGAGAATACCGGCACCGATCATGCGCAGCAGCACGCGGCTCCGCCCTCCCTCCAACGTTGGTCGACACCACAACAGACGCTCAGCGAGCGCGATCCTGTTCGGCACTTGTCAACAATTTAATAGTGATCGCTATTTTAATGGATCAACAAGCCCGCAAGCGTGGCAGGCCACGCGTGCTCGATCGCGACGTCGGGCTCGATATCGCGGCACGGCTGTTCTGGGAGCACGGTTACGAAGGAACATCGACAGCCGACCTGACGAAAGCCATGGGGATCAATCCGCCGACGCTTTATTCGATGTTCGGCTCAAAGGAAGAATTGTACCGCCAGGCGCTCGACTTCAGCATTGCCCGGGAGACCAGCCGTCGATCGGAAATCCTGCAATCTGATCTTCCAGTCTATGAGGCTTTGAGCCGTTACCTTTACGATATCGCCGATGGTGACACGCAGCCGGACAAGCCACGAGGTTGCATGGTCTCGACCGCTGTCCTGCAGCATGCGGAGGAGAATGCATCCGTGGCGCGAATGACGGCGGCACTGCGCGAGACGTCAATGCAGACCCTCAAAGCCCGCTTCGACCGGGCCGTCGAGGAGGGCGAACTACCCACACATACAGATACCGATACCCTCGCGCGCTTCTATGGTGCGATCATCCAGGGCATGTCCGCTCAGGCTTGCGACGGCGCCTGCAATGCCCTGCTGAAACGGCTGATCGACGTTGCACTCATGGCCTGGCCCGGGAAGCGTGGCACCTGAAGGGAACCGATAGACACGCCCCTTATGCTGTCCGCAAGTAGAGAACTTTATTGCGGCCGGCGTATGGGCGCCTTGAAGGGATCCGAACTTGCGACCTCTTGAACGGTTAGCTAACACGTTGAAATATCCGCCGATATTCCACGCAACATCACGATCGTTCCAAGTGGTGGGCAGGTCTGGCCAGCATGTTGATTCCACCTGCACGGATGCAGACGTCAAGTTGGCAATTTCCCACTCGGCCACACCATAATGGCTCAAAACCGCATGTCGCCCAGCATAAATCTTTAGGACACCCAACCGATCCGCCCTGGCTTTCGGGCAACTATGGCCATCCAATCATATAATAACCCTTGATCCTCCTTGGAGAAAGGCGCCCTGTGTTTAAGCCATTCCAAGGTATCCCGGGATGGCAACGGGCGTAATCCTCGCGGATCAGTGCCTCGTATCCGTCACCAAGCTGAGATCGCCCGGCTCGATCGGCAACATAAGTCTATCCGCTGCGAGAAAAAGCGTTGGGTTCTCGGCTGCACTCATCGCCGCCCCGACTTCGTCAATGTGGAGCAGGAGATCTGCCGGGTCGGCATAGACACGAATCGCACCTTCTTGTCGAGGATATCGATGCGGCAACGTCTTCCATCCATCTGTTGGTCTACATATTTGCAGACGATACCGTCGCCCAGAGGACTGCAGATGCGCTCGGACGCGCGAAGGTCCGCGGCGTCGAAGGCGACGAAGGCGACGGTTTGGCTTCGTTGTGGATTTACTTCGGGGTCACGTCGAAGCCGAACCATTTCTGAGACAGCTTTGCGATCGTGCCGTCGGCTTTTGCCGCTGCGATCGCATCGTTGAACATCGCCTTCAACTCGGTGTCGTCCTTGCGCAGGCCGACGGAACTGCCGCGACCGAGAAGGCCGCCTTGGAAGCGCGGTCCGGTCACGGTCATATCTTCATTGCCGGGCTTTGCAGCTGCTGTCGAAAGATAGGCCATGGATGCCATGATGAGATCGACGCGGCCGGCCTTCAGGTCGAGGTCGTGCTGCTCGGTCGTCTTGTATTCGCGAATATCGGCAATGCCCTTCAGATACTTGTCGAGGAAGGTTGCCGCGATCGATGCCGTCTGCACGCCGATCGTCTTGCCCTTGAGCATCGGTTCGAGTTCCTTCAGCGCCTTGACCGCGCCGGCTTCATCGGTCGCGAGGGAAAACACCTGGCCCTTCATCGGAAGATCGACAAGTGGGGAGTCCTTCAGGGTTGCGAAAGTCTGGCCGGTCGTCCCGTAGGAATCGCTGAAGGCAATGACTTCCTCCCGCTTTGCGGTTGCCGACATGCCAGAAATGATCGCGTCGAACTTACCTGCATTGAGCGCCGGGATCATGCCGTCGAAGGGCTGGATGACGGTCGTGCATTCGACTTTCATGTGATCGCAGAGATATTTGATCAGTTCGATCTCATATCCGTCCAGGCTGCCGTCCGCCTTGGTGAAATTCCATGGGCGAAAAGCGCCTTCGGTCGCGATGGTGACATGCGTCCACTTTTTGTCCTCCGCGCGCACGACGCTCGTCGTTGCGAGGGTCGCGACCATCATGATCGCAGTCAGCAGTCCGGTCAGGTATTTCATGATCGAGTTCCCCATTGTAATTGAGCTTGAAATTATTGGCTGATGAACTGGCGGAAGCGTTCGGAACGCGAACCGGCAAAGACATCCTGCGGCTTGCCGTCTTCCTCGACGACGCCCTTGTGCAGGAAGATGACGCGGCTCGAGACCTCGCGCGCAAAGCCCATCTCATGCGTAACGACGAGCATGGTGCGCCCCTCCTCGGCGAGCGCGCGCATGACCCTCAGGACCTCGCCCACAAGCTCGGGGTCGAGCGCCGACGTCGGTTCATCGAACAGCATGACCTTCGGATGCATGGCGAGCGCACGCGCGATGGCCGCGCGCTGTTGTTGGCCCCCCGAAAGATGAGTCGGGTAGAAATTGCGCTTGTCGGCGATGCCGACCTTGCCGAGCAGCGCTTCCGCTTCCTCTATGCATTCGGCGCGCGAACGACCCTGGACGTAGACGGGCGCCTCTATCACGTTCTCCAGCACCGTCTTGTGGGACCAGAGATTGAAGCTCTGGAACACCATGCCGAGCTGGGACCGGATGCGATCGACCTGCCTGCCGTCAGACGCGCGATGGGCGCCGCGGGCGGTGCGCTGCATACGGATCGTTTCGCCCGCCACGGTTACTTCGCCGGAATCGGGCGTCTCCAGCAAATTGATGCATCGCAGGAACGTCGATTTTCCAGAGCCTGACGAGCCGAGAATCGAGACGACGTCGCCTTCCAACGCATCGAGCGAGATGCCCCTGAGCACCTCGACCGGTCCAAAGCTCTTGTGCATGTCGCGCACGCTGAGTGCGATTGGCGTGGCGGTCATTTCGGATCTCCTATGGGGGCTGCCGCAGCGGCGGTATCGCGCATCACCGGCACGGGCGGGCGCAGGTGTGGGCTCAGCCGGTACTCGGCAAACTGGATGAGGCGTGTCAGCACGAAGTTGATCGCCAGGTAGATGGCACCTGAAACAACGAAGACCTCGATGGCGCGGTAGCTTTCCGAAATAATCTTCGCCGCAACGCCCGTGACTTCCATCAGCGTGATGATCGAGGCGAGCGATGTCGCCTTCACCATCGAGATCATCTCGTTGCCATAGCCCGGCAGCGCCTGGCGGATGGCAAGCGGAAGGATGATGCGCCGGAACATCATGAGACGATGCATGCCACAGGCGCGCGCAGCCTCCACCTGCCCATGCGGCACCGAAAGCAGACCACCGCGGATGATTTCGCTGGCATAGGCCGCCGTATTCAGGGTCAACGCAAGGACGGCGCACCAATAGGGATCGCGCAGAAACGGCCAGAAAATACTGTGACGGATGACGGGGAACTGGCCGAGACCGTAGTAGATCAGGAAGATCTGGACGAGCAGCGGCGTGCCGCGAAAGACGAAGACGTAGAGCCGGGCAAACCAGTCGAGAATGGTGAAGCCCGACAGACGTGCAAGCGCCAGAAGCAATGCGAGGATGGCGCCGAGGCAGATCGATGTCACAGCAAGTTCGATCGTCAACGGGATCGCCGCGACAAGGCTCACGAAAGTCTCTTCAAGAAATTGCCAATCCATCAGCGTTTCCTCACACCGCGCGACAGATGGCGCTCGGCCCGCTGGATGACCAGGCCGGATAGGGTCGAGATCATCAGATAGATCACCCCTGCGATCAGGTAGAAATCGAACGGCAGTCCCGTGGAGCCAGCGCCGACCTGCGCCTGTCGCAGCAACTCGGCAACACCGGTGATCGAGACCAGCGCCGACTCCTTGAGGACGACCTGCCAGACGTTACCGAGCCCCGGCAGCGCATGGCGCAAGGTCAGCGGCGCGATAATCCGGCGCAAGCGCAGCCAGCGCGGCATTCCGCAGGCAATGGCAGCCTCGATCTCACCGGGATGCACGGCCTTGAACCCGCCGCGCAGCACCTCTGTGAACTGCGCACCGGACGTGACACCGACGGCAAGAGAACCAGCCAGGAAACCCGGAAAACCGAGGAAGCCTTCCGCTCCGAACATCTTGCCGATGGCCGTAACGACCGCGCTGCCGCCGAAGTAGAAGAGGTAGATGACCAATAGATCGGGAATGCCGCGAAGGACCGTCGTATAGGCATCCGCCGTGGCGCGGGCAAACCGATTGCCCGCGATTTTGCCCCACGCGCCGAGCGTTCCGATACAGGCGCCGACTGCATAGCCGGCAAGCGCGACAAGAATGGTCATCCAGGCGCCGGCCAGGAGGGCATGACCCCAGCCATCCGGACCGAAGCCGGCAAGCTCGAATAGGGTTGGCTGGTTCATGCGCTTGACCTGAAAGAATGGATATGGGCAAGGGAAGTCATGGTCTTAGCCTCGGCCAGGAACGATGGATGCGGGATGCGCTCAATTGGCCTCGAAGGTCGGCGTCAAATCGATCTTGCTCCATTTTTCCGAGAGCTGCTTGATGGTACCATCCTTGGCCGCCTGCTTGATGGCATCGTCGAATTTCGCCTTCAGATCGGTTTCGCCCTTGCGCATGCCGAGAGCGACCTCCGTTGCCAACATCGCACCCTTCACCAGGGGTCCGGACATCATCAGATCGTCGTTGCCGGGTTTGGCGAGCACGGAGGTTTCGTAGACGCCGCTGTCGAAGCCGGCATCGATACGGCCCGCCTTCAGATCGAGATCGCGCTCTCCGGAATTCTTATAGGCGCGCACCGTCACATCGGATCCGAAATAGGAATTGATCAACTGCTCCTGGCTGGTCGACTGGACGACGCCAACCGTCTTACCCTTCAAAGCCTTGCCGATCTCCGCCATCACCGGATCCGCCTTCGCTTTATCGTTGAGATTCAGCCGCTCACCCGTCATCGGCAAGGGTGAAACCGATCCATCTTTCACGAGCAGGAAGCTTGCGACACCGCTCGCATAGGGTACGGTAAAATCGACCACCTGCTTGCGCTTCTCGTTGATGCCGAGCGTCATCACCAGATCGAACTTGCCGGCATTCAGGCTTGGGATCATCGCGTTCCATTCGCCGGCTATCAACTCGCAATCCACCTTGGCGCGCTTGCAGAGATCGTTGATGAGATCGACGTCGAAGCCGGCAAGCTTGCCGCTCGAATCCATCAGATTCCATGGCGGGAATGCGCCTTCGATGCCGACCTTCACCTGGGTCCAGTCCTTGGCGCCGGCGGTCAGCGGAGCAAGGAAGGTAATCACGCCGAATACGGCGGCAAGGATTTTTCTATTTTTCATGTTCGTTCCCCTTTTCGGCTGCCTAAGCGGCCTTTTCTCAGATCCGGTATTCTCGGCGTCAGGTCTCCAGAGCCGCTTGCAGGGCTGCATTGGCTTCCCGCAGCGCGTGAGCGACGCGATTTCTCGTCTGACGCGCATGAACGACGTAAAAAGCGGTATCCGGCGCGCCCTCATCCAATCTCGCCAGCGCGCGCAGCCCTTCCAGCGAGGGCCAGGCGACGTGCGGGAGCGCGGAATCGGGATGGAAGCGTTCGCCGCTCGTATAGTTCAGCGGCACGAGATGCCGCCCTGCGCGCATCAGCGAGGCATCCATCCGCGCCGCTCTTTCCGGCGTGGGATCCCTCACCCGCAGAAGCGAATTTGCGTTGACGCGCAAGTCTTCGATGGCCTGGGACAGGCCGGAGATATCGAGACGGCCGGCAAGCGCTGCCCGCAATTGCCCAATCTGTTCGCCGAGGGAGGCGGCATATTGAGTGTAATCCAGCGGCAGGACGGGCAAAGTCAGCAGCCGCAAGAGAACCTCGAGAACAATCGCCGTGTCCCGGCAAAGATTGTCCGGATCGATATGTTCCGCGGTATCGTGCGGCGTATGCCACCACCATCCAAGCGCCGTCAGCATCTTGACAGGCCCCGGGGGCTGATGGCTGAGGCTGCCGAACATCGAGGGAATGCCGATGCCCCAGAAAGACTGATCCGCAGCACGGCCATGACGCCTGCCGGCGTGTTTCTGTCCGGTCACGCGCTCGATCACATCCGCGGCCAAAGGCCTGAGTTCGTCGATCACACCGGAATTGGTGAGGACGGTCGCGCCCTCGCCGCCGGTGGAATCGACATTGACATGGACGGCGCAGCGACGATCGAGTTCGTCGAAATACTCGTCCGCGTACCAGGCGGAGCCGGAATAGCGGCCATGGGAATGACCGGACCAGAAGCATAGGCGCAAGCCCCGGCGCCATTCGGAGGCACGAAGCGCGAGCAGGCGCGCCGCTTCCAGCATCGTCGCGTTGGCGCCGCCATTGTCCATGACCCCGAAATGCCAGGTATCGTGATGGCCGGAAAACAGGACGAAGGGCCCATCGTCGCCTTTCGGTTGAAGCTCGGCAACAAGCAGCGGCGTCTTGCGCCAACCCGTATCGACGTCCGCGCAAAGCGTTGCAGTTACGGCTTCTCCGCGCGCAATCCTTTCACGCAGGCGGCGGCCGTCATCCTTCGCGATCGAGCAGATGACGGTCGTCGGCAGCCTGTCGCGCGTGTGTTGCGACGGGCTGCCCCAGACCGGCGAGACGCACATCTCGTAGAGATGCTCGTTCGGACTGATGTGAAGTTCGCCGAGCGCGCCGAACGCACTCGCAAGAGCGGCCACTTCTTCGGTCGCGATACCATCGACCAGAACGATCTTGCCGGCAACATCCTTACCTGCGAAATCGGTTTCGGTTCCCTCGCCGACATGGATGAGATGGCCGGTTACCCCTGCGGCTGAAGTCGAGACCGACATGGAATGCGTGATGCAATGAAGGTTCTCGCCATCGATCTCAACAGTGGCGGCGCCTGGCAAACTGATGAAGGCATCGTGCGTCAGAAGCTGGGTGCGATAGCCAAAGCCGTCCATTTCAGCCTGGAGATAGCGGAAGCTTTCCAGCTCTTCGGCCGTGCCCGAAAGCTTTACCCGGCGCGCGAATTCGCCAATATGCGCCATCAAGCGCGCGCGATCGGGCTTCAGACCGGCCTCAGCCATTGACCTTCTCCGGCAGCGGCGGCTCGACATCGTTCGGGATCGGATTGACGAAGGGCGTACCTTCGAGGCGCGCCTTGTGATCTTCCTTGGCGGCCGCGATGAGCGCGGGATTGCGGATGAGTTCGACGGCCGTGCTCGCCATCACCTTGGCGGCATGTTCGGTGCCCTTGTGAGCGACAGGCAGCTTGCCCTGCGCGACGAGCTGCCAGGAGTGCCCGGGCGTGCCGATCGCATAGGTGGCGCCGCGCATCTGCACGGTCGGGACGACCCAGCTGACCGTTCCGACATCGGTCGAACCGACCAGCGTGCCGTCGCCGGCATTCAACGGAAAGATTTCCTCGCAGAGCGCCTGGCCCTTCTTCGGCTTCAACGCAAATCGGCCGTAGGAAGCGGCAATATCCTCTGCACTGAAGGTCTGCTGAAACTTCAGCGCGGTCTCGCGATCCGTGTCGTCAAACACGGGCGGCCCGAGCCGATCCAGCTGCGCGAACATGCATTCCTCGAGCGGTGTATTGCCGACGAGATTGGCGTCGCCGCTGATGATCTCGCTGCGAACCGTCGTCTCCGTCATCAAGGCGGCACCCTCGGCAACCTTCTTGACACGGGCGACCAGCGAAAGGAGTTCCGGCAGGGTCCGCGCCCGCACGAGATAACGCACGGTGGCGCGCGCCTGCACCACATTGGGAGCAGCGCCGCCAGCATCGGTGACGGCATAGTGAATGCGCGCCGTCGACGGCATGTGTTCGCGCATGTAGTTGACGCCGACATTCATCAGCTCGACCGCATCCAGCGCGCTGCGGCCAAGATGAGGCGTGGCCGAAGCGTGCGAGGCACGGCCGGAAAAATGGAAATTGATCTCGTTGCAGGCGAGCGAAATGGGATTGTTGACGCCGGCGAAGGCTGCTGGATGCCAGGAGATCGCGATATCGACATCATCGAAAACGCCAGCGCGAACCATGAAGCCCTTGGAGGATCCACCCTCCTCGGCCGGGCAACCGTAATAGCGCACCCTACCCTTCAGGCCGTTTTGCGCGAGGAAATCCTTGACCGCGGCCGCGGCGAGCATAGAGCCGGCGCCCAGCATGTTATGACCGCAACCATGGCCATTGCCGCCATCGACCAGCGGCCGCTCTTCCGCTACACCGGCTTCCTGGCTCAATCCCGGCAGCGCATCGAACTCGCCGAGGATCGCGATGACCGGACCATCCTCGCCCGCCTCGCCCATAACAGCCGTCGGCATGCCGGCGATGCCGCGCTCGACGCGAAACCCCTGACGCTCAAGCATCTCGGCATGTTCTTCCGCGGATCGGTATTCCAGGTAGTTCGTTTCCGGAATGTCCCAGATCCGATCGCTGAGTGCGAAGAATTCGGCACTTTTCTTTTCGACGATGTCCCAGACCGCATCGGAATTTTGCATGGACTTGCCATTCGCCTCATATAATGGATACTAAATTGGCACCAATTTATGTGCCAATAAGAACGGATGCGCAAGAGATGAGCATGGATATTTTTTCGGCAGCGATCACGGGCCGTTGTTGAAAAATGCGGACCTATGATAGTCATCGCCAACTTGGGAAGGTCTGGGAGAGCTGCATGAACTCACTGGAAGCTGAAGCGGCAGCGCCGTCACACGAAGATATGCCCGACGTGACCGAGCTCATTCTCCAGGACATCCTTGCGGGCAGGCTCCCACCGGGAACATGGCTAAAGCAGATCGATCTGGAGCGTCGGTACAGCTGTACGAGGCCGCAGGTGCGGCGGGCGCTCGACCGCCTCGTGCAGAAGCGGCTTGTCGAGCACATTCCCAATCGCGGCTATCACGTGCACGAGCAGGACGGGCGCCGCGCCCAGGAAGTAAGCGATATTCGCGTGATCCTCGAAGTGGCGATCAGCGACCGTATCGTCGCCAATGCCGGCGACGCGGATATTGCCAATTTGCGTACGCTGGCTTCGCGCTTCGACGATCTGGTGCTCAATGGCACCATGCTCGAACTTTACGAAGCCAACTTGGCTTTTCACCGGTACCTGCTGGTACTTGCGGGAAATCAGGAGCTTGTCGAACTCATCACCGAAATCCGGCAGCGCACCTCGTCGGCACCGGTGTCGCAATGGCGAACCCGAGCCCGCATCGAGCAGTCCGGCCGCGAGCACCAGCAGATGATCGACGCAATAGAGAAACGCGATGTCGATATACTCAAGGAGCTGACCCGCAGGCATATTTTGCAGACATAGGTGATATCGACCACAGCTCGAATAAAAGGGGCATGCCCGGCGAGCCTATCCCCAAAGATTCTGACAAGGCGTGTCCTTTGCCTTCGCGGATCTTCTATTGATGATGCGGGCACAATCGCGTCAAGTCATAAAGCTCTTGAAGGTGCAGCCAGAGGGCGTCCACGGTTCTCATAGCATTGCAGCCGATTGCAGAGTGGGATGCTCCGACGGATTTCAAGGAGCTTCCCGCCCCCATGCCGGAACTAAGTCCAGATAGTAGCTGGCGGAAAGCGGGTAGGCAACTTGATGAAAACCGGACGTCGGCGATGTTATGAACGCAGCTCCGCCAAGACGCCGTCCTCGACGGTGTTTTGACATTTCCACTCAGCGCGAGGATATTCATGACGACAACGGGGCCTAGTTGATTAGATAATTTACACTATATTTTAGTAGATTTTAGGCAGGAAAAGATGTTCTAATCTTCAAAGAAAATTGGATTGAATTGCTGCTTCCAGCAGCGACTCATCGGAAGAATTTTCTCTGGCGCTAAGTGTCATCCATAGCAGCGGGGCGCTAGGCCGCAGCGAAATCCGGAGCAGATTGTTATGCGAGAACCTGGAAAGCTCAAACTCGGATGTCGAATTGCGAGACTTCGATCAGAACACTGACGGGTGCTGTCCCGTTGATTTCGGTTTAATGGTTGGCTGTTAGGTCGGGCAGGATGAGCTTGCCGACCGTCAATGATAAGTACCGCCGTTTTCCGCCACAGGTCATCGCTCGGGCAGTTTGGCTGTATTTCCGGTTCCCACTGAGCCTGCGATTGGTGGAGGAGATGCTGTTGGAACGCGGCGGCGTCGTTTCCTATGAAATCATCCGCCGATGTGGGGCCGGAAATTCGGCCCCGCCTATGCGCGGCAAAAGCCGTCGCATCGTGACATCTGGCATCTGGATGAGGTCATGATAGCCATCGTTGGGCGAACACATTGGCTTTAGCGCGCGGTTGACCAGGATGGTTATGGTCTCGATGAGATCGTTCAAACCCGCAGGAACAAGGCGGCCAAGCGGTTGCTGATCCGGCTGCTGAAGAAACAAGGTCTCGCACCCAAGCGCATCATCACCGACAAACTGCGCTCATATGGTGCGGGCAAGCGCGACGTCACGCCAGCCGTCGAGCACCGATCCCACAAGGGATTGAACAATCGAGCGGAGAACTCGCATCTACCTTTGCGAAAACGAGAGCGAATGATGCAGGGCTTCCGATCGCCTGGAGCAGCGGTTCATCAGCATATTCTCAACGCTGCGAAATCTCTTCGTCCCACTAAGCTCCAAAAACTCCGCGCTGGCCATCCATATCCACCGCCTCAAGGCTATGGCGGAATGGAAAGCCGTGACCGGAAGCGGGCCTAAATTAGGTCCCGCTGCTCAATGCTGACCTTTTCAAACAACGTGACAGCACCTACCGGGAGTTTGACGCTACACCTTATGCTGTGCCGATATGGGCTCCCGGATACCAGTCAGCCCAGGCCACGAAGCAGAAATGCGAACATGATCGCTGAGGTCGGTTCCGCGTCACGAGGTAGCGAATTTCACAGTCACCCCGCGTTGACGAAAATAGGCCTGCATGAGTTTCCTGCCTGAACGATTGTTCTGCACCAGTTTAGCCGGGTCGAATACGGCTTCCTTTAAGCCCGCCCGCGCCAAGGCTGCCTTGAGGGTCGCGATATGCAAGTCGATGTCGGCATTGTCCGCCTGGAGCGATTCATAAATGCAGTTGATTGCGTCTGATACGGTCGGGTCAGTCACTCTGATGCTCCTGTTGTGGCTTCGCTCGTTCTTACCAAATTTCTCGGCGCGACCTTATTGTGGTGAAGTACGTCCTCGTCAATGAGTAGCGACGGATCAAAACGCCGCATACGCTGTTCGAGATGAGCCAAGACAAG
This sequence comes from Rhizobium sp. BK098, assembly GCF_014193155.1. Lineage (NCBI taxonomy): Bacteria > Pseudomonadati > Pseudomonadota > Alphaproteobacteria > Hyphomicrobiales > Rhizobiaceae > Rhizobium > Rhizobium sp. BK098. Next base: position 16,515 of record NZ_JACHYY010000020.1, on the reverse strand, counting down.
CCGACCAGCGTGCCGACCCCCGGGCTTTTCACGCTCTTGACAATCAGAAGCGCTCCTAATCTCGATTATTGAAAAGCCACAAGGAAAGTTTTAGTTTCTAAGTGAATTCCCCAATCCATGCTCAGGAGATGGCGAAGGGTGGTCAATAGATACTCTCGCACCAGAGATATGTCTCTGGATTCCGAGGCGCTCGGTACCTGTCAACACGTATTTGACGCCATCCTTGCCGAACTGAGCATTAATCGGGAAGCCGAAAAGGCTGAGGACATTGCCGCCTTTGTCATCAAGCTTTATCAGCAGGGCGTCCACGATGAGAAAAAGCTCTTCGAGCTTGGTATGAGCGCCGCCGATCATCTCGGATGACTAAGCAATGCAGGCCTTATGCCCATGCCTATATCTCGCATGATCCTGATGATGAGAAGATTTTCGTGTCGGCAGCCGAGCACTCCACGTTGAGGAGCTTTGCCATATCCTCGGCGAGACGTTCGCTGAGACCGGCAAGAATAACGTTGTTGTAAGCCGCAACCCGGCCTGTGTTCGCGTCGAGGACAGACCAAGACCAAGCGGTGTCGCGCACGGCGCAATATCTTGCAGGCCCCATCTTAGACCTCCGAAATTCATACCGCTTAAACCCCTCCCGGTGGTCTGAGGTTCCCACGTGGGACGCGGGCAACGCCCTATCATTTCGTCAGCTGAGACCTCGCCGTCAGCTTATTTCCGTCAACATCGCGAAGATATGCGACGAATGCTCCATTCGGGCGCTCCGCAGGCGGGCTCTCAATTGCCGCACCGCCATGTGCGACACCGGCGGCATGCCACGCCAGAACATGGCCGCGGCTTGCGGCGGCGATACCGATCGCCCCACCGTTGGCAGCGGTCGCGGGCTTACCGTCGATCGGTTTCGTGATCATCAGCCGATGGGACCAGAACATCTTGGCCTGCATGAACACGTCCGAAATTGGCGTTAGCGATTGCGGAACGCTTTTCCTTGCCCATATCATGGTCGGATCAAGCAGTGGGACGCATTTTTCGAAAATTTACGGGGCGGCACCGGCGACCCGAAGACTACACCTGAAGGCGTTTCAGGCAGGGGGGTGCCGAAGCGGGTTCGCCCCTGCGGAGCGCAACGGCATACTCTATCGTGCTGAGTAGATCGGTGGCGAAGACGGGCTTAACCAGAGCCCCGATAGCGTGAGGATCAGCAGCGACGATTTCCGGATTGGCGGTTGCGAATATGACGGTAACACCATGCGCTTGGCTTAGGTACCCGGCCAATGAGGGACCCGTCTGACCATCACTGAGATGAACATCGACGAGGGCGATATCGGCGCCAATTCCCAACTCGGTAGCATCCTCGCTATTGCCGACTGGCCCTGCAACGTCATAGCCGGCTGAGCGCAGTACAGATTCCACATCAAGGGCAATCAGAACTTCATCTTCAACAACCAGGATTCGCATGAATGCCTCGTCAAGATCCTTGTGCGATTTGTCGGATCGCTGGCCCGGCCGGAGGGTAAATAGCGCCGGATCGGCAGCTATCCACCTTCGTCAGGAAGTCCGGCAAGCGGCGGCGCATTTGGGTCATTCCAACATCACGCCAATAGAAATGTTCCCAAAGCCACCCAGCGCGATTGAACTTTCCGGGCGAATAGTCGCCACTTGAGCCGGAGACTCTGCTGATGCCGCTAGAGACATCATTAACTTTGAAACTTCTCGGCTTGGCATCCATTATACAGGGCATAGATTAAATGCGGTTACTCGGATCGATCCGGGCAGCTGAGAGGCAGTCTATTGCGCCTCCAAGAGGCGACACGACGAATTGATTCTCGCAATCTGTGACAGCGTAAGAGACAGGAGAAACAAGTGTCACACGCACGCAATGATGCCCATTCGGCGGCCCTCCCCCTATCGGCTGACGCCTGGCTTGCTGCAATCGTCGAAAGTTCAGAAGATGCCATTATCAGCAAATCCGTCAACGGCATCATCACGAGCTGGAACAAAAGCGCAGAGCGTCTCTTCGGTTTCTCAGCTGCCGAAGCAATCGGACAGCCCATCACCATTATCGTGCCGCCCAATCTTTTGGATGAGGAGGCAACCATAATCGCCTCCATTCGGGCAGGCCGGCGGATTGAGCATTATGAGACGGTGAGGTGTCGCAAAGATGGGACGCTGGTCGATATTTCGCTGACGGTTTCCCCTGTGACGGACAAGGATGGCGAGATCGTCGGCGCTTCCAAGATCGTACGCGACATTTCCGAGCGGAAGCGGTTGATCGAGAGGCAAGATCTTCTACTGCAAGAGATGAGCCACCGGGTGAAGAACCTGTTTGCCGTCATGAATTCGCTTGTCTCGGTGAGCGAACGAACAACAACGAGCGCCCGCGGCCTTGCCGACGACTTGCGCGCGCGCATCCGCGCCCTTTCTGCCGCACACAATCTCGTTTTGGGTCACACCGGCGGAAACTCCCAATCCGGCGATTCCGCGAGCCTTTTTGCCCTCATTCAAGCAATTTTTGCAGCGCACCAGGATCAGAAGGGTGAGCGCATCGCCGTCCAAGGCAATGACATTGCAGTCGGTGCTGTTGCGCTTACATCGATCGCGTTGCTCCTTCATGAGCTGGTCACCAATTCGATCAAATATGGTGCGCTGTCGGCATCCGGTGGCCATATCGACGTCGAAGTTCGAGACCAGGATGGAGTTGAGTTGCATTGGGCCGAGGTCGGCGGGCCCTCAATTGACGCGCCAAGCGGAGCGGTTGGTTTCGGCTCTCGATTGGAGCAACTCGCATTGGACGCTCTCAAGGGCTCGATCACCCGAAATTGGAGATCGGACGGCTTGCGCATCAGTCTGAGGATCCCGCTACAGTCGCTTGGTGGATAATCCCTCCAGCAGACCCGAAATATGCCAGCGAACAAGGCATGCGATCGTGGAGTTAAACCATTTAACTGTACCATCTGGCGACCATTGGAGGCATCGCGCTTCAAATTTTCCGGCTCAATCAGCTTCTGCACCTAACGCCGCGGAAGCTGATCAGGGATTTCAACGAGGATACGCACCCCATCAGGACGCCATTCGCGACGGAGAGATCCCCTTAACGATGCGATTGTCATGCGTTCAAGCTCTGATCCGAAGCCCGCGGCTCCTTCGGGGACCCGTGCGGGAGGTCCATCGACTTCCGTCCACGTCAGCGCGAGTCCATTATTACGAGACACCTCGATTTCGACCCGACCGCCGTTTACCGAAAGAGAGCCATATTTTATCGCGTTCGTTGCGAATTCGTGCAAAAGCAGAGCTAGCGACGTCAGCACGGCATTGTTCACGCTAACGTCCTCTCCGCTAACGACGATGCGGGCGCCATTCTTGTCCTGGTGAGCCGACAAGATTGCGTCAATGAGACCAAAAAGGCTTGTTGAAGCATGCCCATCGGAGCCGCCTTCTGATTCCTTTAGGACAAAATTTTGAGCGGCGGCCAATGCTGCCACCCGCGCGCGTAGGTCGTTGGCGAAAGATGAACCGGGCGCTTCCGCGGACCTTTCGCTGACGGAAATCAATGCGCTGACGATGGCGAACAGATTTTTGATGCGATGGTGCATTTCCCGCAGCATCAGCCGCTGTCGCTCCACCATCCGCTTTCGCTCGGAGATGTCGCGAGCGATCTTCGACGCGCCGACAATTTCGCCATTCTTATCCCGGACTGGTGAGATCGTCAGCGAAATATCGAGGAGCGTTCCATCCTTATGCTGCCTTATCGTCTCGAAATGTTCGATCCTCCTGCCATTGCGAATGTGATTGATAATTGTATCTTCTTCATGCAGGCGATCGTCAGGGATGATGATACTGATGTGACGCCCTACCGCCTCGGCGGCGGAAAATCCGAAAAGTCGCTCGGCGCTTCTGTTCCAGCTGGTGATAATTCCATTGACGGTCTTACTGACGATCGCATCGTCGGAATTTTCAACGATGGCGGCGAGCCACGCTTCGGCAGAAAGACCCAAGATACCGAAGTGTCCCCCCAGCGGGTTGTTCATCACCGAATCCGAGGACGCCTTCCTCCGTTCGTACGCGGTGAAGGGCGAACCTGTAGGCTCATTTGCATCTTGCGTCATATTCACGCTCCTCCATCGCCAGCAGCCTTGTCTCGAAAGCTGCTTGCCGAGCGCCGACCAGCTTGGATGGGAAGCAGGTTGGGGTTTAAACACCGGACAGCGCATAGCCACGAGGCTATGAGGGAGACATGAGGATTGCCAATCCTTCCTCCAGCTGGACCACGAGCATTGCTCTATTGTCTAAAAATGTGTCGCAATACGATTTTTTCAAGCACAAGCGTCTAGCCGCACCGTGGAGCGCCTCGTCAATTCGCGTATCGGCTTCCTTTAAGGCAAGGAAGAAGCTCGATAATCTTCACGTCGGAAGGTTCGAATTGACAAAGATTGCGAGCCCCTGGCGCTGTGCAGTGCAGAAGGTGGAAGGCGGCGGCTCAAAGCATGGCGCATTCGCTCGAACCAATACAAATGAAACGCGTTGTCCCCTGAGAAACAATGAGGAGACAATGCAATGGACTGGAAGCAAGTAAGGGCGCGGTCCGACGTCGATAATTGGTACGATCGTCAAACCTGGTGAGCGGAAAGTGCCGGGCCGCATGCTGGTACGAGGTCCGGCAATCTAGAGGTTATCGGAGAGGTCTCCTTCAGCGAGCCAAAAGACCAAGCCGTTAAATAGACATCCTTGCTGCGATAGGAGGCATGCTGACGCTCCCTTCGACAACGTCATGCGGCAGATATGGGTGCGTTTAGCGCAGCGCGACAGGTCTGCCTTGCTCGATCGCGACGCAAAGGCCATGGTGAACCGCGCATTGCGTCTATCTGGTTCCGCGACGTTGGAGCGCTGATACGTAGCCCAATAGCTCGCCCAGGCCGTGCGTGCTCTTTCACAATATTTCGCGCTGTGGGGAACTTTCAGTCTCGCCAGCGATTTTGCTGAGCTACGCGAGGAGATGACGCAATATGGAAACGCAACGGCCTTTGGAGCGGCGCCGACTGGTAAGGGGCAACCCCTATTCGCTGGAGGATTTCCAAAAGAAATATGGTCTCGATGATGCCATGGCCGAAAACCTTTTCCTTCGTTTCGGCCCATCATCGATCGAGCTCGATTTGCTCATGGCTGCGAAACGTCGGTCTCCGTCATTTAGCGAACTGACGAATGACTTTCCGATAAAAACCAGGAGGAACTTCCGTGGCCAATCACGAAGACAAAAACTCGGATAAGCGTCGTGAGCGTGCCTACAGAATCTGGGAGGAAGAGGGTCGACCGGAGGGACGGCACCTTGATCATTGGCAACGCGCCGAAGAACAGCATGAGCGAACCGAGCGAGAGATCGACAAGTCAGAGGACCTGAAAAGCAATGGTTCGGGACCGCATGACCGTAAAGAGAAGAAAACTACTCGTGCCAAAGGCCCGCGACCCATTCGTGAATAACCTGTTTCCAGGGTCGTCGGCCCGCAGAGACTACAAACCGGGCTCCATCCGACGACGGAGCAGCGGCCCGAAATCTCGTGAATTCTCTTGCAGGGCGCAGCCAGTAGGTGGTTCCCTGATGGAGACAAGTCTATATCGCAACAATCATTTCCGCCCGTACTGGCCCTTGCGAGACCGATGCCCGCACTCGAATGGTCCCCTACTCACGCAAATCGACGACGCTAAAGTTCCGGCGGGACATACGAGCGCCAAAGGGACGATCACACCTCTATTCAACTGTCATCAGGAACTTTCTCAAAGGCGCGCGGTTCTATAACCGGAAGGGTTCCCCGCCTTCCTTTCGGTTCTCCTGCCGAAGAGCCGATAGCTGCCGACGAGCAGCTATCGGCGTTCGTGCGCAGCCGAGATGCGGATTGCGACAGTCGATTGGAAATCCTGTGCATTTCCAAGAACCTCCCTGCTCGACATAGCTTGCGCGCCGCTCATCCGCATTGACTGCATGGGCCTGAAGGATCGATTGAGCTCACGCTACGCGATCATCGTCCACGCGGGCGGCGACCAGGACCCGCCGCAGCGAATTCCCTCGCCATATAAATTCGCCTCCTCCTCCGACACACCTTCGTCGATCATCGCGCCGACGAGGCCTGAGCAAACGATGCCGTTGCGAAAACCGCAGCACCGAACGTGATGGCCGCAAGCTTTTTCATCATCAAGCTCTTCGTTGCTGTCTATGGGCCGACCATGCCAAGGGCCGCATGTTCCCGGAATTTCGCTAGAGTATGAATTTGGAGGACATATAAGGACGGCAATCCCTTTATCGACATATCCCTGCCATGGCCGAGATAATCCACCAGGCATCAGCCTGCGCCGGGAACCGAAATCACTCCTTGAGGTTATAATCAAAAGGAAAGGAGACGCTGCCATGATCCGCAAACTGAAGTCAGGCGAATATCGCCTTTACTCGCGCAAGCTCGATCCCAAGACGCACAGGCGTAAAAACCTTGGGACTTTCAAGACCCGTGAGGCGGCAGAAAAGCACGAGCGCGAAGTGCAATATTTCAAGCACCATTAGAAACAAGAACGCTGGGCCGCGCATCGCACCGAGTGTCCGGGCTGACTGCCGCTGTGCTGGAAATGGAGGCCTGGGATGAGGAGGCATGCGCCTTTTCCTTCTCAGGTCCTTTCGCTGATCGTTTGCCCTCGCCAACCCTCATCCGACCCTCAGGTTCCCTGCACGACGAAGAGTCCTCACGCCAATGGAACCTGCGAGGCTCCAGGTGGTTCTGACCCTTCGACGTTCCAAGGATTTCGGATCGCCGAATTCAACAGAGGAAGCAATGCGTCACGCCAAAGGTCGGCAGAGTGGCCCTGCCTAAGCTGCCGTCAACGGCTGGGGCAGTCTTGGCAGGCATCGATCACGACAGGCAACATGGAGGCGATGCCATGCATCACAAGAAAATCGATCTTCAAAACGGGCAGAAGACCTATGTCGTCGTTCTCGACGCGAATGAGGAAGCATTCGCGACGCTTGCCGCATTCCCAACCGAACAGGGGTTGACCGCAGCTTCAATCACCGCAATCGGCGCCTTTGAACATGCGACCGTCGGCTGGTTCGATTTCGCCGACTGCAGCTATCGCAAGATTCTCGTTGCCGAACAGTGCGAGGTGCTGAACCTGATCGGTGATATTGCGACGGGCGACGATGGCAAGGCGAGCCTCCATCTTCATGCCGTCTTGGGTCTCAGAGATGGCTCGACGCGCGGCGGTCATTTCCTTGAAGGTGTCGTGCATCCGACCTTGGAAGCGACCATCATCGAAACGCCGGTAGCGCTGCATCGTCGCCATCGGAAGGATCTCGGCATCGCACTGATCGAGCTTTGAGATCGTCGGATACCAATCTCAAATCAAGCGGAACATTGCCGATCGAAAGAGGTTCGGTCTGCAGTTCCGACGGCAGAAGGAGGACATTATGGCGACAGACACACCCTTCGAAACTTCCCGCGGCGAAGGCGGCGAGACACACCAGCACATCCCCGAGAGTGGCCCCCATGGGGGCGCCGATCATCTGACGACCAACCAGGGCATTCGGGTTTCCGACAATCAGAACAGCCTCAAATCCGGTGTCCGAGGCCCGACCCTGCTAGAAGACTTTGTCCTGCGTGAAAAGATCTTCCATTTCGACCACGAGCGTATTCCCGAAAGGATCGGGCATGCCCGCGGATCGGCTGCGCACGGCTTCTTTGAGCTTTATGAGCCCCTTTCGGACATCACGAGCGCCGATCTTTTTCAGCGCAAAGGCGAGAAGACGCCGGTTTTCGTCCGCTTCTCAACCGTCGCCGGCGGCGCCGGCTCGGTGGACACACCGCGCGATGTTCGCGGCTTCGCGGTAAAGTTCTATACCAAGCAAGGCAATTGGGACCTAGTCGGCAACAACATCCCTGTGTTCTTCATCCAGGACGCGATGAAGTTTCCAGACCTCGTTCATGCCGTTAAAATGGAAGCTGACCGGGGCTATCCGCAGGCCGCCACCGCCCATGACACCTTCTGGGACTGGGCGTCGCTGATGCCGGAATCCACACATATGCTGATGTGGGCAATGTCGGATCGCGCCATTCCCCGATCCTTCCGCATGATGCAAGGGTTCGGCGTTCACACCTTCCGCCTCGTCAACGATGCGGGCAAATCGACATTCGTGAAGTTTCACTGGAGACCGAAGCTTGGCGTGCAATCGCTGGTCTGGGATGAGGCATTGAAACTGCAGGCGGCCGATAACGACTATCATCGCCGCGATCTCTTCGAAGCGATCGCCGCCGGGCACTTTCCGGAATGGGAGTTCGGATTGCAGCTGTTCGACGAGGCCCTTGCAGAGAGCCTTCCCTACGACATCCTCGACCCTACCAAGATCATCCCGGAAGAAGTCCTGCCGCTGAAGATCGTCGGACGCCTCGTCCTCGATCGCACCCCGGACAATTTCTTTGCCGAAACCGAACAGGTGGCGTTCTGCCCGGCCAACATCGTACCGGGTGTCGATTTCACCAACGATCCCCTGCTCCAAGGTCGTCTCTTCAGCTATCTCGACACGCAGAAATCCCGTCTCGGGACGGCCAATTTCCATCAATTGCCAATCAACGCGCCGAAATGTCCCGTCATGAATTTCCAGCGCGACGGGCAAATGCAAATGGAGATTCCGAAGGGCCGCGCCAATTACGAACCGAACAGTTTGAGTGAGAATAGCGAAGCCGGAGGCCCCCGCGAATGTCCTGTAACCGGCTTCCACACCTATGAGCATGCGTCGGCTCCTGGTGAACAAAGCGACAAGCGGCGTGCGCGTGCCGAACTTTTTGCCGACCACTACAGCCAGGCGCGTCTCTTCTGGAAATCCCAGACGCCGTCAGAACAGGCCCACATTGCTTCCGCCTTCGTCTTCGAGCTATCAAAAGTGCAACTGCCGCATGTGCCTCCGCGCATGGTCGGCAATCTCTTGAACGTCGATGCAGGTCTCGCCAATCGCGTTGCCGCCGGGCTGGGACTTGTCAACCCGGCCAGGAACTCGCCGGCGCGCGAACCGATCGAGCTCGATGCGTCCGCCGCTCTTTCCATTCAGAAAAACATGAAAGAAACGCTGGAAGGACGGCAGATCGGCATATTGATCGCTGGCGGAAGCGACGCCAAGACTATCTCCGATCTCATCGGCGCCCTGAACAACGCCAAGGCGAGGCCCTTTATCGTCGCACCCAAGGTCGGGGAGACGAAGCTTTCCGACGGAAATACGATCCGTGCCGACGGACAGCTCCTTGGTTCACCTTCGCAGCTTTTCGACGCGATCGCCGTCATTCTTTCAAACGAGGGAGCAACGTCTTTGATACACGAGGGAGCGGCGGTTCAGTGGGTCATGGATGCATTCGGACACTTGAAAGCCATCGGTCATGACGCAGCCGCCAAGGCGCTGCTCGACAAAGCGGGTATTCAACCCGATGCCGGCGTCGTAGATCTCGGCTCCTTCATAGAGGCCGCTTCCAAGCGATATTGGGATCGCGAGCCCAAAATACGCATGCTCGCCTGAACAGCCGACGACCCATGCCGCCACTCATGGATTGGAATCGTGTCGAAGGCAACTGGAAGCAGTTTAAAGGCAAGGTCAAAGAGCAATGGGGTAAGCTTACCGACGACGATCTTGATCAAATCGCCGGAAAGCGGGATCAGCTCGAAGGTAAGATCCAGGAGCGGTACGGACTTGCGACGGACCGCGCCAAATCTGATGTCGACGATTGGTATGGCCACCAGACTTGGTAAGGATGTCGGAGGACCGGCTTGGCATAAGTCGCGGCCATCTAACTATGCGAACGGATCTGCCCCAACCAGCTGTTCGCATTCGAGGTTGATTGCTTAGCCTCACAGCCCTGCCTCGGAACCCCGAGGCAGCTCTATTTGCCGACAGACAACGGCCCATTCACTTGACTACATCGGCTCTTTCTCGGGGACGGACGAGGCCATCACCGCGAAGGCTTTGCTCAGGCGACAATTCGTTCTCATCGAACGCGTGCCGGCGCAAAAGCTTGAAAATCGCTTCGTTTATGTCGCGTCCGTCGAGGAGGCTGGGATCGTCGCACAACACATCGATCGTCCGCCGAGCCACACGTTTTGCGACCATCTCGGACCTGACAAGCTTTCGAGCCCACAGCAATAACGCTTCGCGGAAATTGGGATCATTTGGAATAGATGCGTATTTCCGAAAGGGCATAATGCCGCTTCCTCGGTCTTGCAGGCGGGAGCACGTATAAGCCCTCAGTCGCCACCGCCTACTTATTCGCTTGGCGGCGATACCTCATCTTACGCTTTGAGAAGCCGGAGTCCATCCGTTCCTACGCCAACAAACCGAGCTTTCATGAGCTCTGAGGCCTAAGTCCTTGCTTAGCCGGGACTTTGGTCCGTATCCACGAGCAGCGCTCATGGCATATTAGGCCTAAGGCGCAGGTTAGCGCGCCGCCGCCCTATGTAAATTGGAATGGAAAGACATGAAAAGAATTGTAATCGCAGCATTGGCACTCGCCGCGACCTTGGCTGCATCGCCGGCATTCTCTCAGGTCTACTTTGAATACGGAGTTGGACCGCGCTACGACTATGAGGCTCCGCCACGCTACTATCGCGATCGACCGGCCTACGCAGATGATGGATACTATGACGCTCCGCGCTATAGGTATCATCGCCGGTGCTGGACGGAGAGGCGCTATGGCTACCGCCATCATCATCGGGTCGTCGTGCGTGAAACCGTTTGCGAATAGTCGGTGCGGGAACGTAATTCTCGTTCCACATGTCCATTCCTAGATGCGAATGGCAGTATTCACAAAACTGTCACACAATGATAGATTGAAGCGCGCAGTTTAATGAACTCCAGTTCAAATCCCGCTCGCGCAAATACTGCCACGCAGCCGCCCTGCCTGGCCCCACCCGGCAGGGCAATTTCTTTGAGGTAATCGGAACGTTAGAGCGATCCATTGCTTATCGGAATCGGAGTGGATTCCCAAGTCATCAGAATTGTGATTCATGATGGATGCTGGAATGGAGGCTAGGATCTATGACGCGACCCTATCCTAGCTTCCACATTCCTAAGACCTGGATGTGCATCGTCTTTTCTCCCACGCTTGTTTCTGGCTGACCGCAAAAGCGAGAGGCTGCGGGCTTCAAGTTTCAAGAGCTTCTTGTCTACCATGCCTCGATCCGGCTCATCTGGATCGGATGTCGACAGTTCCGGCGCCCAGCGTTTGTCATCTGGCAAAGTAAAGTCGACATCTCCATCGCGAGGGTTGAACAGGATCAGAACATCATCCCAGCCCTCTTCGAATGGCTGCTCACGCAATAGGCGCAAACCGATCGCCGTATTCGCTTCATCGTCCCATTGCTCATCCGTCCGCTCACCACCACCCGGATTAAGCCAGGTGACAATCAGACCATCGCGCCAATTTTCTCGTCTGAGAATGGAATGTGCCTGACGCAAGGCGATCAGGCGTTTGACGAAAGTATAAAGCGCTTCGGCGCTGCCATATCGATCGTCCCAATGCAGCCAGCTAAGTTCGTTGTCCTGACAGTAGCCATTGTTGTTGCCCATCTGGCTTCGGCCGGATTCATCACCCGCCAGCAGCATCGGGGTACCATGCGAAAGAAAAAGGGTTGCGAGAAAATTGCGCTTTTGGCGCTCCCGAACGGTATTGATGGCTTCATCGTCCGTCGGACCTTCAGCGCCATAATTGTAGCTACGGTTGTCGTTGTGGCCATCATTGTTATCTTCGCCATTCGCCTCATTATGCTTCTCGTTATAGGAGACGAGATCATTGAGCGTGAAGCCATCATGGGCGGCGATGAAATTGACGCTCGCCCATGGGCGGCGGCCGCGAAGATCATAAACATCGCCTGACCCTAAAATGCGGGCGGCAAAATCCCTTGTCATGCCGGGTGTGCCCTTCCAGTAATCCCGTACCGTGTCGCGATATTTGTCATTCCATTCCGCCCAGCCCGGCGGAAATCCCCCCACTTGATAACCGCCGGGGCCGATGTCCCACGGCTCGCCGACAAGCTTGACTTTAGCAAGCACCGGATCCTGGCCGACTGCATCGAAGAAGCCGCTCCGTTGGTCGAACCCCTGGGGTTCACGGCCAAGAATGGTCCCGAGATCGAAACGAAAGCCATCGACATGCATTTCTTCGACCCAATAGCGTAGCGAGTCCGTCACCATTTGCAGCACGCGCGGATGCGACGTGTTGATCGTGTTACCGGTGCCGGTGTCGTTGATATAGTAACGGGGCTGATCCGGCAGGGTCCGGTAATAGGAGAAATTGTCGATGCCTTTGAATGAAAGGGTCGGACCGAGTTCATTGCCCTCCGCGGTGTGATTGTAGACGACATCGAGGATGACCTCGATACCGGCATCGTGAAAGGCACGCACCATGTCGCGAACGCCTTCGAGGCCTTTCGGCCCGTAATAACGCGTTGCCGGCGCGAAGAAGGCAAGGCTGTTGTAGCCCCAATAGTTGCGCAGACCCTTGTCGAGCAGATGACTGTCATCGGGAAAGAAATGGATGGGAAGGAGCTCGATCGAGGTAATGCCGAGGCTCTTGATGTAATCGACGACTGCTGCGTGCCCAAAGCCGTCAAACGTGCCACGCAACGGCTCCGGAATTGCCGGATGCAGCATCGTCATTCCCTTGACGTGCGCCTCATAGAAAATGGTGTCAGGCCATGCGACAGTCGGCCTTTTATCGGGCGCTTCATTTTTCAGGTCGACGACACGGCATTTGGGCATCTGTCCGGCGCTATCGGTCTCGTCGAAGGAAAGATCCTTTTGTTCGTCGTCCAGACCATAGGCGAACTGGGCCTGCGACCATTCTATGTTGCCTACAAGCTCGCGGGCGTAGGGATCGACAAGCAATTTGTTCGCATTGAAACGATGGCCTTTTAACGGGTCGAACGGGCCATGCACGCGGTAGCCATATAAGGCGCCCGGCTTCAATCCTGGAACATAGCCATGCCAGATCTCATGGGTATATTCCGGCAGAGCGATCCGTTCGATCTCCTGCTTTCCGCTTTCGTCGAAAAGGCAAAGCTCCACCTTTTCCGCATAGGCGCTGAAAAGCGCAAAATTGACACCCTCTCCATCATAATTTGCTCCCAGGCGCGTGTAATCGCCCGGCTCGATCGCATGCCTACCGCCGCTTTGCGTCATGGAAGCCTCGTGATTGTTGCTGCGCAGCATAAACACCAATCGAAGCGCTTTGTTCCGGCCTTGCGGTTGGAGTACGCATGAACCGATGCCGTGGTCGTCACCTATCTCCAACGAAAAGGGCGACGGGATGATCGGCAAACAGCTGCGCTGCGAGAAGGTTGTCGGCTGAGACCGGCCGATCCGTGAGGAGATCATAGAGCGGCCCCTTGAACTCTCGCGGCATCACGACGGCGGTGTCTTGCCAGAAATCCGATGAAGGCATGCGGACCAGACGCGGCACGATGGTAACCGCTATTTCCCGCTCGTGAACGCGCGCGAAGGCCACGAGATTGGACGCTCGTGGCCCGCTGGTTTCCAGGGGCACATATTTGCCCTCAAGAAAAAGAAGGGGGTGCTGATTGCGATAACTCAGCACCTTGCAGAGGATGTGCCGTTTCAAGGACGCGGCATCCGACGCGAGAGAGTGGGCTGCTCCCGTGTCGGCCCACAGATGGTCGACCGGTCTTCGATTGTCCGGATCGACCAGGCTGAAATCCAGACTCTCGGTACCCTGATAGATATCTGGAATGCCTGGAGCCGTGAGCTTGATCAGCAATTGCGACAGGCTGTTGCGAAAGCCAAACTCCATGAAAGGGCGCAGGGTCCGGTCAAAGTCGCGGATGAACTCCCGATTGTCCTCCGAAAACAAGGCGGCAGCAAAGGTCTGAACCGCACGCTCGTAGGTAGGATTTTCATTCATCCAATCCGTCCGGAGCTTGGCTTCTCGGATCGCTTTCAAGACATAGGCGCAAAACCGCTCCTGCAGCGCGTTCCGATCGGCGACTTCCATCTCCTGCGGCCAGACGCCGGCCAGTGCCTGGTAAAGCATCCATTCGACATTGGGCTCAGGCGCAAGTCCATCTGCGAGGCTGGAGCGGAAAGGAGAACTCATGCTGCGCCACCGCTCGGCACCGGCGATCCACGCATCAGGATCCTGCGTCAGGCTGTAGAGGCGGGCGCGGGCGTCTTCTCCCCGCTTGGTATCATGCGTCGATGTCGCGGAAAGGCCGCGAGGTTGCCGCCGAAATCGATCGGTCATGAATTGATGAAAGCCCGCTACCGAGCCCGGCGGCACATGGGGCTCGCCTCCGACCTCGTTCAACCCGATGAGGCGGTCATACCGATAAAACAGCGTGTCCTCGACCGCCTTTGCCATGATCGGACCGCTGAGCTGCTGGAATCTGGCTCGAAACTCCAGAGCTTGGGCTGCAGAAACCTCCCCTTTCAAAAGACGGCCGAGCGCATTGAGGACATCAATGGCCGGTAATCGGCTTCGTGCGTTCTCGCAGGCACTCTCGATGACCGCCGCGTCGTTAGACGATGCAGCGCCCCGATAGCCGTAGGTACGATAAACCGGGAAGGCAACCAGCAGCTCGCGAAGTGCCAACGATATTTCTCCCGCGTCGAAATCGGGAAAAATCGAACATGCCAGCTGCGTCAGGCGCCTCATCTCGCCGGCAAAATTGCGCTCGACCATCAGCAGCTTCGCCTTGCGCAAACCTGCGGCAAAGTCGGCATCTTCCGCGCTGACGGACCTGTAAACGGCGTCCAACTTGCGTAATCCCTCTTCGTCAACGAAGAGATCGGCCATGGCGGCAATGAACTCGTAGCCGGTCGTTCCTGATACCGGCCAATCCGCCGGCAGCGTTTCGCCATGGGCAAGGATCTTCTCGACTACGACGAAAATGTCCGGGCCGATGGCCTGCCGCAAATGCTCTAGATAGCTCTTCGGATCGGCCAGTCCGTCGATATGGTCGACGCGTAATCCTTGGACCTGTCCGGCGCGAACCAATTCGATGATCAGCCGATGCGTGTCGTTGAAGACGCGTGCGTCCTCCACTCGCATCCCGACCAGACCTGCCACCTCGAAGAAGCGCCGATAGCTCAGGTTTTCGGCGGCGTCTTTCCAATAGAGCAATTGGCAGTGCTGTTCCGCGAGAAGTTCTCTCATCGCGGCCGCATCGTTCGAAAATGCGCGCAACCGCTCCGCATCCGTTCCTATGTCCGCCGTCAGCCGCTCGGCACTTTCGATCGAGAGCGGAAGCAGATCGTCGAAATAGACCAAATAGATGCCCCCATCCGTAGGCTCGTAGCGAAGATGAAAGTCCGCCGCGGCCAGACTTTCCTCGAACGGACGCCCCAGAAGCGGCAAAGTGAGCTTACGGCGCCAGTCGATATCGAAATGGCTGGCATAGGCACTGCCCGGTCCACGCTGCAACACGTCACGCCACCACGGGTTTTCGACGGAGGCGGCCATATGGTTGGGCACGATATCGAGGATCAGGCCCAGCTTCGCCTGCTGCAAGGCCGTGCAGAAAACATCGAACCCGGCGCGGCCGCCAAGCGCCGGGTCGATCTCGTTCGCATCCGTGACATCATATCCATGCGTCGATCCCTTCTTGGCTGCAAAGATCGGCGAGGCATAGACATGGCTGATGCCGAGATCCTTCAGATAGGGAACCAACTCCGTTGCCCTGTCGAAGGTGACATCTCCGCGAAACTGCAGGCGATAGGTAGAGGTTAAGACAGTCATAGCTTCCTCGCTGCGTCGGGCCGCCTTAACGAACGGGACTGAAAGAGATCTGTTCCCACCTCAGGAACCGTTCTCAGCAAGATGCGTTGGAATGCAGGAAAATTTCAACGTCATCGACGGACGGGATGTCATGCAGCACAACTTCGCATTTGGACCGCAACTCAACGAGAATGCCGTCCTGTTCCGCCTATGGGCGCCCTTGGCGGAGCGCGTGCTTGTCCGCATCGAGCAGCGTGGGGAATGGACCATGCGGCGGAGGCAGGACGGGTGGCATGTCGTCGAAGTCAAGGATGCGCGGATCGGCGATCGCTATAAATTCGTGCTGGGCGACGGGTTTGCCGTGCCGGATCCTGCCTCGCGCTTTCAACCCGAAGACGTCCACGGTCCGAGCGAGCTAATCGATCCATTGTTCGAATGGCAAACGCAGGGATGGAAGGGACGCCGCTGGGAAGAAATCGTCATCTACGAATTGCATGTCGGCGCCTTCACCGAAGCTGGCACGTTTCTAGCGGCCATGGAAAAGCTCGACCATTTGCAGCGCCTTGGAATAACGGCCATTCAACTCATGCCGCTTTCGGATTTTCGCGGTCGATATGGGTGGGGTTACGACGGTGTTTTACCCTATGCGCCGGATAGCAGCTATGGTCGCCCCGAATGGTAGCGTCGCCTTAACTGATTCTGGCCGAAGGAGGGGCTTGTGCGCCGAACGTCAGAGCACGCTGGACAATGCGATTTCACGCCAGGTTGTGAC
>NZ_JACHYY010000019.1:0-37407 GCF_014193155.1 Rhizobium sp. BK098 | reverse complement strand
CGGAAATGTCACACTGCCGCAGCCCACCGCCAACTCCGCGCCGATGCCGTCACAACCTGGCGTGAAATCGCATTGTCCAGCGTGCTCTGACGTTCGGCGCACAAGCCCCTCCTTCGGCCAGAATCAGTTAAGGCGACGCTACCCACGACTGCACTCGAGATGCGCTGCATAATGAAGCCATTTTCCCTCAACGCGGGAGCCTTCCACACACGATGCCATTCTAGCACCGGGGGAGCGGGAGCATTCCATCCCATCGATTTCGGACTGCTCTTGTTGTGGCCCCAAGCTGGCACATGTTCACATCCGAAACGGACGGCAAAATTCCGGATTGGACGAAGTTGAAATCCGAGTTGGACGTATGTAAATTCCGACTTGAACCCACCCTGAAGCCCGGAGACTTTGATCGCAGTCGCGCAGCTTATCAGGGCGATAGCTCCTTGGCTCGTGCGTTGATCTTCTCGCAAGCATCCCGGACCGGATCGCGCACTGGCACTAGCGGGGAAACGCCGAGCAGGATAAGCGCTTTAAAATGCATCCAGCCGCCGCCAAGCACCGGCGCATAGGATGTCATCACGGTGCGTTCTTCGCCATAGAGACGCGTGTACTCGGCAAAATTGGCGAAGTTCTCGTGATTGCTATCCTTTAGACAAAAAGTCTCGGCAGCAGCACCCTCGGCAAGGATGACTTCATGCGTATCGAGCATCACGGCATAGTACTCAATCGGCATGCCGTCGGCTGGGATGACAGGTGCGATAGTCGTGCCGTTCACAAGTTCCTTCACGCGGATAAAAACGCCCTCCAGAAACAGCGCATGGCCGGGCGACAGGTACAGATCGGAATGTGGTGTGTGGCCATCCAGCGCGTGACGGGAAACTCGGATCGGGATGACGTCCTTGTGCCAGCGTGCGCCGCTCTTCTTGAAGACTTGGCGTCCGATCCATTTGATCGGGCGGGCGCTTCCGTCCGGAAGGGTCACGCAATCATTGATGCGTAGATCTTCTACGGGCTTTTCACCGCGATCGGTGAGGATCGCCGTACCACGCAGAAAGCAGTTCGCACCGCCGCCATAGCCTCCACCGGGACCACTGCCGTGAGAGTCTCCGTGTCCGTCAGCGTCGCCCCGCCCCCAAAGACGCCCCATCGCACTCGCGGGAGAGGTAGAAATTGCTATCGCTAAGGCTGCTATGCCAGCAAGCCCGGCACTGGCCGCTGCGGCGACACCTAAAAAATGTCTGCGTGCAGCATTACGCGGCTGCGTCGGATTTTTCCCGGAGGACATGGTCGTCTCCTTTTCCAAAAGGAATAGCTGCAAATGATACGACAGGTTGCTTTTTATTCAACTTCACCGAACAGTGCTGGCCCTCCCTCAAAAGGAGTAGGCATACCGCTCTCGAAGACGAAGCCGGCAATACGTCCTCAAATGAGCGCCTGACGTCTCTTCCTTGCCGAGCCGCATGCGCAGTCGGCGCCACAGCGGGCAACCTTCCGCCTTCTCTCCTCCGTGATCCTTGGAGAGATAGAACGACTTGACAGCTTCCAAGAGATCGGAGGCGGCCGCGGTCGACCATCTTTTTGTGGTGTTTTTCAGTGTCGCCTCGATGTAACACGGCAAGATTGTCCTTCGACGCGAATTATTTTTAGAACCGCTATGCGTGAGATTCCTTCAAGAGCTTAGCCAAATGATGATAGAGTCCATTGCCTTTTTGAACCGTATTCCTTTCCCCTTACCTCGGAGACTGCTTGGCCAAAAACACGCTACCCGCTCTGACCCAAAAGGCCGAACGCGGCTGCGCTCGATGATTAGACGTTAGTTTCGCCCATTCGATGTCTTCGCTAGCATCTCACTCAGCGTCGCCGCCGAGAGCATGGCTTCGGCCAGAAGTTTCTTGAGCTTCTGGTTTTCTTCCATCAGTGCTCTCACTCTCTTGGAATCGAGACCGGCATTTCCCAAATGGAGGGATTGCCACCGATAGAAGGTCGGCTCGCTGATGCCGTGCTTGTTGCAAACATCCGCCACCGTCACCCCTGCCTGGTGCTCCTTCAGAATGCCGGTAATCTGGTCGTCGTCGAATTTTCTCTTGCCCATCAACGCTTCAGTCCTCACGAAATGCTCTGTGGAAACTGTCGATAAGTGGTCTGACGGCGTAGAACGCCACGCTGCTTTTGCCCGTTTCGATCAATGTCTGTACGGGCATGCCCGCGACCAGTTCGACATCGCTCATTTTCGCCAACCGCTCGTCCGTCACTCGGATCGTCGCGGCAAAGTACGGCTGGCCGCTCTGCGCGTCTGTGAGACGGTCCGCCGATACATACTCGACCCGGCCTTTCAGCAATGGAACGCGCCGCTGATTGTATGGGAGGAGGTGAACCTGCGCTTCAAGCCCCGCTCGGACGAGATTGATGTCTTCCGGTCTGACGTGGGCTGATACGATGAGCCGATCGCTGCGCGGCACAAGATCGACGAGCGGCTCGCCCGCGCCGATCACTCCGCCGGCGGTGTGGATGCGCAGGTTCATGATTGTTCCATCTTCTGGGGCACGGATCTCGGTCCTTGAAAGCTGGTCGTCGATCGCCCACAAGCGCTCGCGCAATTGCATGATCTGGTTTTCCGTATCGCGCATGCCCTGCGCGACTTCGCTCAGCCGGTCGCTCTCAAGCTTTGCGAGATCGGCCTGTGCCCCGCTGATCACTTGGTAGGCGCGGGAAATCTGCGCCTCCACCTGACCCTGCTGCCCTGCAAGGTCTGCTTTTTCCCGCTGGAGGTTGAGAACGGTATTCTTTCGTTCCAATCCCTTGGCGTTGAGGGCCGTAACCTGATCCAGTTCCTGCTGCGAGATTGCCGCCCTGTCGGTAAGTGCTGCCTTCTGCGCGCCAAGTCCTACGATTTCCTGCCGTACCTGGGCGATCTTCTCATTGGTGATGCCAACCTCCGCCTGCATGACCTGACGACGCGCTTCGAAGATTTTCCGTTGTCCAGTCAGAATCGCGCCGACCGAGGGATCTCTGTCCATTGCCGACCTGAAGTCCTGCGGAAAAGCGATATGGTCGGCGCCCGTCTGCTCGGCAAGCAGGCGGGCGCGACTTCCTTCGGCGTCCCAAAGCCGTCCCTGAATACTGTCGCGCTCCGAGCGGGACTTCGTGTCGTCGAGTTCTATCAAGACTTGTCCGGCCGTGACCGCGTCGCCGTTTTTCGCGAGTATGCGTCGCACGATTCCGCCTTCCAGGTGCTGAATGGTCTTACGGCTGGACTCCGGTTCGATGACGCCCGATGCAACAGCTGCGCTTTTCAGCGGCGCCAGAACCGACCAGATTCCCAATCCGACGATGAAGATGGCGATCAACAGGTTCCCCGTCCATATAACGCCCCTAAGCCCCGGCATGGGCGAAGGGGGGGCAGGCCCGCGCTGTTTCGTCCCGAGCACCGGCGCGTAGGCTGCCAGTTGCTTGGGCGTCGCAATCGACCCTTCGGCAAAGCGCTGGCTCGCTCTCGAGGAATTTGAAAATCTCGCCAGCGTTGCGTCCAGTCGAACAAGGGTCATGTCCGCGTCCCTCCTACGTTCCCGTTCGCGATGGCGGTTGAAGATAGGTTTCATAAATCCGCTCGCTGTCGCCGAAGGCAGCCACCGTCCCGTTGCGCATGATGGCGATCTTGTTGGTAACTGGCAGGATTCCCATGCGGTGAGTTATGATAACAATGGTCATGCCCCTGGACTTCATGCGTTCGATTGCCTTGTGCAGCATGCGCTCACCGTCATAGTCCAGGCTGGAGTTCGGATCATCGAGAACGATGAGGGACGGATTTCCATAGGCGGCCCGTGCCAACCCTAGCTGTTGGCGTTGAGCGCGAAGGAGCAGGCTTCCACCTTCGCCGATATCGGTCTCGTAGCCCCTTGGCAGCCGCATGATCGCCTCGTGCAATCCAACCAGCTTCGCGGCATCGATCGCTTTGGTGGGATCTCCTCCATCCAGCCGGCCGATCACGTCCTTGATTGCTCCGCCGAAGAGCTCGACATCCTGCGGCAGATATCCGACATGGTGGGTCCCTCCGCAAAGGTGCAGAGCCGAAATATCTACCCCACCAAGAAGAGCGCACCCGCTTGTTGCTTGTACAACGCCCGCTATGACGCGACCTAGCGTCGATTTTCCCGATCCCGAGGGGCCGATGAGGGCGATGCAATCGCCAGGCGCCAGGCGCAGCGTGATACCGCTTAGTATCTGCCTGTTGGCGAATGGTTGAATATAGCCGACGTTATCGAGAACAAGGCCATTGGGTTCTGGTTGCGGCACCGTTCGGACATCGTGTTCCGATGCAATGACGATCAGCATTCCGTTCAGGCGATTGAACGCATTGCGCGCAAACGTAAAGGAGCGCCATGCACCTATTGCGCCCTCGATGGGTGCGAGCCCGCGCCCGAGCAGCAAGCTCGCGACGAAGATGATCCCTGGACTGCTGTTGCTCGCAAGCACCAGCCATGTGGCAGATCCCATCATTAGGATCTGCGCGAGGGTGCGGATCGATTTCGAGAAACCGAGAACGATCTCCGTCCGATGCATCGCGATGTCCTGCGCCCTTCTCGCCCTTTCCGCATCGCGATAGACGAGCAGCGCTGCACCATACTGCATGCCCATTGCCCGAATTACCTCGATGTTTCTTAGGGCGCTCGCAAATCGCAGATAGCCCCTCGAAAGGGCAAGATTGGCACGGGCAAGCGGCTCCTGCGTCGCCAGTTCCGTCAGAAAGGCAAACAGCAGAAGTGCAAGTGCGCTCAGAAGGCCGATGGTTCCAAGCAGCGGATGAACCAGGAAGAGCAGGAGCAGGAATAGCGGCGCCCAGGGAACGTCAAAAAACAGGGAACTTGCCGGTGAATCGAGGAACTGCCGTAAGGTAGCCAGGTCCCTGTAGCACTCCGTGGCGGCTCCGGTATCGGCGCGAGCAGCATATTCGAATGATGCGGTGAGCACCATGGGTCGTAGTCTGTGATCCAGCCAACTGCCGATGCGCGAAAGAGCTGCCCGGCGCACGATGTCCAGCGTGGACCCGACTACGACGGCGATGGCGATAATGATCGTCAGCATCAGTAGCGTGTCAGTGCTTCTGCTCGACAGGACCCTGTCGTAGATCTGCAGGAGATAAACGGAAGGGGCTAGAAGAAAGAGATTGTAGCCGCAGCTATAGAGGAAAACCAACCCGAAGGCACCGGCACAGGCCCGAAGCGCAACGACGAGCTGTGTCTGTGGGCGCGATGGCTTTACAGAAAGCGTTGCCATTATCCGATCTCGCTCCACTGACGCTGAAAAGACGAGGCTGCCGACTATGCAACCTATGAGGGTCGCTAGCCGAAGCCGGCGACCCTCAGGGCCTATGATTCATGAACCAAGATGGCTGAGATCGATATGGCCGAAGTCGTTCGTGAAATGATCGAGAGCATTGTTCACGGTCGTCGTTGAGGGATCCGTGTGAACTAGCGCTGCCGAGATGTCGCCGCCGCGGGCCATGTTGCCGTTACCGCCGTTGCCGCCGACTCCAGCGAGAATGGTGGCATGCTGATCAGCCATAAGCTGAGTATATTGCGTCGCCGTCGTAGCCGCGCTTACCGCCGCCGTATCGCCACCGCTCACGCTTCCCTGGCTCCCGTTGGAGTGAGAATCTCCCCCGGCACCGCCGGCGCCGCTATTCGTGACTGCCGCCAGGAAGCCATTCTGGGCCTGAGTAAAGCCACCAGGTCCGCCGCTGCCGGCAGTCCAATCTGCCATCTGTCCGACATGGTCGCCGTTGTGCAGATCGGTAGATGCTCCTTCGACCGATTGCACGTTGGCTACGTACGCAACGGGGTTGTAGTCAATATTGCCATGGCTGATGCCATCGCCGCCGTTGCCGGCGCTTGCGTCGCCTGCAGTCGGGTCACTGAAGTGAATCGTGTCAGATATTTGTGGAATGGGCATAGGTGTCCCTCCTTCAATTTCGTTTCGTTCGTGTTCGTTCTACGGCGTGGATATCCAGCATCTCGCCGCCAGTAAGTACAACCACAGGTAAATATTACTCGCGATTTAACCCGCGAGCTATCTAGATATTCGGTGACGTTCTTTTGGGCGTATGCTTGGAGGCGTCGGATTGTTATTTCGACTTGAGATCTGGTGATTTGGCGCCCGATGGCGTCGTCGAGACTATGTGTGTGCCTGGTCGAAGCGATGCCGCTCTTCCAAGCAACGGCTCCCTAAGCGAATCGGCTAGATTCCGGGCTTCTGATCAGACTCCGCTGGCAGAGGAGATCCTGTTCGGGGGCAAAAGAACCAGCGTGTTGCGCTACCGGAAAGGGGTTTGGCGAAGCCGGACTTCTATTTCAGAGCCAGATTTGGTGCCCTCAAACTCGCTCGGCCGGGCACTGCGTCCATGACAGCCAAATGGCTACGGTAGTAGCCGAGAGGATGTAGACGAATTGCAGGCTCTGTTTTTCCTGCATTCAGATGCACAATGCCTGAACAATTCAAGTTGCATAGGCTGCACGCTGGGTGAGGCGTGCGGTTGAGCGTGGAATGGAGACGGCAATGCCGGAAATTCGTCCCTTGTTGGAAGACTTGTCCAAAACAGGCACCGATCAGAACCTCACCTCCAATTCGGCTGCGGGGCATCTGGCTCTGGTACCGACCTGGCTTCCATTGGATGTCGCTTCGGGTCCGAACTATAATTCAGCCGGTAGCGGCGGCGACGGGATAAGCGAAGGCGTGATCGACAGCAACGCACTGGCTGCCTTCATGCCGTCCAATGCTGCTATTGCGGGACCTCATTCGAGTGCCGACGCCTTCCAGGGCAACGATGCGCTGGTCAATCAGCACCCCATAGAAATGGCAGGGATCGGCGGGAATGGCGGAAGCGGCAATGTTGCCATCGGCGGCGGAGGTGACGTCTATCATGCCGGCACCGGTGGCAACGGTCTATTTTTCGGGGGGCTCGTGAGCTCGGATGCTGCGGTGTTTGCCCCCGTGAACGCGGCTGTGGCGGTTGGCCCTGGCGCTGAGGCTCACGCCGATCAATCGAACAACGCCATGTTCCTGCAGGGGGCAACCCAGATGGGCGGCATCGGCGGCTCCGGTGGAGACCATAATGCCGCGATCCATGACTCGGCGGTGAGCCCGGGAACTACAGTTACATTTACCGGTGACAATTATGCGGGGCACGGCGGCAACGGAGTTTTCGTCGGTAGCATGGTCGACGTGAATGTGGCCATCTTCTCCCCGATCAACATCGCAGTGGGTGCCGCTGGCGGCTCGGCCGAGGCCCATCAGACAAACAATGCCGTTTTCGATCAGGGTACGATGCAGATCGCCGGCATCGGCGGCAACGGCGGTGGCTTCAATATGTCGTCGGGGACGATTTTTACCGGCAACCATGAAGCTGGCGGCGGTGGGGTTGGATCGTCAACCGGCAGCATGGTAGACGTCAATCTCGCCTATTTCCATCCCATCAATATCGCAGTTCCTGCCGGTGGGACGGCGGACGCCCAGCAGATCGATCATGTTCTCTACGATCAGCATGCGCTTCAATTGGCCGGCCTCGGGGGCCACGGCGGAGGCGGCAACCTTACGGACGCCCATTCGGCCCTCGTGGACGACATTCTGGGCTTCATGCATAGCTGACAGATGGTCTTCCTGCCGGTATTGCGAAAGCTCAACTTCGTGAAGCCGTCTTCCGCGCCATAAAAGCCATATGCTGGATTGCTTCATCCGTTTGGCCTTTGCCTTTCGGAGAGACATGGCGCGGAATGCCCGGTCACTACGGTACCGAATATTCCACGGTGACCCTATCCACATTGTCTTAGATTTCGACCGCTGCGTTTGGCTGGTATCCGTCGGTGCCTGTTCAGTGCCGCAGCTGCTTTAAGTTGAGAGCCTGGATTTAAAAAAACTGTTTACTGGCATAATTCTAGCAGCCAATTTTATTGGGTGCATTTGTATCAGATCATATTTTTTCAGCATGTTTGAAATCTTTGTTGACATGATTTCTACGCGTGAATTCTGTGAAATATGTTGAGATCGCATCTTCTCATCAATAAGAGTTCGATGTGTTCCGCATGCAATGATTGTCTCTTGCTTTGCTCTTTCAGTCATAAGAGCTATCGTAATAGATAAGACTATTGATATCGATAGTACCTCTTTTTTGTGTCATGACATGAAACGAGAACGGGAATAATCTGGATCACTGTTGGGCTGCAACTATTCTGGGGAGCAGGCAGGTGTCCAACAGTGCAAAATCCAAGCGTCAAATGCGGCGCAATTTACCAACTATTGTCGTTATTCAGCATTCCACATTGGCACGTACGACTGTGGTGAAGCTTCTTGAGCTTGAATTTGCCGGGTGGAATTTTATCGACATGACCTCGACAGAGAGTCTCGATAGGGCTCTCGGGGCCGAGGTGCGTTTGATTGCACTCGATCTGGCCGGCAGAGGTGTCGAGAGTGCAAGTCTACACAACGATCTCGCGGAAATTGTGGCGCGTTTTCCCGAGGCTCCTATCACGTTGCTCTTAGGTACAGATGATGTCGGCATAGTTCGTCAGGCGCTCAAGATGGGCATCCGGGGCTTCTTTTCGACATCACTTCCCATTGATATCGCCCTTGCCGGCCTTCGTCTCGTTCTGGCGGGAGGAACATTCTGCCCGCAGCTGCTGGGCGTTGTTGCAGATGGATCAGACGAACATGCTCCAGCCAGAAACGAGGCGGAGAAAAGCTTGGATGAAAGGACGCAATATTGGCCGATAGCCGATTTCACTCCTCGGGAGGCGGAGGTTCTCGCGGAGTTGCAATGTGGCTGCTCAAACAAGGTTATCGCAGGAAAGCTTAACTTGTCGGGGCATACGGTGAAGATGCATCTGCAGCACATAATGCGCAAGTTGCGGGTCCAGAACCGGACTGAGGTGGTCGCTCGCCTGGTTCGAAGAGCCGAGGACGGGCACGGCGCCTCCCCGAATTAGGTGATTTCGCAAGTGACCACATGGTCGATGCCGAGCTGCGACGGACCAGGATGATATGTCTGTCAACAGCACCGTCTTGGACGAGCATGGTGGCGAGGACGCCCCTGCGGAAGAATCACTGAACGGATCCCCAGGAAGCACTTCAAGCGCTGCCGTCTAGCGGCACTGCGTTACTGCGTTCAAAATTACGCCCGTTCAGGAAAGAGCGATAAGCGTCTGCGATGCCCTCTTTTAGCCCTATCTTAGGCGACCAGCCGAGTGTGCGGAGTTTGTCGGCGCTCATGAGTTTGCGTATCGTGCCATCCGGTTTGGTCAGATCGTGAGTAATTTTACCTTCGAAACCCACAACCATGGAGACGAGATGCGCCAAGTCGAGGACGGTGATATCTTCGCCGGAGCCGACATTCACATGACTTTCGGCCGAATAGGTCTTCATGAGATGGACGCACGCGTCGGCGCAATCGTCGACATGCAGGAATTCGCGTCGTGGATTTCCAGTGCCCCAGATGCATATTTCTTGCTGCTGATGAATCTTGGCTTCATGCGTTTTGCGTATTAGTGCCGGCATGACATGACTCGACTCGAGGTCAAAATTGTCACCCGGACCATAGAGATTGGTCGGCATGGCCGAGATGAAATCTTTGCCGTGCTGTTTGCGATAAGCTTGGCAGAGCTTCAATCCGGCAATTTTGGCGATCGCATACCATTCGTTCGTTGGTTCAAGGGGTCCGGTCAGAAGCGCCTCCTCAGCGATCGGCTGATCGGCGAATTTTGGATAGATGCAGGACGAGCCCAAATACATCAGCTTTTCGACGTGAGTTTTATAAGCTGCATGGATGACGTTCGCTTGGATGATCATGTTATCGTATAGAAAATCAGCCGGATAGGTAGCGTTCGCGAGAATACCGCCGACCCTCGCTGCGGCCAGGAAGACAACGTCGGGGCGGTGTTTGCACATCCAGGCTTCGACCTGTTCCTGCCGTCTCAGATCGACCTCGGCGCGCGTGGCCGTCAAAATCTCGCAGTCCTCAGAAGCGAGACGTCGCACGATCGCAGAGCCCACCATGCCGCGGTGGCCCGCGACATAGACCTTTTTTCCAGCAAGGCTGTAGATCACCTCAGGCATAAGCCAAGCCTTTGTTCACACCTATCGACGGAACATTTCGCGCCATTACTTTCAGGTCCTCGCGAACCATTTCCGCAACCAGCTGATCGAGACTGGTCTCATGTTTCCAGCCAAGCTTTTTATACGCTTTCGTTGGATCGCCAATCAGAAGATCAACTTCCGTCGGGCGGAAGTAAGCTGGATCGACCTCCACCACACAATGACCCGATGTCTTGTCGTATCCCTTTTCCTCAGCACCCTCGCCACGCCAAGCAATCGGCATGCCCAGTTTGGCAAAGGCCTTCTCGACAAAGGAGCGAACAGAGTGGGTTTCGCCGGTCGCCAGGACGTAGTCTTCCGGTTCATCCTGTTGCAACATCAGCCACATGCCGCGGACATATTCTCGCGCATGCCCCCAGTCACGCTTGGCATTCAAGTTGCCAAGATAGAGTCGTTCCTGGAGGCCAAGATGGATAGCCGCGGCCGCCCGAGTAATTTTGCGCGTCACGAATGTCTCGCCGCGGATGGGGCTTTCGTGATTGAACAAAATGCCATTCGAGGCATGCATGCCATAGGCCTCGCGATAATTGACCACGATCCAATAGGCATAAAGTTTGGCAGCCGCGTAGGGTGAGCGAGGATAGAACGGTGTCGTCTCGCTCTGGGGAACTTCCTGAACTTTGCCGTAAAGTTCGGAGGTGGACGCCTGATAGAAGCGGGTCTTCTTGGTCAGGCCTAAGAGGCGAACCGCTTCAAGCAGCCGGAGGGTGCCTGTTCCATCCGCATTGGATGTATATTCCGGCGTCTCGAAAGAGACTTGGACATGGCTTTGTGCCGCAAGATTGTAGATCTCGTCAGGCTGGGTTTCCTGAACGATCCGGATCAGATTCGTTGAATCCGTCATGTCTCCGAAATGCAGGATAAAGCGAGGATTCTCGACGTGGGGATCCTCGTAGAGATGCTCGATACGAGTGGTGTTGAAGGAGGATGAGCGCCGCTTGATGCCGTGAACGATATAGCCCTTCTCCAGGAGCATTTCGGCCAAATACGCTCCGTCCTGACCTGTTACTCCGGAAATCAGGGCGACTCTGCCGTTATTTCTCACCGCGTCATCCATAATTTTCCTCCCAAATGGAACCCGTCGGCATGACGGCTTCGAGAAGCTGACATCAAACGGAATAGGCGAGCTTCGCCTGTCAACCGAGTCCATCGTCCGGCTTGTCGCCCGACCGCCAGAAACCGGATGGGATTGCGGGCTGTTAAGGCAGGTTTGCGACGAAACCGTTCGGACGGATTGGCTCCATCCTTGCTTGTAAAGCCGGCACTTAAGATTTCTGGTCTACTCATTTTCACCTCCCAGATAAAATTATTGGTCTCGAAAGATAAATTTTCCAACATATTCAAAACTATGTTTTGAGAACATAGTATTTCATCAATGATTTTGAAAATAGTTCTGAGTCTGTAAAGTTGTATTGCGCATGCTTCTTCGGGTTAACGTTATTGATGGCAATCGGAATTTCGGAATTTCGTGAGTTTTTCAGATGCTGCAAGCTGAGTTCGACAGCGCGGCGGCTCGTTTTGCCCCATTTCACTATGACTAACGTTTGTTCTGCAAACGCTGCCAGGTGTCTCGTATCAGTCGAGGCAAGTACGGGAGCGCTGTCGAAGATAACGATTTGGCCGCGCGCGCGGGCCATCTCGATGATGTCAGCCACCGCAGCCAAACCGGCGCGGCGACGCAAACTGAGAGCGCCGGCTGGGATGAAGTCGATGCCACTTGGGTGGTGGTGGATAACCTCCTGGATTCCAGCCTGTCCGCGCAGGAATTCATTCAATCCATGCTTTAGCCCCGATTTGAAAATCGAGTCGAGGTTTCCGCGTTGGAGATCGCCATCGACAAGCAGCACTGAGCTTCCGCTGGCGGCGAGTTCGATTGCCAGCGATCTGGCGACCAGAGACTTACCTTCTCCGCTGTGAGCCGACGTTACAAGAATACTGCTCGGTAACTTTCCACCATTGGATTGTTTGAGCGAAATTACGATGGTGCGCATCGCTTCCTCAAACATCCCGCCTTGAACATGTCCTAAGAGTATGGATTGATTTTTCCGGTCTGTCCTTCTCAGGCGTGGTATGAACCCGGCGGGCAAGATACGCGCCATTCCGGTCAACTGGTCGAAGCTGCGGACAGTCTTATCCAACATCTCCACCACGAAAGCGGCCGTCACCGCGATCGAAATCGAACCTAGCAGGGCACCGATCAGATAGAAAAGCCGTCCGCGTCCCTGTGGCGCGAGCGGCACCGCAGCCGGTGACAGAACCTCTACTTCCGCTCCCGGCAGCATGGCTTGTCCCGCCAAGGTCCGGCGCTGCGCCTCGAGCTCATCTAACGCCGTTTGCTCCCTTTCGGCACTGCGCTGTAACCGCGCCAACTCAGTTTGTGCCAGGGCAGAGCGAGAACGTTGCTCGTAAGCGGCCGCTAACGCGGATCGGACTGCGCCTCCTTCACGATCAAGTGCCGTAAGTTTGGCGCGCATTGACTGGAGATATCGATCGACCGCAAGACCGAGATCCGTGCGGGACTTAAGTATCTTTGCACGCAAGTCGACCACTGCTTCGGCGTTATTGCCGTATGTCTCAAGAAGATGATCGAGATCTTGCTGTTGCGCGCGAAGGTCGCGTACCATCGCGCCAATGCTGTCGGGGATGGATATATTCTGCAGAGCAAGCGAGGCGTCGTCGGCCGCTTCGAGAGTGGAAATCGTTGCGGTTAGCTCGGCGCGGCTTTGTTCGATTTTTATCTGCCGGTCGCTCAGCTCCATCAACGACTTGATCTGGTCACCCTGCGTGTCGTCGTTTGAGGTCGCGCTCATCGTTTTCTGGTAACTGTCGGCAGCATCACGGGCTGCCTTTGCCCGAACCTGCTGTTCGGCGATTCGCTGTTGAATCCATCCCTCCGCTGCGTCCAGACGGCCACGGATACTCACCTTCCGTTCTTCGAGGTAGATGCTGAGAAGCCGGTTCGGAACCGCGGCTGCCAGTTCGGGATCACTTGAATCGAACCCGATCTCGATAACGCCGCCTTGGCCGTCGCGCCATACCCGGAGCGCTCTGTAGTACGCCGGAATTACGGGCTCCAGGTTGTTTCGTATCGGCAAAGACGTTCCTTCATTGTCGAACAGATCGCGTAGTGTTTCTCTGGCCTTGCCGACAAGTGAGGTTTTCCGCAGTGTCGGATTGAATTCAGGCCGCTCCTCGAGCCGCAGGTCGCGGATAACTCTTTCTGCTGCACTTCTGGAAAGAAGCCGTTCGGTCTCAGATGTAAGGTCCAGCGGATCGTTACGGACGGGATCCTCCGCGCCGAGCGTTGTCGCCAGAGGCCTGTGAATTATCAGGCGGGATTCGGCATGATAGCTCGGTTTCAGTCCCCAAATCACCGGGATGGCAGGTGCCAATAGCAGTGTGGTGAGAGCCACGATCACGGGGGTCCTTCGGCGGATGAGGCGCAAGCATGACGTCAGGTCAAAATCGTCCGATTTGGCCCCTGCCTGGAACTGTGGCTCATAGCGCATCGACGGGAACGAGCCGCTGCGGGCCGGAGGAGGAGTTGAGATTGTCATGGTGCTCCAACCCTTTTTTTGCGTGGCGCGGAGACAGCTTCGTAGAGATTTTCCAGCGATCGCATGTATGCGTCCATACTGAAGTGCTTGAGATAGTGGGCACGGCCTTTGGAGGAGAGGTTGCTCCTGATGTCAGGATCACTGACCAGTTTTGCCAATGCTACAGCCAAAGCATCCTTGTCTCCGACAGGCACGAAGATGCCAGTTTCGCCATCGGAAATAGCTTCGTCATGGGCCCCAACACGGGTAGTGACGACGGCGAGGCCGTGGGCAAGACCCTCAATCACCGCCATCGCCATGCCCTCGGCATGCGAGGGCAAGACCAGAATATCTGCCCGTGCGCACAAGGCCCGCGCCGCGTTGGCGTCAAGCCAGCCTGGCATTTCCACCAAATCTGAAAGCGCCATGTCTGCGGCCTGGCGTCTGTAGTCTTCTACAGGACCGTCGCCAGCCAGCACGGCTCGCCACCGGAGCTCTTTCATGATCGGGTCGCTTAGCGCAAGCAGAAGCTCCTTAACACCCTTACGCTCGCTCAATCGACCGAGGAATACGATCAACGGCGTCTCGCCGACCCGAACATTGCGCATTCCGGGATCGGGAACGCAATTATGTGCGACGACTATACGGCACTCGTCTACGCCCAGCAGTGTCGTTAGTGTCATATGATCACGCTGGCCGAGCACCACGACGTAATCAGCATTTTGAAACATCCGGCGGATGAGCAATTGTTGCCGAGGCGAGCGGGCAGCAAAGTCGCTCGCATAATCGTAGTCGTGCAGGTGCAAGACATGAAAGCACCGAAGAAAACGGGCGGCCTGCGTTAAGATCAGTTTTCGCGAAGTGCTGCCGCGACCCGCGACATGGATATGGTGAATGCGTGCCGGAGCAACGATCCTATCTTTCACCATCATCAAGACGGCACCCAATAGGTGCAGCGGCGACGTTGCCACGGACCATCGAGCTCCTCTGGTATCGGTAACCAGATGTTTTCCGCCTAACTCCCTTGCCGCACCGGATATATAGCCAACCAGCCTGCCGATACCGCCGCCGTTCTCGCAGCCACCCGGCACATAGTGGCGTACGGTTGCCGCATTCCGTGGTGCTGTCTGATTTCCGCTCGTGAACGCCTTCATCAACATGCCCCGACCACCTCCCGATAAACGGCGGCGGCCTTAGCTCCGACCTGTTTAGGCGAATTCGGTCCGGTCGCCCATTCGAGTGCGTTGGTCCCGAAGCGGCTTCTGAGCTCGCCGTTTTCTGCCAGTACCCTGATGGCTCTCGCAAGCTGTTCGGCATCCCGTGGGGGAACCACCAATCCCAACCTATTGGGCTGAACAGTGGCCCGCAATTCGCCGACGTCTGTGACGATAACGGGTTTGCCGAACGTCGCTGCGATGTTGAGGACACCACTTTGGGAGGCTTCCGTGTAGGGGAGAACAACGATATCGGCGTCCAGGAAAAGCTGGGCAACCTCCGCATCTTCAATAAAGCGGTTGTGAATATCATAGCGGATAGCTTCCCCCATGAGTGACTGGAAGGCCCACGCATCGTCGCCACGGCCCGCCACGGTGATGCGTAGATTGGGGAGCGAGTCCTTGAGCATCGCCTCGGCACGGATCAAATGCTCCAAGCCCTTGTAAGCAAAAATCCGGCCAAAGAGCAGGACGCGCACAGTTCCGTCTGCGCGGCGTCGCGCCAATTTCTGCTGCCGAGCGAGGTCGGCATAACGAGGAATGGCCGGATGGGACAGAACATGGACGCAATTGGCGGTTTTTTTGTATCGGTCGAGGATCATCTGCCTCAGCCCCTCGCCATGTACGACGACATGTTTTGATTGCCTCACCATACATCCGGATGCCCAGGCAGGTAGCGTCCGGGTATCGGAATCGCCAGGATGCACATCCACGTCATGCACGGTCGTGACAAGCGGGATGGGTCGCCAGAACGGAGCAGCGAAGTTCAACCAAAGGGTAGAATTGCTTAAGAGGTGGATGAGGTCGGGCCGTTCGCGCCGGATGAGACGTGTGAGCTGGTGAAGGAACCATGGATTAGAGAGCGAGCGGTGCCTTGGCCAGTCCATAAGGTGCAGATCGACAGCCGGATCAAGCCAGGAGGCAAGGCGCGCATAGCGCCTGCGCGGAACCGCCAGGACGACTTGCGCATGTCCCGCAACGCCGTTGGCGAAGGAGATGGTGTAGTCTTCCAGTTCGGAAACCAGCAACAGCGCTTTCATTTCGCGGGCTCCGATACGCCGGCGTCTCGATCGAGCCGAGGGAGGTTGTAAGCTGTGCGCAACGCATCGCGCACCCGCCTAAGCAAATTTGGTTCTCCTGCAAAGAAAAGTCCTTCGACTGCAATTTTGAACCGAGTGCGCCAATCAACGCCGCCCAGCTTCGCTGACGCGATCCGGTAAGGATAATGATCAGCCAGATGAAGCCTCTCTGCTAACCCCCGGCTTGCAAGAAAGATGTTTGTCGCCTCAACGACCGCAAGCCAGTGAGCCATTCGCTTTCGCAGCATGGCGGCATCATCGATCGGCCGATACCATGTATTGTTGTGAATACGGTAGAATCCAAGAGGACTGGGCAAAGCAGCAACGTCCCCTAGGAACGGATAGATGCCCACAAGCCAAGCGTCGGCAGATATGCGGAACTGTTTGGGAATATCCCCTGCAGCATCCCATGCGCTGCGTCGCACAGCGATTGCAGACGTCATCGGGAAGGGCCACCAGCCAGCCGACTGAGTGAGCCGTGGCGACAAATCTCCCGAACACAAGGTTCGAGGGATTGGCTTGAGGACCGGCGAGCCATCGGTGAGCGCTGGCTGAAGTCGGTGATAGACGAGTGATGCCTGAGGATTCGCGTGGAAAGCCGCCGACGTCGCGGACAGCTTGTCCGGCGCCCACCAGTCGTCTGCATCCAAAAAACTGAGGATGTCGCCACTGCTTAGTTGTACCGCGGCATTGATCGCGGCGGCCTGCCCCTGATTTTCCTGAAAGAGCACTTTAATGCGGTCGCCGTAGGCGGCCAGAATGGCGCACGATTCGTCGCTTGACCCGTCGTCTACGACGATTATCTCGATGTCCGACGCTTGTTGTGCCAAGACGCTGTCAATCGCACGGCCAACGAAGCGAGCGTAATTATAATTATTGATAAGCACGCTGATGGCCGGTCGCTTCATGACACCTCTCATGCGGGTCGCTGCGCAACGCGTTGGTGCGGCAGAGTTGCGAACGTTCGCGCGTTTAGCAGCGCGAGATATTGCGGAGAGAATAGATGCGGCCCGGCGTCATTCCCTGCAACCACGCCTTCGGCCGGAGCTGGCGAGGTCAGCGCCGCCAATGCTGCAACGAGTGACGTTCTTGTCGTATAACGTAAAGAACGAGGACCAGCACCGTCACGCAAAACCATAAGAGTCCCAACCATTCTATACCTCAACTGCGGATTGTCAGTCGCGCCAGAACTATTGCCTTGCTTGACCGGAAGCTGCGGCTCAGCGCCGCGCTTTCGTGGTTAGCGCCCATCATCAAGCTACTGATGAATGATCACGGGTAACATCTGCTCTTATTGGCAAGCCGGTCGACCCGGCCATTCACCCTTTGGGGAATAGGTCGACTGAGAGCTCAAACGCACCACCGTCTTTTGATGGAGGGCATAAGCGTTAGAATTACCCCCACCTTCATTTGCATTAGTTGACTGCGGAGGTGGCCGGATGATTGTTCTTTGGTGATTAGCGCAGCTATGAGACGGAACCCATGTCTTTCCAAATTGCCGCGATCAACACTCACTTGGTTGTCCAAGCCAGCTGGGACCGACGATGAGGCCGAATGCGCCCGAAGTTGCGAGTAGGTTGGCCTTCGGTTGGCGAGCCATAGAATGTTGGGGCGCCGCCATGTCTCTTTTTCTTCAGACCGGTGCGCTTTTTCCGCTTATGTTGGCCGATGCCGCCGGCGACCTCAACGATTCGGCCAAATCCATATTGCGTCTCCTCTGCCTGCCCGTATATGCATATACCCTATTGATGCTGATGCGGAACTTTCCGCAATTTCGGATCGCACTAAGGCGGAATCTTTTTGTCCCTGTGATGGTTGCCTTGCCGTTTGTGTCTGTCTTCTGGTCCGTCGGCCCGTCGACGACCTTGCGGCGTGCCGTCGCACTCCTGTTTACAATGCTTCTGGCCTATGTGCTGGCGATACGTTTCACTCCGAGGCAGTTGCTTCTACTCGCATTCGCAACGTTTGGAACGTGCATCGTCCTTAGCCTGGTCATCTTTGCAGCGTCACCGCACCTGGCACGCATGCCCGATGGGGCGATACGGGGTATCTTCATTCACAAGAATAATCTCGGTTGGTATGCCAGTATAACGATACTTGCGGCGACCGCCGTACTGATGGACGGTGCTCTAAGCTTGCGGCGAACTGCTTTGGCTCTGTTGATCGCAGGCGTGGTGTGTCTCGTAGGCTCAGGGTCTGTGACCGCGATAATTGTGACGGCATCGTCATACTGTTTGATCGGCTTCTACTCCATCTTACCACGAATCCGCGACGTCAGCCGTATCGTCTTTGTTCTGATTTCTGTTCAGATAGCAGCAGGTCTCCTGATTTCGTTGCATGAATTCCTTGTGCCGTTCTTGGAAGCTCTTGGCAAGGATTCTACTTTGACGGGCCGCCTGCCGCTATGGGAGCTGGTTGATGGTCAGATAGGTGATCATCTGCTGCTCGGTTTCGGCTATCAGGCATTTTGGACTGAATCGAATCCCGAAGCATGGGTTATCTGGGGAAAGCTCCAATGGATGGCTCCCCACGCTCATAATGGATTCCGCGATACCATGTTGAACTTCGGAATAACCGGAATGGCTTTGTTCGTCCTGATGCTTTTCCACGCGGTGCATCAAGGCGCGGCTCTTCATTGTCACGATCGGAAATATGGTTGGCTGTGGTTAAACGTCTTCACGGTCGCGATTTTGGTGATGAATCTGACCGAGAGCACGTTCTTTCTTCAGAACGACGCCATTTTCGTTCTATTTGCCACGGCGATCATCATGTTCTCGCTATATGCGCCCGTCGTCTCGAGCAATTCGGCTTCAGTGCGTCAGCCGTCCGCGGGCTGCATAATAATGGAGTAGCAAATCTTATGAGGTTGCGCTTCGCTCCGATCCTGAGCATTTTGCTTGCGACGCCGCTTCTACCGTCAGATGCGCTGGCATGGTCGAGTTCGGACGCTGATGCACCCGACCGGCTGCAAACGGCAATCAGCGAAGCGACTTGTGCGGAAGCTGCGCCAGCGAGCTTATCGGCCAAGCTGCAGGGGACTTCCCTGAGCGATTTATTGGCCAGCGCACCCGCGGCCCGGACCATACTCTACGTTTCTCCAGATGGCAAAGACACTTGGAGCGGCCTCCTTCCCAAAGCAAATTCTCAACGCTCCGATGGTCCTTTTGCCACAATTGAGAGGGCGCGCGATGCCGCGCGCGCGAAGGGCGGCCAAAGCACGATCGCGATGGGCAATGGAGATTACTATCTCACTCAATCGATCGTCTTTGACTCTCGTGATTCCGGCCTGATCATTACTTCGAGATGCAACCAGACGCCGGTCCTGCACGGCGGCCCGCTTGTGGGGCATTGGGTGTTGCAGGCCGACGGTCGTTGGACGGCATCCCTGAAATTATCTCCAGATAAGGCGGTGGGCGACCTTTTCGTAGATGGGGTCCTCCAGACGCAAGCTCGTTTTCCCAATGCTCCCCTTGATGGAGATCCGCGGAAAGGGTGGCTGTTTGCGGCCAAGTGTGGAACAGATAGCAATGCCTGGCAAGGCAATACGCGTTTTTGCTTTCACAGAGGCGACTTACCGGCGTTAAGCGATGAAAAAGGGCTTGTCGCGAACATCGTGGGTGGCTTTCGCCCCGGAAGCCAGTGGGGTAGCGACACGCTCCCAGTGGTCTCAATCGACACCGCAACCCAGACCATTCATACCAAGGGCACCGCTTATTTCTTCACTGAGGAAGGCAGTCGCTATTTTTTAACCGGCGCGGCGGCCTTCCTCGATGCCCCCGGCGAATGGTGGTACGACAGCCATGGCGGAAAGTTCGACTACATTCCTACGGGCCGATTTTTACCCAGTTCCAAGGTCGTCGCCGGCCTTCTGCCTACGTTCTTCAGGCTGAATGGAGCCGATGGAATGGCTGTGTCAGGCCTTCACTTTCGTGATGGAGCCCCGCAGGGTAGCGGCAAGTTCGAGACCGACACCAGAGGGTTTGGCGCCATACGGCTCGAACATGCCGATCGCGTCAAGCTGCTCGGCAACGTGATCGAAAACGTCGGCGTTGGAATCCACGTGGCCGAAAGCAAGGATGTTCTGATCGCGGGCAATGCGATCGGAAATGTGGCCGGTAACGGGATTTACCTTGGCACGGCCTATGGTACCTTCGGCAAATCCGATCGTGCCAGGATCCTGTCGAACCATATCCATGATATCGGAAGGGTTTATTTTGAAACTGCGGGGATATGGTTCCAGGCGGCAGACGATATCAGGATAGCTCACAACTTGATCGAACACGCCGCGCAGTTCGGTATAGCTGGTGGTTCCCTATGGGGGCCTCAGGACGCTGTGCATGACGCGATCATCGAATATAACATGATCCGCAACGCCAATCAGCAAACGGCGGATGGTGGGGCCATCAAGATGATGGGCGAGCAGTCCGATCCCCTGAACAGCAGTATCCGCTACAATTTGGTCACCGGCACAGACCAGCTTATGAACAGGGCCGATGGTACATTCTGGCCACCCCGATATGAAAATATCGATGAATGGCCGTCTCCTATCAGTTGGGCCATCTACACCGACGGGAAGGCCAGTGGGGTACGCATCGAGGGCAATACTCTCTCCGACAACGTATCGGCGATTGGCATCAATGGCGGCTGGAGCAACTTGGTGATAGGAAACATCATTCGAGGTGGATCCGGCGCAGCCTTTCGCGTTGACGACGGCACCGGGATAGGATGGCATCCCCCTTGGGCAGATCCAAATCGGATCGAGGACAATATCGTATCCGTCGAAAGTGGCAACGGGCTTGCCGCTTATGTTTATGCGCCCGACCACAAGCCGGGCTCGGTACGATTCGCACGCAATCGCTACAGCGGTAATCTAAACGACAAAAGCTTCCGAATACATCCCAGGATCCTGCCATCCGGGGAGTTTGGCAGCCTAGGCGATCTTCAGAAAGCTGGCGTGGACTCCGGCAGCGTCCTGTCGGGTTCGCAATAAAGGCGTTTCCCGGCACGAGCGGCTTTCCTGCCGGAGACAGGGGTTCCAGCTGTGTCGATTTAGAAAACTCTACTGCCATTTCATGCGCGTTGCCGGTGAGTGAATCTATTGGCGCGGCTCGACGCGCGATTGGTCAACGACGCCAAGCGACTTTGGTTGTCGACCATCCTCGCGAATGTGGCGACCGGGTCTCTAGCCTTCCCTCAATCCGCATCCGCAACGGGGAGAGAAAGTTCAGCAAAAACGGCTACACATTCGCGCACAAGTACCTCGTCGCATACGACTTCAAAGCCTATTGGGCCCAAAACTCATCAAGCACTGCTTCGACAAGTTCAATACTTCCGTCGCGTCGCGACCCGTCACCACATATGCCATCAACTTCCTAGGGCCCATCCATCTATCCGCCGTCTTCGTCTGGATTTGATGAATGGTCGATGCAGCTCAGAACTGCTCAGAATTATTTGCGCGAAAGCAACTATCTTGTGCAGCGCCGCGAGCGTCACACCGTTCTTTTAGTGTTGAGGTCATCCAAAAGAGCAAGGCGGTCGACCAAGATGTATGTGCCTTACTTCAAATATCGTAGTTCATGTCAGCGCCGAGTTACAAATAGGCAGTCTTTTTACGTCCAATAGCTGCGATGGTAACTATGGAGGCAATCGGCCTGGCGTCATATCCTTGCGTCAGTTCAGGTCGTGAAGGCATAAGCCATGAGAGTGCAAACGTCGGACAGCAGGCAAACTTCAGCTCCCAATTCAATGGGCTCATTTGAATGGACCAATGTCCTCGGTGTTCGCATTTCGGCGGTCAATCTTAAAAGCGCGACCGGACTCATTCAAAAGGCGGTTGCGGAGGGAAAGAAAGAATATGTGTGCGTTCGCGACGCACACGGCGTCGTCCGCTGTCAAACGGACCCCGAGCTTCGGTCTGTTCATAATCGGGCGTTCCTAGTGACACCTGACGGCATGCCGTTGGTATGGGCATTGAAGCATGCTGGCCATTCGGAAAGCGGCAGGGTTTACGGACCTGATCTGATGCTATCTGTTTTTGAGGCCGGCAGAGCCAACGGCCTACGCCACTTCATCTATGGTGCAACTACGAAGACGCTTGAGCAGCTGCAGGCGCGACTCCTGCTAAGATTTCCGG
This sequence comes from Rhizobium sp. BK098, assembly GCF_014193155.1. Lineage (NCBI taxonomy): Bacteria > Pseudomonadati > Pseudomonadota > Alphaproteobacteria > Hyphomicrobiales > Rhizobiaceae > Rhizobium > Rhizobium sp. BK098. The sequence continues at coordinate 15,311 of NZ_JACHYY010000019.1, read as the reverse complement.
AGGCGCTGATAGTCGGCTCCTATGCGCCGCCTTTTCGCGAACTGTCTAAGCAAGAGGAAGGCGATATCGTTGACCGGATCAATCGATCGGGCGCCGATATCATCTGGGTGGGACTCGGCAGCCCCAAGCAGGAACTCTGGATGGCGCGCATGCGCGAGCGCCTGGATGCTTCGATGCTCATCGGCGTCGGAGCTGCCTTCGATTTCCACGCAGGTCTCAAGCGGCAAGCTCCGAGGATAATCCAAAGAAGTGGTTTTGAATGGGCGTTCCGCCTTCTATGCGAGCCGCGGCGGCTGTGGCTGCGTTATGCGGTCGTCGTGCCTACCTTCATCTCACTGACTATAGTCCAGAGACTGGGGCTTCGGACGTTTCCGATCGCTGATGAGGTTGGTGGATCGAGCGCGTCGAGACAACGAATGTAGGGGAGTAAAACCATCATGTCCTCATTTGCGTCGCCGGCGTCTGTCCGACCCGTAACAAACCCCGCAAAGGTCGCCGAATCCCGTAAGCAGAGCCGGCTTGCTACGTCGTCACTTTTGGTCGCTGGCGATGTCGCGAGCTATCTCATCGCTTATTTTCTTCTTCTGCCGTTTCTTCCGAACGGTTCCGAGAACGCGGTTCTGGAGCGTGTTTTCGCTTTCGCAGCCTTGGCGGCGATCATTCTCTATGCATCGGACGCTCTCTATCCTGGATATCGGCTTCATGACCACGAGCATCTGCGCCGCCGCACGATAGCTTCCGTGAAAGTGGCTGTCTTTGCGGCGCTCGGGGCGATCCTCCTGCCAGAAGGATCGCGATTGCTGATTGGCGTCCTTGGCTTTGTTGGCCTCGGGCTGATTGTTCAACCTGTCCTGCATTGGGTCGTACGAGACCTGTGCCGGAGGCTTGGAATCTGGGGAGAACGGGCGGTAATCATAGGGAACCGCAATCGTATGCCCGCTCTCATGGCGCATTTCACCGACCATTGGCAGTATGGCATCAGGCCGGAATTCTATTCACCCGACGCTTTGGAAATATCACTCGAGGACGGGCCATCCATTGCCCTGATTGCGGGGGACACGGGCTCCCTTGCTGCCGAGTTGGCGACGATGCGTCGAAAGTTCGCCGAAGTCATTTTGCTGTCCGACACGCCGAGGCTCAAGGTAAGCGGTTTGCGACCTGCGGATATCGGCGGAGAGATCGGCGTTCGCCTCATCAGCGGGGGGAGTTGGGTCAACTCGGATCTGGTTCGCCGGATCCTCGATCTCGCAATTGCCATCCCCGCAATGATAGTGGCCGCGCCATTCGTAGCGTTTGCAGCGGTCGCAATCTATGCCATCGATCCAGGTCCCGTCTTCTTTCGACATACCAGGGAAGGGCGGTCCGGCAAGCCGGTGCGCGTACTGAAATTGAGGACAATGTATCAAGATGCGGAGCAGCGTCTTGAAGCCTTATTCCGGGACAACCCTGCCATGCGAGCCGAGTGGTTGAGCCACTTCAAGCTCCAGGATGACCCGCGCATCCTTCCGGTTATAGGTCATTTGCTGCGCTCTTGGAGCATCGATGAGCTCCCGCAGTTGGTGAACATCGTTGCGGGTCAGATGGCCATCGTCGGACCTCGCCCGTTTCCGGACTACCACCTTCGGGCCATGGACGGCGAATTTCGAGACAAGCGGCGCTCCGTCATGCCGGGGCTCACAGGCCTTTGGCAAATATCCGAACGAAGCAACGCGGACATCGAACTGCAGCAGCAACTCGACGAATATTACATCGACAACCGGTCCCCATGGTTGGACTGCCAAATTCTTCTCAGCACAATCCCTGCGGTCTTTAAAGGCAGGGGAGCCTACTGACCATCCTCGCCATCTGCGAGGCAACCATCAACAATGGAGCACACAATGCATGGACAAAGGCGAATTATGGTAACCGGTGGCACCGGCTTCCTGGGGTCATTCTTGTGCGAAAGGCTTCTGCGAGAAGGCAATGACGTCCTTTGCGTGGACAATTACTACACCGGATCACGTGAAAATGTTCTGCATCTTCTTGACGATCCCCGCTTTGAGATTCTTCGCCACGACATCACCTTCCCGCTTTATGTGGAGGTCGACGAGATCTACAACCTCGCCTGCCCAGCATCACCGGTCCACTACCAGTTCGATCCCGTGCAGACCGTGAAGACCAATGTGCATGGGGCCATCAACATGCTCGGCTTGGCCAAACGCACCAAGGCGAAGATCTTCCAGGCATCCACGAGCGAAGTTTATGGCGATCCGACAGTCCACCCTCAGACTGAGGATTATCGAGGCAGCGTCAATCCCATAGGCCCGCGAGCTTGCTATGATGAAGGTAAGCGGTGCGCCGAAACTCTGTTTTTCGACTATCATCGTCAATACGGCGTGGAAATCCGCGTGGCCCGGATCTTCAACACATACGGGCCACGAATGCAGACCAATGACGGCCGAGTCGTCTCCAATTTCATCGTTCAGGCGCTTCGAGGCGAGCCGATCACCATCTTCGGAAACGGCACGCAGACACGGTCGTTCTGTTATGTGGATGATCTGATCGACGGCTTCATCCGTCTAATGGGTGCGCCCACCGGGGTGACGGGTCCAATTAATCTCGGCAACCCTGTAGAATTCCAGGTGCGTGAATTGGCCGAAATGGTGATCGAAATGACGGGATCGAAATCAGGCATCGCCTTCAAGCCTCTGCCGGCGGACGACCCGACACAGCGGAAGCCGGATATCAGCTGCGCAACGAAGGAACTTGGCTGGCAGCCGACGGTGAGCCTGCGTGAAGGGCTCGAGAGAACGATCGCCTATTTCGAGTGGAAGCTTTCGGGAGGGGTGGGGAACATGCTCAGCGCCAATTCCTTGCACCAGGCTTATCCGCATCAGCTGCTTCCGAACGCCGGCCTTCCCGTTTCAGAAGCCATCAGATAAGGACATGGATAGCAACGCAGATCATCAAAAACCAAGGCTCGTTTTCTTTCAGTGGGATCATCATCCCAATGTGAACGGCGCCGGTTACCTGCTGCTGCATATGCAGCAGCAGGTCAAATGCCTTGAGACGCACTTCGATGTCGTCGTCATAAACCACGACTGTGATTACGCTGAGATCTGCGACAGGTACGAACCGGATCTGACGCTGTTTGAAAGCGGCTATCGGTCACATGGTTCGCGGCGGATAAAAATCACCAACACCCGTTCTCATATCGACGTCCCGAAGCTTGGCCTTCATAATGCCGATCCATGGTGCGATCGGCGCACCGGGTTCCTTTCCGATATGGAGCAGTGGGGTATCGATACATATTTCTCGATCGGAACGATGACACCAGAATATATGCCGGAGTTGAAGGAGAACCTATTCGTCTGGCCCAATTTCATCGATCCCGAGATTTACCACGACTATCGCCAGCACAAGATCATACCGGTTACGCTAACGGGCCAGGTCAGTGGCCTGTACCCTTGGCGAGAGAAGGTCTTCCCGTTAATCCGCGACCGTTACCCCTGCCTAGTATCACCGCAACACACATATGAGAGCAAGCTTGCCTCCCAGCAGCTATCGGGAGAGGCCTATGCGCGCGTCCTCAACGCAAGCCTCGTCGTCCCTACATGCGGAACTGTTGCTGGAGAGGTTGTGCGGAAGCACTTTGAGATTCCAGGGGCGAATGCCTGTTTAGTGACGGAACGCACGGCAGCAGTGGAGACGGCTGGCTTTACCGATATGGAGAACTGTGTCTTTGCCGACCACCGCAACGTTGTGGACCGACTAGACTATCTCTTTGCTCATCCCGACGAAGTACAACGAATTGCTGCAGCCGGTTATAATTTGATCCACTCGCGTCATACGCTGAATGACAGGCCGCAAATATATCAATGGTTCATGTTGAACAAAGGCCTGCGATCCGACGAAAAAATCATCCAGCCCGGACCATTCAGCGATCTTATCAAGGTGGAGCGTACCTCACAGCGAGAGAGCATCCGCATTATCGGGGAAGCGAGTGATCGCGCTTTACTGAAGCAAGGCGATTTTCTTCTTGAACAGGACAGAGTGGAGGAGGCCAAGCAGTGCTATATCCGCTGCCTGGACTACGTTTCTTATCTGCCTGAAGCCAAATTCCGTCTCGCCATATGCGCATTGCGGCAGGGCGATGCTGATCGCGCCTACGGCCTTCTGGTCAACATGGTCAAGGTAACGATGATTGACTATGGGGCGGCCGACCCGGACCCAGTCGAATGGGCGTATTTCCTACTTGCCATGATCTGTAGAGGCCACCTTGATCAGGCGCGCAGGCTGCAAGACTTTTATCCACGCTTATCCCACGACGAACTCAGGCGCGCTCGCATTGTCCTTGATCAACTCGACCGCAAGGATGAGCGTGTTAGTTCCAGCCAGCATTGCAGCGATCGAAAAAGCATTCACCAAATCCCTAAACGGAGCGATCCCGAGTGGCTTGCCTGGTTCTCCGATATTCTCGATCGCTGTCAGCAGCCAGATCTTGCAAAGGTTCTTCGTCATGTTGCCTTTGAAGGCGGCGGAGCGGCCGAGACCGTACCGTCTCTACACTCCAAACGCGACGTTGATTGGCATCTGCGGTTCTACTCAGCCGCGGATAGCCTGATGATTAAACTGCACCTGAGTGACTTCAGACCAAACGTACCACCCCTCCCGGAATTTCAGTATCTTTGGCAGCTTGCACGCGGCTTGGTCCCTCATTCGCAGAGAAGCGCGTTGCGGAGGATCCGAATGGCGTTTTCCAGGCTTTCTCTATGACCGTTGGTAATTACTATGGGTGATATTAAGTAAGAAGCACCTTACAATCACGCCTGTGCATGAGGTCGCCGCAGGCGAGACCTTCGGGGCCGCCCATCCGAGAGACCTCGGCACTAGATCTCAGTCTTGGTCAGTGCGTTTGTTTTGCGCCACCAACTATGGTTCAAAGCGAGCAATCGCTTATGATGTGAAGGAAGTCTTGAGTGGCTGGGGACATCAGAGCTGCGCTCTATTCGCCCCCGACCCCGTAGGCTTGTCCAAGAGATGGTTAAGCTTGAATACGACTTCGGTTCGGTTCGTTGCTTTGAGCTTTTTCATGATGTTGCGAACATGCACTTTAACGGTGCTTTCGCGCAGTTTGAGCTCGTAGGCAATGATCTTGTTCGCTTTTCCGCGCCGGAGCGCCTCTACGACTTCGGCCTGGCGATCCGTGAATATGTCGGCCAATGGGCGGGTGGTTGAGTTGCTCGACTCCAGTAGGTGATGCATGGCGAATAGGGCGCTTGCAGGCACAAAAAGTCCGCCGGCCACGGACAAAGCGATCAGTTCCATGCACACGCGAATGCTGACCAACGTAGGTATATAACCCTTGGCCCCCAATTCGAACGCCTTCACGATTTGGGTGAAATCGTCACTATCCGCCAATATGATGACTGGTGTCGGATCGAATTCCGACGAAAGACTTTTGATATGCTCCGAAACTGCAGGCTCGTCGATCTTTTTGCCACCGATGTTTAAGAGGATTGCTGCAAGCGGGGGATACTCGTCGCGTTTTTGCTTCCACTCCTCAATCGATCCAAATGCCAGGATAAGCAAATCCGTCTTATGGACGGCCATGCATTGCGCAAGGCATTGCCTATCCAATTCACGGTTGTCGAGTATGACGAGCGAGCGCATTGGCTCTGGCGGCAGGGTAAGTGCCGTCGAACCGTTCTCTATCTTGAGGGGAGGAGCTGCGTTTTCCTGCCGAAGGTTCAAATTTTGTATAAGCGCTGAATTCACCGCTTCATCCTCCCTTACCTAGTTTCTCCGCCACTAAGGCGAAACATTTAGCCCCTCTTTGATCCGTGGGCTCTGTAAATACATTAAATTAGGAATTGAATAACATAGTTTATAAAGAATTACACTAAGAAATATACAACAACAAAATAGAACTTTCGCGAGAAATAATAAAATAGTTCTATTCATAAATGAAACTTGTTAGATACTACACTTGTCTTAGAGGTATTTAGCGGTGATTTAAATTTTAAATTCAATCAGTAAGATTGTCGCGACAACACGGACGAAAACTGTGCTCATGGTGTCGCGATTGAGCGAGATATATTACAAATGTTATTGTGCATCATACATTTTGTGGTTCTCCTTCATAAAAAGATACGTCGTTAGGTGAACCAGCTCAAACGTATTGTTTCTTTACTCGGTTGATAAAAACATTTCTCTTGGAAGGAAGAAATATCGGCCCTGTAGCAAAGAAAGCTTGAGCGCAAATCACGCGATTGCAGGTTTCAGCTGAAAATCAGGGCCTGTTTAGGGGGACAGGATGATCGCATCAAACGTCAACCTGGAAGACGGCGTCGTTATCCATCATCCGGACCTTGTGAACCTTTATGGCTGCACAATCGGCTCAGGAACGCGCATCGGTACCTTCGTTGAGATTCAGAAAAACGTTGTGATCGGAAAAAACTGCAAGATCTCCAGCCATTCCTTCCTCTGCGAGGGGGTGACCCTGGAAGATGGCGTTTTCATAGGCCACGGAGTCATGTTTACAAACGACATTTACCCGCGTGCCGTTAATCCGGATAGCAGCCTCCAGACGGAGGCCGACTGGATGGTCATCCCTACGCTGGTTAAGCGCCACGCGTCGATCGGCAGCAACGCCACCATTCTGCCTGGTGTGATGATCGGAGAAGCTGCGCTGGTCGGCGCCGGAGCGGTTGTGACAAAGGATGTGCCCGCCGGCGGCATCGTCGCTGGCGTCCCGGCCAGAATAATCGGTCGCGTGAATGGTGGGCCAGACGATGATATGCATGCGTTGGAGGGAATGCGATGATCGGCATCGCTGTTGTGGGGTATGGATATTGGGGCCCTAATCTGGTTCGCAACATCTCGGAGGCGGCTGGAGCACGCCTCGTTTCGGTCTGTGATCTAAACAGCGAGCGACTGGCTGCTGTTCGGAGCCGCTATCCGGCAATAAAGACCACCGATAATTTCGAGGAAGTCTTACGCGATTCGACTGTGGATGCCATCGCAATCGCGACGCCCGTTTCAAGCCATTTCAGGCTTGCCATGCAGGCTTTGATGGCAGGAAAGCACGTTTTTGTCGAAAAGCCGATGGCCGCGACGGGGGAGGAAGCCGCGCGGATGGTCGACGAAGCAGCGCGCCGCCGCGTCGTCTTGGCCGTGGACCATACCTTCGTCCACACGGGCGCCGTTCGTAAGATGTGCGAACTCGTCGAAAGCGGCCTGGGAGACATGTATTACTACGACTCTGTTCGGGTCAATCTGGGGCTCTTCCAGCACGATGTCAGCGTCATTTGGGACCTCGCAGTGCATGATCTGTCTATCTTGGACTATGTCCTGCAGGAGAAGCCTGTGGCGGTTTCGGCCATGGGAATGAGCCATGTGCTGGGCGAACCGGAAAACATCGCCTATTTGACGCTTTTCTTCGAAAGTAAGCTCATCGCGCACATCCACGTGAATTGGCTGGCGCCGGTCAAAGTACGCCGCACGCTGATCGGCGGCAGCAATAAGATGATCGTCTACGACGATCTGGAACCAAGTGAAAAGATCAAGGTCTACGACAGGGGCATCACGCTGAACCCCAATTCTCTCGCATACGGCGAGAACGTCCATCAGATGTTGGTGGGCTATCGCAGTGGCGACATGTGGGCGCCCAAGCTTGATATGACCGAGGCATTGAAGCGCGAACTGGAACTGTTCGTCGATTGCATCGAGCAAAGTGCGCGGCCCATCACAGACGGCCTTGCCGGGTTGCGTGTCGTTCGCATCCTGGAAGCCGCGACCCGATCGCTCGCCCAGCGCGGCCGTATCGTTGAGCTCGAAGAGGTGAGGCGCATCGCATGATCCCCTTCCTGAACATCAAAGCACAATATGCGTCGATCAAGGACGAGATCGACGCGGCCGTGCTCAGTGTCCTGGCATCGGGCCAGTACGCATTGGGCGACGAGGTCGCGCGTTTCGAGCAGGAATTCGCGGACTATTGCAACGTCAAGCACGCGATTGCCGTCAACACCGGAACGAGTGCCTTGCATCTTGCCTTTCTTGCTGCGGGCATCGGCCCTGGCGATGAGGTCATTACCGTGCCGTTCACGTTTGTCGCAACCGCATCGGCAATCTGCTACACAGGCGCGCGACCCGTGTTCGTCGATGTTGAGCCGGTGACGCTCACAATGGATCCGGCCAGGATCGAGGCAAAGATTACGCCTCGGACGAAGGCCATTGTTCCTGTCCACCTTTACGGACAAATGGCGGATATGGACGCAATCAAGGCGGTTGCTGGCCACTACCGGATACCGATCATCGAAGATGCCTGCCAAGCCCATGGCGCGCGTTACAAAGGCGACCGTGCCGGCAGCATCGGTGTATCCGGCTGCTTCAGCTTCTATCCCGGCAAAAATCTCGGCGCCTGCGGCGAGGGGGGGATGGTCGTTACCAGCAGCGACGAGCAGGCCAAGACGATACGCATGCTGCGGGACTGGGGTCAGGAACAGCGCTATCACCATCTGCTGAAAGGCTTTAACTACCGCATGGACGCCATTCAAGGCGCAATCCTGCGTGTCAAGCTTCGGCATCTCGAAGCCTGGACCGAAGCGCGTCGTGCTCATGCCCGCCGCTACTCATCGCTGCTTGCCGGATCAGTGGATTTGATAACCCCTGTGGAAGCAGCCGACCGGCGTCACGTCTATCATGTCTATGCGATAAGAAGTCGCGATCGCGACGGGCTCCAGCGCGCGCTTAGCGCGGAAGGCATCCAATCCGGACTGCACTATCCCATTCCTGTTCACCTGCAGAAGGCCCATGCCGATCTTGGTTACAAAACCAATGATTTCCCAATCTCGGAGGACGCCGCACGGGAGGTTCTCTCGCTGCCGATCTATCCCGAGATGCCCGCGTGGCATCTTGACCAGGTGGTCGCCGCGCTGGAGCATGCCTATGTCAGTTAACCGCGCAGGGAAGACTCGACTCGTACAAGCGGTCCACGGCCGCCATGAAAAGCGGGCAGATCCGGCCTACCAGGCCGGGTTGGTCGAAGAACTCAGGCAATCCTACGGACGTGCCGGCCTGATCGAACTCTACGGTCGCTTCGCGACAGGCGAAGGGGTTGTCGACACCTTGATGCGGAAAGCTATCTGGCAAAGCATCGCGCGACGCTGCGGTGAAGCTTTGCACGTCTCAAGCGGCGCCGGCTTCAAACACCCCGAAACTTTCGAAATCGGCAACGGAGTGTTCATTGGAGCTCAGGCCTATATCCAGGGACGCTACGATGGCACATGCGTGATCGGGGACAACGTCTGGATCGGGCCGATGGCCTATTTCGACGCGCGTGATCTGGTGATCGAGGATTGCGTGGGGTGGGGGCCTGGCGCCAAGGTGCTTGGCTCGACCCACACAGCGCTGCCTGTGGACGTGCCAATCATTCGCACGGACCTGGAAATCAAACCGGTGCGCATCGGCGCATGGGCCGACATCGGAACGAATGCGACAATTCTTCCCGGCGTATGCATAGGGAAGGGCGCGATCGTTGGAGCGGGAGCAGTCGTTGTCTCTGACGTCGAGCCGTTTTCAGTCGTAGCCGGTGTGCCGGCGAGGTTCATACGTTGGCGCACCGACGCCGATCCGGTGATGGATATTTCGCGTGGGAAAGATCATGAGAGATAAACGGGTGCTCATTACCGGCGGAGCCGGTCTTATCGGTTCGCATATTGCCGATCTCGTTGCATTGGAAAAGCCGCGTGAGATTATCATCCTCGACAATTTCGTGCGCGGTCGCCGCGACAATCTCAGCACGGCAATAAGCCGCGGGCCGCTTAACATTATCGACGGAGATATCCGAGACAGATCGCTGTTGGCGAAAGTCTTCGAAGGCGTGGACATCGTCTTCCATCAGGCCGCCATCCGAATTACGCAATGTGCCGAAGAGCCGCGGCTTGCCTTCGAGGTTCTGGCGGAAGGCACATTCAATGTTCTCGAAGCTGCCGTTAAGGCAGGCGTCTCGAAGGTGGTTGCAGCCTCTTCCGCTTCGGTGCTGGGCCTTGCCGAGAGCTTTCCGACGACTGAAGAGCATCACCCTTACAACAATCGGACGATCTACGGCGCGGCGAAAACCTTCAACGAGGGGCTCCTTCGCAGTTTCGCGGAGATGTATGGGCTGCGCTATGTCGCGCTGCGCTATTTCAACGTCTATGGCCCACGAATGGACGTTTACGGGGCCTATACGGAAGTATTGATCCGCTGGATGGAGCGACTGGCGGCCGGAATGCCGCCCATCATCTACGGAGACGGCAACCAAACCATGGACTTCGTGCATGTCCGCGACATTGCGCGAGCTAACCTGTTGGCCGCGACGAGTGATGTCACGGACGAGGTGTTCAATGTCGCCAGCGGCAAAGAGACAAGCCTCCGGGAACTCGCGAAAATTCTGAGCGACGTCATGGGGGCCGCGCTCGAACCGCAGCACCTCGAGGCGCGGACGGTCAACGGCGTGACCCGTCGTCTTGCCGACACGGGCAAAGCCGAACGTCTTCTGGGGTTCAAGGCAGAGACGCAGATCGAGGAGGGACTTCGTGACCTCGTCGCGTGGTGGCGGCTGAAGACCGCACTGACAGGAGGTCAAGCTGCATGACACTATCGCTCTCTGCAATTCCAGTCGCCAAGCCCGTTCTCGGAGAAGAAGAGGCTGAGGCTGTTCGCCGCGTTATTCTGTCGGGATGGGTGACGCAGGGACCCGAAGTCGCAGCTTTCGAGCGTGAATTTGCGGCCTTTGTCGGCGCCACATACGCCTGCGCCGTTTCCAACTGCACGACTGCGCTTCATCTGGCCTTGAAGACGGTCGGCGTAGGCGCCGGTGATGAAGTCATTACGGTCAGCCATTCGTTCATCGCAACGGCGAACGCCATTCGATATTGCGATGGCGTGCCTGTTTTCATCGACATCGAGGCGGATGGTTACAACATCGACCCCAGTCAGATCGAAGCAGCAATCACATCCCGTACCAAGGCAATCCTGTGTGTGCATCAGCTCGGCATGCCTTGTGATCTCCGCGCCGTCGTGGAAATCGGGAGGCGCCACTCCATACCGATTATTGAAGATGCTGCCTGCGCGACGGGAAGCGAAATCTTCTGGAATGAGCGTTGGGAGAAGATCGGCAAGCCGCATGGCGATATTGCCTGCTTCTCTTTCCATCCCCGGAAGGTGATCACGACAGGTGATGGCGGCATGTTGACTACTGCTAATCCCGAATATGACCGAAAATTCCGGCTATGGCGCCAGCATGGCATGAGCGTCACCGATGCAGTCCGCCACGGTTCGAAACAGGTGATCTTCGAGAACTACGATGAATTGGGTTACAACTATCGTATGACCGATCTTCAGGCGGCGGTCGGACGGGTGCAGTTGCGGCGGCTGCCGGACCTAATTGCGCAGCGAAGGCGGCTTGCCGAACAGTATTGCGAGCGGCTTTCAACGATCGCCGGACTAACGCTGCCGATCGAGCCTGGCTGGGCTCGCAGTAACTGGCAGAGCTTTTGTGTGAGATTGCCTGATACGGTCGACCAACGAACAGTCATGCAGGCGCTACTCGATAAGGGGATCTCGACCCGGCGCGGTGTGATGAACATTCATCTGGAGGGAGCCTATACCAGCGCAGGCTTCCATCGTGCCGATAAAAGCTTGGTTCGAAGCGTGTCGGCACAGCGGCAAACGATAATTCTGCCGCTTTTTGTTCAGATGACGGACCTTGACATCATCAGGGTTGTCGAGGAACTGCGCAGATCCTTTGATGGAGGCGCCACCACAGACGCGATTTACCGCGATCGGAACATCGCTCTTGCGTGATGTAGCATTTGCATGCTGCAGGGCTCGATGCCCATCGTTTGTCACGCGGAATTCGTGATCCACCCCTTGATAAATGCGGGCACTGACTCGAGCGGAAGCAGTTCGACCAACATGCGCAGCGAGTACAGCCCGCTGAGAGCCACGGCGATGAAGCCAACTACCATCGCCGACCACGGCGGCAAGACCAAGAAGGCCGAAAATACCAATCCTGATGCGGGCAGGAAAAGCAGCGAGTGCCTGCGATTGGCTATGGACCAGCGGAAGCCGGTAAGCCGCCGCACGATCACGTAAATCAGGATACCGTGCCAGACATAGAGGCCAAAAAATGCCATGCCGGCTCCTGGCGCGCCGAGCTTTGATACGAAGAGCCACGCCAGCCCCACATGCACCAGCGTCGCCGCTACCTCGGTCCAGAAAAAAATAGTCTGCGCACCCTTCGCCACGACGATGAAACCCATCGGCCACGCGACGATCCTGAGCATCATTCCCAGGCATATCCAGCGAAGAAGTTCCACCGCTCCATGAAACTCCGCGGAGTAGAACAAACTCATCATGAGCGGCGCCAGTGTCAATGTGGCAAGCAGACCGGGGCCGGCCAACAGTATGCTGATTTCTGTCTGCTCATTGACCAGCCGGTTGCATTCGGCATGGTTGTCTGCGGTCGCAGTCAAGCGCGGATAGAAGTCAGTTCCCATCGCCTGCAAAATGAAGCCTGCGTAGAGACCGCCGAGCCCCCAGGCCGCCTGATATAATCCCGCGGCTACGGCGCCCCCTTCCTTGAGCATAATGAGGCGGATGGCATAGGCTGCGCCGAAGGTCAGCAGTCCGCTTGCCATGAAGACGATCCCGAGCCTGAACAATACGTTACCTTCCCGGCTAAACTGGCGCATCGACATCGGAGGCGGGCTTGCGCCTATCCGTCTGCTGTACCACCAGGTCGAAAGGGTTGTGACTGCTGCTACGGCCACGACGGAAGGCGCAATGGCGTAAGCACCGAAAAGGTAGATCAGCGGGACACTGATCAAGGTGCCGAGAAAACCTGCGAGCACGTTGATGCGCGCAAGATTTGCAATGCCCCGCAATCCTTGGATCAACGCAGTCTGTCCAGAAGATACCACGCGGAAGAATACGGCCAGGGAGAGCAGCGCAATGCCGCCGGCGTGCTGATAGTCGCCGAACGTAAAATTCGAGACCGGAAATGCCAGCGCAGCGAGGAAGAGTGCGCCAAACAAGCCGAGCACCATTGATATGCGTCTGAGCACTTTAGCCGACTGTGCGATCCTCGCGGGATCGTCGGTGCCGGCAGCCTCGGCGATCTGGCGTACCCCGCTGCCTCCCAATCCCAGGCCCGCTGCCGTTTGCGCAATATCGACGATGGACCCATAGAGGCCGATAAGCCCCACACCCTCCGGTCCGAGCAGAACAGCCAGAGCTTTGTTGCGGATGATGCTAAGGGCAACATTCACGAGCGAGGAGCCGCCCATCAGCATCGTCGACTTGAGGATCTGGGTATAAGTCTGACCGCTGGGTGGGATTGTGCGCAAAGTCGTCAGATATCCCTGGCCAGTTGTCTTGTGGGATTGGATCTCCGGTGTCTAACGGAACTCGGCTTTGCCGACTTGTCCTGATTGCTTGAGGTTTTGCCTTCGACCCAGCCCAAGTGGACGACCGCTTCCGCGTTGATCTTGCCTGTGGAGCGCAAGAAGCCAGCCGACAAAGGGCTTGATTGGAACACTTGCTTTTCGCTGATCATTGATTTGACCTATTGGCGAGCGTCTCAGGATCAGAAGAGAAATCAGAGGCGGCCTCAGACGAGGCGTCTGAAATGTGGTGCTGAACAACTCTCACGACATCGCCCGGTACCAACGTGGTTGTCTCAGAGGCTTCGAACTGTTTGATCTGTCCTTCACTCCGCCGGCTTACGGTAAAAGTGAGCGGAAGTTCTTCGCCTCGATTTTTTGCGCCGACGCCGGTCGCGAGGTCATCGACGAGTAGCCTTTGCGTCATCTCACGCTTCATTTTGAGCTGATCCAGATTTGCCCGTTCCGACTGCGCTTCGGAAGCGACTTCGCTCCGTCGCGTGTCAGACAATCCCTCAAGGTTCCGCGTTGTCTCGCTGATTGCCTGGCGGCCCCGCATGACGGCGGTGACGAGGTCAAGCTTATCGGAGCGGTAGGTCGTGAGCAATCGCTCCAGGTCCAGTTGACGCGACGAGAGCGCAAGGCCCTTCTCGACCAGGCCCTTAACGCTGCTCAGTTGGTCCTCGACCGATTTGATGTTGTCATCGGCACCTGCCAGCTTTTCCGTCAGTGTTGCGATCTCGGTGGTCAAAAGATCGCGCAATTCCGTGAGCGCCTTTGACTGCCTGTCCAGCGCGTTTGCGCGAGCTTGAAAGATAACCCTTTCCTCGTTGTCGATCCCGGCGACATATTGCTGGTCGACATCCGGCGCGTTGTCGAACGTTATCTCCTTCGCCCCCTCCATCTCTGCTTCTAGTCGCGATAACTTTGCCGCGCTGCGCAGGATGGAGTGATCGATTTCTCGCAATTCGCCTGCAAACCTGATCGACTGCGTTTGCGATTGGCTTTTTTCACGGAACGGGCCGCCGCTCATTGCAAGGGATTGCAGGACGGTAAGTCCTGGACGGAATTTGTACTCGCCAGGTGTGGTTACGTCCCCCACGACATAAATTGGGGGGTAGTCGAGAATTTCGATGGTGACTGCGGGTGGCTGAACCAAGCCGATTTTTTCCTGCAGACGCCTGGCAATCTCGCCTGTAACGCTGGCGCTGTCGCGGTTTACAACGGGAAGGGATCCTAGAAAGGGTAAAAGGACGGCACCTTCATCCGAGACTGTATATTCGCCCCCAAGCGCATCCCATCGTTCATATTGGCCTTTCGATTGAATCCATTGGACAACTGTCAGACGCATTCTAGTCTGCGAAACAAAGGGACCACCATCGGCGTGTGCTGGCGACATTGCTCCGAAGAGAAAGGCGACTACACCGATGACAGATGCAGCTCGAAAGAACAAGTGTGGAGAGTGGTGCGATAGCTTCATGTACATGTCCCGCCTGCGACGCTTCCCAAACGGACGCTGTTCCATACAAGGGGAGCTGCGAACGCCGGACGTTAAGTCCAAGGCCGCAACGCCAGTATGCAGCCTGGGGAAGCCTTGAGGAAGGTGGAGGTCGTTCGCCTTGCCTCATCATTATTGATGAGGTGGGGGAAGGTGCTTCAGCCTAAACGGAGCCGGGATATGTCTTCGCAGCGATATGGATGAAGCGCTGCAGAGGTCAGGAAGTTATACGCGCAGGCGCAGCATTTCTGGGCCTAAGACGATTACAGGTGAGGGGTCGGAAAGTATTCATAGTCGGCGAAGCCATTGAACGGTGGCGTCGCCTTAACGGATTTTGCTGAGCGAAATGATATCCGACCAGCATGACCGAAGAGCCGCTTAACCATTACCGCCGCCATCGCTTT
>NZ_JACHYY010000018.1:0-41871 GCF_014193155.1 Rhizobium sp. BK098 | reverse complement strand
CAAGGGCGCGAAGACTTCATCTTCAATGGCGATGCTAGATCCTCCCGCCTCAGGACCATAACCGCAAGGGTGAGCAACGCGAACGGCTCAAAGCCCGCCCACAAAACCAAGTCTTTCCAAAACTTCCCTACCGACTGACGCAAAACTCATGTCAAAATCTCGGGCGAGAACCTAAAAGCGGGCGTTCGTAGATCTGCGCCGTAGTGCATTCGCGGAGAGGGGTGGGAGCCACTCAGCCGCCGGCTCGATCAGCGGTAATGATCCATGCGCGGGAGTCGAAGAGCACACCACCGGAGGTCATATGCGCTTCCAGTAAATCACGCAGCCGCAGAAGTGGCTGGTCGGGCGCCTCATCGGTGTGCATGAGCGCGTCCTTGACCATATAGAGGCCGGCAAGGGCATCAAGGGCGGCATCGACATTGGCTCCATAAAATACCGGTTCTTCCACTTCGATAAAGTCGATCGAGGTGAAGCCGGCGGTGCTCAATAGCTTCGTGGCTATGGCTGGATCGCCGAGTGAAAACGCCTTGCCGGCATTTCCTGGAATTGCGCTTCCTGGAGCCAGCGCATCCCGGATTGCGCCAGACCATTCGTTGCGCTCCTGGCTTTGCCATACCATCCAGGCGATGCGTCCAGCCGGGCGGATTGCATGGGCGATATTGGCGAATGCTACCGGCGGATCGGCGAAGAACATGACGCCGAACCGGCTGATGCATAGGTCGAAGCCGGCAGCTGGAAAGGCGTAGGTTTGCGCGTCGCCCAGCTCGAAGCTGACGTTGTGTAATCCTGCTTCAGCGCTACGCTGGCGCGCAATCTCAAGCATCTCGGCGGAAGTGTCCACGCCGACCGCGCTGCCTTGTGTTGCGGCGAGAGCGGCTTGCCGGGTGGTTTGCCCGGCGCCGCAGCCGATATCGAGTACCCGGTCATGCGTCCGGACGCTGGCTGCGGCTCGCAAATGCCGGTTATGCCGTGACAGTTCGGCGTCGTAAAAATCAGCACATTGCCGCACTACAGGCCCCCCTTATCTCGCCTCAATCGCTATTGTGCTCAGCTCTCGCAAGATCTCCGAACAGCTCCAACCCATTGTTCCTACACAATTCCGGCTGGAAAACCGCTGGACGCTCTTCTGGAGTTGCTCTGACGGAAGTCGATACCCGGTTTTGCAGCTCTCTCATAAACTGATTGCATAATAAGATCAGTCATGCAATATGGATTCCAGTTGCAATTTGCAATCGGATGGATTTTGTCATGGAACGAACGAGATCATTCGCCGCCACCGAGACGTCAATCGAGGTCAAGGGAGCGAAGCTGCAGACCCAGGCTTTCGGTGATCCCTCCAGCCCGCCCATCATATTGATCATGGGAATGATGGCTTCGATGCTGTGGTGGCCGGACAGGTTCTGCGAGGCACTTGCCACTCGCCAGCGCTATGTGATCCGGTACGACCAGCGCGATACCGGCCTCTCGACACATTATCCGCAAGGCGAACCCCGGTATTCGTTCACCGATCTGGCCGACGATGCCATCGCCATTCTCGACGGCTACGGATTGGAAACGGCGCATGTGGCGGGCATGTCGATGGGCGGCGCCGTTGCGCAAGAAGTCGCGTTGCGCCATCCTCGGCGCGTGCGGACGCTTACGCTGATCAACACATCACCGCTCGGCGTCGAGGGCTTGCCTTCTTCGACGGAGGCCTATCAGGAGCATTCCAGGTCGGCCGAAGCAATCGATTGGTCGAACCTCGAAGCCATTGCCGGTTTCCTGCGCCGCGAGACGGCCATGCTTGCCGGCACCCGGCATCCGCACGATCCCGACGCTGCAAGGGACCTGATCGCCCGCGACATGGCACGGGCGCCGTCATTTGCCAGTGCTACAAACCATTTCACGCTCGTGAGCGAGGAAAGGCCTGCAAGGCTTCAGGCCTCCGATATCAAGCTGCCGGTCCTTGCGATCCACGGCACAGCCGATCCGCTGTTTACCATAGAACACGGGGAGGCCTTTACCAAGGTCGTCCGAGACGCGCGGTTGCACCGGGTCGAAGGTGGAGGGCACGAAATCCACGAGCGCGACATTGGCGAGATCGTGCAGGCCATCATCGATCATACAGCCTGATAGACGACCAGCCCGAGAGACAACCGGAAAGCCAGGCATGACCTCGCTTTCCGGTTCGTTGGAGATCAGCTTCTCGGCTTCAGGTTTTCGGCGTCATAGAGCGGCTTGTAGCCGACGCCGGCAACTTCGACCGGATAAGTTTCGCCGAAATATTCGACCTTCAGTTTGCGGCCTTCCTGGGCATAGGACCAGGGGAGGTAGGCGAGTGCGATATTCTTGCCGATGGTCGGGCCATAGGCGATCGAGGTGGTGAAGGAGCGGCGGCCGAGCTCATCGACGAGGGTTTCGCCGGTTTCGGGATCCATGACCGGCAGGATGCCAACGGGGTAGCGGGCAACGCCGTTGGAGTCGATATTGTCGGTCATGACGAGCGTGCAGAGCATGGCCGGCTGATGCTCGCGGGCGCGATATTCGAGGTGCTTCGCCTTGCCGCGGAAATCGGCGTCCTTGACCTTCGGGCGGGCGAGATCGGCTTCGAGGAGGTTATATTCCGTCAGCAGGTCGGCATTCTGCAGGCGCAGGCTCTTTTCCATACGGCGGCTGTTGGCATAGGTCTCGACGCCGACGGCGATCGCGCCGGTCGAGCGCAGCGCATCCCAGACGGCCAGCGCGTCGCCATAGGCCATGTGCAGTTCCCAGCCCTGTTCGCCGACATAGGAAATGCGGAATGCGGTGACGTTCTTGCCGGCGATGCGGATCTGCTTGATCGCGGCGAAGGGGAAGTTTTCGTGCGTGAGGTTTTCCGGGCTTTCGACCACCTTCTGCAGGTTGGTGCGGGCATTCGGTCCCCAGATGCCGATCGTGACATAGCGTTCGGTGACATCGGTGATGGTGACGTTGAAGCCCTTATCCTGGGCAACACGGCGCATGTAGTGGAAATCGCGCGGGCCGGCATCGGCGCCGTCGATCAGACGGCAGCGGTCGGCCATGCGGATGACAGTGAAGTCGGCGCGCACCATGCCCTCGTCGTCGAGGAAGTGGGTGTAGATGCCCTTGCCGATATTGGCGTCGCCACCGATCTTGGCCGCGCAAAGCCATTCCAGCAGTTCGACATGATCGGGGCCTTCGATATCGTACATGGCGAAATGCGAGAGGTTGATGATGCCGCAATCTTCGCTCAGTGCCAGGTGCTCAGCATTGGAGACGCGCCAGAAATGGCGGTTGTCCCATTCGTTTTCGCGCACCGGGATGCGATCGCCGTATTTTTCGAGCAGGTGCTCGTTGGCGGCATAGCCATGAGCACGCTCCCAGCCGCCGAGCTCCATGAAGTAGCCGCCGAGCTCTTTTTCTCGTTCATAGAAGGGCGAGCGGCGGATGTTGCGGCCGGTGGCATAAGGCTCGCGCGGGTGGACTGCGGGATTGTAGATCTTCTGCGCAGCCTCCGTGCAGCGGCCTTCGATGAAGCTCTCTTCCAGCATATGCGGGTAGAAGCGGGAATAATCGATCCTGTTGTGGTCGATCGGCGTGCGGCCGTCGGTCATCCAGTCGGCAACGAGCTTGCCGAAGCCAGGGCCGTCCTTCACCCAGATGGCGACGCAATACCAGAGACCGCGGACCTTCTGGCTTTCGCCGACGGACGGGCCGCCATCGGTCGTGACCTGCAGGAGACCGTTGAAGGAATGGCCTTCATTGTAGCCGAGTTCGCCGAGGATCGGCGTCAGTTCCATGGCGCGTTCGAGCGGCTCGATGATCTGTTCCATGTCGAGATCGCGCTGTGAAGGCGAAAGGCGGGCCTCATGCTTTTCAAGGAGATCGCGGGGATGGCAGAGGCGCGGGTTCTTCTCTTCGTAGTAACCCCATTCGATCTGGCCGCCTTCGGCGGTCTTCGGGTCGCCGGTGTCGCGCATATAGGCGGAATTGCCCTGGTCGCGCATCAGCGGGAAGCCGATTTCCTTGCCGGTGTTGGCAAACTCATTATAGGGGCCGAAGAAGGTCAGCGGGTGGTCCACCGGCATGACCGGCAGGTCCTCGCCGACCATTTCGGCGATCAGGCGGCCCCAGAGGCCGGCGCAGACGATGACATATTCGGCTTCGATCGTGCCGCGATGGGTGACGACGCCGCTGATGCGGCCGTCTTTCACGATCAGAGACTGGGCCGGCGTATTGGCGAAGGACTGCAGCTTGCCGCTCTTTTCGCCCTGGTCGATCAGCTTGCCGGCAACGGTCTGAGAGCGGGGAATGACGAGGCCGGCATCCGGGTCCCACATCCCGCCCTGAACCATGCTTTCCTCGATCAGCGGGAATTTTTCCTTGATCTCGGCGGGGTCGATCAAGCTCACGCGCGTGCCAAAGGCCTTGCCCGAGGTCACCTTGCGCTTGATTTCGGCCATGCGGTCGTCATCGCCGACGCGGGCGACTTCGAGGCCGCCGACGCGGGCATAGTGGCCGAGCTTGTCGTAGAAATCGATGGAGTAGAGGGTCGTCCAGCAGGAGAGGAAATCGTGGCTGGTCGTGTAGCAGAAGTCGGAGGCATGGGCCGTCGAGCCGATATCCGTCGGGACGCCTGATTTGTCGATGCCGACAATATCGTCCCAGCCGCGCTCGATCAGATGATGAGCGATCGATGCGCCGACGATACCGCCAAGCCCGATGATGACGACCTTCGCCTTTTGAGGAAATACTGCCATTGCGTGCGACCCTGATTGATACTGAAAACGGATTTTATGATGTGTGCGGCGGCGACCAGAGCCTGTCTACGACATATTCAAGATGCTTGCACGACGACCATCACGCTGTCCTATCAGGAAATGGCTGGGTTTGTCGGTGACATATGCTGATCGGAGATGTCGCAAAGGCGACGGCATCTCCTGAATGCGCTTATTGCGGGATCGACTGCATCATGATCTCGCGTCGCAGGATCGGGCCTTCCGGCCGAGGCTAATGGTCAGCGCGCCGCAGAGAAGGTCGACCTGGCCGCTTTTGACTGCGTCGAAGCCATCGGCAAGCGTGGTTTCGACATAGTCGCGCTTGAGATCGGTGACCTTGCGCCCGACGGCATCGGCGACCTTGCCGCAGAGATCGATGGCATATCCCGCCGGGTTGCCGTCCTTCTTCTTGAAGGAGAAGGGTGCTTCGTCGCTGATATAGCCGATCCGGATCGTGCCCTTTTGGGCGATGAGATCCAGCGTTTGCGCGGCCGTAGCCGTGTAGGCGGATATGCCGAGGATAATGCCTGCCAGAACCAGTCGTCTCATGCAATGTGCCGGCATGATCCTGATCTCCAAAAGAAAATTGGGCAATCGCAAAGGCTTAGGCGCAGATTATGGCCTGACGGTTTTTTGTCAACGATGGATTGTACTTGATCGCCTGCCGTCGAGCAGAGGTGGCGGCCTTTCCTGTCGCGAAGATCGGCTTTTCAGCGAGACAAACTATGATTGGCGGCCCAGCTGGAGATGGCGGCTGCAATCGCATGGGGCTGATCTTCCGGCGCGATGTGCCTTGCCGGTCCGCAATTTTCGATCTCCAATCCGGCAATATTCTCGCGGCACCAATCTATCATCCTTTCGCCTACCAGCAGCGTCTCCGCCGGACCATCGAAAGTCAGCAGCAGTTTCGGGATATCTTCGCTGCGGGCAAGCCAGGCATCATAGGCTTCGATGCGCGCGACGACATCGGCGGGTTCGCCTTCGATCGGCATCGCGCGCGGCCAGGCAAGCAGCGGACGGCGGCTTTCGCGCGTCGGGTAGGGCGCGCGATAGACGGCATGATCCTCGGCGCTCAATCCATTTAGAACCGTGGCTTTCAAAGCTTGTTCGATGAAGAAATTTTCGTCCAGAACCTTCGCTTCGCCCGTGCCCGGTGAGCGCAGCAGTTCATAGCGAGCCCGTGCATTCGGCAGGTCGTTCCAGGTCAAAGGCCTGATGATCGTTTCCATGAAGGCGATGCCGCGCACGCGTTCCGGATGGCGGGCGGCCCAATCGAATGCGAGTGCGCCGCCCCAATCATGGCCGATCAATACGACATCATCGAGCGCGAGTTTATAGAGCCAAGCTTCGAGATAGCGTGCATGGTCGTCAAATGAATAAGCGATATCGGGTTTGCCGGACTGGCCCATGCCAATGAGGTCGGGAGCCAGGCAGCGGGCAGGCACGGCAAGGGCCGGGCTGATATGCCTCCACAGGTAGGATGAGGTCGGATTGCCATGCAGGAAGACGAAGGGTGTTCCCGTTCCGGCATCCTCGTAGAAGATCGTCGAGTCCAGCACATTGAGGGAGGGCATGTGGGTATCCTCTCGTGAAAGAAAATGGTAAGGTACCTGTCTATTTAACATAATAGTCAGGTGCCTGTCTATATCATGAAAGATTGTGTTCCCACTCGCCCGTCCCTGGGCCTGCTGCTGCGGCTCGTGCATCAACATTGGACACAGGATGTCGAAGCCGCGCTGGAAGAGGCCGGTTATGGCGATATCCGACCACCGCACGCCAATGTGTTTACCTTCATGCGTCCGGAAGGAATTCAGGTGAGTGAGCTCACTCGGCTTTCCCATGTCCGCAAGCAGACGATGACGCAGGCAGTAGAGGAGTTGGAGCGCCTGGGTTATGTCGAGCGCCGACCGGACCCTGATGATCGACGTGCAAGACTTGTGTTTCTGACCGAGCGTGGCAGAGGCGTGCGGCCGATAGCAGCGGCAACCGGTCGCCTTGTGGATCAGCGCTGGTCCGATATCGCCGGTTCTGAGGAGATTAATGCGTTGAAGCAGGCTTTGCAGGAGGTGCTCGGCAAGCTCCGCGGCGACCGGGATTCCGCAGAGCCGATGGACGAGGCGGCGACATAGGAGTTTGGGTGATCTGCCTGAGATATGCGGCCGCACACTTTGGAGCGCTATCACGAAGAGTTTCGTTACTCCGTTCTGGTTTATGGCCTATCTCTCCTCCACGACCGTCAAGCGAAGGGGATGTGCCGATGCAAGAGAGGAGCCTGATCAGGAAGACAAATGGAGCGAGGCGGAAATCGGGCCTCGCTTTCGGCTTCGGCTTTTCGGTTCTTTCTGGGACCTTTGGCCTCGCTCTGCCTTCGCCGGCAGCAGCGCAGACGATCATCGATGATTGGCAGAAAGTGAAGCCGCCGGTGGCGCCGGAGCTGAAGACCGTTACCGTCGATCCGAAGACGACGGCACTGCTGATCTTCGATTTCAACGGCGCGCAGGACCCGACCAAGGGACCGTGCAACGTGAAGACCAAGCCCCGTTGCCTGGCGTCCGTCCCCAAGGTGAAAACTCTGCTCGATCAGGCGCGCGCCAAGGAGATGCTCGTCGTCTTCAGCCTGGCCGGTGTTGGCGAGCCGCAGGATATCGCAACGGCGCTGGCGCCCCTGGCGAGCGAGCCGATCGTCAAATCCGGGCCGGACAAATTCATCGGCACCAATCTGCGCAGTATTCTCTCAGACAAGGGCATCAAGACCATCATCGTGACAGGCACGGCCTCGGAGGGGGCGGTGCTCGATACGGCGACGGACGCGGCGCTCAACGGCATGAACATTGTCCTGCCTGTCGACGGCATGTCATCGACAGAGCTTTACGGTGAGCAATATGTGGCTTGGCACATGGTCAATGCGCCGGGCGTTTCGCAGAAGACGACACTGACCAGCATCGACAGGATCAAGTTTTGATTTGCTGCAGCCCGCCGGCCAGCACGCCCTCAAGCGCGCCATTCTCCAGAAGTGCCATGACCGATAATCCGTCGATCAACATCTCTTGAGTTTCGGCGCTTGTCGTCTGTGACATAGTATCGCCGGCAACGACAGCTATGCGATGATCCATTTGGAGGATGCGATTTCATGTCTTTTCGCCAGATAGTTCCCGGCCTGGCGCTGGCCCTTTCGCTGATATCGGCCACGGCATCCGCCGCTCCGCCCGAGCAAGGCCATGGCGCACCTGCCAGTGCGAGCGGCGTGCTCTCGCTCCTGCCGCCCGATGCCGTGAGCGACCATGTGCTGACTACGGATGGCAAGACCATTCCCTATACGGCGACGGCGGGCACGCTCGATCTTTTCGGCCAGGATGGCCAGCGAAGCGCCGCGATCTTCTACACCGCCTATGTCGCCAAGAACCGGGATGCGAACCGGCCCGTGACCTTCGTGTTCAATGGCGGGCCGGGTGCTGCTTCGGCCTTCCTCAATCTCGGGCTCGTCGGTCCGCGCATCGTCGATTTCGGCGCAGACGGCCGTGACGGCGCCAATGCCAAGTTGGTCGACAATCCGCAAAGCTGGCTCGAATTCACCGATCTCGTGCTGATCGATCCGATCGGTACCGGCTGGAGCCGCGCTGCTAAGCCCGATGATCAGAATGATTTCTATAGTGTCGACAGCGATGCCGAAAGTCTCGCCAAGGCGATCGCGCTCTACATCGCCCATAACAGCCGGGCGTCGTCGCCGAAGTACATTCTTGGAGAAAGCTATGGCGGGTTTCGTTCGGTCAAGATTGCCAACAGCCTGCGCGAGGATCAGGGCATTCTGATTTCCGGCATCGTCATGCTGTCGCCGCTGCTGGAGGGCCGGTTCGTCTTCGGGGACGGTGAGGATGCGCTTGGCGCAGCCTTGCAGCTGCCGTCACTGGCGGCGGCCGAACTGGAGCGTCTAAACGCCTTCAGCGAGAAAGCAGTCCAGGATGCCGAAACCTTCGCCTTCAACGACTATTTGCCAACTCTTGCCAGACGGCCGCCATCAGGAGATTCCGGCCAAGCCTTCTACGGACGCATCGCGAAGCTGACGGGCATACCGCAGGATGTCGTTGCCAAGAACCAAGGTTTTCTCGGCGGGGTCTACCGCAAACATTCCGATGGTGACGGCGCGGACGTGGCGAGTGCTTATGACGCCTCGTTCCTCGCGCCGGACCCCTATCCGCAGTCGGAGGCCGAGCATGGCGGCGACCCGATCTTGGATGGCTTTGTTCGTGCTTATGGCGGTGCCTTTTCAGGCTATGCCCGTGACGAGCTGGGCTTTCATACCGACATGACCTACACGCTTCTGTCGTCGTCCGTGAACCGGGAATGGAAATGGAGCGGGCACAATGGCGGCTCGCGCGGGACCGCCGGTGTTGGCGATGATCTCAAGGAGCTGCTATCGCTCTCGTCATCCTTCCGCGTGATGATCGGGCAGGGTTACAGCGATCTCGTCATCCCCTTCGGCGTCAACAAATATGTGCTCGACCATATGCCGTCCGCCTTTGCTGATCGCGTGGCGATGAAGCTTTATCGCGGCGGTCACATGTTCTACACACGGCCGGCGTCGCGCGAGCAGTTCACGATGGATGCCAGGGCGTTTTACGCCGGGCAGGTCCAGGCGGCGCCGGCAACGCAATCGAACTGACTGGCTGGCCTCGCGCAAGGCATCCCGAGAAAGCGGATGCGGCCTAATCGTGCTGCTGCAGTTGAAAGAGATGCTTGATGCGCGAGCTTAGCGAGGTCACATGAGCGCCATGACCGAGCATATCGGCATTGGCGAAGAGATGCTGCTCCGCCTCAATGCGTTTTGCCAGCATGGCACCGAGCTCTTCGGCAAGGGTGGGCCGGTCGTGCAGCAGCGGCGCCAGACATTCCTCGCCGATTTCATAGGTGACGACGAAGGTAAGGGCGCGAACCGTGCCGACTTCGCCCGATCCCATCAGCAGCCCGTTCTCACCGAAATAATCGCCTGGCGCAAGGCGCGTCAGCTCGATCTGGCGATGCCCTTCGCGGCGGGTGATGCTGACGACGCCCGAGCGGACGATCGTGAGCGCCCGCATGCGGGCATCCTGTTCGGCGATGACAGCATCCTTGCGATAGGTCCGCCGCTGCATATGCGATGCCAGATGCTCCTTTTCATCCTCGGTCAGCGAAGAGAACAGAGGGATATTGCTGACAAGCCGCCAGGGCGTTCCGGGCGCATGTTGCTTCTCGTCGGCCGTCTCAGGCTTTTGCTGCATCGGAAGCATGATCGTGCCGGGCGGATCGGCGAGTTTCAAGCCTGCCGCCTTGGTGTGACGAACTAGCAGATCATAGATCTCGTTCTTTGCGGCTTGTGTCAGCGACATATCGCGTACTCGAAAGGACAGCTGCAGCTCGATCGCCTGCCCATCGATGGAAGTGATGGCGACACTGGGTTCCGGGTTCTTCTGGATCGAGTTGCAGCTGATCAAGACGTTTTGCATCACATCCGCGATGATGCGTGGCAGGGCGGTGGGCTGAATGCGTACGTTGACGGTTGCGCCGTGGCTTTCGTCAGGCGAGGAAAGATTGGTCAGCCGCGTCTTGGCAAGGATACTGTTCGGAATGACGATCAGATCGTTGGTGCCGCTCAGCAATTGCGTGGCGCGCCAATTGGTTTCGACGACGCGGCCCTGGACGTCATTTTCGAGGACGATCCAGTCGCCGACGGAGTAGGGGCGGCCGAGATTGAGAGCGATGCCGGAGAAGACGTCGCTCAAAGTGCTCTGCAAGGCAAGGCCGAGAATGATGGCGAAGACGCCCGATGTTGCGATCAGTGTACCGATCGGGACGCTGAAGACATTACCTACGATGGAGAGAATGGCGCCGAGATAGATGACGCCGACGATCAGATCCTGCAGCAGCCGGCCCTCGCGGGGCTTGCGCTCGAAAATCAGGAACAGCCGCACGCAGGCGATCAGCACCCAGGCGCCGTTGACCCACCACACGATCTTGGCAAAGCCCGTGAAGGTGCGCAGCGTCACCGATTCCTGCGACGGGCTCGGCTCATAGGGGACGATGCCGTGATAGAATAAAAGTGCGGTCAGGCAGACGAAGAAGGCCATCTGACCGATCAGACGGCCGGCCCGCTGATGACGCAGCATGACGCGGCTGACGAATGTGCCGACGACAACCAGAATGAAGAACTGGACGATCGGATCGCCAAGAAGCGCAATGGACATGGGGACTCGGTCGCACTCGGTCTTTCGGATGGGCGCTAAATTGGCATGAAAGAGGCCGCAGCGCCATATGCAGAAAAAGTATGATTAATTGACGTTGTCGCCTTGATCTCAGGACATGCACCTTGATAATTAGATGACGATTATCATCTTATATCTGTCATCCCATCCTGCTATCTGCTCTCGCAGCGCAACGCCCTAGCGCTCCGACATCCTTGAGGAATACCCATGACACAATCTTTCGAGATTCGCGGCGATCTATTGATCGGCTCAGATTCTACCGGCGGCAACAGAACCGTGCGTGCCATCAACCCGGCAACCGGCGCAAATCTGGAGCCGGCCTTTGCGGTCGCCAGCGAGAGCGATGTCGCTAAAGCCTGCGAGTTGGCCGCTCAGGCGTTCGACGTCTACCGTGCGACCAGCCCGGAGCAGCGCGCAGCATTTCTCGAAAAGATTGCCGACAACATCATGGAGATTGGCGATACCCTGATCGAGCGCGCGACGGAGGAGACCGGCCTGCCGGTGGCGCGCCTGCAGGGCGAGCGCGCCCGCACCGTTGGCCAGCTGCGGCTCTTTGCGCAGGTGGTCCGCGCCGGCGAGTGGCTCGATCTGCGCGTCGATCCGGCACTGCCGGAGCGCAAGCCGCTGCCGCGGCCGGATCTGCGCCTGCGACAGATCCCGCTCGGCCCGGTTGCTGTCTTCGGCGCCAGCAATTTCCCGCTCGCCTTCTCGGTTGCAGGCGGTGATACGGCGTCAGCACTTGCCGCCGGCTGCCCGGTCGTCGTCAAGGGCCACCTTGCCCATCCCGGCACGGGCGAGCTTGTCGGCCGCGCCATCCGCGCCGCCGTCGGCCAATGCGGCCTACCGGAGGGCACATTCTCGCTGCTGACCGGTGCCAACGAGACCGGTGCCGCGCTGGTGCGCGATCCCCGCATCAAGGCCGTCGGCTTCACCGGCTCGCGCGGCGGCGGCCTGGCGCTTGGCGCCATTGCCGCGGCCCGGCCTGAGCCGATCCCGGTCTATGCCGAGATGAGCAGCGTCAACCCAGTTTTCCTGTTCCCCGCCGCTCTCGCAGCACGCGCTGAGGCGATCGGGACTGGCTTCATCGATTCCCTGACGCTCGGTGCCGGCCAGTTCTGCACCAATCCGGGCCTGCTTTTTGCGATCGAGAGCCCTGATCTCGACCGTTTCGTTCAGGCGGCCAGCGATGCCCTGACTGGCCGCGCGCCGGCGCCGATGCTGACGCCCGGCATTCACGCCGCCTTCGACAAGGGTGTTGCCGCATTGGCGGAACATGAGTCTGTCAAGACCGTCGCTCATGGCGCTCCGGCCGAAGGCGTCAACCGGAGCCCGGGCATCTTCTTCGAAACGGAAGCGGCGGAATTCCTGGCAGACGAGCGTTTGGGCCATGAAGTCTTCGGCGCGGCAAGCCTTCTCGTACGCTGCAAGGATGTCGACCAGATGATTGCCGTTGCGGAAAAGCTCGAGGGCCAGTTGACCGCGACCCTGCAGATCGAAGCGGAAGATTATGCCACGGCCGCCAAGCTGGTGCCGGTGCTGGAACGCAAGGCCGGGCGCATTCTCGCCAATGGCTGGCCGACCGGCGTTGAAGTCTCCCATGCCATGGTGCATGGCGGGCCTTTCCCCGCGACCTCGGACAGCCGTACGACCTCGGTCGGCACGCTCGCCATTCGCCGCTTCCTGCGCCCGGTCTCCTATCAGGATCTGCCGGAAGGCTTGCTGCCGGCGGAATTGCGGGATGAGGGCGTCAAGTCGCTGCCGCATCTGTTGGATGGCGTGCGCAAGGGCAGCTGAGCCGCTCCCGACGGGATAGATGACATTCTTTGGAGCGGGTCAGGTTGGCCCGCTTTTCTTTGAGTGCGGCTATGCTGCCGCATTTTTCTGACGGGCCTCGAGATGGGCCTTGTAGTGCTGAAGCGATAGCTCGGCTCCGAGGTGGGAAAGCTCCGTCGCTACGGCCTCGGCGGCCTGTTCTGCCGGCTCGATGACGCGCTCGAACATCTCTGCTTCATAGGCTCGGACGGCATGTTTCCAGTCCGCCTGCTCAAGAAGCTGGCGGCTGAGTTCCGCTGCATCCAGCATCGCCATATTCACACCTTCGCCGCCGAAGGGCGACATCACATGCGCGGCATCGCCGAGCAGCGTGATGCCGATGCGGTTCTGCCAGTGGTGGCCGACCGGCAATGCGTAGATCGGTCGACAGACGATATGGTCGTTGCTGGCTTCGATGAGGCGCAGTATCTCCGGTGTCCAGCCTTCGAACTCGGCCATCAGCCGCGCGCGGGCTTTTGCCGGCGCTGCAAAGTCGAAGGTCCTGTCTGCCCAGCCGGCCGGCACACGGAAGATCGCGTAGCCTCTGAGATGAGCATTGCCGTTGCGCTGGACGATCAGGCTTTTTCCATCGGCCTCGACGCCGATCTTGCCGCGGCCGACAAGGGCTGCGAGGTCCGGGTGGCTGGCGTCGACGTCGTCGATGCCGAATTCGATGAAGGTGATGCCGCTATACTGCGGGCGGTACGAGGAGACCAGCGGCCTGACCTTGGACCAGCTGCCGTCGGCGCCGACGACGAGGTCGAAGGGACCAACCGTTTCGTTTTCGAAGACCAGATCATAGGTGCCATCGCCGCGCGGGCGGACTTCGCGCAGGCCGTGGTTCCAGCGGATGACTTCTGATGGCAAAGAGGCGAGCAGGATTTGCCTGAGCGCGGTGCGGTCGACCTCGGGCCTATCGGATTCATCAGCGTCGTCATCGGCAAAGAGCAGCGCGCCATGCTTGTCATAGAGCCGGCTTCCTTGATCCTCATAGCGGGCGATCGCCAGGAATTCGCGGTAGAGGCCTGCGCGGCGCAGCGCGAGCTGGCCAGATTCCACATGCAGGTCGAGCGTGCCACCTTGCGGCCGGGAAAGTGCATGTTCATCGCGTTCGAAGACGATAGCCGGCACACCTGCCTGATGAAGGATGCGGGCCAGGGTCAGACCGCCGGGGCCTGCGCCGATGATGGCGATACGGGGATAGGATGTCATGGACAGGGTCCTCATAATTTCGTACATAGGTACCTATATAAATTAACATAGGCACCTATTCAAGTGGTGAAGACATGATGGATTGGGATTTGTTCGACACACCGGCGCCGCTCATCAACATGGCGTCGCGCGCGTTCTCACGTCTTGGCGAACGTCGGGTGAGGGCTTTGGGCTTCAATATCGGTCAGCTGCCGGTGCTGTATTTGCTCCGGAATGGCGCGCAGATGTCGCAGAAGGATTTGGCGAAATTCGCCAAGATCGAGCAGCCGTCGATGGCTCAGATGCTGGCGCGCATGGAGCGGGATGGTCTGATCCGGCGCACGCCCGATCCAGCCGATGGCCGCAGCAGCCTCGTGTCGTTGACCGAGGCAGCAGTCGCGAAACTCCCGGCAGCGCGCCAGGCGCTGGAAGAGGGGCGAGACCGGGTTCTTTCTGGCTTCAGCGCTGATGAAGTTCAGACGCTGGTTCAGCTCATGCGCCGGCTGAACCAGAATCTGGATCGGATGGTGGCCGAGGAGGATGGGTCGTAGGCGCGCTGGTTTGCGCCTACGATGATCAACATTCAGATTTCGGCGTAGACGATGCCGGTGAACGAGCCGGCATGATGAAGAAGTTCGCGCTCGCCCGAACCATCGAGGCTGGCGGAATAGAGATTGCCGCCGATGTCGGTGAAGAACATGCGGTTGTTGGGTAGATCGAGCGAAAGGCCGATGCCTTCGTCGAGGCCTTCGAGAACGACTTCAGATGTGCCGGCGAGATCATCCATCTGGGCGCGGTTGACGGTATTTCCACGCGGAAGATTACCGCGGTCCGTCCAGTAGATGGTGCGGGTGGCGAGGTCCAGCTCGAGGTCGATCGGTTCCGGCAGCTTGTCCAGCAGTGTTTCGATGTCGCTGCGGTTCGTCGCGGTTTCGCCGGCGGGGATGTTGATGCCGGCGCGGAAGATGCGGCCGAGGCCAGCATCCGGCGGCCCTTTCTGGGTCCAGTAGATCTGGCCGAGCGGCAGGTCGAGGGCAATGCCGACGCACCAGCGTGCGATATCGGTGCTATCTCCCGGGCTGTCGCCGTTCTGCACCAGGGTTTCGATGTTGCTGCCATCGATATTGGCGCGCATGACGCGCATGCCTTCGCGGTCGCACCAATAGAGCTTGCCGTTCTCGCGGTCGAGTTGGATCTGCTTCGGCGTGACGAGGGTGCTGCCCGGCGGGATCAGCGTGATGTGGTTGCCGCCGTCGAGGTCCATGCGCTCGATGGAGCCGTCATGGGCGTTGTAGTCGTTGCCCATCTCGGTCCAATAGATCCAGCCGTTCTCGCTGTCGACGAGAATGCCGTCGGGGCTGCGGCCCGCCCGCTGGACGATAAGCTTGAGATCGGTGCCGTCGATGGCGGAGGAGAGGATTCGTCCGTCGTTGATATCGAGGAAAAACAGTCTTTCGGTCTTGTCGGTGGTGGTGGCAGGCGTCCGTGCTTCTGACATGAGAGCATCCTTTCGAGGGGCGGATCTGCGGATCATAGCGCGGCAATCATGGCATCGATTGATGACAGCATCATTCGCCGCTGCGATCGGAACGAGCATCTGCTGCGCTGCAGCAAAGATCAAGGGCCGGAATGTCGCGGTGTGCGGGGAGGGCTGTCAAATAAGTGTCATCGGCCTGATATAAATCCCCCACATTCCCATAAGACTGCGCCAGTCCAGGGCTGAAACCGAAGCCGGAGGTGATTGATATCATGTCGACGCTCCAGCAGATCGCCTTCCGCGCCGGCTGTTCCGTCGCGACCGCCAGCCGCGTGATGAATCGCAGCGGTCCGGTCAGCGACGAGATGGTGCGGCGCGTGCGCCGGGCGGCGGCGGAGCTTGGCTATCGGACAGGTGGGCGTACCGGCACCGGCCGACCGGCGATCGGCGTGCTCATTCCGAGCATCACCAATCCGGTTTTCGCGGCTTCGCTTTCCAGCATCCAGAACCGAGCTCTTCACGCGGGGCATAGCGTGCTGATCGCGCAATCGAACTACGATCCGGCGCAGGAGGTCGATGCCGTCGCCTCGCTGCTCCAGCAGCAACCGACTGGGTTGATCCTGACGCTCTGCGATCCCGAGCGCAGTCTTGTTCTATCCTCCGCCCTGCCGCCGACCGTATTGCTCGGTAACCTGCCGACCGCCCGCTTTACCGCCGCGGTCGCGACCGATAATTTCGGCGCGGGCCGGGATCTGACCGATCACCTCCTAGGCAAGGGTCATCGCCGCATCCTGTTCATATCAGGCCACTTCTCCGCGTCGGATCGGGCGAAGCTGCGCTATCTCGGCTATATCAGGGCCATGGAAGCGGCGGGGCAACAGCCCCTCGACGCGCTCGAAATTTCCTTCGTAAACAGCCTGGAACAGCTCGATCTTTCCGATGCGATTTCGCGGTTCGACCCGACGGCGATCATTGCTTCCAACGATCTTCTGGCGCTCGGCGTCATGGGCGCGCTTCGGCGTCAGGGTCTTTCGATTCCGCGCGATATTTCGGTCGCCGGCTTCGACGGGATTTCCCTCGGTTTTCTGGGCGAAGTGTCTCTGACGACGGTGGAAATTCCGGATGGAACCATGGGGGCCGCTGCCGCCTCGCTGCTGCTGGATATGGCGGAAAATGCCGCGCCCCCGCGTCATCTGACTGTGCCCTATCGAATGCGTGCGGGTGGCACAGTGCGCGATCTCACCATACAATCCTGACCCTTGCCCGGGAATGGAAACGCCGCCTCTTGTTGGGAGGCGGCGCAGGTTGCTCAGCCGGTTCGAATGATCAGCTGCGCGGCAGCAGGCCTTCGACGTCAGAAGCGGCGTCCTCGAGCGCTTCCTTCGGAGCGGCTGAGCCATCGACGATGCGCGAGAGGTTGTCGACGATGGTCTGAGTGACCTTGACGCCGTTGGCGCCCGGGAAGGCATACCAGGGAACCATGATCGACATCTGGCTGAGGCCAGCCTGGAACAGCGGGTTCTTCTTGTAGAAGTCGCCGAGATATTCGGCTGACTTGGCGGCAAGTTCGTTGTTCGGAACATAGCCGGTGCCGGGAACGACGACCGAGGCGCCGTAAGGGCCGGCGGCGAACTTGGCGAACTTCCAGGCTGCTTCTTCCTTGACCGGATCATGGGTCAGGATGACGACGGCATTACCGCCCGTCGGCAGACGGCCATTGACCGGGTCGATCAGCGGCAGCTTGGCGGTGCGCAGGTCGAACTTGGTACCGACATTCTTGATGGTGTTGACGAGAGCACCCGTGGTCTGGAATTCGAAGCCGACCTTGCCGGCAGCGAAGGCCTGTTCGCCGGCAGCCTTGGTGAAGACCGGCATGCCGCCTTCCTTGACGAAGCGCTGGATCAGTTCGACGGCCTTCTGGCCCTCGGGACCGTTGAAGGCAACCTTGCTTTCGTCGTCGTTCAGCATCTTGCCGCCGGCGCCGAAGAGGAGGGCGGAGAACATCCAGTCGTCGCCCTGCCAGCGGAAGTCCATGCCATCGACGCCGTTGCCGAGCGCCTTGATCTTGCCGGCAAGCGTAATGACCTCGTCCCAGGTCTTCGGCGGGTTGTCCGGGTTGCCGCCGGCAGCCTTCACTAGGTCGGCATTGTAGTACATGATCGGGTTGGACGTCGCGAAGGCGAGGCCGACCTGCTTGCCCTTGACCTGGGCGAGCTTCAGGATCGTGTCCGAGAAGCCTTTCTCGGCCATATTGCCCTCCTTCTTGACGAGGGGGCCGAGGTCGACGGCGACGTTGCGCTCGTCGATCATGCGCAGGCGGTTGAGGCCGATGAAGGTGACATCCGGCATTTCGCTGGTGCCGGCCTGACGCAGGATGGTCTGGATGCCTTCCTCATAGGTGGCCGAGGGAGCGGCGAACTGAATCTTGATGTCGGGATTTTCTTCCATGAACTTCTTCGAGATCGTGTCCATCACGTTCTTGAAGAAACCCGGCATGGGATAATGAACCGTCAGGGTGGTTTCGGCATAGGCCGGGACCGTCACGACCATAGAAATGGCCGCAGCGGCGAGAATCTGGGTGATATGCTTCATCGCTCGTTCTCCGTTGTCGAATTTCGAACCGGTCAGTCTTTGAGACCGGTCATGGTGATGCCCTCGACGAAGCGCTTCTGTGCCAGAAGGAACGCCGCGACGAGGGGAAGGGTGATGATCAGGGTTGCCGCCATGAGTGCGCCGTAGTCGTCCCCCGCTTCGGCGGCGCGGAAATACATGAGACCCAGCGGCGGCGTGAAATATTCCTGCTTGGTGATGACGATCAGCGGCCAGTAGAGGTCGTTCCAGTGCGCGACGACCGAGAAGATCGCAAAGGCGGTGACTGCCGGCCAGGCATTCGGCACGATGACACGGGCGACGATGCCGATTTCCGACATGCCGTCGAGGCGGGCGGCATGGATCAGATCGTCGGGCATCGAACGGAAGAACTGCAGGAACATGAAGATCGCAAAGACCGAGATCGAGAAGGGTGCGACGAGAGCCGCATAGCTGTTCAGGAGCGACAGGCTGTTGAAGCCGACATAGAGCGGCAGCGCCGTCGCATGGATCGGGACCAGCAGGCCGAGCATGACCAGCACCATCATCATGCGTGCCGCCGGGAATTTCAGCTTGGCCATGGCATAGGCGCAGGGGATGGCGATCAGCACCTGGAAGAAGAAGATCAGGCCGCAGACGAGGACGCCATTGAAGAGCAGCGTGCCCATGGAAACCTTGCTCAGCGCTTTGGCGATGTTCTCGACGTAATAGAAATGCGTCGGGATCAGCTTCAGCGCCGAGGTAAAGATATCGTCCTGCGCCTTGCCGGCGGTCGAGATCATGAAGATGTAGGGCGCGAGGAAGATGAGCGAGCCCAGGATCAGCAGGGAGAGGCGCAGGATGCGGCCGGGAGTGAAGCCTGTCGAGGTCATGTGTAATGCACCTGCCGGTCTTGGACGCGATATTGCAGGAAGGTCAGCACCACGAGGATGGCGAGGAACACCGTCGTCATCGCCGAGGCATAGCCGACCCGGAGATAGACGAAGCCTTCCTGGTAGATGGTGAAAAGCAGCACCTCGGACGCATGGTTCGGGCCGCCGTCGGTCAAAGCCTTCACCGTGTCGAAGACCTTCACCGCGTTGATGATGCTGATTGTGGTGACAAACAGCGTCGTCGGTCCGAGCATTGGCCAGGTGACGAGCCAGAAGCGATCGGACGCCGATTTCGCGCCGTCGACTTCGGCAGCCGCGTAGAGTTCTCGCGGAATGGCGGTAAGGCCGGCGAGAAACAGCACCATGTTGAAGCCGACGGATTGCCAGACGCCGATGATAGACAGGCTATAGAGCGCTGTTGCCGACGAGCCGAGCCAGTTCGGACCATGCACGCCGATCTCGCCAAGTAGGGCGTTGATCGGGCCGATCGTCGGATGGAAGAGATACTGCCAGACGGTCGCCATCGCGACGATCAGCGAAGCGACGGGCAGGAAGTAAGCGGTGCGGAAGAAGCTGCGGCCGATGCCTTCGCTTTCGATCAGCAGCGCGACGCCGAGGCCGAGCGCGATCGAGACGGGCGCGACGATTGCAGTATAGGTCGCAGTGTTCCAGAGCGACTTTACGAAGGCGCGGTCACGCAGCAGATGCGCATAGTTCTCGAAGGCGACGAAGCGCAGGCTCTTGTCGCCGAGCTGGAAATCCGTGAAGCCGAGCACAACGACGGCGACGATCGGCACGATGATGAAGAGCACGATCAGGACGATGGCGGGCAGGGCGAAGAGCAGGGCCGTGCGGGCTTCGCTTCGCTCGCGGGCCGCAGCCATCCGCACGGGCAGGGATGTGGCGGCAATACTAGCCATGCGCCCTCTCCCGCGTGGCGTCGACGCTCGTCGGGCTCGCGCGCAGGCGGCGGCCGTCTTCGGCGAAGACCATCGCCTGTTCGGCCGCCAGTGTCAGCGCAACGGGCATGTCGGCGGAAAGGCCGGCAGCTTCGGCCGGCGAGAGCTTGACGACCATAGTTTCGCCGATGGCGTCGAGCTTGGCATAGAGGATGACTTCGGAGCCGAGGAACTCCATTCGCTCGATATGGGCGGCGAGCGCATCCTGGCGGTTTTGCGTGAGGCTCACAAATTCCGGACGGATGCCGAGGGTCACGTTCTTGCCGGTAACACTGCCGTCTTCCAGCGCAAGCCGGATGCCACCGAAGGCAACGATGCCGTTTTCGGCGAGCGCCGGCAAAAGGTTGATGCGCGGCTGACCGACGAAGCGAGCCACTTCAACATGGGCCGGGTCGTCATAGATCGTCTGGGGAGAGGCAAGCTGCAGCAGCTGACCGCCGATCATGACGGCGACGCGGTCGGCCATCGACAGCGCCTCGGCCTGATCATGCGTCACGTAGACAGTCGGCACGCCGGCTCGGCGATGCAGATCGACGATTTCGCCGCGGGCGTGGACGCGCAGATTGGCATCGAGATTGGAAAGCGGCTCGTCCATGAGGAAGACGGCGGGGCGGCGCACCATGGCACGGGCAAGCGCCACGCGCTGACGCTGGCCGCCGGACATCTGCCCGGGCTTGCGGTCGAGCAGGTGATCGATCTTCAGCGAAACAGCCATTTCGCGGACGTCGCGGATGATGCCGGAGCGGGCAGCGCGCTGACCGGGGATCAGCGAGCCGATGAAGGGCAGACGCTGGACGCGCGACAGGCGGCGCATGGCGAGCGGCACGGCAATGTTTTCGGAGGCCGTCAGGTGCGGATAGAGCGCGTAGGACTGAAAGACCATGGCGATGTTGCGGTCCGCCGCCGCGACGCCTGATACGTCGCTGCCGCCGAGGATGATTTCGCCGCTGTCGGCATGGTCGAGGCCGGCGAGGATGCGCAGCAGCGTGCTCTTGCCGCAACCGGACGGGCCGACGAGCGCAATGAACTCACCGGGCTGGACATCGAGATCGACGCCCTTGAGAATGGCGTTGCCGCCGAAGGATTTGGCGATGCCGCGAAGCGAAAGCGCACTCATTCGGTCGGCTCCTTTGCCTTGGGGGCGGCCTGCGGATAGACTTCCATGACGACGTCATCGAGGAAGTAGGCGCTCATGCCGGGTACCGCGACGAGCTCGGTCGAGACCATCTCGCCAAGTTCGTGAATTGCTGCGCCGATCAGGCGTTCGCCCGGCATTTCGCGCTCCATCTCGCCAAGGATAAAGGCTGCGGGCGGTGCCCAGACCAGGTTGGTATCGTTGAAGCGGCCTTCCCAGGTCCAGTGCAGGTGGCCGCTGCCGAAGAGAGCCACGTCATGGGCTGCGATCAGATCATAGAGCCTGCGGCGCTGTACCGGACGAACGCTCCAGTAGCCGGTATCGCCCTCATCCGGCGCATCGACGAAGAGCGGCTTATGGGCAAAGAGGGCAATGCGGCGCTCGCCACGGTTTTCGAGCTTCTCCTGCAGCCAGTCGAACTGCTTCTGCTCCTCGGCGTCCTCGAAGCCCATCAGTAGGCTGTTGAGGCCGATCAGGCGCCAGTTGCCGACGTCCTTCGCCCAGTAGTCCGGGCCAACGAGGCGGCGCCAGCGGTCCAACCGTTCGGGATTGACGGGCTGATAGGAGCCGGGCAGGTGGCCGACATCGTGGTTGCCGGGCACGATCAGCATCGGCACCGACACCTGTCGCATCAGATCCATGGAAAAGAGGAGATCTTCGTCCTTGTCGGCGCCATCGACACTCAGATCGCCAGTGTGAACGACGAGATCGGCGCCGCTTGCCTCGATCCATTTCGCCAGCGGCTCCCAATTGCCGTTGAAATGCGGCTTGTTGGGGCTCAAATGCGTGTCGGTGATCTGGATGATCTTCAAGGCGCTTCTCCGCAGTCTTCAGAAAGGGTGCGCCCGCGGAAGGAATGGCCTTCAAAACCGGCGCGTCTCTGCGCTCTCTTTAGAAGGCCGCCATGTCATTTAGGTAACGGGTCTTTTCAGCTGTTTTTCAGTTTTGTCACATTACCGTCAAACGACGCTGCAGCTCGCCTCATGCGGAATGGAAGGGCTGTACGCGACGGTACCGGTGCTATAGATCGTTGCGAAAGGGATCAGACATGTCAGACGAACAGAGCCGCATCACCAAACTTGAGGAAACGGTCGCCTACCAGGCCAAGACGATCGAGGAGCTTTCCGATCAGCTCGCCGAGCAATGGAAGGTAGTCGAGCAGACCAGGCAGAAGCTCGACCGCCTGACCGAGCGGTTTCTGACGCTGGAGGAGCAGTCGCTCGACGCACCGGCCGTTACCAAGCCGCCGCACTACTGAGCTGCGTTCGGCGTTCACGTTTCGGTGTTGCACGCGGGCGTGTGTAACAAAAATGCCCGTCTTCCCGTATTTCCTTGTGACTGTCGCATTTACAATCGCGGTCGAGAGGAAATCACCATGAAGATTTTATCGAAGGACACGACCCGCATTTATTCATCGCGCGTCACCCGCTTGGCCGGCTTTACGGCGCTCGCGGTATTACTCGGCGGCGTCGCGCTGCAATTCGTCGGCCGCGCCTCGGCAGAGGATGCACGCGTCATTCCCGCGCCGAGTATGGATGAAAAGGCGATTACCACCAGCACGGAAACAGCGGTGCTTGCCGGCGGCTGCTTCTGGGGCGTCCAGGGCGTCTTCCAGCACGTCAATGGCGTGATCAGCGCGACTTCGGGCTATACGGGCGGCAGCAAGGATGCGGCTCATTATGAAACGGTAAGCGCAGGTGATACCGGCCATGCCGAATCCGTGCGTATCGTTTTCGATCCGCACAAGATCAGCTACGGCCATCTGCTGCAGATCTATTTCTCGGTGGCGCATGATCCGACGGAGCTGAACTATCAGGGGCCGGATACCGGGACGCAGTACCGTTCGGCGATCTTCCCGACCAGTCAGTCGCAGGCTGATATCGCCAAGGCCTATATCGAGCAGCTCAACCACGCCAAGGTCTTCGATGCGGCTGTTGTCACCAAGATCGAGCCTGCGCGGCAATTCTATGCGGCCGAGGCCTATCATCAGGATTTCCTGACGACGCATCCGACCTATCCCTATATCGTCATCAACGACCTGCCCAAGATCAAGAACCTGCAGCATCTCTTTCCCGGCGATTATCGCGCCGACCCGGTTCTGGTAACGGCAAGCGCCAGTGTGAAATGATGGCCTGCCCTGACCGGCGAGCGATATCGGCCGGTCGGGGCCGCCTTGCAAGAAGTACTCGTTACTTCCGGCTCGTCTGGTGTATTGCTGCGCCGTCAGACATTCATCGAGAGTGCGTTTCGTCATGATCGTCCGCGACCGGCCGAATCTCTTCCAACTTTTCTTCATCGTCCACGGGTCGATTATCCGCCGCATCCTGCCGCAGATCATCGCCATCTTTTTGCTATCGGCGCTGATCGTCTGGGGTCATGAGGCTCGGCCGAACCTCATCGTTTCCTTCAACGGCTCGGCACTATCGCTGCTCGGTATCGCGCTTTCGATCTTCCTCGGCTTCCGCAACAATGCCTGCTACGACCGTTGGTGGGAGGGCCGCAAGGATTGGGGGCAGCTCGTCCATCTCGCGCGCGGCTTCGCCCGGCAGACGCTGGTGCTGGAGAGTGCAGGGGAGGCCGGTATCGAGACGCGCAATAACCTGCTGCGCCTGACCATCGCCTTCACACAGGCGCTCGTCTGTCTCCTGCGACCCGGCAGCGACGAGGGCAAGGTGTTTTGCCTGCTGACCGCAAGCGAGGCGGAATTCTATCACGCGGCCCGCAACAAGCCTGATCTCATTCTGCGCCTGATGTCCGCCGATCTCGCACGGCTGAAAGCATCGGGTGTGATTTCGGATATCCAATATCAGATGCTGGATATCACGATCGGTCAGATGGGCGTGGCCCAGGCGGCCTGCGAGCGGCTGCGCAACACGCCGCTGCCCTTCGGCTACACGCTGCTTCTGCATCGCACTGCCTATCTCTTCTGTTTCCTGCTGCCTTTCGGTTATGTCGATACGCTCGGCTGGGGCTCGCCCTTTGTTACGGCACTCATCGCCTACACCTTCTTCGGTCTGGATGCGCTGGGCGACGAATTGGAAGACCCTTTCGGCAAGCGCCCCAATGCGCTCGCCATCGGCGCGCTTGCCGATACGATCGAGATCAATCTGCGCGAAGCGCTTGGGGAAACCGACCTGCCGCCGTTGCCGCAGCCCAAGGATTTCCTGCTGATGTAAAAAATCAGCAAAAAATATTCGCCGGGCGATGGAATAGAATCCGGAGTGCTTCCGTATATAGGTGTATGGAACGCAAAGGACGCACATTCGATGTTTTGGGGCAGCTCGGTTCGCTGAGACGTTACGCCCGCTCGCTTGTGCGCAATGCGGACGAGGCCGAGGATCTGGTGCATGACGCGCTGGTCAAGGCTTATGAGCGCAAGGCATCGTTCAGGCGCGACGGCAATCTGCGCACCTGGCTGCTGTCGATCCTGCACAATGTGCATATTGACCGCCTGCGCCAGAAAAAGTCGCTGAGCCGTCGTCACGAGGAGGCTGCGGCCGACCTCGAAACTGCATTGCCGGCATCGCAGGACCATACGGTGCGTTTGAACCAAGTTCGCGAAGCCTTCTTCAGTCTGCCCGAGGAGCAGCGCGAGGCGCTGCATCTCGTGGCGATCGAGGACCTCTCTTATCAGGAGGCGGCATCAGCGCTTGGCATTCCTGTCGGCACGCTGATGTCCCGCATTGCACGGGCTCGCGCGACGCTGCGTAGTTTCGAGGAGGCAGCCTCCAAGGTTTCGCATCTCAGGCTTATCGAGGGAGGCGGCAATGAAAATCGTTGATCCGATCATCGATACCGATCTCGACGCCTATGTCGACGGCGAGCTGACGCTTGCGCGCCGTATCGAGGTGGAATCCTATCTCTCGGAGCATCCCGAAATCGCAGCCAAAGTGATGGCCGACATGAGCATCCGTGGCGAGCTGCGCATGGCTCTGGCCGGCGAAGGCCATGTGGTCCGGGCGGAAACGCGGGAGGCCGCACGGCGGCTGGAGCGCGGGCTGGCCTATGGCCGCGTGCTGGGCTCGTTTCAGCGTGTCGCCGCCATCGCCGTGCTGGTGACCACCGGCTGGGTTGCGCATACGTCCTTCGGCGCCTTCACGGCGAGCGAGGTTAGTGCGTCGACACGTCCACCGGCCTTCGTCGATGACGCGGTACGCGCCTACAAGACGACGGCCGTGCGCGAAGAGATCAAGCCGCAGTCGGCGTCTGCGAATTACAATCCGGATGAAATCCGCGCATCGACGGCAATCATATTGCCGGAGCTGCCGGGTGGCTGGCGTGTCACCGATGCGCAAATCTATCCATCCGAATTCGGGCCGAGCGTCGAAATGATGGTCGATGCCGGCGAAGACGGACATTTGTCACTGTTTGCCGTCCGTCCGGGCAATTTCGCCGTCCAAGATGTCAGTCACATCAAGCGTGACGATGTCCAGGCTGCCTACTGGCAGATTGGCGAAGTCGCCTATGCGCTGATCGGCAACGGCAAGGCGGGTCAGCTTGACGGCGATGCCGAAAAGCTTGCCCGCAGCCTCTACTAGTTTGGATTAAAGGAGAACGACCATGAACCCGACCAATCCGCGATACGGCTACGGAGCCGCCGCCGGCTCTCAGGCGCTCTTCGACGAGGGGCTGCGCCGGCACATGCTGCGCGTCTACAACTACATGGGTATCGGCCTTGTCGTGACGGGAATCGTCGCGCTGATCGTCGGCACGACGCCGGCGCTCTATGTGCCGATCTTCCAGAGCCCGCTGAAGTGGGTCGTCATGCTGGCGCCGCTTGCCTTCGTGTTCTTCTTCTCGTTCCGCATCCAGTCGATGTCGGCGGGAATGGCGCAGATGATGTTCTGGGCCTTCTGCGCTGTCATGGGTCTGTCGCTGGCCTCCGTCTTCCTGGTCTTCACCGGTACGAGCATCGCGCGCACCTTCTTCATTGCCGCGACCATGTTCGGCGCGACCAGCCTCTACGGCTATACGACCAAGCGTGACCTTTCCAACATCGGCTCGTTCCTGATGATGGGTCTGTTCGGTGTGATCATCGCCAGCATCGTCAATATCTTCCTGGGTTCGAGCGCGCTGCAGTTCGCCATCTCGGTCATCGGTATCGTGGTCTTCGTCGGCCTGACCGCCTGGGATACGCAGAACATCAAGGAACAGTATGCCGAAAACTACGATCAGGAATCGCAGCAGAAGCTTGCCGTCTTCGGTGCTCTGTCGCTCTACCTGAACTTCGTCAATATCTTCCAGCTGCTGCTGAACTTCACCGGCGAGCGGGAGTAGTTTGAAATTGCCTGCTTGAGCATGGTCCAAGCTAAAGGGCACTCCACGCCTTTGGTGATCATGCTCCGGTAATGCGTCTCCCTGGGGGCTTGTTGAGACGCATGACGCGCCTGCAGTATCTGCGCCGATACTGCAGGCGCAACTTTTTTGAGGGCGAGCCAACTTGGCTAAACCGCTCGAAAATCACCTTCGCCGCCAGGCGGCAAAGGGGGAAGGTGCCGGACCAAGAGAGCACCGTCTAAAGAAAAGGCCCGATAGCGCAGATCTGCTGCCATCGGGCCTTTCATCATTGGAGATATGCGGTGTCTCGTCCGTCAGGTGACGAGCGTGGTCTTACCACTCCGCAACGCTGCCGTCCTCGTGGCGCCAGACCGGGTTGCGCCAGCGATGGCCTTCCTTGGCGCGTTCGATAACATAGGCTTCGTCGACTTCGATGCCGAGGCCGGGACCCTGGGGAATGCTGACGAAGCCGTCGGCATACTGGAACACCTCCTTGTTGGAGATGTAGTCGAGAATGTCGTTGCCCTTGTTGTAGTGGATGCCGAGGCTCTGTTCCTGGATGAAGGCATTGTAGCTGACGGCATCGACCTGCAGGCAGGCGGCAAGCGCGATCGGGCCGAGCGGGCAATGCGGGGCAAGCGCCACGTCATAAGCTTCGGCCATCGCCGCGATCTTGCGGCACTCGGTGATACCGCCGGCGTGCGACAGGTCGGGCTGCAGAATGTCGACATAGCCGTCCGACAGAACCGACTTGAAGTCCCAGCGAGAATACAGGCGCTCGCCGAGCGCAATCGGCGTCGAGCAATGATTAGCGATTTCCTTCAGCGCCTCGCGGTTTTCCGACAGCACCGGCTCTTCGATGAAGAGCAGCTTGTAGGGTTCGAGCTCCTTGGCGAGCACTTTGGCCATCGGCCGATGGACGCGGCCGTGGAAATCGACGCCGATGCCGATATAAGGGCCGATCGCCTCGCGGATGGTGGCGATGGTTTCGACGGCCTTCTCCACCTTGTCATAGGTGTCGACGATCTGCATTTCCTCGCAGCCATTGAGCTTGATCGCCTTGAAGCCGCGGGCGACGACGTCCTTGGCATTGTTGGCAACGTCCGAGGGACGGTCGCCGCCGATCCAGGAATAGACCTTGATCTTGTCGCGCACCTGGCCGCCGAGCAGCGAATGGATCGGCTGTCCCAGCGCCTTGCCCTTGATGTCCCAGAGCGCCTGGTCGATGCCGGCGAGCGCCGACATGTGGACGGCGCCGCCACGATAGAAGCCGGCGCGGTACATGACGTTCCAATGATCTTCGATCAGGAACGGATCCTTGCCGATCAGATAATCTTCCAGCTCGTGGACAGCCGCCTGTACGGTCAGTGCACGGCCTTCGACCACGGGCTCACCCCAGCCGACGATGCCTTCATCGGTCTCGATCTTCAGGAACAGCCAGCGCGGGGGAACGATATAGGTCGTCAGCTTGGTGATTTTCATGGGAATGATTCCGTTTGGCTTTGGGTTGTGTCAGCGGCGCGATGCCGCAGATCTCTGGGTTGCGGGATTTGTTTTCCGGCCTTTGTCCAGCCGTCGTTCGACGGCGAGATCACGGGCGGCAAGATCGAGCATGCGGTGAGCGCAGACGCGCGCCGCATCGCGGTCGCGAAGGCGCAGGGCCTCGACGAGTTCGCCGTGCACGGCGATTGCTTCGTCGCGGCTGTCGGCGGCGACGTTGGAGGCGTGCAGCGCATATTTCAGGCCGGCATGCATGGCGCTGGAAAGACGGCGAAACACCTGGTTGTGACTGGCGTTGAGCAGCAGCTTGTGGAACGTCACGTCGGCTTCGGTAAAGCCTTCCGGATCATCGCCGCTGTCGCGCATCTGCTGCCATGCGCTCTCCAGGTCGGCAATTTCGCGAGCCGTGGCGCGCTCGGCTGCATATTCTGCCGCGGCGGGTTCTATGGTGCGGCGTGCCTCGAGGATGGAGCCGAGAATATCGAAATCGGCGATATAGGGACCCATCCATTCCAGCACGTCCTGGTCGAGAATGTTCCAGTCATCCCTGTCGCAGACAGTGGTGCCGATGCGCGGCTTGCCGCGCACGAGGCCCTTGGATTCCAGCACCTTGAGGGATTCGCGGATAACAGTGCGGCTGACGCCGTACATTTCGCAAAGATCGTTTTCGCGCGGCAGGGTCGAGCCGGATGAATAGCGTTCGGCGCAGATGTCTTCAGCGATTGCCGCCGTCACATTCTTACGCACACGCGGACGACGCTCAGGCTTGGCCAACGCGCCATGCTCCTGCCCTTGCAGCGATTCCACGCTTTTTCCTCCGCACCATTCCGCATTCTCTGCGGAAACCTCTCGCTGCGAGGGAGCTGGGCGTGTTGGCACCTTCCCTTTTCGCATTGAGATCAGGATACGCTAATCATCATACATTGGCAATATTCTTGTATGATGATTTAGCCTGCTGCAT
Organism: Rhizobium sp. BK098; assembly: GCF_014193155.1. Classification (NCBI taxonomy): domain Bacteria; kingdom Pseudomonadati; phylum Pseudomonadota; class Alphaproteobacteria; order Hyphomicrobiales; family Rhizobiaceae; genus Rhizobium; species Rhizobium sp. BK098. Next base: position 13,105 of record NZ_JACHYY010000018.1, on the reverse strand, counting down.
TCCAGCCGTTTGGGAACAATCCGCGACCACCAGGCTTTTCAAAGTCGGCGCCCCTGCTGTTACTGCGGCGTCGTCTTCGAGGGATAGAAGGATTAAGGTGACGACGCAGGCGGCCGTTCCGCCTGCCGTCGATCGTTACCGGGAGGCGGGACCGCCTCCCCAAGTTCATTCAACGACAAGGAGAACGACATGCAGATCAATCGTACGGGTTCGGCTCAATGGTCGGGCGGTCTGAAGGACGGCAAGGGTCAGATCTCGACCCAAAGCGGCGCACTCAATCACTATCCTTACGGCTTCGCCAGCCGTTTCGAAGGCGTTGCTGGCACCAATCCGGAAGAGCTGATCGGCGCGGCTCATGCGGGTTGCTTCACCATGGCCTTGTCGCTGATCCTCAACGAGGCCGGTTTCACCGCCGAAAGCATGGAGACGACGGCCAAGGTCACGCTCGAAAGCGTCGAAGGCGGCTTCGCCATCACCGCCATCCACCTGACGTTGACCGGCAAGGTGCCTGGCGCCGATGAAGCGACCTTCACCGAGCTTGCCAACAAGGCGAAAGCCGGTTGCCCGGTTTCCAAGGCGCTTGCCTCCGTTCCGATCTCTCTGGAAGTTCACGCCGCCTAAGCGGCCTTTTCGGACCTTCGCGTCGCGCTGGCTGGCGCGGCGCGTTTCGTATATATTCCGCATTCGGGGCGTTGGGCTGTCATTTCTATCGGAATGCAATGCCCCTTGGAGGGGCGAATGTCTGGAATTCTCTTGATTCACGTCGTCATCAGCTTGGTCGCCATCATCAGCGGCATCGTGGTAGCCTACGGCTTTCTCACCGCCGATCGTCATAACCGCTCGACGCTCGTCTATATGCTGACGACGGCTCTCACCAGCTTGACGGGTTTTCTGTTCCCGTTTCATGGCGTGACGCCGGCGATCATCGTCGGCATCATCTGTCTGCTGATCTTCATTCCGACGGCGCTGGCGCGTTACACATTCCATCTTGCCGGCTTATGGCGTGCCGTCTTCGTGATCGGCGCGCTCGTGCTGCTGTTCTTCAACTGTCTGGTGCTCATCATCCAATCGTTCCAGAAGATTCCGACGCTCAATGCGCTGGCGCCTACCGGTAACGAGCCGCCGATCCTTGCGGCGCAGGTGGCGCTTTTGGTGGTCTGCCTGTTTGTTGGCTATTTCAGCATTCGGCGTTTCCATCCGGCTTTTGTAGGCGCCTGATCACGCGGCGATCAGCCTGCGGCAAAATGCCTGACACTTTTAGCCCGTTCCGCAAGGAACGTTGTTGAACGTTTAACTGTTGTTTCAAGTTCTTCGCCACATCATCGGTTTATTCAGTAGCATCTGAAGCTGCCTACGGTTGTGGGCGGCTTCTTGACATCGGCACTCTGATAGATTACGAGTGACGAAAATTGAAAATCGTCACTCGTAATCTATCAGGCTTCCTTCATGCTCGAGCTTTCCGATGTCAACGCCGATCCTGCCCGTCAGGAAAACATCACGCGCATTCTCGATGCCGCTGAAAGGCTGTTTCGCCACTACGGATACAGCAAGACGAACGTAGCCGATATTGCGCGCGATCTCGGCATGTCGACGGCGAATATCTATCGGTTCTTCGGTTCCAAGACGGAAATCCACCAGGCTATCTGTGGGCGTATGCTCGGCCAGAGCTACCAGATGGCTCTCGCCATCCGCAATCGCCCAATCAGCGCGACCGAGCGGCTGCGAACCTACGCGCTATCCCAGTACAAGATGATATTGGAGACCATGCTCGATGAGCAGAAGGTTCACGAGATGGTCATCGTGGCCATCGAGCGCGACTGGCACGTCATCGAAAAGCATATCGAGCGCACGCAGGCGTTGGTCGCAGAGATCATCGCGGAGGGAATTGCTGCCGGCGAATTCGCCGAACAGGACCCGCATCTTGCCGCCAAATGCTTTGCTGCGACCACCGTCGATCTCTGTCATCCGCAGATGGTGGCGCAATGCCTTGCCAAGCCCTACCAGGCGGATCCCGAGGATATCATCGAATTTGTCATCAGGGCTTTGAAGAAATAACGGTGCGCTCCGGATGTCCGGCGTGCTCTCACTCTTTGTTCGACTTTAGGAGAGCGACATGGTTTCGCTGACGACCAACACTTTACGGACCATTGCCGGTGCGGCTCTCTTTGCCGCTTTCGGGCTTGGGCTTACGGGCTGCAATGAGAAGAAAGAGGAGACGGCGGAGGTGGTCCGGCCGGTCAAGGTCGTTGAAATCGCTCAAGCTGACACGACGCGCAAGCTTGATTATTCCGGCGCCGTTCGAGCGCGCACTGAAATGAATCTCGGGTTTCGCGTCAACGGCAAGATCGTAGAGCGCAAGGTGGATATTGGCCAGAAGGTAAAGCCCGGCGATGTGATCGCCCGCATGGACGCCACCGACTATATTCTCGCGGTGCGCCGCTCGCAGGCCGATCTGGATGCGGCCGAGAAACAGGTGCAGACGACCGAGCTTGCCCGCACGCGTGCGCAGACACTCTTTAACAAGAATGTCACCTCCAAGTCGCAGCTCGAACAGGCGGAACTTTCCTACGAGCAGGCCATCTCGACCCGGGATTCTGCGGTGTCGGCACTGAGCGAAGCCAAGAACCAGGTCGCCTATGCCGACCTGACGTCCGACATGAACGGTATCGTGACTGCAATCAATGCCGATGTCGGCCAAGTGGTCAGTTCCGGTACACCCGTCATCACCGTTGCTGTCGATGGCGAGAAGGAAGTGCAAGTCGCTGTCCCGGAAATGGACATCGCCCAATTCAAGGTCGGCAAGGACGTCAAGGCGCGCTTCTGGTCCGACGCCGCCCTCGTGCTCAATGGAAAGGTGAGGGAAGTGTCCGGCAGTGCCGATCAGTCGCGCACCTTCGCTGTGCGCGTGAGCGTGCCGAACGATCCGCGCGTGCTGCTTGGCATGACCGCGACGATCGAGGCGCTTGCCGACAATACCCAACCCTATGTTTCCATTCCGCTCAGCGCTCTCGCGCAGAAAGACGGAAAGCAGATCGTCTGGCTCGTCGATCGCAGCGCCGGCACAGTTCATTCCCGGGCCATCAAGGTTGCCGATTTCGCCGATGACGGCGTAAGGGTCGCCGATGGCCTGAAAGCCGGCGATGTCGTCGTTGCCGCCGGCACGCAATTCATGACCGAGAACATGAAGGTCAAGCTTGCGGTTGCATCAGCCCAGCAGGCTTCCGCAGAAATCAACGCCGCCTCGGCGGATATCGTACGCTGACCCGGATCGAGGGGGACGAGATTATGTCCATCAATAGCACCTCCGGTGAGAGGAAGCGTTTCAACCTGTCGCGGTGGGCGATCGCCCATCCAAGCATCGCGCGGTTCCTCTTCGGGCTCATCATCGTCGCTGGCGCGCTTGGCCTCACCCATATGGGCCAGAAGGAAGATCCGGATTTCACCTTCCGCGTCATGGTCGTGCAAACCGTCTGGCCCGGTGCCTCGCTGCAGGACATGGAAGACCAGGTGGTCAACAAGATCGAGCGCAAGCTGCAGGAAACGCCGCATCTCGATTGGGTCAAATCCTATACCCGCGCCGGCTTTGCCATCACCACCATCCAGATCAAGGGCGACACCAACACCGCTGAGGTGAAGGACGCCTTCTATCAGATCCGCAAGAAGGTGGGCGATATCAGCAACGAGCTGCCCTCCGGCCTGCTCGGCCCCTATTTCAACGACGAATTTGGCGATACCTTCATCACGCTGCATTCGATCAGCGGCGACGGCTACACCTATCCGGAGCTGAAGAAATTCGCCATCCAGGCGCGCGACATGCTGCTTTCGACACCGGGTGTCGAGAAGGCCACCATCATCGGCGACCAGGCGGAGCAGATCTATATCGATGTCTCCTCCAAGGTTTTGGCCGAACGCGGACTGACGCTCAACGATCTGAAGAACGCCATTATCGGCCAGAACAACGTCGATCCGGCCGGTAATGTCGATACCAGCACCCGCTCCGTGCGCATCTCGGTCGAGGGCGATGTCAACAAGATAGAGGATATCAAGAACCTGCGGCTCAACGCCGGCGGCCAGGTGACCCGTCTCGGCGAGATCGCCACCGTCACCGCGGGGCTGCAAGACCCCTATACGGCCAAGTTCCTCTACAACGGCCATCCAAGCGTGCAGCTCGGGGTCGTCATGGCTCCAGGCTTCAAGGTGACCGATGTCGGTACGTCGGTGGAAGAAACCTACAAGCGCTTCGAAGCCTCGCTGCCAGTCGGCGTTCAGGTCGATCAGATTGCCAACCAGCCTGACGTCGTCACCGATGCCATCAGCGAATTCATGCATGCGCTCGGCGAAGCTCTCGTCATCGTGCTGATCGTCTCGTTCCTGTCGATCGGCTGGCGTTCCGGCCTCGTGATCGCCATTGCCATCCCGCTGGTACTAGCTGCGACCTTTGCCATCATGTACGAGTTGGGCATCGACCTGCAGCGCATTTCGCTCGGCGCGCTCATCATCGCGCTCGGCCTGCTCGTCGACGACGCCATGATCGTGGTCGAGCTCATGGAGCGCAAGCTGGAAGAGGGGCTCGTAAAGCTCGATGCTGCCAGCTTCGCCTATTCCTCCACCGCCTTCCCGATGCTGACGGGTACGCTGATTACCACGGCCGGCTTCATCCCCGTGGGATTTGCGGCATCGACAGCAGGCGAATATGTCCGCTCGCTCTTCTATGTCGTCGGCATCGCACTGGTCGTCTCCTGGTTCGTGGCGGTCTATTTCACGCCATGGCTCGGCTACATGATCCTCAAGCAGCGCCATCATGCCGGCGAGCACCATGACGTGTTCGACACCCGCTTTTATCGGCGCCTGCACTCCTCGGTTGCCTGGGCCGTGCGCCACCGCGTTATTGTTCTGCTTCTGACGCTTGCCGCCTTCGTTGGCAGCCTATGGTCCTTCCAGTTCATTCCGCAGAACTTCTTTCCGCAGTCGTCGCGTCCGGAAATCCTCGTGGACCTGTGGCTACCTGAAGGCACCAGCATCAAGGAAGTCGAGCGCCAGGCCCAGGCACTGGAAGCCCGCATGGCTGACGATCCGGACAAGCGTTTCATCGCCACCTATGTTGGCCAAGGTGCGCCGCGCTTCTTCCTCCCGCTCGACCAGCAGCTGACGAACCCGAATTATGCCCAGATGCTGGTCATGGCGAAGGACGAGCCGGCTCGCGAGCGGCTGATCACCAAGCTACGTGGCATTCTGGCGGCCGATTTCCCATCCGTGCGCGGCAAGGTGGACCGTCTGTTCCTTGGTCCGCCGACAGGCTGGCCCGTGCAGCTGCGCGTCATGGGTCCGGACCGGCAGGAGGTTCGCCATATTGCCGACGAGGTGAAGCAGCGCTTTACCCAAAACCCGCTGCTCGGCGCCATCCATGACGACTGGCTGGAGCCGGTGCCGGCCATGAAGCTGGTGATCGATCAGGACCGCGCCCGCGCGCTCGGCGTCACCTCACAGCGCATCCGCCAGATGCTGCAGGCCTCGATGTCCGGCTTCACCCTCGACAATTATCGCGAGGGTGAGGAAACCGTCGGGATCGTCGCCCGCGAGCCTGATGCGAGCCGCCATCTGCTGACCTCGGTGAACTCGGTCTATATTCCGACCGATAGCGGCGGGTTCGTGCCGCTGTCGCAGGTCGCCAAGATCGTGCCTGTCATGGAGCAGGGCATAGAATGGCGCCGTGACCGCCTGCCGACCATCAGCGTACGGGCAACCCTACCCGACAATGTGCAGTCGAACGATGTGACAGCCACGCTCTACAACGACATGGCCGATCTCAGGAACAGCCTGCCGGCCGGCTACAAGATCGAGATCCAGGGCGGTGCTGAAGACAGCGCTGAAAGCCAGGCTTCGATCGCCGCCAAGGCGCCGATCATGCTCGTCATCATCGTCGTGCTCCTGATGGCGCAGCTGCAGCACTTCGGCAAGGCAATGCTGGTGCTTGCCACCGGCCCGCTCGGCATCATCGGCGCGGCCGGTGCCCTCCTGATCAGCGGTGCGCCCTTCGGTTTCGTCGCGATCCTCGGCGTCATCGCGCTGCTCGGCATCATCATCCGCAACTCGATCATCCTCGTCGACCAGATCGACCAGGATATCGCGGCGGGCATGGACCGGAAGGAAGCGATCATCGGCTCGGCCGTGCGTCGTTTCCGGCCGATCATGCTGACGGCGCTGACGGCTGTGCTGGCGCTGATCCCGATCTCGCGCGGTGTCTTCTGGGGTCCGCTCGCCTACGCCATGATGGGCGGTATCCTGGTTGCGACCGTGCTGACGATCTTCGTGCTGCCTGCCGGCTATGCCCTGTTCTTCGGCCGCGATCCCAAGAGCAAGTCGGCGGAGCCGGTTGCCAGCGAGCAGGCTGACGAGGAAGAGGGCAATACGGTTCAGCTGCCGCCGGCGGTGGCGGCGGAGTAGCACGCCTGAAAGAAACAAATATCCCGGCTTCGAGCCGGGATATTTGTTTGAACCGTTCAGATCGACTGCAGGATTGTCGGTCTGCCATCGGCGATCTTGAGGATCGTCAGGCTTCCGCCCATGGAAACGGCCGTGTCGATGCCGATGCGGCCCAAGCCGAAGGTGGCACGCGAATGCGGTGTGTGGCCGTGGATGACCAGCAGCGGCAATTGCGGTCCTTCCGACAGGAAGGGTTCGCGGATCCACATCAGATCCTCATCTGTCTGATCGCTCAAGGGGATGCCGGGCTTGATGCCAGCATGGACAAAGAGCGTCGAGCCGAAACTGACGGCTATAGCCAGTGAACGCAGCAGATCGACATGCGTCGGCGGCATGGCGTTCAGTATTACGTCGCGCAATTGCCGGACGTCATAGCCAAGGTCGAAGAGAAGATGTCTGGCATCGACGCCATAGGAGGCGAGTGTCGGCAGTGCGCCGAATTCGAGCCAGTGGCTATTGGTTTCGGGATCATCGAGAAAGCGCAGGAATACATCGTCGTGATTGCCGCAAAGCGCATAGCGGTCGAAGCCCTCGGGCGGCGGCGCGCTGAGATGCGCGAGCACATCGCTGGAACGTGGGCCGCGATCGACATAATCGCCGAGAAACATCAGCAGTTTTCGGCCTGGATGATTGCGGGCATCCGCAACGATGCGTCTTTCCGCTTCCACCATTTCGTCATGGCAGCCGTGGATGTCGCTGAGCGCATAGATCGCGGTATAGTCGCGTCCGGTGAGATCGATGCGGTCTCTTTGCTGCTGCATGAAATCAGCCGTTTCCTGCCGGTCGTGTCTAAACGGCGCGGCAGCCAATCCCTTGAGTGGTGTCGAGAAACTCGCCTTTGACGAGCCTATAACGAACGGTATTCCAAGCATCGAGTTGCCGCAAGTCTTACGGGCGCCGGCATTGGTCTGAACCGCTGAAATTGCAGAAAGATTCGGCATCCTCTTCGGGAGGTCGCACCTTGTGTAACTTCCCGAAGGGGTACCCCGCTCAGCCGCGATAGGCGGCTTCGAGGCCGGCAATGTCGAGTTTGACCATCCCCATAAGGGCTCGCATGACGCGGGCCGCCTTGGTCGGATCCGGATCGGCGATATACTTGCTGAGCACCGTCGGAACGACCTGCCAGTAGACACCGTAGCGATCCGTCACCCAACCGCATTCCACCGGCCTGCCGCCATCAACAAGACCGTCCCAAAGGCGGTCGACCTCAGCCTGGTCGGCGCAATCCACCTCCAGCGAGATCGCATGATTGTATTCGATGCGGTCGCCGCCGTTCAGTGCCATGAAGCGCTGGCCGGCAAGCGTGAAGTTGACGACCAGAACCTCGTCGGGTTTGCCGGCGGGCGTGTCGACAATGTTCTTCTGCACATGATCGATCCGGGAATTGGGGAAGAGCGAGACATAGAAGTTCGCTGCTTCCTCCGCTTCTCGCGCAAACCACAGGCATGGGGCAATCTTGGACATTTGGTACTCCTCTCTCCGATTGGATGCCCTTAGGACGAAGGAGAAGCGGCAGGGCCGACAAAGCTTTTGAAAATTTTTCGGCGACCTCGGTCGAGCCGAAACCAAAATGTCAGCCGGCTGCCAACCTTTCAGCGAATTCGATCGCCTCGATCAGGCTTCGCTCGTTGGCGATGCCCTTGCCGGCGATATCGAAGGCGGTGCCGTGATCGACCGAGGTGCGCACGATCGGCAGGCCGAGCGTGATGTTGACGCCGGAAAGATCCATCCATTTACCCGTCGCGGGATCGATCTCGAAACCCAGCAGCTTGACCGGGATATGCCCTTGGTCGTGATACATGGCAATAACGGCGTCATACTGGCCCGCGCGGAGCTTGACGAAGACGGTATCACCGGGAACGGGACCGACGATATCGAGCCCATCGGATACCGCCTTGGCGATGGTCGGCGCGGAGATGTCGATATCCTGCCGGCCGAAGAGGCCGCCTTCGCCGGCATGCGGATTAAGCGCTGCTACCGCAATCTTCGGGGTGGCGATGCCGAGGTTTTTGAGTGCCTTGTGCGTGAGGTCGAGGACGAGCCGCAGCCGTTCGGGCGTCAGGCGTTTCGGCACATCCTCCAGCGCGACATGGGTCGTGACGTGGCTGACGCGCATATTGCCATGGGCGAGCATCATGACAGAACCGCGCGCGCCGGTCAGTTCCGCCAACAGCTCGGTATGGCCGGCATAATGGAAGCCGGCCTTGTTGAGGGCTTCCTTGTTGAGCGGCGCCGTGACGATGCCGCCGACTTTGCCCGATAGCGCCAGCTGGACGCCCTTTTCGATCGCCTTGAACGCCATGCGTCCACCATCGGCGGAAAGCCGGCCCGGCAGGATCGGTTCTCCCTCGGCATCAGCCTGGATGAAGCAGAGGTTCGGCCAGTCGCCCTCCATCTCAGTCTCGGGAATCTCGATATCGAGGCCAAGCTGCTTTTCAGCGAGCCGCAGGGCAGGTCCGCTGCCGATAATTGTAAGTTTCAACTTACCCTGCTCAAGCCGACCCTTCAGCCGCATCGCAGCCTTGACGATGATTTCCGGGCCAATGCCGGCGGGGTCACCCATGGTGATCGCCAGATGCCGCGTCATGGTTCTTCTCCTCCAGCAATCAGCCCGTTTTCATTCAAGAGGTCGCGCCACAGGGTCGGGCCGCCGAAGGCACCAGACTTGGAGATGACCGTGGTGCCTTGCCACGGACCGCCAACGATCGTCGAGCGGGGGAGGCCGGGTGCGGCCTGGCCGGTGATGCTGAGGGCGGTCACGGCAAGCGCCGAGCAGAGATTGCGCAAGGTCTCGCCGCCGGCGACGATCAGCGTGCCCGGGGCCGGCAATGCCCTAACCATGCCGCCGAAAGTCGCCGCGATACGCGTGGCCGCATCGTCGCGTTCAAGCCCCGTCGGCAGGTCGAGACTGACCATGGCGACGCCGCTTTGCCGGATTTGATGATCGATGGCGTCGGCATCCGCGCCTTCCGCAAGCCTCAGCCAGTTAGGACCGCAGGCCTGGAGCTGCGCGAGCGTGATCGGCTGGTCCGAGCCGAAGAGGCCGAGCACCGGCCTTTGCAGCTTGCGCGAGATAGGGACCGATGGCGCGGAGCGTCGTTCACCCGCGCTTTTCTGGGCGCGAGGCAGATGATGCGTTGCCAACTCGATATTGCGTGCCAGCGCTCGGGCCAGCCCGCCGGTGCCGCTCCAGAGGACTGGCCCTTCCAGCTGCGACGACACCCATGCGATGACGGCATCGAGATCGTCATCTGTTTGCGCATCGAAAACATGGATGCCATCCGGAATGGACTGGTTTTCGAGGCTATCGGGCGTCGCGTTGAAGGCCGGCAATCCCTCGGCTCGCAGATGCGCGACGAGATCGCCGCTGATGTCGCGCCAGGCGTCCTTGCCGGCATAAAGCACCTGCCGGCCGCCGCGTGTATGCCGCCCGTGATGCGGAAAGGCCGGCGCGAGGATGCAATGCCGCCAGTGGCCGAGCCGGAAACAGGCGGCCAATTCCGCCGCCCAAGGGCCGCGAAACAGGCTGTCCACCTTCTTGAAGGCGAGATCGGCGCCTTGCAGCAACGGCGCAATGCCGCCGACGATCGCCTCTGCTTCGGCGGCCGTTTTCTCTCGGGTGCCGCTGTCGATCGCCAGGCAATCCGGCAGCTTCGTGGAAAGCGCATCGCTGCGCTCGACCGCGATCGGCCCGTAGACACCGACGAATTCGACGGCGGTATCGAGCGCGCCGGTCAAATCATCGGCAATGAGGCGGAGAGTGGGCATTGGCGGAAAAGCCTTCGGCGGGCCTTGCGGGTATCGGATATGGAAATGGACGTGAGGCCTTGCGGCGGCTCGGATGAAGCGCAATCTTCAGCCTTCCATGAAGGATGTCAACGGATTGCTTTGTCACCGAGTCATGTCGGGCCGCTGGATATGAAATATAAAAATGCCCCTCACCCCAGCCCTCTCCCCGTTTTGACGGGAGAGGGGGCGATCCAGTCAAACCCCTTCGCCCCGCGTGCGGGGAGAAGGTGGACTCGAACAATCGAGCGAAGCGAGACTGTGAGAGGACGGATGAGGGGCTCTTCTGTCCATATGCAATTCCCCCGCCGATACATCGATCGCGACTGCGACGTCTGCCCACGTTTACCCACTGGCGCATATGCGGATATGCTTGTAAGTGAACGGCGCGGCAGATCGCTTCAGTCGCTTCAAGGAGGGCAGGGTGAGTTACGATTTCCATGTGGGCCAGAAGGTCGTCTGCATCGATGACAAGTTCAAGCATGTCAGCATCGATCAGCTGATCCGCAAGGGGACGATCTACACCATCCGCTGGGTCGGCGAGTACACGCATTATGTCGATGGCACCTTCATCGGCGTCAAGCTGGAAGAGATCCATCGCGGCAATGATGATGGCCCGGAAGGCTATGGCGCCGCCGACATGCCCTATCGCGCCAGCCGCTTCCGCCCGCTGGTGGAGGACAAGATCGCTTCGCTGAGAAAGCTGCTCGCGCCGACGCCGGATGCGCCCGCCGAGCCGAAGGTCAAGACCAAGAAGAAGGAAAAGGTCTGACGGGCGGGCGGCATTAAAGCCAGCCGCCCCTTTGCATTACCCCTGCCGCGCTCGCGCCAGCCCGTGCTCGATCAGCCGGCTGATGAGTTCCGGATAGGAAATGCCCGAGGCGTCCATGGCCTTGGGATACATGCTGATATTGGTGAAGCCGGGCATGGTGTTGATCTCGTTGATGACAGCGCTGCCGTCCGGCCGCAAAAAGAAATCGACGCGCGCCAGCCCTTCGCATCCGAGCGCGCGAAAACCGTCCGCCGCCATGCGCTTCATCGCCTCTGCCGTGTCAGCCGGAATATCCGCCGGCACGGTGACGACGGCGCCGTTCTGATCGAGATATTTCGCCTCGTAGGAATAGAAGCCGTGGGTCGCCGCCGTGGCGATTTCGCCCGGTACGGAGACGAAGAGCGTGCCATCCGGCTGCTCCAGCACCGCATATTCGATCTCGCGGGCGCGCACGAATTCTTCCACCAGCACCTTGCGGTCATGTCGGAAAGCCTCGGCCAGTGCTCTCTCGAACGCTGCGGCATCCTGCACCTTGCTGACGCCGACCGAGGAGCCCTGGCGCGTGGGCTTGACGAAGACCGGCGAGCCGAGCCTACTCACGATCTCATCGAAATCAGGCTTGTCGCCGCGCGTCAGCGTTAGGGAGAGTGCCACCGGCAGGCCGGCCTCGCGCAGCAGGCGCTTTGCCATATCCTTGTCGATCGCATTGGCCGAGCCGAGAATGCCGCAGCCGACGAGGGGCAGGCCGACGATCTGGGCAAGGCCCTGAATGGAGCCATCCTCACCGTTCAGCCCATGCAGCACCGGAAACAGCACATCGACCGCAGGCAGCTCGCGCGCGCTCGACCCTTCCAGCGCCATAAGCCGGCCCTTGCCGCCCGGAACCAGGCAGACTTCCGTGCCTTCATAGGCAATCGGCTCCGGCAGCACGCCGCCCTTTTCCTCCACCAGCAGCCAGCGACCAGCGCGATCGATCAGGATCGGCACGATCTCATATCGCCCGCCATTGATCGCCTTGACGACATTGCGGGCCGACATGACGGAAACCTCATGCTCGCTGGACTGACCGCCAAACAGAACAGCGACGCGTAGTTTCGACATGAGGGTGCTCTCCCGGGCCAGGATGGATGTGATGGGAGAAGGGTTTAAATGGGGGATTGTAGCGGAATTGGGGTCGTGACGGCCGCTTTCGCGCATACTCGTCAACCGAAGTTAAGATCCCGATGTCATAGCCGATTTAGTTTTGAGGCGTCTGGCTTAATTGGAGACGGCTTTGGCGAAGAAGTTCTTCATATAGCGATCCACGCCGAGCTTTTTGGGTTGCCGGATTCCATGAATAGAAATTGTCGTTGTGGGGAACTGCGTACAATTCAGGATTTTCAGTAACTGCGACGACAGCATACAACGCACCAAAAACCCGGACACCCACCGTCAAAGATGGGCCTATCCGCATTATAAACACGAGGTGCGAATCTGGCTCGGAGGACCATGCTTTGCCAAATGGTATCTCTTCGCTCCAGCCTATCGTTCCCGCCAGTGAATCTTCGGCACCTTCTAAGATAAAGTGTCGGAGAAGTTGCGCTCTTTTGTCTTCGAGAAAGGTATCTCCCAGCCAAAGATGAGCCGCTTCATAGGCGATTTTCGCAATCCCTCGCCTGTAGTTCTCCAAATCAACTTTTAGCGTGTGGACGACTTCAGGACGCTCGATTTGCTGCCTTTGAATGTCCTTGGTTACTGAAGACATTTGTTCTTCGGTCAAGGGCGGGAGTTTAAGTTCTTTTCTACGGCGATTAACGATTTTAGAAACATCTTCAACGTTTGCGGCATCAACGCGTATGTTGATCAACTCTTCGCCGTTTTCGCCAGCGAGCGGATGTTGGTTCGTTATCAGACGAAGATTGAAACGGCCTGACTCTAGGTGGTTCTCTATTCTAATGCGAGAACCGGAGCCATCCTGCAAGACACCTAATCCTAGGTCCTGTTGACAAAGTCTGTGACTGAGGTGAACTTCTCGCAATGCAGTTTCGCAACATCATTGAGCCTCCCGTTCAGGGGCAAGCATAC
>NZ_JACHYY010000017.1:0-50189 GCF_014193155.1 Rhizobium sp. BK098 | reverse complement strand
CGCACAGGCAATCTCGTCAGGAAATTTTCGACACGCTTCAAGCTTTGCGCCAGCAGGGCCTCACCTACAGCGAGATTGCAAGGCGGACCGGATACCACGATGAAATCTTCGTCGTCAGGCGATTTTGGCCTGCAGGCGTTGCAGGATCATGATGAGTTCGGGTGCCATTTCCCGTATTTCCTTGAGGTGCACAGCGCTGAGCCGCAGCAGGACGTCGTCTGCCTTCGCGGTCAGCGTCAATGTCTGTCGCCGTTTGTCCTGCGGGTCCGAGTGTCGTGTCACCAAATCGGCGGCGCTCAATCGTCCAACGAGCTCGGTCGCTGTGTGGGGTGCAATCAGTAGACGGTTCGCCAGCAATCCGATGGTCATAGCATCATTGACGGGCTGCGCCTTGATCGCGAGCAAGGCCTGGTGCTGCTGGCTGGGAAGTCCTTCTTCCTGGGCAGCCGATGTGCTGAAATCCATAAATCTGCGCAGCGTATAGCGTAAATTGGCCAACGCTTCATAATCACTGCCACTCAAAGTTTCTTTCGTCATCTGCACGATCTCAGTATTTGCGTCGCTCTAGCCAACCACATCTATGCCATCCAGGCGATTTTCTCCAGCTTGCGTCGATCCTGGAGGATACGCAGTGCTTGCATCAGCTCCGGAGCCATCTCCCTGATTTCGTGCAGATGCGCTCCGCTGAGCTTTGCCAGAATGCGTTCGGCCTTGTCCATCAATCGTACGATCTGCCAGCGGCCATGGGCCTTGCTCGATATGCGCTCAATATAGCCCGCCTCGGCGATCCTGCTCACAAGCTCCGTTGCTGAATGCGACGCAATCAGCAGCCGATCGGCGAGCATTCCGACGGTCATCTCTTTTTCAGGTGGTAGCCCTTTGATCGCAAGCAGCGCCAGATGTTGCTGTGGCGTCAGGCCGAGATTCGATACTTCCGCGTTACTGAACTCCGTAAATTTTCGCAGTGCATAGCGCAGGTTCGCAAGGGCCTCATAATCTCCCGGCGAAAGGGCATCCTCATGTCTTTTCGTGGTCATGCTGCAACTCCATCAGTCACAAAGATGTTGATTTATATCGTATCACGACATATCGGGGAAGCGATGAAAAAATGCGCCTGCGTTGAACAGCAGCGCGATTTGGAGACAACGCATTGAAAAACCCGGAAAGCAGACCACACCATCGTCAACATGACTTCACCGGCGGCCTTGCCCGACGGGAGGCTGGCGACTTCACAACAGACAAGCGCGTGCTTTTATTGATCGGCATGGCGATTATCGTCGGCACGGGCGGCGCCTTAGCCGCCTGGTTACTCGTCAATTTGATTTCGCTTGTGACAAACGTTGTGTGGCTCGGACACGTCAGCACGCAAGCGTCTTCACTCGCGAATGCGCCGCGATCGGCCTGGATGGTGGCGGCTCCCGTGATCGGTGGCCTCGTGATCGGCCTGTTGGCCCGGTTCGGCTCTGACAAGATCCGCGGGCACGGTATTCCCGAGGCCATCGAGGCCATCCTGATCGGCGGCAGTCGGATGTCACCCAAAGTCGCACTTCTAAAGCCGCTTTCATCGGCCATCTCCATTGGAACCGGCGGCCCTTTCGGCGCGGAAGGTCCGATCATCATGACCGGCGGTGCCATCGGCTCGCTGTTTGCGCAATGTTTCCACATGAGCGCTGCGGAACGCAAAACGCTGCTGGTTGCAGGTGCTGCGGCCGGTATGACAGCGATTTTCGGATCGCCGATTGCGGCAGTGATGCTGGCTGTCGAATTGTTGTTGTTCGAATGGAAACCGCGCAGCTTCATTCCCGTTGCGGTGGCGGCATGTGTTTCGATCTACTGGCGACCGCTACTGTTTGGACAAGGTCCACTTTTTCCGACCAATTTCCAGAGCCATCTTCCCTGGTGGAGCGTGTTTCTCTGCCTTGCGATGGGCATCATTTCCGGTCTGCAGTCCGGTCTGCTGACGACCTTGCTTTACAAAATTGAGGATGCGTTCGAACGGTTACCGATCCATTGGATGTGGTGGCCTGCGCTCGGTGGCTTAGTAGTGGGGCTTGGTGGGTTGATCGAACCGCGTGCGCTTGGCGTCGGCTATGACATCATCTCGGATCTGTTGGGCAGCCATATCGTTGCCAAAGCGGTCCTTGCAATCCTTCTTGTTAAGGCCGGGATCTGGCTGGTGGCTCTGTCCTCTGGAACGTCAGGTGGCGTGCTTGCGCCGCTCCTCATTCTCGGTGGTGCTCTCGGCTGGCTCGTTGGGCTCGTCTTTCCCGGAGATCCAGGCTTCTGGGCCTTGCTGGGCATGGCTGCCATGATGGGTGGCACGATGCGTGCGCCGTTGACTGGAACGTTCTTCGCGGTCGAGATCACCGGCGACATCAGCGCCCTTGTGCCGCTACTTGCAGCGACGGTCACAGCCTACGCCGTCACCGTTCTGCTGCTCCGCCGTTCCATTCTGACCGAAAAGATTGCACGTCGCGGTCAGCATATCACCCGCGAATACGGCATTGATCCCTTTGAACTGACACGTGCATCCGAAATTATGATCCGGCAAGTTGACACTTTGTCTGCAAATATAAGCCTCGGAGAGGCCTGTAGCTTCTTTTCATCTCAACAAAAAAGCCATCGCGTCTATCCGGTCGTCGAAGATAGTGGCCTGCTTACAGGCGTGGTCTCTCGTGCCGACGTGCTGCGTTGGCAGGGTGACGAAGATCTTGCCGGCCAAAGTCTTAAGAAAAACATTTCTGACGGTTCGCTCCCCGTCGGTCATCCCGACGACACCGTTGGATTCATTGCCGATCTCATGCTTGCCGCAGACACCGGCCGAATCCCTATCATAGATCGATCGACCGGCAAACTTGTTGGCCTAATCGCGCGTAAGGACTTGTTGCGGCTCAGGAGTTCCTTGAAATCTGCCGAACTCGAGCGGCGTCCTTATTTTGGAGCTCATCCGAAAGCGGTCACTGACCAATGATCGTTGAGCAGACGCGAATTTTTCGGAGAGATCGCACCTATAGCTCCCGTGGGGTTTTCCGCAAGGCCGTAGGCATTTGCGGTCGTGTTTTGGCGGGCCGAAACAGCGTTACCCACTGCGATCAGGACAGGATTTTCGTAACCGACCTCCTTCATGCCCGCAGCAGGATTCATGAGGCTGCCGTGGGCTTGCCGTTCACGCTGCCTTGGAGAAAGGCGATTTCGCCGCTGCGCGCGCCATCGTCAACAAGCTTGAGCCCTTCGAACGCATGCGCACGAAGTTCCGCAACGGAACAAACGTTACCGTCGTCAAGGAGGCCGTGACCTATTCCGGCCTCGATGTCGGTCCTGTGGTGCATTGATAGTAACCGAGGAGGCTCATTCTACTAACGACAGAGAACATTGCCATAAAAATTCAACGCGCTGAGCAAATCGCAGATATGAGGCCGAGGGTTCAAATCTATTCAAGGCGGTAGACGTTCGTAAATCGGGTCAGCCCTTCGTGGGCGAGGCCCGCCAGTAGTGGACGCCTTCGGCAGCTTTACACCGTCAAATCGGTCGTTCAGCAGAGCTAAGCCATTCCCCGAAACCTGTCATCCTGCGGACCATACCAGGGCGCGAAGCGCAAGAAGAGACGCTCAGAAGCATCTCCGTGAAGACCAGAGATTCTCGGAAGACCACGTGCTCCCGTCCAGGTCTGCCGGTGCAGGCGTTGTCGCGTGCTTCGAGGCTCACGCCGCCTCTTCCGCGTCATTCGCTGAATGCCGGCAATATTCGGCGCAAAATACCGAAATGCTGATGCAGTAGGTGCATTCTGCGGCACCAATTGCCGATACTGCCAGTTCCTGTTGATCGTCGAGGCGCCGATGTCCCCTACAATCCACCACATCTGCAGTGATGAAGCGCTGCCCAAGTCTGCGGACGTTGTAGTGATCGGCGGCGGGATTGTCGGCGCCAGCGCGGCCTACTTTCTGGCGCGGCGCGGCCTGTCGGTGGCGCTGATCGAAAAGGGATATGTCGGTTGCGAACAGTCGAGCCGGAACTGGGGCTGGTGCCGCCGGCAGAACCGCGATGCGCGTGAGTTGCCGATCGCCAATCTGGCGCTGCGGCTGTGGGAACAGCTCACCAAAGAGATCGGGCATGACCTTGGCTTCCGCCGTTGCGGGCTCGTCTATGCGAGCTCCGATCAAAAGCAACTCGCCGAATGGGACAAATGGCGCGAGGTTGCCGGACGGTTCGACGTCAATACGCGGATGCTTACGGCCGATGAGGCCACCGCCGCCGTTCCTGCGGCTGGCGGCCGCAAGTGGCTGGGCGGTGTCCATGCGGCAGACGACGGCAAGGCCGAGCCATGGCTCGCCGCCCCCCGGATAGCTGAGGGCGCGCGCATGCATGGCGCGACCATTCATCAGAACTGCGCGGCACGCGGCCTGGACATCACTAATGGGCAAGTGAGTGGCGTCGTCACTGAGAATGGCACCATCCGCACCAGCGCGGTACTCTGTGCAGCCGGCGCCTGGGCTTCCGCTTTCCTGCGCATGCACGCGGTTTCGCTGCCCCAGGCCAGCGTCCGTCAGACCGCCTTACGGACTGGCCCTGCGCCGGATTTGGGCGGGGCAATCTATACGTCTGACTGTGCCCTGACGCGCCGGATCGATGGCAGCTACACGGTAGCCGTCAGCGGCAGGGCGAAGCTCGAACTCACACCGCAGAGCATCCGCTATGCGCGCCCGTTTATGCCCATGTTCATCAAGCGACTGAGTACCATCGAGATCGGCATGGGCCGCTCGTTCTTCCAGGGTCCGGAAACACTCGAGCGCTGGCATCTCGACAGGCCAACCCCGTTTGAACGTGTCCGCGTGCTCGATCCTGCTCCGGACATGCGGCTGGTGGCAACCATAATGACGCGGGTAAAAGCCTTGTTCCCCGCCGTTGCCGATGCAGGCATCGTGTCCTCTTGGGGTGGATATGTCGACTGCACACCGGACGCCATACCTGTGATTTCACCGGTGGACAGCATTGGAGGCGTGTACGCGGCGGCAGGCTGTTCCGGACATGGCTTCGGGGCTGGCCCTGGCATTGGCCATCTGGCGGCGGATCTGGTCGCGGGCGACGCTCCATGCGTCGATCCGACCCCATTCCGGTTGTCGCGTTTTACGGACAGATCGAAAATTGAAGTGGGCGCCATCTGATGCGATTTGGCCGCAGATGAGCGAGATCTTCGTGGAAGCTATATGGAAATCATATGTCGATACCAAGCGCTCCAGCCAGAAACCTGGCGTTCATCCATACCGTTTCGGGCCTTGTTTCCGAGTTTGAGGGCCTCGCGAAACAACATCTGCCCGACTGGAAGCCATTCGCGGTTCTCGACGAGAGCCTCTTGAGGGATACGATCGAGCGCGGGTCGTTGTCCGATCTGACGATACGGAGGCTCGCGATCTACATATGGTCGGCAGTCGACGCCGGGGCAGATGCGATTGTCGTCACCTGCTCGACGCTCGGACCGGCAGTCGATGCGGTTGCGCCGCTTTGCCCTGTGCCGCTGTTCCGCATTGACGAAGGCATGGCCAAAGCCGCCGTCGAGCATGGAAATCGCATAGGCGTCATGGCGACCTTACCCACGACGCTGGTCCTGACGGTGGATCTGCTGAAGCGCCAGGCACATGAGGCGGGCAAGGACGTGATGATCGACTATGTGCTTGTTCAGGGCGCGTTTCAACTCCTCGCCGGCGGGGACGTCCAGACCCATGATGCGCAATTGCGCCAAGCTCTCGAAGAGCTGTCGCAGAAGGTCGACGTAATTGTCTTGGCGCAAGCATCGATGGCGCGTGCGGTGCGGCGAATGACACACTGCATTCCAGTTCTGACAAGCCCTGTGTTTGGGATCGAAAACGTGAAAAGGCGTTTAGAGCAGTGATAGGACGAAAGAGAGAATGCAAATGCCTCGCCATCTTCGAATACTATCGATGCCACACCTGTAGCGGAACTGACTAGGATATGACCGACAGCCAAAGCCGTTGCAACGACGAGGCACCTGTTGGGTGACCGTGTTACAAGGATGGTTCATATCCGCGATCGGAAAATCATCGGGGACGCCCACCTATTCGCTGGTGAGCCAGGCGCTCGGCTAGAGCCGCTGCGAGCCACACCTCAAGTGCGAGGCTTGAAGTCAAGACTGCTTGGTAACGACGTTCCGCCTCCGTCGGTTGCCCGCCCTTTTTACCCTCCAGGCCACTTTAGCCCCCGCGAAATGGCCGTCATGTTGTAGCGCAAGGAAACCCTTATGATTGAGAGAGAAAGCAGTTTCTACATTGACGGCCAGTGGCAGGAATTCAGGGATGTGGCCCGTCTACCCGTCATCGATCCGACGTCGGAAACGGTGACCGGGCAGATTGCAGCGGGAGGAGCCCGCCACGTGGACATCGCCGTTGCGGCCGCCCGCAAGGCATTTCCGAAATTTTCGCAAATGCCTGTGCCGGAAAGGATTAGTCTGCTTGGCAGGATGCATTCCCTTCTGAAGGAGCGCGCCGAGGCTTTTGCGCAGACCCTCGTCACGGAAATGGGAGCCGCGATCAGCTTTGCACGCGCGTCACAGGTGCCTTTTGCGGCCGAGCATATACGGGTTCAGATGGAGGTTCTCGAGAAATATCCCTTCGTTGCGGTCGATGGGACACGAGCGACGACTAGGGAAGCCATCGGCGTCTGTGCCTTGATCACGCCCTGGAACTGGCCGCTTTATCAGATCACCGCCAAGGTGGCCCCGGCCATCGCTGCTGGCTGCACGATCGTGCTCAAGCCCAGCGAACTCTCGCCTTACAGCGCCCTCCTTTTTGCACAGCTGATGCATGATGCAGGTACGCCATCGGGAGTGTTCAATCTGGTCAATGGCACAGGTGAGAGCGTCGGAGCGGCTCTTGCCAGCCATCCGGAGGTCGACATGATTTCCATTACCGGCTCGACGCGCGCGGGCGTGCTCGTCGCACAGGCCGCTGCACCCACCGTCAAGCGGGTCGTTCAGGAACTCGGCGGCAAATCACCCAATATTCTTCTTGATGACGCCGATTTAGACGAGGCAGTTGCAAAGGGCGTGCTGGCCGGCATGCGCAATGTCGGCCAGTCGTGTAGTGCGCCGACCCGGATGCTCGTTCCCGCGCATCGGCTTGCCGAGGTCGAAGATTTGGCAGCGAAGACTGCGCGCGCACTCGTTGTTGGTGACCCGCGTGATCCGCAAACCAACATGGGACCTATTGCCAATCGCGCCCAGTTCGAGCGTGTCCAGACGATGATCCAAGCCGGCATCGATGACGGCGCCAAGCTGTTGTGCGGCGGCCTCGGGCGCCCAAACGGACTGAACCATGGTTTCTTTGCCAGGCCGACGATCTTTTCCGAGGTGACGCCCGACATGCGGATCGCGCGGGAGGAAATCTTCGGCCCCGTGCTTTCCATCATGTCCTATAGGGATGAGGATGACGCTGTCTCGATTGCCAATGACAGCGTCTATGGTCTCGGCGCCCATGTGCAGTCCTCCAATTTAGAACGGGCGCGAAGGGTCGCGGCGCGGATCCGGGCGGGCCAGGTTCATATCAACTATCCGGCTTGGGACGGAGCAGCCGCCTTTGGTGGTTACAAGCGGTCGGGCAACGGGCGTGAATACGGGGTCTATGGGCTCGAGGAATATCTCGAGACGAAATCCATCCTCGGATTTTGACGCCGTCAGGACTGCAAAGAAAGCAAGATCAAAGGCAAACGGAAATGGAACGGATGGAACAGACGGTTGCGACGACCGCCCACACGGAAACGGAAATGACGCTTCAAACATTGGAGACGCCCTGTCTGGTGCTGGACGCCGAGCGGATGGAGCGGAACATCAAGCGACTGAGGAGCCGGCTGGATGGTCTGGGCGTCTCGCTGCGCCCGCATCTGAAGACAGCCAAGTCTGCCGAGGTAGCCCGCCGGGTGATGACGACGCCCGAAGGCCCGGCAACAGTCTCCACGCTAAAGGAAGCAGAGCAATTTGCGTCCGCAGGCGTTCGCGACATGATCTACGCGGTCGGGATCACGCCTTCCAAGATTGCCCGTGTTCTGGCGCTGCGAGAGAAGGGGGGCGATCTGGTCGTCGTTCTCGACAGCGTTGATCAGGCCCATGCGATCGCCGAGGCGTCCCTGAATGCGGGAATACCCATCCCGGCCATGATCGAAATCGATTGCGACGGGCATCGGTCCGGGATTGCGCCAGCCAATCGGGCCTTGCTTCTGGAAGTCGGGCAAGCGCTGGCGGCGGGCGCCGAATTGCGGGGGGTGATGACCCATGCCGGCGATAGTTATAAGGGCGGCGGCGTAGAAGCGCAGCAGCGCTATGCCGAAGCGGAGCGGTTGGCCGTTGTGGAGGCCGCGCGGGTCCTGCGCGCCGCCGGTCTATCTTGCCCAGTCGTTAGCGTTGGCTCGACCCCAACCGCGCATCATGCGACGGATCTTTCCGGTGTGACGGAGGTCCGCGCCGGCGTGTTCGTCTTCTTCGATCTGGTCATGGCCGGCATCGGCATCTGCCAGGTCAGCGACATCGCGCTCAGCGTTCTTGCGACGGTAATCGGACATCAGCGTGAAAAGGGCTGGATCATCACTGACGGCGGGTGGATGTCGCTTTCGCGTGATCGCGGCACGGCCAAGCAGGCTGTTGATCAGGGCTACGGTCTAGTCTGTGACATCGATGGCAACCTTTATGGCGACATTATTGTTGCCGACGCCAATCAGGAGCACGGAATTATCGCAGTTCGTCCCGGGTCGGGTGCGCAGCTGCCCGATCTTGCGGTGGGGGAACGGGTGAGGATTCTGCCGAACCATGCATGTGCAACCGCTGCGCAGCATGACGCATATCATGTCGTGCGCGGGCATTCGCAAGTGGTCGAGGCCTGCTGGCCGCGCTTTGGAGGTTGGTGATGTCCGCACCTATTAACGTCAGTACAGATCACGCTCCGGCCCCGGCAGGGCATTATGTGCAGGCAAAGGTCGCTTTTCAACATATCTTCATCTCCGGCCAGCTTCCTATCCGGCCGGACGGGGCGCCGCTCCATGACGACAGCTTCGAGACGCAGGTCGAACAGGCAATCGACAACGTGTTGGCAATCTTGAAGGCTGCGGGCGGCGCCCCGGCTGACCTCGTCAGAGTGACCGCCTACATAGTTGGGGTCGGCAACTGGCCGCGCTTCAATCAGATCTATGCGCAGCGACTGGGGGACGCAAAACCGGCCCGCACCGTTGTGCCAGTGCCTGAACTTCACTACGGATATCTAGTCGAAATCGACGCAATCGCATTCGTTGGCAACAATGGCAGGGAGAACTTCATATAAAATACCGCCCATCGAGTTTCACGATGCTTGGTCCGGTTTATTATTTGGATGGTGTTGCCGAATTTATCGACGGCCCGGAAAAGGTAGGTCCATTGTCCGCGCACCTTAACGTAGGTTTCATCGACGCGCCAGCTTGTTGACTGCGGCCGGCGCCAGTGCGAGCGCAACCGCTTTCCATTTCCGGCGCTTATTTCCGGACCCGGCGATAAATCGTGGAATGATCTACGAGCACGGCCCTTTCATCGGTTCTGTTGCAAAATTTGAGGTAGTCGCGTCGACCGATTGCCACGGCTGCTCAGAACGCGGCAGCCAGGCTCTCAACCTGATCAGAGATTGACGGGTTGGCAGCGTAAGCGTCCTGCAATTGGCGCTTTCGTAGCATGTGGATCATCTCAATTCCGGACAATGTTGCTATGGCCGATTTAAATGACTTGAAGCCGAGCATCGGTCTGACACGCCGCTTGATGCGCCGGTGATCCTGCTCGATGCGGTTGTTCAGATACTGACTCTGTCGAATGCATAGGGATTCAGGGCGACGGCAGGACCGATCCTGAAGGCGGCTTGTGGTGTCACAGGAAATGATCGCTTCCCGGTTGGTCTGGCTGCCATCGATGACAATGCGCTCCGACCGGCCGTGCCGGGCGAAAGCCTTTCTGAAGAAGCATTTGGCAGCCGGCGGGTTGCGCTTCTCGCTGAAGAAGAACTCGACCGTGTCGCCGTTGCTGTCGATGGCGCGATAGAGATTCGTCCATCGGCCGCGAACCTTGATATAGGTGTCGTCGGCGTGCCGCTTGCCAGTGATGGCGCGCTTGCGCCGATTGAACCGATCCGCCAACGGGGGCGCAAAGTGGACGACCCAGCGATGGATCGTCGAATGATCGACGCTGATGCCGCCTTCGGCCATCATTTCCTTCAGGTCGCGCAGGCTCAGGCCATAGCTCAGATACCAGCGCACGCACAGCAAGATCACCGACTGCTCGAAATGCCGACCTTTGAACATTGCCAATCTCCGCGACTTCCGGAGATCAATGCCATGTCACCAGTAACCAGGAAGTTTGCAACAGAAGCCCTGCGTCGCATGCTGATCCATGGGGCCAGGGCCGCCATGCCGCATCTGGCACGAACCCAGACCGCAACTGGAGCGTGGCTACGAGGACTGATCGCGCGCGCTCATCCAAACATCGTTATCGTCGCATTGGCGGCAAAGATGGCGCGCATCATTTGGGCAGTGTTGCAGAAACGTGTGATGTTCGAACACACAGCCGCCGTGTCGTAGTCGAGGCGTTGCTGCCTCGCGAGTATCTGCGGGTGGAATGAGGAAGATGGCCTGACAGTTAGACGACGCCTTGAAAACCCGATCAAAAAGATGGCGGACCTCGCCGAAGCGTTTATGAGGATCAGGGCGTGCGGAGCTCCATCTTGGCCAAGGCATGCTTTGAGACCGGATACGTTGGTGCAGATTGATCAGGCTCTTTCATACCACTTGCAGACGGGCGAGCCATACGTTTTTTGAAGCGCAGCCCCTCGCGGCGCAGGAAACGCCAAACGGCGTCATGCGAGACAATGACGCCTCTGACCGCCAGTTCGTCCTTGAGACCATGCAGGCTGATTTGCGGGCTCTGCGCAATCCGCTCGGCTATGAAAGCGCGATGTGGTTCCAAAAGACGTTTGCGATGCCCTCCCATCTGACCGGGCGCGACCGAACCGCTGCGGCGATACCGCTGCGACCACTTCACCACAGATGAGACCGAGACACCAAACCGCACCGCCACCGAGCGGCAGCTCTCTCCCGCCGCTACAGCGCCCACGACACGTTCACGCAGATCATTCGAAAGAGGTGCGACCATCGATGCTGACCTCCTCTCAGCCAGCATCTTGAATCACATTCCACAGCAAAAGGGAATCTGCGATTCTAACAAAATCAGAAACGCTCTAGACCAACAGGTCGCCGCAAAGATCGGGAAGGCGCAAACGGAAATGCTGGCTGTGAATCGGCGCGATGATTAGGGGCAAATCGGCGTCACAAGCTGTTGATATTTCAAGGATGGGCGGGGTCATTCGGCGACGCCGATTCACACCCAGTTCGTGATCCAGTAGGCTATTGCCGAGATAGCCGCCGCCGCGGGCAGGGTTATTATCCATGCGACGACGATATTGCTCGCCAATCCCCATCGAACCGCCGAGATCCGCCGCGCGGCGCCGACACCGACGATTGCGCCCGTGATCGTATGGGTCGTCGAGACTGGGATGCCAAGCCATGTCGCGGCGAACAAGGTCAAGGCGCCACCGGTCTCAGCGCAAAAGCCCTGCATTGGATTGAGCCTCGTGATCTTCGAGCCCATCGTGTGCACGATCCGCCAACCGCCAAACAGTGTCCCGAGCGCCATCGCGGATTGACAGGATAACACCACCCACAGGGGCACGTGGAACTCCGCACCGGTATGACCTTGGGAGTAGAGCAGTACGGCGATGATGCCCATGGTCTTCTGGGCGTCGTTTCCGCCATGGCCGAGGGAGTAGAGAGAAGCGGAGACGAATTGCAGGACGCGGAAGGTGCTGTCGACGGCGAAAGGCGTCTGGCGAACGAATATCCATGTCACGCACAGCACGAGGAAGAGCGCGAGCACGAAGCCAAGCAGTGGCGACATGACGATGGCGCCGGCCGTCTTCAGCAGGCCGGACCAAACAATGGCATCCATGCCAATCTTCGCCACGCCGGCACCGACGAGGCCACCGACCAGAGCATGCGACGAGCTTGATGGGATGCCCAGTACCCAGGTCACGATATTCCATATGATCGCCCCTATCAGGGCGGCGAAGATGACCTGTGGCGTGACGATGTTGGGATCGATAATGCCGGTGCCGAGGGTTTCGGCGACGTGGAGCCCGAAGAACAGGAAAGCGATGAAATTGAAGAATGCGGCCCATAACACGGCGTATTGCGGTCGCAGGACCCGGGTCGAGACGATGGTGGCAATTGAGTTGGCTGCGTCGTGCAGCCCATTCAAAAAATCGAAGAACAATGCCACCGCGATGAGGCCCACCAGCAATGGGAAAGCGAGAGTGGCCTCCATCAGACGTTCTCGATTACGATGCCGTTGATTTCATTGGCGACATCCTCGAAACGGTCTACCACCTTCTCCAATTCACCAAAGATCTCGCTGCCGATCATGTATGCCATTGGATTGGTGCCGCCATACCGGCGAAAGAGATCTTTTAGACCTTGATCATGTAGCTCATCGGAGCGACCCTCGACCTTTACGACCTCTTCAGTGAGCGCGCTGAGGCGAGAAGAGTTGGCACTCATGCGATCAAGGAGAGGGATTGCCTCGGCTACCAGTTTTGCGGCCTCGACGATCGCCTTGCCCATTTCCTGCATACCGGGATCAAAGCTGTCCTGTTCGAATAGCCGGATGGTCTTGACCGTCTTGTGCATCATGTCGATCGCATCGTCCATTGACATGATGAGATCCTTGATGTCGCCACGGTCAAAGGGCGTGATGAAACTGCGCCGAGTGGCAAGCAGAACTTCGCGCGTGATGTCATCGGCCTCGTTCTCGAGCTCAACGATGCGCTGGCAGTGCTGCTCCGTGTCTTTGCCAGCCAGCAATTCGTTCAGAGCTTCCGCCGCGCTGACGATCGTGCGCGAATGTCGAGAGAAAAGATCAAAAAAACGGTCTTCTCTCGGCATCAGTCTACGAAACCAGTTCACTTTCCGCACTCCAAACAGGCGTTGTCATAAATCCGTCATAAATGACGGGGCCCGACATGGAAAGCCGAGACATCCGCAAAACGGCGCTCTCCGACAGTCTCATCACAAGATTTGAACTGCTTATGCGCGGTCTAATCGGTTCCCGTGACCGTCGAAGAAATGCAGGCTGTCGGCGGAAGCGGCAACCACGCATTCGCTGTCAATTGCGATCCGGGACCGCCCCGAAACTCGAAAGACGATGGTTTGGCCATCCGCCAGAGCACCGTAGACATAGCTTTCCGCCCCGACGAGCTCCACCGCCTGGACACGCGCTTTTGCGCTGAACGCCGCATCGCTCGCGCCATCGGCCAGGTGAAGGTCCTCGGGCCGAACGCCGATCGTCGTGTCAGCGCCGATAAGGCGGCCGCCGGGTGAAAGCGCAATTGTGCTGCTTTCGGTAGATTTCAGAAGGTTCATGGAAGGCGAGCCTATGAAGGTCGCAACGAAGGTCGTGGCGGGTCGTTCATAGAGTTCGATGGGTGTGCCGACCTGTTCGATTCGCCCGCCATTCAAGACGACCAGGCGATCGGCCAGCGTCATGGCCTCCATCTGGTCATGGGTGACATAGACGCTCGTGGTCGCGAGAGATCGTTGCAGCCGTCTGATCTCGACACGCATTTGCACCCGCAGCTTGGCATCGAGATTGGAGAGCGGCTCGTCGAACAGGAACGCCGCCGGCTCGCGCACGATGGCACGGCCCATCGCCACACGTTGCCGCTGGCCGCCGGAGAGCTGACGTGGCTTGCGCTCGAGGAAAGATTCGATCTCCAGCGATCGAGCTGCCGACTGGATGCGCTGGTCTATTTCCGCAGCTGGCACATTCCTGTTCTTCAGACCATATGCCAGGTTCTGGCGCACGGTCATGTGCGGATAAAGCGCATAGTTCTGAAAGACCATCGCGATGTCGCGTTCGGAGGGTTCCAGACGATTGACGATGCGGCCGCCTATATTGATTTCGCCGGATGTGATGGCTTCAAGACCTGCGATCATACGCAGGAGCGTGGACTTGCCGCAGCCGGAAGGCCCGACCAGCACGACGAGTTCGCCGTCGGCGATATCGAGCGACACGCCCTTGATTGCATCAACGTTGCCGCCATAGGTTTTGCGGACATCCTTGAGGGTGATCCCAGCCATTATTTCTCCGTCTCCACAAGACCTTTGACGAACCAGCGCTGCATCAGCACGACGACGAGAATGGGCGGGATGATCGCCAGGATCGCCGTCACCATCACGAAATTCCAGGGTGTCGCCGCATCGGCGAAATCCACCATTTTCCGCAGCCCAATAATGATCGTCGACATCTTCGCGTCGTTGGTGACGAGCAGTGGCCACAAATATTGCGTCCAGCCGTAGATGAAGAGGATCACGAAAAGGGCTGCGATATTGGTCTTCGACAGCGGCAATAGGATATCGCGCATGAAGCGAAAGGGGCCGGCATTGTCGATGCGGGCGGCTTCCAGCAGCTCCCCCGGCACCGTCAGGAAGAACTGCCGGAACAGGAATGTCGCCGTTGCCGACGCCATCAGCGGTAAAGTCAGACCTGCATAGGTGTCGATCATTCCAAGATCGACGATAACCTTGTAGGTCGGCAAGATGCGCACCTCCACCGGCAGCATCAGCGTGACGAAGATCATCCAGAAGAACACCATCCGCAGTGGAAAGCGAAAGAAGACGATGGCAAAGGCCGACAGGAAAGAGATCGCGATCTTGCCGGCAGCGATGACGACTGCAACGACAAATGTATTCCAGAGCATCCGCTCGAGGCTGACGCCGACCACGCGCTCGACACCGCCGTTCAGCGCCTCGCCATAGTTTTCGGCGAAATGGCCGCCGGGCAGCAGCGAGATCGGCGGCCGCAAAATCTCGGCCGACGTCATCGTCGAGGCGACGAAGGTGTAATAGATCGGGAAGGCGACGATGATAATGCCGATGATCAGCATCAGATGGCCGATCAGATTGGCGATGGGGCGTTTTTCAATCATCGTCTCGCCTCACGCATAATGCACGCGCTTCTCGACGAAGCGGAATTGGAATGCCGTCAGCGCGATCACGATCACCATGAGGACGACGGACTGGGCTGCCGACGAGCCGAGATTGAGATTGACGAAGCCGTCATTGTAGACCTTGTAGACCAGGGTCTCTGTCGCCTTTGCCGGTCCGCCGCCGGTGACGGCATGGATGATGCCGAAGGTGTCGAAGAAGGCGTAGACCGTATTGACCACCAGGAGAAAGAAGGTCGTCGGCGCTAGCAGCGGAAAGACGATCGTCCAGAAGCGCCGATTGCCGCGAGCACCGTCGATGGAGGCCGCTTCGAGCAATGATTTGGGGATTGCCTGCAGCCCCGCGACGAAGAACAGGAAATTGTAGCTGATCTGTTTCCAGGCGGCGGCGACAATGACCAGCACCAGTGCCTGGTTGCCGTTCAGCAGCGGATCCCAGGCAAAGCCATTGCGGCGCAGAATATAGGCCAAGGTGCCCATGGCCGGGTTGAACATGAACAGCCAGAGCATGCCGGCGACGGCGGGTGCGACCGCGTAGGGCCAGATCAGCAGCGCACGATAGAGCGTCTGTCCGCGCACCACCTTGTCGGCAGCAGTGGCGAGCGCGAGCGCAACAATCATCGACAGCAGCGCCGTCGCAACGCTGAAAATCACCGTCACCTGCAGGGAATGCAGATAGGTCCCGTCAGACAAAATCGCGCGGAAATTCGCAAACCCCACGAAGCCGCTCTTCAGCCCGAAGGGGTCTTCGCGCTGTGTCGATTGATAAAGCGCCTGGCTTGCCGGCCAGAAAAAGAAGACGACCGTCAGGATGATCTGCGGTGCGACCAGGAAATAAGGAAGGATCTTGTTTGGAAAGACGACGCGCTGCACGGCGATCTCCTGTGATGGGAAACTGCCCGCAGCCTTGGTGGCCGCGGGCCAAACCGTATCAGTGCATCAGTTGCCGATGGCTTGCTGGATAGCGGCATTGCCGCGTTCGACGGCCTTGTCGAGTGCCGTCTTGGCATCTTCCTTGCCGGCCAGCATCGCCTCGAACTCCTCGTTCATGATGTCGCGCACCTGCGGCAGGTTGACGAGGCGAACGCCCTTGGAGTTGGTCGTGGGAGCCTTGCCGAGCATCTGCAGGATCGGCGTCTCGCGGCCGGGATTCTTGTCGTAAAAACCGGATTTCTTGGTTTCCTCGTAGGCGGCCATTGTCACCGGCAGATAACCCGAAACCTGATGCAGGCGCGCCTGGATCTTGGTCTGTGAGAGGAAATGGAAGAACTCGGCGATGCCTTTGTATTCGGTATCGCTCTTGCCCGCGAAAACCCAGAGGCTGGCGCCGCCCGGGATGGTGTTCTGCGGCCGGCCTTCACCATCATAATAGGGAAGCTGGCCGATGCCGTAATTCATGCCGCTCTTGATGATATCGCCAAGGCCGCCAGACGATTCCGTCAGAATGCCGCATTCACCCGAGGTGAAGAGTTGCTTGGCCTCCGAGGTGCGGCCGCCGTAGCGGAAGGTGCCATCCTTGGCAAGATCGGCGATCGCTTGGAAATGCTGGACGAAGAGCGGTGCATTGAACGCCAGCTTGACGTCGGTGCCGCCCAGCCCGTTTTCGTTGGTGCCGTAGCTGACATTGTTCCAGGCTGCGAAATTCTCGGTCTGAATCCAGGTGAGCCAGGTCGAGGTGAAGCCGCAGGCCGATGCGCCGCTCGACTTGATCTTCTTGGCGGCCTCGAAGACGTCAGGCCAGGTTTTCGGCGGATTCTCGGGGTCGAGCCCAGCCTTCTTGAAGGTGTCCTTGTTGTAGTAGAGGATCGGCGAAGACGAATTATAGGGGAAGGACAGCATCGTGCCGTCCGGCTTTGAATAATAGGAGACGATGCCCGACAAGTATTGTGATTTGTCGAACGTGTAGCCCCCCTTCTTCAACACATCGGCCGCCGGCATGATCGCGCCTTCCGCACCCATCATCACGCCGCTGCCGGCGTCGAAGACCTGCAGGATCGCCGGCGCCTGCTTGGAGCGAAACGCCGCAATACCGGCATTCAGCGCTTCCGGATAGGTGCCCTTGAACACCGGAACAATTTTATAGTCCTTTTGGCCCTCGTTGAATTCCTTGGCCAGTTGCTCGACGACTTCGTTGTTGGCGCCCGACATTGCGTGCCACCATTGCAGCTCGGTCACTGCAAACGCGTGCGACGTTCCTCCGAATGAAATTGCTGCCGCTACAAGGCAGCTCCACGCGAGGCGATTAGGCATTTTTCCTCCCATTATTATTCGTTCCGTGAAACGGCTTGGTCGATCCTCCTCGATCGGCCGACCCGCTTTGCGCTGCACTGCCGCCGGATGTGACGATCAACTTGCAAGCGCGTTCATTTAAACTAATGCTTACTCAACTGTTGTCTACCGGGAAAACTTATAAGCCAGCTATCTTTTTCAGATCGTCGATCGCACCCGGGGCGGCACCCAGAACCACCGATCCCTTGGTCAGACGTTCGCCTTCCGTCGGGAAGGGATGGTACCAGCCGCCGGCTTCCTTCACGAGGCAATAGCCGGCCAGGCAATCCCAGGCATGCATGTATGGTTCGTAATAGCCGACCAGGCGGCCGGCGGCGACATAGGCGAGCATCAGGGCGCCCGAGCCGTTGCGGATGAAATTGCCGCCGGCTTCGAGAACCTGCTCGACCATTTTCGCGACGAAGGCGGGTGAGACATGATTGTTGGCGCCGATGCCAGTCACGGCGTTGCGGATATTGCGCGATGCATCCAGCTTGAGGCTCTTGCCGTTCAAGGTGGCACCTCTGCCGTGCGCGGCGACGTAAAGCTCATCGTGGCATGGTGCCGAGATGACGCCGATCACGGGAGTGCCGTCACGCAATACTGCGATGGAAACGCACCAGTTGGGCATGCCGTTGACGAAGGGGCTCGTCCCATCGATCGGGTCGACGACCCAGGTGTAGCCGGAGGTGCCGGTTTCCAGACCATATTCCTCGCCGAGGATGCTGTCCTGAGGATGCGCCGTATGGATGCTTCCGCGGATGAGATTTTCAACCTCCCGGTCGGCAATCGAGACAACATCCTGCAGGTCGCGCTTGGTTTCGATGATCAGGGTCTCGCGCCGCTTGAAATAGTCGAGAGCGAGATTGCCGGCCTCGCGGGCGATGGTCTCGGCAAGAACGAGGCGTGCTTCGAGATCGGCGAGGGTAACGTAGGTCATGCAGCTAGGTCCTTAATCGTCTGATGTTTGACGGCAATCAGCCGCCGATGACGGCAATGCCGCGATCCTTGAAAGCGATCGTGACATCGGTGTTGGGAGGAAGGGCGGAATCGACCGTTGCATCGACAACGAAGAGCGATCCGCGATCGGTCTTTACCTCGTACTCGACGTGATCGCCGAGATAGGCGGAATGAGTGATCTGGCCATTGAACTGGCCGTTGCCTGTTCCTGGCGTCAGAATGATCGCGTTCGGCCGCACGGCGAGCTGCGCGGAACCGCATTTGACCGAACGGCTGTTGACCCTGTGGCGAAGTCCCTGGATCGTGATCGTGACGCCATCGCCGTCGGTTTCGACGACATCGCATGGCACGACATTGGCTTCGCCCATGAAGTCGGCAATGAAGGCGGAGGCTGGCGTATCGTAGAGCTCGCGCGGTGCACCCTGCTGCGCGATGCCGCCATCCTTCATGACGATGATGCGATCGGATACGGCAAGTGCTTCGTCCTGGTCATGGGTCACATAGACGGCAGTAAAGCCAAGCCGCTGCTGCAATTCGCGGATATCCGTCCGGACGCGCCGGCGCAGCCGAGCATCGAGATTGGAAAGCGGCTCGTCGAGAAGCAGCACCTGAGGTTCGACGACGAGCGCACGCGCCACGGCGACACGCTGCTGCTGGCCCCCGGAAAGTTCGGCCGGAAGACGCGAGCCCATGCCGGCAAGGCCGACAAGGCCAAGCGCACCTTCCGCCTTCTCGCGTGCGTCCCTGCGTTTCATGCCGGAGGATTCCAGTCCATAGGCGACATTGTCGAGCGCCGTCATATGCGGAAACAAGGCATAGCTCTGGAAGACCATCGAGACGTCGCGTTCATTGGCCGGAAGCATGGTGACATCCTTGCCGCCGATCAGAATGCGGCCGGAGGAGGGGTGTTCCAGCCCCGCCAGCATGCGAAGCGTCGTCGTCTTGCCGCAGCCGGAAGGGCCGAGCAGGGTGACGAGCGTGCCGGGCTCGATGGTGAGCGACAGATCGGGAATGGCCGTGAACGCGCCGAAGGTTTTTCGAACATTCTCGAAGACGACGGAACCGGGAGCCTTCGGATTCATGCGGTTTTCTCCTGAACGATGGATGCGGGCGCGGTCGGCGACGGCGTCATCGCGACGCGGTTTACGCGCCGCAGCCGCCTTTCTCCGACGAGCAGCTGGAACCCGGCAATGACTGATATCATGACGACGATAAGGGCGGAGGAATAAGCGATTGCGATGCCATACTCGCCGTTTTCGACCAGGCCGACGATATAGGCCGTGGACATGTTGTACTGGGCGCTGACGAGGAAGATAACGGCGCTGATCGAGGTGATGGCCCGTACGAAGGAATAGACAAGTGCTGCGGTAATCGCCGGCCGCAGCAGCGGCAGAATTACTTTCCGGATGGTGCGCAGGCTGTCGGCCCGCAATGTCAGCGATGCCTCGTCGAGGCTTTTGTCGAGCTGGCTCATGGCGGCAACGCCGCCGCGCACACCGACCGGCATGTTGCGAAACACGAAGCAGGCAATGAGAATGAGCGCAGTCCCGGTCATCTCCAGCGGCGGCAGGTTGAAGGCCATGATGTAGCTGATGCCGATGACCGTGCCGGGGATGGCAAAGCTCATCATCAGCGCGAATTCGAACAGGCCGCGCCCGACGAATTTCTGGCGCACGATCAGATAGGCCGTCAGAAGGCCGACGGCAGCCGTCAAGGGCGCGGAGATCAGGGCGATCTCCATCGTCGTCCAGAAGGAGTTCCAGGCAACACCGGTCCAGGCGATGCCGCCATCGTCACGTAGGCCGATCGAGAAGGCCTTGACGTAATGTTCCACCGTCAGCGTGTTGTCGAGACCCCAGGTGCGGACAAAGCCGCCGAAGAGTATCATGACGTAGACAACGACGGTGAACACCATCCAGGGGATGACGAGCGTATGGACCGCGATCGAGAGGCCGCGGGGCAGGGCGCCATGAGCGCCCGAATCTCCCTTGCCTGTCACCGTCGCAAAGCTCTTGCCCTGTAGCCAGAGGCGTTGCGCGAGGAAGGCGCTGAGCGTGAAGACGAGCAGGATCATGGCAAGGACTGCCGCGCGCGACGGATCGTTCTGTGCGCCGACGACACTGAAGAATATCTCTGTCGACAGAACCCCGTGGCTGCCGCCGAGAACCATCGGATTGCCGAAATCCGCCATGCTTTCGATGAAGCCGATCAGGAAGGCGTTTGCGAGACCCGGCTTCATCAGCGGCAGGGACACGCGCCAAAACGTGCGCCAGCGATTGGCGCGCAGGGTCTGTGACGCCTCTTCCATCGACGGGCTGACGCCTTCGACCACGCCGATGAGGACAAGAAAGGAAATTGGCGTAAAGGAAAGAACCTGCGCGATCCAGATACCCGTCAGGCCATAGAGCCAGCGGCTGGGTTCGGTTCCGAAGATCGAGGCCGCAGCTTGGGTGACTACACCGGCCCGTCCGAACAGCAGGGTCAGCGCCAGACCGACTACGAAGGGCGGTGTGATGATCGGCAGGATCGTGAGAAGCCTCAGTCCCTTCTTGAAGGGAAAGCGGGTGCGAGTGGCGACAAGGGCAAAGCAGAGCCCAAGTAGCGTCGACGCGCCTGCCGTCAGGATCGCCAGCAAGAGTGTGCGCCAGGCCACACCGCAACGGTCGCCGCCAACCACGCAGCCAAGACTCCAGATCGACGGATCCTGGATGTTCGTCGTGAAGCCGCCGGGATCGAACGATCCGTCGAATGACTGGAAAGCGCCGACAAACATGCTGCCAACGGGATAGAACACAAAGATCGCGACCAGCACGACCAGCATGGTGACGGCACTGACAACGAAGGCATCGCCCTTCATTACGCCGCGTTCGGCAAGGCCAAATGAAAAGAGCAGGACGAAGACGATGCCTAGGATAATGGCGCCGGCACCCATCGCTGGTTGGCCGTCCGCCAGCGCACCGAAGATGGTCTCGCAGATCGACCAGCTCCAGCCCGCCGACGTGATCGCGAGTCCCTGCAGCGACAAAAAGGCAAAACCCAATGCACCGGCAAGCGTCATGAGCGCGCCGCGCGACATCGGACTGGATATGAAGCGCGCGATGCCACCGAGCATTAGGAGCCCGGCGGCGATCGCGAGCCACCATCGGCCGTAGCTGGCAATCTGCAGGATCCCAGGCGCTGTGGAGGGGTCGCTTGGAAAGCTGCCTAACCAGCCAAGGCTGAAGAAGCCGCCCTCGATGCGATACCATGGGAGTAGTATCAGGGCAGCAGTACCGAAGATCAGCGCAACATCCAGCCGGCGTTTGCTATTGGTCATGGTCGGATTCGCATCCCATTCAGCAAAATTCAGAGATGAAGCAGGTCGGATGTGCGAGGAACCGGCCTGCGAGGGCAGTCGAAAAAGCCGTCAGTTGGCCTTGGCGCCGATTTCCTTGTCCCATCGCGCAAGCAGGGCCTTGCGGATCGTGGGATCGCCGTATTTCTTGAAGTCGTAGTCGATCAGCTTAATGTCCTCGAACTTCGGGGCTTCCTTCGGAACGGCAGCCGACTTGTTGGAGGGAAGCTGATAGGACTTGGCATCCTTCATGTGCGATTGCGCCTCGGCGCTGAGCGCCCAATCATACCACTTCTTGGCATTATCTAGATTTCTGGCGCCCTTGATGATCGACATGGAGCCAATCTCGTAGCCCGTGCCTTCGCACGGTGCGACCGCCTTGATGGGAAAGCCTTCGACGGTCTGTGCAACCGCGTCATGCATGAAAACGATGCCGATCGTCGATTCCCCGCGAGCAGCCGCCTTCACAGGGGCGGAACCAGACTTGGTATATTGCGAGACATTGGCATTGAGCTTCGATAGGTAATCGAAGGCCTTGTCCTCGCCCATGATCTGCACAAGTGTCGCTAGCGTGTTGTAGGATGTCCCCGACGAGTTCGGATTGGCGATCTGGATCTCGCCCTTATAGGAGGGGTCAGGAAGGTCGGCCCAGCATTTGGGCTCCTTCAAGCCCTTCTTCTTCAAGATGTCCGTGTTATAGCCCCAGCCAAGCGCTCCCGCATAAACGCCGACCGTACGGAAATTGGCGCTTTCTGCCTGCTTCTTCGCCCAGCCCTGAAGCTGATCGAAAAGCGGTGATTTATATTCCAGCGTCAAGCCCTCGGC
Source organism: Rhizobium sp. BK098 (assembly GCF_014193155.1). NCBI lineage: Bacteria > Pseudomonadati > Pseudomonadota > Alphaproteobacteria > Hyphomicrobiales > Rhizobiaceae > Rhizobium > Rhizobium sp. BK098. Next base: position 27,734 of record NZ_JACHYY010000017.1, on the reverse strand, counting down.
TGCGGCCTGCAAATGCGGATCGCCGGTTCCAGCCCACCAGATGTCCGTCTTTGGATTACGCGCCTCGGCGCGGATCTTGGCGTACGTTTCGCCGGCCGAAAGCCGAACCATGTTGACCTTGATGTCGCTCTGCTTCTCGAACAGCCCCTTCATCAGATCGCAGACTTCGGGATCGGCAGAGCAGATCACATTGAGATCGCCGGCTGCATGGGCCGACCAGGCAATAAGAGATATTCCCGCGGCAAGGGTTGCCGCAGCCATGTTGATCAATCGCATGATGTCCTCCCTGCTATGCGGCGCCTCCACGCCGAGCGCTTTTTGCAAGCGTGTGCAAATGCTGCATTGCTCGGCTTGCGCTGTCAACCCGAATTTTCACAAAAGTTTCACAATGCCGACATGATCAATGTGTTGCACGCGATTGCAAACTATGATGAAGTCTTGTGGCGAATAGGGGAGGCGCCGTGTCGCAACGAGATTTTGTCAGCGCTGAGGAAGTGGCGCAGCGCGCAGGTGTTTCGCGCTCGGCGGTCTCGCGCGCCTTCACGCCGGGGGCGAGCGTCTCCGAGGCTACCAGGCAGAAGGTCCTGCAGGCGGCGGAAGAGTTGGGATACCAGGTCAATCATCTTGCCCGTGGGTTGATGCGCAACGAAAGCGGCATCGTCTGCCTCATCGTTTCGGATGTCGCGACACCCTATCGCTCCGCCCTTCTACGCGAACTGACGCTGCACTTGCAACTTGCCGGAAAGGTGGCGATGCTGATCAATACCGATCGTTCCGACGGCAGCGTCAACAAAGCGCTGCAGCAGGCGATCCGCTACCGGGCCGATGCATCCGTGATCCTTTCAGGCCTGCCGGACAAGTCGATTACGCAGCTCTGTCTGCGGAGCGGACAGCGGCTCGTATTGATCAATCGCGATGAAGATCAGTCGGGGCCGCTGCACATCAATCTCGACGACCGCGAGGCGGCCGCACGTGTGGTAACGGCGTTTGTGCGTGCTGGCTGCGCGCGGCTCGCCTTTGCGAATTCTGAGGCTGGTACGCCAAGCCTCATGGCAAGGGAGGAGGGCTTTATAGCCGCCGCTCGCGAGCACGGTCTTAGTGTCGTGGTGGAAAGGCATGGTTGGACCGGATATGAGGCGGGTCAGATCGTGGCACAGCGCCTGCTGACACGAAAGGAGCGGCCCGATGCCGTCTTCTGTGCGACCGATCTGCTAGCCTGTGGCTTCATGGATGCCGCTCGCCATCAGTTTTCCTTGTCGATCCCGCAGCAGCTCTGCGTCGTCGGTTTCGACGACATCGAACAGGCGTCCTGGTCTTCCTACCGGCTGACCACGTTTTCGCAGCCAGTCACGGCAATTGCACGTGAGGCCGTAACCTGGTTGGCCGAAAGCGGCATTGTCAAGGGCAAGTCTTTGACAATGCAGGCGGACCTCGTCTGGCGCGAGACGATCAGAGGCGGATAGGGGGACCGTATCCCGTTGTTTATAAAACAAAAACTTGATTTACGACAGTTTTATGACAATCCGCCCTTGCAAAAGGTGCAAAGACAAAGAACATAGTCGGCTAATGAAAGTTTACAATCTGCAATCTTGATGCCCGGCGCTTGTCTCGGGAGAGATCGCAGGCTTATGGAGGACCATTATGGCGCTTATCCTCGGCCTCGTTGCTCTGGCCGGCCACATCGCCCTTCTGCTCTGGGGCACGCGTATGGTCCAGACCGGCATTCAGCGCGCCTTCGGACCTGATCTGCGGTCTTTTCTGGGCCGCGCGCTTAGCAATCGCAGCAAGGCGTTTTTTGCCGGGATCGGCGTCACTGCCGTCCTGCAGAGCAGCACGGCAACCGGCCTGATGGCTTCCGGCTTCGCGGCCGGTGGCCTGGTGGATCTTGTGCCGGCGCTTGCCGTCATGCTGGGAGCCAATGTTGGCACGACCCTGATCGTCCAGGTGTTGTCTTTCAATGTCGCGGCGGCTTCCCCGGCGCTGATCCTGATCGGCGTGCTGATGTTCCGCCGAACCGGGAATTCACGCGTGCACGATCTTGGCCGGGTCATGATCGGGCTTGGCTTCATGCTTCTGGCGCTGCATCAGCTTCTCGACTTGATGACGCAGTATGAGGGGTCGACGGCGCTGGCTTATGTCCTCGATGCGATTGCCGCGACGCCGGTGCTGAGCATGCTCCTTGCCGCTATTCTGACATGGGCCGCCCATTCCAGCGTGGCCGTCGTGCTGCTCATCATGTCTCTCGCGAGCAAGGGCCTTGTCAATGTCGACCAGGCTTTTGCGCTTGTTCTCGGCGCCAATCTCGGAACCGCGATCAATCCGCTCATCGAAGGGCAATCGGGGACCGATCTATCGGTGAAACGCCTGCCCATCGGCAATATGATGACACGCATTGTCGGCGTCGCCGCACTGATCGGCTTTCTCGAACCGGTCACGCGCCTGTCGGCGCTGGTGGATAGCGATAGCGCCCGCGCCGTCGCCAATTTTCATACCGCCTTCAACGTCGTTTTGGCCATGGTGTTCATGCCGCTATTGCGGCCCTATGCCGATCTCCTGACCAAATTGCTGCCGCGGAAGATTGACGAGGCCGATCCGACGCGTCCCCGATATCTCGACCCGGCTGCCAAGGAGACGCCTGTCGTCGCGCTTGGCGCGGCAGCACGGGAGGCATTGAGATTGGTCGATGTCCTCTCCGAAATGCTCGCCGGCGCCAAGACTGCCCTGTCGGATACGGATCGAAAGGCGCTGACGCGATTGCGGTCGCTGGACAATATCCTCGACAGTCTGAATGCGGCCGTAAAGACCTATCTCACCTCGATCGATCCCGATGAACTCGGCGAGGCCGACAGACGACGCTTGAACGAGATCCTGCTGTTCTCGATGAATATGGAACACGCCGGCGACGTTCTCGATCAGAACCTCTTGCCGCATCTGGCCAAACGTCTGCGCCGGGGTCTGAACTTCTCGAAGGAGGGCCAACTTGAATTGGCGCGGCTGTTCGATCGATTGCAGACGAACCTGCGCACGACGTCGGCCTTGCTCATGACCCAAAACGAGAGCACCGCTCGCATGCTGGCGGAGGAGAAGGTTATCTTTCGCAAAGCGGAGCGTGAGGGTACGGAGGCTCATTTCCAACGCCTGCGGCAAGGCGGGATCGAGACCGTCGAGACCAGTTCTCTTCACCTCGACCTGCTACGTGATCTCAAACAGATCAATTCCCATCTGGTCGCCGCTGCCGCCTATCCCGTTCTGGAGGAGCGCGGCGAACTCCTGCAAAGCCGGACTCCAGGCCCGGCCCAACCGGTTGCAGTGACCGCACATGAGTAAAAAGACCTATCTCAGCCGTTTGGCGGACGCGGCAGAAAAGCTCTTCGCCGGTCGGCCGATCGAGCAATATGCCGCGATCTGCTATAGGCGCTCGCCGGTGCTGAAAGATGTAGAAATCCTGCTGATCACCTCGCGCGACAGCCGTCGGTGGATCATTCCAAAGGGATGGCCGATCGTTGGCAAGCTGCCGCATCAGGTCGCCGAACGTGAGGCCTGGGAAGAGGCCGGCGTCAAGGGAAAGGCCAGGAAGAAGAGTTTTGGCTATTACACCTATTTGAAGTCTCTCGATACCGGCGATACTGTCCCCGCCGTCGTTCAGGTTCATCTGCTTGAAGTCGCCGAATTAGTCGAGCGCTTTCCCGAGCGCGGTCAGCGCCACCTGCAGTGGTTCTCGCCCAATGAGGCCGCCGCTCATGTCCGCGAGCCAGAGTTGAAAAGCCTGCTGCGCAGGGTCGATATGGTGCTCAAAGAGAATAAGAAAAACGAGGTATGAGCCCTCCGAATGGGAGGGCGATTGGCCTTAGCGCCTCGCTGATTTCCAGAAGACAAGCAGCCATACATATGCGCTGATTGTTCGTTCAATCCGCAATGGTGGCGTCGCCTTAACCGGCTGGTTTGAATCGACTTGGTATTCGGTCTGTCATGACCGAAGCCCCGCATGCTCACTTCAGACGCCACCGGTTTCCTGCTGAGATCATTGCCCATGCGGTATGGCTGTATTATCGATTCCCGCTGAGCCTGCGCGACGTCGAAGATCTATTGGCGGAGCGCGGCATCACGGTCACGTTTCAGACCGTCACGGAATGGGCGGCAAAATTCGGCTTGAAGTTCGCTCATCAGCTCCGGCGGCGCTCACGAGGCCACTTTGCCGACAAGTGGCAGCTCGATGAGATGGTGGTGACGATCAAGGGAAAGAAATACTGGCTGTGGCGCGCCGTCGATGCAAACGGTTATGTCCTCGATGCCCTGCTGCAAAGCAGAAGGAACAAGGCAGCAGCGCTGCGTCTGATGCGCAGGCTGCTTAAGAACCAGGGTACCACCCCACGGGTGCTGGTGACTGACAAGCTGCGTTCGTATTCCGCCGCGAAGGCCGAGTTGATGCCGGGCGTAGAGCATCGATCGCACAAGGGATTGAACAACCGTGCCGAAAATTCTCATCTGCCGCTACGGCGCCGAGAGCGGCGAATGATGTGCTTTAAGTCAGCGCGACAATGTCAACGTTTCGTCTCGGTCCATGGTCAGGTCGCCAACCTCTTTCAGCTTCATCGGAAACATCTCTCTGCCACTGATCATCGCCAACTCCGCACCCAGGCCGTCACCACCTGGCGTGAAATCGCATTGTCGGTTGACGCCTGAAAAGCCGACAGCACCACCCTTTAGATCCTGGCTTCCATTAAGGCGACGCCACCATTTCACATATTCCCTGTCGAACTGCAGGGCATCGCCATCGATTTTCACCCAAGGTCGGACTGCGAGATCTCCACGAGCCGGAGCGCAGCCATGACACGGCCACCCTCCGGATGCGAAAACAGCAAACCAATCTTGGCTGCGACCACCGTCTTGTAGATAGGGTCTTGCATCGAACGTGAGCTCCCCTTTGCCTATCATATCGCCTGTCGGGTCCTTCTTGAACGCGGTCCATCCCGCCCCAACGCCAGACCGTTTCACTTCCATTGCCCCATGAGGATAAAGGGTGCCCAGTATCTCGGGTGTGAGAAGTTGTTGAAGATGTGAGCGGGGGCTGAAGAGGGGGTGAGTTCGGCTGCGTTCGAGGCGATGATGGCAGGGGGCGCATCGGGCTGCGTGGCCACCGGGCTGTCCTGTCTATTGTGTATGAAGTCGATTTGAGTGCGCTGCAATGCTTCACCGCGGGGCACGCCAAGATTGAGATAGGTGTAGAAGCGGACCATGAATGCCGCGGTTGACGAGTCGGCGATCGGCCAGAGCGTGGCGATGACCGATTCGACGCCGTTATCCTGCATAACGGCGCCCATGCTTTCCAGCTCATTGCCATTCCCTAAGGCGGTCTCGCAGGCCGAGAGCACGAGAAGCCTGATATCCTGGAAAGCTGGAAGGTGCGTTGCTATGATCTTCTTGATATCCGTCAGCGACATCGGGCCGTCGCCCAGCAGCAGGCGTGAAGTATCATCGCTGGCCCCTACCGCAAAATGGGTGGCGATGTGAACGATGGGCGGATGCGGCTTGCTGGCAAGAGCAGCAGCCAAGTTCTTGCGATTGAAGGCGCCATCGAGCCAGCGATTGCCGGGCAGCACACCAAGTCTGTCAACCCCGGGATCTTTGACGATGCCGTCGATCTCTTGTGGCACATTGGGAAGCGGTTCGAAGTTCGGGCTTCGTCCCAGTGATGTTCCGAACGCCTGGACGGTTAGATTGGGAAAGCCGCCTCGCACACCGAGCTGGGCGTTTTCCTTTGCTGTCAGGAGATTAAAGCGGTAGCGTTCGGCGAGATAGAACTGGCCATCATGCAGGGCGTCGAACGGAAGATATCGCAGCTGGCGGTCGAGCGAGAGCACGACATCGGTGATACCAAGCTTACGCAGGTCGGGATCGGCGGCTTTCCAAAGTAGATCATACAACGTCTGGAGAGTGGGGATCGGATCTTTCGTGCTGTCCTGCAGCTCGGCGCGAGCCTTTCCGATCATGCCATTCAGCTGCGTTTCCGGCATGGGGACCACCAAATGCTCTGTTCCGGCGCTTGTCGTGATCAGGATGTGTATGCGCTCCGGCAGGACTGCCGTATAGAAGATTGCTGTGTTTGCCGGAAGTTTCCTGAGCGTGCTCGCAAGATTCTCAACCCCTCCTGGCATGAGCGCCGCGTTGAGGGTCGTAGCTTCATCCGGCGGCCTGAGCTTCGTGACGTTGTCCTTCAGTGCCGCGAGCTGACTATCGAGGTCTTGTTTTGCCTTGAGTAACTGGTCTTCAACCTCGGTTTTTTCCATCCGGACCGCGTCAGTCGGATCGGTATCCCGGTCAAGGTCTTCCGACCTTTGGTTCAGCCGGACGAGTTCTTGCAGCGGCAAGCTCATGATCTGTGCCAGCACGCTGTTCTGTTCATCCGTCATCGGTGTGTGGCTTAACGCCTCCCCGGCGTAAGCTCTTTCCTCGCGATTGAACTCGTAGGTCTCGAAGTCCTTGAGTTGACCGAGAACCCATTCCGCTTCGAGGAAGTGCCCCTGCCGGATGAACAGGTCGGCCAGTACGCGATACTGGTCGCTGATCTGGTCGCGGAAGCAACCTTGGAGGCCGGCTGGAAGTCCCGTCAGTTCCGTTCTGGCATCCTGCAGGTCGTTGACCGCGGCTTTAGCGAGTAGAAGGGACAGTTCGTTCTGTTCAAGCCCGTTCAGGTACTCGCTCGCTTTGCGCAACTGGCATGACTGTTCGAGATGGTAGACCAAGCTGCCCGTCTGATAGCGGGTCGCAGCGTTTATCTGTTCGCCAGCCGACAGCGCGACCAGGGCCGACTCGACGGCTTCCTCCTTCTTGCCAAGTGCGGCCTGGGCGCGGGACAGCGCCCGGTAGAGTTCGACAATCAGCGGGGAGAGGCCTCCAAGCCTCTGCTTCTCGGCAATTCGGGTCTGGATGCGGTCGATCGCCGCCTGCCATTCGGCCGCAGTCAGTGCCGGCATCACTGGTCCGGATGCTGGTGCTTGTGTCGCGGGATGGGCGGCGGCGGCCTCCTTGACGCCGTCGAGCTTCGACAGGAGCCTGGCCGCAGTCTGGCTGCCCTTATCCGACAGGGTCGAAAGCAGGTGTTGCACGCCGTCGAGGCTACCCTCCCTGGGGAGGTTACCCCTACCGGTCTGTTCGAGCCAGAAGTCGAGAAAGTGGTCGATCGAATAGTCCCAGCCCGACAACTCGAACCAGTCGGCATTGCTAAGCGTGCCCGCGACCTTCTCCGCCTCGCCATAGGCCCCGTAGAAGGCATAGACGTAGATCAACCCGACGGCCGCCTCGGCAACGCCCTGGTCGGCACGGGTCTTGAGATAAAGGTAAGCTGGCGCAATGACCGGATCGCTGAAGCGGCCAGTGGCACCTGCGAAGGCAAGTCGGATCGCCGTTTCCGGGGAAAGGGATGCAAGAGCTGCCTCGACACGGCCGAGCCGGTCACCGGGCGGCACCGCAGAAAGGTTACGGGTTGCCAGAATGAAGCCGGCCTCCGGATTGCCGGCATCCGCCGCGACATGAAGATGGATGAGAGCTTCTCCCGCGGACTGCGCAAGTTCCGGATGAGCGTCGAGTAGGCGACCGAGCCGGAAAGCCGCCTCTGGATTGCTAACGGCCTCCATTCTGTACCAGTTTGCCGCCTTCGCCAGATCCAGCCGCCGCCAGGCGATCTCGCCGCAGTCGACCAGATACGAGAAGCAATCGACCTTGCTTTCCTCGAAAGAGACGCCGATATCGACGGCGGCCTCACTGAGGGCCGTCTGTAGACCCGGGGTCGTGATGAGGTCGGCATGCAGAGGATCGTCAGCGTTAAGATACGCTTTCCCAATTATCTCGCGGCTCGCATCATCGCCACCTCGAGCCGCTTTAATATACCAGCGAACCGCCTCGTCGTAAGCCTGCGGCACCCCACGGCCGCTGAAGTATAAGGTGCCGAGATTGTACTGAGCAGACGCATCGTCCTGATCTGCCGCCTTTCGGTACCAGCGGGCTGCCTCAGCATAATCCTGCTGCACTCCCCGGCCATCTTTAAAGAGATCGGCAAGCTTCGATTGTGCATCAGCATCGCCCTGGTTCGCTCCCTTCCGATACCAACGCAGTGCCTCGGCATAGTCCCGTGCCACGCCGTGGCCGTGTTCGTACATCCTGCCCAGTCTTGCCTGCCAATGGGCACTGCCCTGATCGGCAGCCTTGCGATACCATCGCAGAGCTTCGATATAGTCCTGCGGAAGTCCTTCTCCACTCCCATAGGCGTCTGCGAGATTTCCTTGACCATCGACATCATCCTGATCAGCGGCTCTGCGATACCATTGCACAGCTTCCGTGTAATCCTGCGGTATGCCCTGGCCAGTTGCATACATGATGCCGAGAGCGTTTTGAGCGGGGGCATTACCCTGGTCGGCAGCTTTGCTATACCAACGCAGGGCTTGAGAATCGTCACGGGTAACGCCCCGACCCTCGCTGTACATACCAGCAAGGTTATATTGGGCGACGGCATTGCCCTGATCCGCTGCCTTGCGATAGAGGCGCACCGCCTCAACCTCGTTTTTCGACATACCACGACCGTTGGCGTACAAAACTCCGAGGTTCACTCCTGCGTCAACGTTTCCCTGGTCGGCTGCTTTGCGGTACCATCGCGCCGCTTCCGTGTTGTCCTGTGCTACGCCTTTGCCGTTGACGTACATATCGGCCAGTTCTTTCTCGGCGTCGGCATAGCCCTGATCCGCGGCCTTGCGGTACCAAAGCACCGCCTCAGCGTAGTCCTGTGGCACATTCAATCCGTTTCCATACAGTAGACCGAGAAGGTATTGAGCGCGAACATTTCCTTGGTCGCCGGCCCTGCGGTACCAATGAACTGCCTCGGTATAGTCCTGTGGCACACCCTGGCCATTGTAGTACATTGCAGCCAGTTCGCTCTGTGCGTCGACGTTTCCTTGATCCGCGGCCTTGCGGAACCAGCTTGCTGCCTCGGTATAGTCCTGCGTGACCCCGTGTCCTTGATAATACATATTGCCGAGATGGTTCTGAGCGCTGGAAAGCCCTTGATCGGCAGCCTTGCGATACCAGCTTGCCGCCTCGGCATAGGACTGAAGGACACCTCGAGCGTTTTCGTACAGGATGCCGAGATTGTCCTCGGCGGTCGCATTTCCTTGCTCCGCGGCTTTACGATACCAAACCGCCGCTTCGGCATCGTCTTGCTTGGTGCCGTAGCCGTACTCATACATGACTCCAAGATACGCCTCGACGGCTTCCGATCCGCTCTCGCGCAATGGCTGCAACAGATCGAAGGCTTCCTGATTGCGATCGGCTTTTACCAGTGCCCTTGCAAGATACGCGTAGGACGCGAGATCAGTGGGGTTTTCGGCGATCGCCTGACGGCACAAGGAAATTGCCACCGCGGGATCAATAGTCTCGAAGTCCGGTCCGCCGTTGGTTGGCGTCGGCAATGCCGCTGCCTGCCGGCAGCCCCTGCCGTGCGATGTTTCATCAGACACAAGGCCCACTGTCCCCGCGACGGCCACTCCTGGGTAGTAGTTACAGGTCGCCAAGGCCAACATACCAAACGCAACAAGATACCCCTCGCTAAAACAACCCATTCGAGTTACTCCGGTCTTAGGAGCCAATTAGTGGAAACCGTCAGTGTTGGCGGAAGCGTCATAGAGCCGGCTTCACATTGTCAGACTATTTCTCGCCAGATCCAGCTGCCGAAAGTGCTATGTTCTCGCTACCCTTTTGGAAGCCCGCAAACTGGGCAGGCGTTCCAAAAAAAACGCTCTCATCAAAGTGCCCTTGGGTTCCCGGCAGCACGGAGGCATTGCTCGTCAGCCATAGTGTCCAAGGATTGCTTCCAGCAAGGCGGACAGATGGATGGCCGTTGTCGATCTCGTGCATCCAAATGGGAAACGAACGAAAGTCATCATCTATGAGGTTCGAGAATGCCCAGCTATCGCCAACGATGATCGGTAGCTTCCCGTAGTAACCCCTCAACTGGTTGGCCAGCTCGAGAATGGATTTCTTGATTCCGGCCTCATCCCCCAGGTTCGGACAGGTGGTGATATTTTCGGTGAAATCGCGGTTCGAATGGTAGGCAACATCGATGGCAATGGGCAAGGCGTCCTTCATTACAGGGACTTCCTCCTCAATCGTCTTCAGCTGGTCTGACGGCGCCATGCAGGGATCGAAGGTATGATACGCCCCGCGCGGCATCCCGGCCTTAGCCGAATCTGACCAGTTAGCCAAGAAATTGCTGTCTATGCTACCACCAAAGTCTGTTGCCCTGATGTAGACCCAATTGACCCTGTTCTTTACCTGACTCCAATCAATGTCGTGTTGTCGAGATGACAGCTGAACGCCCTTTATCGGGTAGTCGTCGGGATCATTGAATACTTTTAGATCGGCTCGATGATAGATGCTGCTGACGGGCCCGTATTCGCCGATCGGGTTTGTTTCCCGTGTGCCGTCCGGTTTTGGCGGCAGTTGCACGACAACTCTTGGCGCCAGGAAAAAGAACCCTCCCTGGGCGGTGCCCCGATTTTGCAGTACACCGATATTTGGATACGAGTACGGTCTGCTCGTTTTGGGATTCATCCCTAAGTTTTCTATTTCGCCAGTGAGATAGCCATTCAGTTGCCCTAGACGAACAAGTGATTCCTGACGGACGACGTGAGCTTCCCTATCGACCACTTTTTGTCCATAGAATGGATCAGCCTTTCCTGTTTTTATTCCATCGATCATCAGATCGTAAAAGATACTTCCCGCATTGCTTTTACCCGATGACCAGACGAGATCGTCCGCCGCACCAGCGGTCAGCGCCCATCCGCCAGGTTTGCCAGGCGCGTCAGGATTTGCTCCGCCATATGACGTGCCGAATATGTCACCGCCGTAGCAAGCGTTTATCAGTGCCACCGAGCTGAAATTAGTGCTGCTTAAATCTCGCAGCCATTGCGCAAGGATGCCAAGACCGAGCGAATGATCGTAGTCGTCAAACCCCGATATGCCAAACAGAGCCAATTGGGCTGATTCACCGGTGTTCTGTGACGGAAAACCATGTCCGGAATAGGCAAATAGAAATTGTGTGTGACCACTGTATGAGTTGGCCGTGTGTTTCAAATAAGAGGTAAGAAAGTACTCTATATTTTCTCTTGTGGCATCCTTGTTCCGCAATACTATGATTTCGTCAAACTGTTGGTCTGTCCGTAGAAACTCTATTAGGTGTTGGATATCGTTATCTGCGGATACTAGGAGATTTTGGTCGGAATTGAGGTTCGGATACTCCCCCACGCCGACAATAATTGCGAGCCGACGCGCTTTGTCGCTGTCCGAATCCTTGAGGCCCATTGCCCTTAAGATTCTCGGATCAATTTCAGAGCCACTTGGCCTGTATGTTTTAAAGTATTCGCAGAAATCCTCAGATTTTACCGTCGGTCCGTTTGGTTCGGTCGCAGGCGGTATAGTGCAGCGAATGTCCGCATGTGATTGAGACCAGCCGAGAAGCCATACAACGAAACATATCACAAAACGAGTTCGGAATTTGCGAACCAGCTCGCAAAGATCGCGGGCGGCATCACTCAATCTTGTCTCAGCATTCGTTTGAGCCTGCATGCTGCCAATATCCACGGTTCGCCAATTATTGATCTTGCCCCACAATCGACGGGCTGATTTGCATCTCGCTAGCGAATTGGGCTCGAGACCCTTTGTAAATATTGGCATCGAGCCCTTTGCCGTAGTTTGCCAAATGTGACGTGGCGGTGAACTGCCAAATATGAGCGTTGCCTCCTCCTGGAACAGAGGGGACTTCGATGACACGATCACTGCCTGAATAATCAGCAATCCAAATCCTATACTGAGCTAGACGGGAAAACTTGGACTCGGATTTTATCGCGCTCTGCCACCAAACTCGGTTGGTGTAAATCATCGGTATCTTATGGGTAACGGCCTCAACTCTTTCTAGCCAAGCCACGGCGGTATCAACAATTTCGTCCGGCGTGCGCGAGAGCCATTTATCGGGCCCGCCGACTTTGTCTACATCCCATTCGAGATCGACGCAGGGCGGCAGGTCGTCCGGTCCAAAGCCGCCAGCTTTGTTGACGTAGCTGATGAACCGATCGGCTTGTGCTTTGCCATCACCTGACGAAGACAGAAAGTGATAGGCTCCTCTTAGAACCCTATAGTTTGCGGGTCCTTGGCCGAGGCTTGCCCAAAACAGAGGAAATTTCGCATCCCCGTATTTCGTACCTTGCGTCGCTTTGACGTAGACGAAATCGATTTTCTGCCGTTTCAATGCGGTTAGATCTAAGCTGGAATCGGTGTAATGACTGATGTCTATTCCAAAGATTGATGCAGTCCGCTTCAGTCCAGTAGCGTCGTCAACTATTGCGTCGTGAGGGAAACTAAAATTACCCTTTAGTGGCGCGGATATAGGGCCTTCTTCTCCAGGCGATATGGCTCCTCCCGCTAATCGGTCTTTTACGATATACGCAAATAAATCCTCTCGCGGAACATCGTTCTCCAGTGGTTCCCAGTTATTCGTTTCCGTCGAAGGTTTGTTTTCTGCCGCTGCCTGCTGAGTAAGGGCCAAGCAAATAATCGCAACAGGCAAAGCAAAGCGTACACTGACCATGGAGAAATCCTCAGCCTAACGTTTAGCGAATTTTAGATATTGCGACCAAGGCAAACTCTGCGTTATTTGTATAACAGCGTCAAGTTGCAATTCGAATTTTTATAGAAACCGTTGCAAGCAATTCGCTCAATCGGCATACCTTATTATGATTGAGCCCGAATACTATCAATGACCTTACTTTGTATATTGTAAAGCTATCTGCGCAGCGAATGAAGTAATACCGGATGGTAACTCGCTGTGCTGAACACGTGCAATCACGGCAACGGCCGCTTGCGTCGCGCCAGCACGATCACCGCAACGCCGACAATGGCGACCAGGGCTCCCCGATAAATCCAGGGCGACTGGTCGATCATGAAGCTCTCGGCCGGATACGGAAAATACCCACTGCCCTGCCCCATCCAGACGAGACCGATCAGAACAAGCAGTCCTCCTAAACCATATGCAAGCTTCACCATGGCGATCTCCTTGTTCCAGATTGACGAGCAGGAAAAGTAACGGCAATTTCAAAGAATGCGACGGTTGGAGTTCCGCCTGCAGCAGCAGACCCCTCCTGGCCTGAAAAGGGTCGGGATTGCCGAAGCCAAATGGCCTGGTGCCTTAACCCGGGACACCCACCTGCTAGCAAACTACATCCCCAATCCCAGCCCCTTGTTCAGGGTCCGCTTCAACTCGTATTGACGCGATAGCTCTGCCTTCTGTGCCCGATCGGCTATACGAGCGACTGCCTCGATGCGATGGAGCTTATCGGCAACCTCTGGCCCAAGCCGCAGGTTTCCTTTCTTCAACTCGCGCGGATCGGAACTGCCGAACCGTTGCTCAAGCGCCAGGACGATCGTCTTCGCCTCGTGGAGGGCCCGTTGCCCTTCCGGCGTGCCGGACAGTTGCTCAAGGAACTTCGGCTTGTCGGCCTGAGACAGGGTGACGTGCCCCCAATAAATTAGGCCATTCGGACCTGGAATTTTCCACTTATGATCCCTGTTGGGAAGAAGAGGAGAATTCGATGAAGGCCTCGAAGTTTTCGGAAGCACAGATCGCATTCGTATTGAAGCAGGCAGAGGACGGTACGCCGATCGGTGAGGTCTGCCGCAAGGCGGGAATTTCGGACGCGACCTTCTACAATTGGCGCAAAAAGTATGCCGGCCTGATGCCGTCAGAGATGAAGCGTCTGCGGCAGCTCGAGGAGGAGAATGCCAAGTTGAAGCGGATCGTGGCGGACCTGTCATTGGACAAGGCCATGCTCCAGGACGTGCTGTCAAAAAAACTCTGAGGCCTGCCCGCAAGCGCAAGCTTGTCGACACGGTCAAAGCGGACTGGAAGGTCTCGGTACGGCGCACATGCGCGGTTCTGAAGATCGACCGGTCGCTTTATGTCTACAAGTCCAGGCGCGGCGAGCAGGCCGAACTGAAGCTGAAGATCAAGGAGATCTGCCAGACACGGGTGCGCTATGGCTATCGCCGTGTCCATATACTGATCAGGCGTGATGGATGGACGGTCAATCCGAAGCGGATCTATCGTCTTTACAAGGAGATGGACCTGCAAATGCGCAATAAGGTCCCCAAGCGGCGGGTCAAGGCGAAGCTACGGGCCGATCGCACGGAGGCGACCCATTCCAACCATGTTTGGGCCATGGACTTTGTCCACGACCAGTTGGCCACGGGTCGCAAGATCAGAGTCCTGACGGTGGTCGATACCTTCTCGCGCTTCTCGCCAGCAGTCGATGCACGCTTCAACTATCGAGGCGAAGACGTGGTCCAGACGCTTGAGCGGGTATGTCGGCAGGTCGGTTATCCCGCCACCATTCGGGTCGACAACGGCAGCGAATTCATCTCCCGAGACCTTGATCTATGGGCCTATCACAAGGGCGTCGTGCTCGACTTCTCGCGGCCAGGCAAGCCGACCGACAACAGCTACATCGAAAGTTTCAATGGCAAGTTCCGCGCCGAGTGCCTGAACGCTCATTGGTTCATGTCTCTTGACGACGCACGCTTGAAGATGGAGGATTGGCGTAGAGAGTATAACGAGTTCTGGCCACACAGCGCGATCGGCAACAAGGTGCCGATTTCGCTCATGAATGGCTCATCGGCACCCCCGCCGAGCTGAGCCTTAACCCCGGAAAATTCCAGCTCCCGCTGGCCCAAAATCGGGGAGCACCTCAAAAACCGCTGGAGCGAACTCAAAACTGGATAAAACTTGGGGGCAAGGTCAGAGTATTTCGCCAACGACGATCAATCGAACTGGCGCTCATGGGCGATTGTACGGACAGGTGAAGAGCTTGCCATTGGCTTCGTGGCGGCAGGCCAGAAACGCGAAGGTGTGTCCGAGATCGGCTATCTGCTTGCGCGCGAAGCGCAGGGGCATGGGTATGCGCGCGAAGCTGTCGCCATACTGATCGACCAATTATTAGCCGAGGGACACCGGCGCGTTTTCGCCGATACGGATCCGGACAACCAGTCATCGATCGCGCTGTTGACGAGGCTCGGCTTCACGCTGGAGGGGTGCCTGCGGGCCGAATGGCAGACGCATATCGGCGTTCGGGATTCTCTGATTTACGGGCTTCTGGCGGAGGAATGGTCATCCCGGACAGCGGGATAGTCCGCGCCCTGACTTTGGCCGGAACGGACTGCAGAGGACTCTGCACGTTCGGATCCCCGTGAGAACCGCCAGGTCATTAACGCGTCGGCGCCGCGCCCTGGCCGCACGCCGAGATGATCCCTCTCGACTGGCTCGCCCGTTTCCCGATTGACGGTATCAATTTGACGCCTTGACCGTTTTGACGGGCATCGCCTCTATCGTTGCGGCTATCGCAACGATATCGATCCCCTCCGATATAAAATCGGTTGCCTGACTATGCACTTAGTTGGCGAGAAACGGCGTTGGTTCTCAGCCGCCGCGCCGGTCATCAGTCCCGGAGATGCTCGAGACGGGCATACCTAACAGGTCGCGCTGAGTGCTGCGCCTTGCCATGTTCCGCAATACTACTTATTATACCCATAAGGTCCCTTTTTATGGAATAATAAGGATGCTTTTGGCGACATGTCTGAAGAGTTTTATACTGTCGGTCAGGCGGCGGAACGTTTGATACTGCACCCGAAAACCGTGCTCCGGCTTATCCGTGAAGGACGCCTGCAAGGGACGAAAATCGGTAAGTCCTATCGAATTCTACGATCCAAACTGGATGAATTCGCCGGCGCGGGGCGGGCTCTGCAGCTGCCGATCACGGCGCGAGTATCCTGTGTTGTCGATGTTCCCGATGTCTCCCCCGAACTGTCGCATCGCCTGACGGTAACCATTCAGGCGATGCTGCTTTCTCAGGAGCGCAGCCCCGATCGCGTTCAATTCAATTCCGTCTATGACGCGGAGTTGCGGCATTTGAAGCTGATTATGATCGGCTCCGCATCAGATACTTCCGAACTCTTGAGGAGCCTGGACAGGCAACTGGAGGCAGTCAGGTGACGACGGAGATATCGAATATGTCGAAACTCGACACCGTGCTCATCGATCAATATCGGAACGTTCTTGATCAATGGCCGGTTGCTGCCGATCACCTCTGGGTCGATACACGAGAGGGCACCACTTTTGTCGTCGCCTGTGGTCCCAAGGATGCGCCCCCGCTCGTCCTCCTGCATGGAGCGCTGACCAATTCGGCGATCTGGATGTTCGATGCCGAACTCTGGTCGCAGTCGTTTCGTGTCTATGCTGTCGACGTGATCGGGGAGCCCGGACTGAGTACAGCTAAACAGCTTCCCGTGGAAGGCGGTAGGTACGCTGCGTGGCTTGACGACGTGCTTGCCGGGCTGGATCTGGTAAGCGCAGCCTTTGTCGGCGTTTCTTTCGGAGGGTGGCTTGCTCTGGATTACGCCGTCCGCCGTCCGTCTCGTGTCGATCGTCTCGCGTTGCTTTGTCCGGCAGGAATCGGCCGCCAGAAGTCGTTCTTCCTAAAAGCCTTGCCGCTTCTGTTGCTTGGCTCCTGGGGAAAGGCCAAGGTTCGCGCTATGGTCATGGGCCCGCAGTCGCAAACGTTGGCCGACAGGGCGCGACCTTTGATGGATCTCGTCTCCAGCATCCATTCGAAAGTCCGCCCACGGTCGATTACGATTCCGCTTGTCTCAGATGCAGATCTCACCAGCCTGAAGATGCCGGCCCTCATCATTGTTGGGGGACGGGATGCTCTTATTCATTCAAGCGAGACCGGGCGGCGGGTGGAGAGCACTATGCCGAACGCGCAACTTCATTATCTGGAACAGGCCTTTCATCACCTCCCCGATCAGCGGGAAAACATCTTCAATTTTCTTCGAGACAAGCAAATCGGACGCATTCCATGAGCGACGTCATTACAACCCTGGGCAATTTACGCGTATGGTCCTGCGACCCGAACGGTCAGCACATTTCTACAGAGGCTGATGTCAACAGCCTCATCGGAACCGCTTTTGGCGAAAGGGCCGATCTGGTCGCACTACCCGCAGTGCGATTGGCGCAGAATTTCTTCGATCTCCAAACGGGATTTGCGGGGCTGCTCGTTCAGAAATTCGTCAATTACCAACTTCGCCTGGCAGTCCTCGGCGACATTTCAAGTGCATGCGAGCGAAGCAGAGCGCTGAAGGACTTCGTGTATGAATCAAATCTGGGATCGTCGTGCTGGTTTCTGGGCGATCTGGAGGACTTGGGCAGGAAGTTGGTCTGACGTTCCTCAACACCGAACGCGCGTGAACACCTTCTGTCACGCATGTGGAGTTTGCGGTGCTCATTCCTCATAGGCGACGTGGTAATTTCCCCCCGCTCGCTCGATGCGCGCGAAACCGAGCTCACCAAGATGCATCCCGGCGATCAGAAGCCGTTCCGAACTGACAATATCCAGCAGCCTCGATCGCGTCGCTGCGGCGAGATGCGTATCCTGATCGAACGCGATCGACACGTCCGGCCGCGGGATTTGGATCTCTGGGAAATGGACTATGTCGCCCCAGACCAACAGGTTCTGGCCGCCGGACTCAAGACGGTAGCCGGTATGTCCTGCCGTATGACCAGGGAGCGGAACTGCCGTCATGCCGGGAAGCACGTCTCCGGTCTCGAACATGCGCAACCTGCCACGATAAGCGGCAAACGCCTGACGGGCGAAGATGAAGTTGCCATGGGCACGCTCCGGCGCGCGGCTCAGATTACCGTCATCCTGCCAGAACGCGACTTCCTGCCGATGGGCGATGAGCTCGGCATTTGGGAATGCGGCTTCGCCTGTGGGGTCGAGCAGTCCACCGACATGGTCTGGATGGGCGTGCGTCAACAGGATGGCGTTAATAGCAGCAGGCTGGATGCCCGCCCGGGCGAGGTTGTCCTTCAGCCGGCCGCCCCATTGTTTGAAACCGCCCGCGCCGGCATCGATCAGGACCGTGCGACCGCCTCCCCGCACCAGATAGCAGTTGATGTGGATAGCGGTGTGATCCCGTATCCCCGCATTCCCCTGCATTTGAGAGGCATCGTCAGCATCGATATTCGAGAGTAGGCCGAAACCGGCGTGGAGACAGCCGTCACTGATGGCTATGAGGGTCAGGTCGCCAACCGTCTGGCTGGGAAAATCGGTCATCGTCATGGTTCTTCTCTGGCGTGAGTTCAGCTGCGTGCGTGGATGCTCGACGCTTCGTAGCCGAAGCAGCGAATGCGCGCGGTCAGATCGGTGCTGCACTGAATGACGTCGTCCAATTCCTTCATGAACCGGTCCATCACGGCCGCTGTCCGGAACGGTTCGAGGCGATACTGGATATCGACAAAGGCTGGATGGCCTCGGCCATGCCGAACGGCGACAAAAATGATATGCACATTCTCCAAGGCCGCCCGAAGGATGCCGGTGCAGAGCGCGGTGCATCGCTCCGTGAGCGCCACGAGCATCTCCTCCGGCGGCGTCCTGTCTTGCGAGATGTAGAGGGTGACATTCGGCATCGGCGTTCACCGCGCGCTTGGGGAGGCGACGTCATCGCGGTTCGTCAATTGCGGCGTCATCGGCGCATAGACGTGAACATCGTCCGGCAGATGTCCGATATCTCCGATCATGTGGCGACCCGCTTTCGCGAGCCAGCGATGTTCCGGGAACTTCTCCATGGCGACCGCGCGCATCGCAAAAGGCGTCAGGCCGAATTCGCGAAGCCGCTGAGGGCCTGTTGTGCTCAGCACCAGATATTCGGTTTCTCCGACGGCCGGGGCGCGTTCGATGCCCTCGTACAGGTTCCGGTGCCAATCGGTGATGTGTTGCTGCCAACGGGCGAAGTTGCCGCCGCCCTTCCGGCTATATTCTTCGCCGGTTAGAATATCGAGGCCGTCGATCGAATGAAGAGCGAGGTAGACGGGACAGCCGCCGCTCAACGCTTTGAAGCGTTGTGAGGTGTGAAAGCCGCTGACAGAAATCAGGGCAGGTAGCTTGTCCAGGCTGTAAAACGCGTTCCATTCCGCTTCGCTGTGCGGATCAGCAAAGCTGCATTCAACCGTATAGATCATCATATCGCCTCCGGCCGGCCGCGCAGCGCTTCCGGCTTCTTTTGTAATTGACATTTTGTCATAGTAGAAGGCGAGAGATCCATTGAATATCGATATTGCATCACCCTTCAATGATCTAATATCAAGCTGGGGTCGATCATGTGCCGATCAAACCTGTGGAGGCCACCGATGCGCCGTAAAATTCCCAGCAATTCCGCTCTCATGGCGTTCGAGGCATCGGCGCGTCATGGCAGCTTCGCGCGCGCAGCGGACGAGCTGGCGCTG
The DNA here is from genome assembly GCF_014193155.1 of Rhizobium sp. BK098. Classification (NCBI taxonomy): domain Bacteria; kingdom Pseudomonadati; phylum Pseudomonadota; class Alphaproteobacteria; order Hyphomicrobiales; family Rhizobiaceae; genus Rhizobium; species Rhizobium sp. BK098. Next base: position 8,359 of record NZ_JACHYY010000017.1, on the reverse strand, counting down.
ACCGAAGGTGCCATCAGCCGCCAGATCGGCCGGCTGGAAGCTTTCCTCGGCGTGACGCTTTTCGAGCGCGTCGGCAATCGCGTCAGGCTTCTGCCGAGCGGGGAACGGTATGCCGCCCAGGTTCGCGAGTCTCTCGACCGGCTGGAGCGTGACAGCCAGTATCTGATGGGGCAGCCCAGCGACGGTGCCAGCATCGATATCGCGACGATCCCGACTTTCGCCACGCGATGGCTCATTCCCCGCCTTGGAGGATTTCAGGAGCGCCACCCCAACATCATCGTGCATCTTGCCGAACGAATGGAACCATTCGTGCTCGCCGGAAGCGGCTTCGACGCCGCGATCCACTTCGAACATCCCGCGTGGACTGGTATGAGAACGCACCAGTTGTTGCACGAGACGCTGGTGCCTGTCTGCCATCCGGCCCTTCTCGACAAAGCCGCAGACGCGGCGTCGCTCGACCGCCTGCCACGTCTGCACCGTCGCCAGAACCCGGATGCCTGGCAGCGCTATGCGCAGGAAACCGGAACCACGCTGACCAATCCCGCGATCGGCCCATGCTACGATCTCCACATCATGTTGATCGAGGCCGCACTGGCGGGACTTGGCGTTGCGCTGGTGCCGCGCCTCTATGTCCAGACGGAATTGGCGGAAGGTCGTCTGGTCGCACCCTGGCCTGAAGGCCAGTCGATCTCCAAGACCTTCAGTCTGATCCTCCCAGAGCCGATCCGGTTGAGTGACGGTCCAATACAGGCATTTGCGGATTGGCTGCTTTCGGAAGTGCACGCTCTCTCCCGCACCAGCTAAGATGCTAGCTTGCTCGATCGACAGCGGCCTTTCTACCGCCGTTGGCAGGCTGTTTCGACTATGCGCTTCTCGTAATGATGCGCGCGACTTCAGCCAAAACTGCTTCCTGATCAGCCACGGAGCCGCGCGCCCTGCCGAGATAAGCAGCGACGACGATGGGAGGGCGATTGGGTGGAAAGATCACCCCGATATCGTTGGTCGCTATTCCCTCCCAAGTCCCGGGCTTGTTCGCGATCCGCCACCCCACCGGCAAACCAGCCCGCAGGCGTTGTGCGGCCGCATCCCTGGACGCCATCATCCACTCGGTCAAGTGCGCCCGCGACGTAGACGACAGAGCGGAGCCGAGTACGATGCGTTGCAGTGTGCCCACCATCGCGCGCGGCGAAGTCGTGTCGTGCGTTTCTCCGGACTTGACGATATTGAGAGCCAGTTCGGTCTTGTCGATACGGGTCGTTTGATCACCTATTGAGCGCAGATAGGCGGTCAATGCAGAAGGTCCGCCGAAGCTGGCCATCAGCAGATTTGCCGCGGTGCTGTCGCTGACAATTGCTGCCGCTTCGCAGAGCTGCTCGACTGTCATGCCGTCAGCAAGGTGCGGCTTGGTCGCCTTGAAAGGCATGACCAGATCCTTCTCGGCAAAGAAGATTCTTCGGTCCAGCTTCTCTTCTCCGCGATCAACGCGAGCGAGCGTGAACGCGATAGCCAGAGCCTTGAACGTACTGCACAGAGCGAAGCGTTCATCGAGACGGTTCCCGATTACCCGACCGGTTGCGGTGTCCAGTACCGCAACGCCAAGACGACCACCACTGCGGATTTCGAGTTCTCGGAGCCGGTCTTCGACAATGCTTCGGCCGTCATCTGCGCGCGCGCCACGCCCGAACAACCAAGGTAATGCAATGAGTGGGGTCAGAAATGTAGTCCGTCGTGTGAGCATCCGAGTCATTTTGTCTTTACTTCTGCCTTATCTTCGAGTGCTCTTTTTTGTGACCGCATGCATCAGGTTCCGCATCGGGATCGATACTACTTTTTAGTCCGATTTATGATGAGACGCCGGGCGGGTCCTGGGGCTAGTCAATATACTCATCAGGATTGCGTCCGCTTCTTGGTACGCGCCGCGTGTTAGTGATCCAGCTAGGACGTGACTTCAAAGAACTTGAGGTTATGAGATATGAAAGCTTGCGGTCATTCACCATACTTCAAGTGGATGAGTGGATAAGCCTTGCCCGTCGAGCGGCGAACGACCGGCGCGCCTGAAGCCCATTTTTCGACCAAGTAATGGATAGCACCGGTCGGGTCGCTGTTGATCATTTCGCTATGGACGCCTCGTGATGAGGCTCATAAACCGTGTAGCCGATGGCATTGCCGTCATAGAAGGTCGAGCTGTCATAGGGCGTCAGGGCGATAACGTCGCGCAGACGATCGGCAATACCCGGGTTTGAGATGAACTGGTGGCCGAAGGCGCCGATTTCCCCGGCGGCTTAGAAGGCGGCATCGTCGGAGAGCAGGAAAGCGATGGTGGCCGCTATCTCGTCCGGGGCGCCGAAGCGTCCCATTGGTACGCCGGCCAGGTATCGTGCTTCGCCGGCGCTGCCGGCGGGATTATTGGCCCGGAAGAGTTCGGTCTCGGTCGGACCAGGCGAAACGGCATTGACGGTGATGCCCGACGTTGCGAGTTCCAGTGCCCAATTGCGGGTGAAACTGACCAGTGCCGCCTTGGCCGCGGCATAGGCCGTGCGCTCGACGCTGCCGAGAACCGTCAGGCTGGTGATGTTGACGATCTGCCCCCAACCCCGCGCCTTCATGCCCGGCATCGCTGCCTGGGCGGAAACGAGCGCTGGATGCAGGTTAACGCGCATGACTTCCTCGAGTGTTTCCACCGCGATCGCGCCAAGCGGGGCTGCCCGGACAAGCCCGACATTGTTGACGACGCCATCGACGGCATTGTCGCGAACGATCTCAGAAAGCCGCTCGCTGGCCTTACGGTCGGCAAGATCGACGGCATGGAATTCGCCGTGGAAGGGTTCTGTCGGATTGCGCGCGACGCCGATGACCCGATGGCCGTGGCGGACGAGGCGCTGCGACAAGGCAAGACCGATGCCCTTGCTGGCGCCGGTGATCAGGAAGGTTCTCTTCATGGGACAGTCCTTCTGAATATCATGCGGCCCTGCCTCGTCGGAGGCAGGGTTCTACTGGTGGATCGGATCAGGCGGAGACTGATGCGGCGCGGCGCAGCGCCGGCAGCATGTCTTCCGGCTCGGGGCGGCGGGTATAGTCCGGGTTGACCTCGGCATAGAGGATCGTGCCGTCCTGGCCGACGACGTAGCGGGCCGGCATCGGCAGGGTCCAGCTCGGGTCGCCGTTGAAGGCCGGCAGGTCGTTCTTCAACGACTTGTAGAGCTCGACCAGATAATCCTGCATCTCGAAGCGCAGGCCGAAGGCGGCAGCAACGTCATTGTGGGAGTCCGAAAGGATCGGGAAGTCGAGGCTGTTCTGGCGGAGCGACTTGCGGCTGTTGACCGGGTTCTGTGGCGAGATCGCCACCAGGCTGGCGCCCAGCGCCTGGAACTCCGGCAGGGCCTGCTGCAGCGCCTGCAGTTCCATGTTGCAATAGGGGCACCAGACGCCGCGATAAAAGCTGATGACCAGCGGTCCTTTGCGCAGCAGGTCGATGGACGAGACCTTGTTGCCGTCCGGATCGTCGAGTGTGAAGCGGGGAATCTTGTCGCCGGCCTTGAGGGCGCGCTCTGCCGCTCCCGAGGCGATCAGCTCGGCGGTGGCGCGGTGCATCGTCTCGATCACCGAATAGGGCACTTTGTAGGGTGGCTTACCGGCTTCGAAATCGGCCTTGAATGCGTCGAGTTTGGCTTGGAGGGACATGGGAATTCTCCTTTGATTGGAATTGGATGGGAGGCGTTGGGCATGCCGAACCTCAGGATCTGTGCTGAAGCCCGGTGATGGACGAGGGAGTGATCAGCTGTTGGTAGCCATCGAGCGGGCGACTTCGGCAGCGCTGATGCCTTCGAGCGCCAAGCCATAACCGGCACCTTCGTCGACGATCCGGCGCAGCTTCTGCGTAAGGGCGATGCGGGTGTAGCGGCTGGTCAGCGGCGGCAGGGAAGCGATGCCCTCGGCTATTTCATGGGCGCGGGCGAGCAGCTTGTCCGAAGCCACGACCTCGTTGACGACGCCCCAGTCCTTGGCAGTCGCGGCATCGAGCACCTGGCGGGTGAGGATGAAATAGCGGCCGCGGATGCTGCCGATGACTTCCGGCCAAAGCAGGTTGACGCCATCCCCGGGGACGATGCCGAAATCGAAATGCGGCTTGTCCTGGAACACGGTCTCGGGCGTTGCCAGCACGATATCGGCGAGCAGCGCATATTCGGAATGCAAGAGGACTGGGCCGTTCAGGGCGGCGATGAGCGGCACCTCGATATCGAGGATGTTCATCAGCACTTTCTTGCCTTCGCGAAAAATCTTGTCGTAGCCGCGGGGCGAGAAGAAATCGAAGCCTTCGGGGCTGATCGCATCCATGAAGGCGTCGCCCGAGCCGGTAAGGATGACGACGCGATTGTCCGCATCCGAGCCGATCTGGTGGAACAGGTCGACGAACTGCTCATGGGTATGGCCGTTGAAGACGAGCTTGCCGCCATCGGTATGCAGCGCGACTTCGAGGACGCCGCTTTCCGAACGGGTCAGGCGGGCATTGGCGAAGGTGTTCTTGTAGGTTTCGAATTTGGACATGGTGGTCTCCTTTGTTTTTTCTGGTGTTTGAGGCGGTAGAAGGGTCAGGCGGCGGGGACCACGGCCTCGACGCGGGTGATGGCGCGCTTGACGGCCGGTCGTGCTGCGACCTCGTCGTATCAGCGGGCAAGATGGGGACGGCCGTCGAAGGTGACGTCCGGAAACTGGCGGCGCCATATCCAGCCGAAATGGGCAATGTCGGCGATGCTGAAATCGTCGCCGGTCACGAAGCGGCGCTCGGCAAGCAGGGTATCGAGCAGGCCGGTGAGGCGTGCAGCCTCGCCCGAGAAGCGGGCTTCGGCGACCGGCTGCGGCTCCGGCGAAGAACGCTTGAAGAAGCCGGCATTGCCGAAGGCCGGGCTGAGGCCGGAAGCGTGGAAGAACAACTGTTCGAAGACGCGAGCCCGGGCCTCGCCACCGGCCGGCAGCAGCCTGCCGGTCTTTTCAGCGAGATAAACGAGGATAGCGGCACTTTCGGTCAGCACCAGCGGTGCGCCTTCTACATCGGCGTCGACCAGCACCGGCACTTTGGCATTGGCGTTAAGGTCGACGAAGCCGGCCTCCTTCTGCTCGCCCTTACGGACGTTGACCGGCTTCAGATCGTAGGCCAAGCCGAGCTCTTCGAGGGCGATCGGGACCTTGACGCTGTTGGGCGTGGCAAATGCGTAAACTTCGATCATGTCTGTCTCTCCTTGGCGGTATGTCGCCGGTGAGGAGAGTTATGCCCATTCTCGGGATATTGCGTCAGGCGGCGTGAAGCGATAATGCTTATTCCGAAGGAGAATAAGCACATGGATCGTTTGCACGCGATGACGGCGTTCGTCAGGGTGGTCGAAACGGGTTCCTTCTCGGAGGCAGCACGGCGCATCGGCGTCGGTCAGCCCGCCATATCAAAGACGATCGCACAGCTTGAGGATAGGCTGCAGGTCCGGCTGCTGGTCCGCTCAACCCACGGCCTGACACCGACCGACGCCGGTTTGCGTTTCTTCGAACGTGCCAAAACGGCCATTCAGGAAGCCGATGAAGCGGAACTGGAGGCGCGGGGCGCCGGCGCGGGATTGTCGGGAAGGCTCCGTATCTGCGCGGCCACGACATTCGCAAGGCTCATGATCGTGCCGCGCCTGTCGGAATTCATGGCGGCGCATCCAGAGTTAGAAATTGAGGTCATCCTCGATGACCGGGTCATTGATCTCGTCTCCGAGGGCATCGACATCGCGCTACGCATGGGCGATCTGGTGGACTCGTCCGCCGTCGCCCGCCGCCTGACGACGGGGCGTCGATCGGTGATCGCAACGAAGGTCTACCTCGAAAGGCATGGGACCCCGAAAGTACCGGCCGATCTCGCCGCCCATCAGGCGATCGTCTACACGCAACTCGGCAACAGCTGGATATTCCGGAAGGGTGGAACGGAAGCCTCGGTCGCGGTCTCGGGGCGAGTAAGGTTCAGCGCGGCCGAGGGACTTCGCGCGGCGGTGCTCGCGGATATGGGTCTTGCCATCGCGTCCGACTGGATGTTCTGGCCAGAACTCCACAATGGACAAGCTATCCGTCTCCTCAAGGACTGGGAGTTACCATCGCTTGACCTGTGGGCGGTATTTCCTACTGGCCGCCTGGCAAGCGCAAAGGCGCGGGCATTTGCAGATTTTGTCGCGGGGATCTTTGAATAAAAAGGCGCCTGCTGGGCGGGCTGCTGGTCCCGAAACAGCGGGTCGATGGTTCAATTCCCATCAAGTGAAGGGGGCGCTGGAAGCTGCTGGTTATCCTTGCAGGTCCCTGCAAGAGCCTATGAGCGACTGGAATTAACGGACCCCGAACTCGAGCGACGATTACATCGATATTTGTTTCCCCGTACGCGGTTCGGAGGTGGTCGAACCACAGAAAGATTATCAGCAGTTTCGTGCGCAGTGTTCGGATTGTACTCGCTGAGTCTCCGCATGACACAGCACATAGTTGCCACCCGCGAAATGCGGCAAAATCGATGCGTCTGGGACAGTATTAAACTCGTTGGTCATGTGAGCCTCATCCAAGACATTGGTATGCCTGTGCCGTAAATTCGGTCGCGGGGCCGGTGCTCATGGAAACGGTGCAGCCGACCGGTCACAGCGAGCAGGCCCGAAGATTATTAGGGACCCTGGTCAGCAAATCGGTATGTGGCTGCTCTTATTTGTTACGATGGACTGGCAAAGATGGAAGACGACTGGATCGAAATCTACGACGGCGGATCACCAGAGGCGGAGAAGGAAATTTTCCGCCAACTCGTCCAGAAAATGCTTGCTGTACAGGAGGCCAATCGGCAGAAGGCCGGAGCGGTTCATGCGAGAAGAGCCTTGCACGCAAAGGTAATCGCGGCCGTCTCGAACGCAGTGCTCTCGATCGACGAAAACCTCCCAGGCAGCCTGCGCGTCAGTCATTTTCAGCCGGGCGCGTCGCTGGCTGCGACCGTCCGGTTTTCCAATGCCAGCGGCGTCCCGCAGCCGGATGGCACTGCTGATATGCGCGGCGTCGCCATTCGTTTGGACACCGGGCAGGGAATGTTTCACGATCTCCTCATGACCAACTTTCCAGTGTCGCACGCCCGAAACGCGCGACAGTTTGTCGAATTTGCATCGATCGCTTCGGGTGACCGAGCGCTGATGATGGAGAGGCTGGAGCAGACCTTTGGGAAGTCGGAGGCGATACGCCTCGTTGAAGCGATCGCCAAGGGCATGCGGCCTTGCCGTAGTATCGCACTTGAGCGCTTCTGGAGTCGTGGTGCGATTCTGTGGGGAACCGTTCCGGTACGGTTTAACCTTATTCCTGATGCCAGTCCTGCGGACGCATTTCTCGATACAGCCGCAGGCGGCGAGGGTCTTCGTGAAGAACTCGCGGCCAGGCTTGCGGAGCGTGACGTACGATATCGACTGGCGATCCAACAATATAAGAACGAGCTTGTCACCCCGATTGAAGACGGCGCGGTTGAGTGGACCGAGATAGCGTCGCCTTCAATCGAAATTGCGACGTTGCGTATACCAAAGCAGGACATACAAGGGATCGAGGGAAGACATCAAATGTCTACTATCGACGCACTGGCATTCAATCCGTGGAACGCGCCGGCGCAGTTTCGCCCCCTTGGAAACTTGAACCGAGCCCGACGTGACGTATACGGAGCAACCGCTCACCATTGGCAGCGCCTCATGGCCACAAAGGATGGCTGAGAAGGCGGACGGGACCTGTTGAAAATGGAGAATTCGGTACAAGAACGTCCTGTCAAAATCTTCGATAGTTCGCCTACGCGATAATTTCCCGGATTCGGGCGCGGTCCAAGAACGTCGAGGAAAAAATGAGCAGAAAAGTCGCAGATCTTCTGGTGGAGGTTCTGGAGTCGGCTGGTGTGAAGGCGTGCTATGGCATTGTCGGAGATACGCTGAACACTATTGCCCACGCCATCGAACGCAGCTCCATCGAGTGGGTGCACATGAGGCACGAGGAGGCGGGCGCGTTTGCAGCCGCAGGACAGGCACTGCTCACCGGACAGCTGACAGCATGCGCGGGGACCTGTGGCCCGGGGAGCCTGCATTTCATTAACGGCCTCTACGAAGCGAACCGCAACCGCGCTCCCGTGTTGCTGATCGCGACGCAGATCGTTACGGCCGACATGGGGTTCGAGTCGATCCAAGAGGTCGACTTCAAGAAGGTCTTCCAAGGCTGCAGTGTATACTGCGAGACCATCCTTACCCCAGATGTTGGTTTTCACGCGGAACAGAGCCGGTTTTTCCACCGAGAAGTGAGCCACGTTTAAATATGGTTTTCTGATCAGGCTTTGGTCAAGGGATTG
>NZ_JACHYY010000016.1:0-77865 GCF_014193155.1 Rhizobium sp. BK098 | reverse complement strand
CGATGTTGCAGCCCTGCCCGGCCAGATAGTTCGAGATCGCCGCAACGATCCCGCGCGTCGATTTGCACGCAACTGTCAATACATAGCTCGTCATGCTGATTTTCCTCCGCCGTCCGCGGCCAAAATTCCGCTGTCGTGCCGGGGGCTAGCGCCCCGGCACCTGAGCCCTTAAGGGCATCTTGTCACTGCGCCCTCAGATATCGAGCGTACTGTCGCGCTCCCACTGCGTGAAATGCGAGCAGTAGGCGTTCCATTCCTGATGCTTGAGCTTCAGATAGGCCTCGGAGAACTCCGAGCCGATCGCTTGCTTCAGCCCCTCGTCCTCGTCATAAGCCCGCAAGGCATCGAGAAGATTGAGCGGCAGGCGCGGCGCATTCTTCACCAGGTGACCCTCGGCATACATGTCGATATCGTGATGGGGACCAGGATCGGCTTTGCCGCGCAGACCGTCGAGGCCGGCAGCGATGATGACCGCCTGCAGCAGGTATGGATTGACCGCACCATCGGGCAGGCGCAGCTCGAAGCGGCCGGGACCCGGCACGCGCACCATGTGGGTGCGGTTGTTGCCGGTCCACGTCACGGTATTGGGAGACCAGGTGGCGCCGGAGGTCGTGCGCGGCGCATTGATGCGCTTATAGGAATTGACCGTTGGGTTGGTGATCGCCGCCAGCGACGAGGCATGTTTCATGATGCCGCCAAGGAAGTGTCTGCCTTCGGCCGACAGACCGAATTCCGCTTCCTTGTCGGCAAAGACGTTGGTCTTGCCGTCATTGCTCCACACGGAGATATGGCAATGGCAGCCATTGCCGGTGAGACCCTTGAAGGGTTTCGGCATGAAGGTTGCTCGAAGCCCGTGCTTCTCGGCGATCGACTTGACCATGAACTTGAAGAAGGAGTGCTTGTCCGCCGTCTTCAGGGCATCGTCGAATTCCCAGTTCATCTCGAACTGGCCGTTGGCGTCCTCGTGGTCGTTTTGGTACGCACCCCAGCCGAGCTCAAGCATATAGTCGCAGATCTCGGAGATGACGTCATAGCGGCGCATGACGGCCTGCTGGTCGTAGCAAGGTTTTTCTGCGGTATCGTATTCATCCGATATCTTGGCGCCATCGGCCGTGATCAGGAAGAATTCAGCCTCGACGCCCGTCTTGACGCGCTTGCCAGCGGCTTCCGCTTCTTTCACGAGCTTCTTCAGCACGTTTCGCGGCGCTTGGCCGACGAGTTCGCCCTCCATCATGCAATCGGCCGCGACCCAGGCAACATCCTTCTTCCATGGGAGCTGGATGACGGAGGAAGCATCAGGTACGGCGAAAAGATCGGGATGAGCGGGCGTCATGTCGAGCCAGGTGGCAAAACCAGCAAAGCCGGCGCCCTCTTCCTGCATTCCGGCAATTGCCTGCGCCGGCACCAGCTTGGCACGCTGGCCGGAAAAAAGATCCGTATAACTGATCATGAAATATTTGATGCCTTTGTCCTTTGCAAAGGCAGCAAGATCCAGTGTCATTCTCGTTCCCCTTTGGATTTCTTCGAGACACTTCGATGATGCATGCAGCGGCCGGGCCTCGTAGCCCGGCCGAAATCTTAAAAGCCTCCCTTGCCCGGATACCAGTTGGTGCCGGCGAGCGGAATCTGCGCCATGGCGGCAGCTTCCATCGTCAGCGCACAGAGGTCCTCAGGTTCCAGATTGTGCAGGTGATTTTTGCCGCAAGCGCGCGCGATCGTCTGCGCCTCCAGCGTCATCACCTTGAGATAATTGGCAAGGCGTCGGCCCGCAGCAATCGGATCGAGCCGGCTTGCGAGCTCCGGATCCTGGGTCGTGATGCCTGCCGGGTCCTTGCCCTCGTGCCAGTCGTCGTAGGCGCCGGCCGTCGTGCCGAGCTTCTGGTACTCTTCTTCCCACTTGGGATCGTTGTCACCGAGCGCAACCAGCGCCGCCGTGCCGATGGCAACCGCATCAGCGCCGAGTGCGAGCGCCTTCGCCACATCAGCCCCAGAGCGAATGCCGCCGGAGATGATCAGCTGCACCTTGCGGTGCATGCCGAGATCCTGCAGCGCCTGGACGGCGGGACGGATACAGGCGAGCGTCGGCATGCCGACATTCTCGATGAAGACGTCCTGCGTCGCGGCCGTGCCGCCTTGCATGCCGTCAAGCACGACGACATCGGCACCGGCCTTTACGGCAAGAGCGGTGTCGTAATAGGGGCGCGCGCCGCCGACCTTCACATAGATCGGCTTTTCCCAATCGGTGATCTCGCGCAATTCCATGATCTTGATTTCGAGATCGTCCGGCCCGGTCCAGTCCGGATGACGGCAGGCCGAGCGCTGGTCGATGCCCTTCGGCAGATTGCGCATGTTGGCGACACGATCGGAAATCTTCTGGCCGAGCAGCATGCCGCCGCCGCCGGGCTTGGCCCCCTGCCCGACCACCACCTCGATCGCATCGGCGCGACGAAGATCCCTAGGGTTCATGCCGTAGCGCGAGGGGAGATACTGATAGACCAGCGTCTGCGAATGGCCGCGCTCTTCGTCCGTCATGCCGCCGTCGCCTGTTGTCGTCGACGTGCCGGCAAGCGTGGCGCCTCGGCCGAGCGCTTCCTTGGCGTTGCCGGAAAGCGCACCGAAGCTCATGCCTGCGATGGTGATCGGGGTTTTCAGCGTGATCGGCTTTTTGGCAAAACGGCTGCCGAGCACGACGGTCGTATCGCATTTCTCGCGATAGCCTTCGAGCGGATAGCGCGAGATCGAAGCCCCGAGAAAGAGCAGATCATCGAAATGCGGCACCTTGCGCTTCGTGCCGGCGCCGCGGATATCGTAGATGCCGGTCGCTGCCGCACGGCGGATTTCAGCGAGCGTATGATCATCGAAGGTCGCCGACTTGCGGGGTGGCGTATATGGATTGTGGTAGCTCATGAGGTCCCCTTCGCCTTAGTACGCGTCGGCATTGTCGATGTTGAAATTATAGAGCTTGCGGGCCGATCCGTAGCGCTTGAATTCCTCGGGCTTGACGCCGCGCACCCCGGCCTTCTCGAGAAGCTCGGCAAGCTTCTCCAGATGCTCCGGGCGCATTTCCTTTTCGATGCAGTCCGAACCGAGACTTTGCACTGAACCGCGGACAAAAAGCTTGGCTTCATAGAGGCTGTCACCTAGCGCATCGCCTGCATCGCCCAGCACGACCAGATGGCCGGACTGCCCCATGAAGGCCGACATATGGCCGATGTTGCCATAGACGACGATGTCGATGCCCTTCATCGAGATGCCGCAGCGCGACGCCGCATTGCCCTTGATGACAAGCAAGCCGCCGCGGCCGGTCGCGCCGGCATACTGGCTGGCATCGCCTTCGATCACGACGCTGCCGGACATCATGTTCTCGGCGACGCCGGGACCGGCGGAGCCATGCACCGTGACGTTACCACCGTCGTTCATGCCGGCACAATAGTAGCCAACCGAACCCCTTATATCGACGGTGACGGGCGCATCGATACCGGCGGCGACAGCATGATGGCCGCGTGGGTTGACGACCTCGAAGGCTAGATCGTTGGCCCCTGGGGGAAGGCCATGAAGGGCACTATTGAGTTCGCGCAGCGGCGTGACGGATAGGTCGAAAACTGGCATGTAAGATCTCTCTCGATTGCGGCGCTTCTGATCAGGCAGCCTTTTCGTGATCCCAGAAATAGACGGTCGCCGGTTCCGGCTCCCAGATGCGGGCATCCTCGATACCAGGCAGATTGACGAGCGCGCGATATTCGGAGCCAAAGGCGACATACTGGTCGGTCTCCGCCATGACGGCCGGCTTGCAGGCGATGGGATCGCGAACGACGCCGAAACCGGATTTGGTGCCGACGACGAAGGTGAAGAAGCCGTCGAGGTCGTCGACCGCGCCTTCCAATGCAGCGCCGAGATCCTTGCCCTTTGCCATTTCGGCCGTCAGATAGGCAGCCGCGACCTCGGTATCGTTTTCCGTCTCGAAGGTCATGCCGACGCGCTTAAGCTCGCGACGCAGGTTGTTGTGGTTCGAGAGCGACCCGTTGTGAACCAGGCATTGATCCGAACCTGTCGAAAAGGGATGAGCGCCAAGCGTTGTGACAGCCGACTCGGTCGCCATACGGGTATGACCGATGCCATGCGTGCCGGACATGGCGGCGACGCCAAAGCGCGAGACTACATCCTTCGGCAGGCCGACTTCCTTGTAGATCTCGACGGTATCGCCGCTGCTCATGACCCGGATATTCGGGCGCAGAGCCGCCAGTGCTACTCGACCCTCGTCGAGCTTGTCCTTGGCAAGAGTAATGACCGCATGCGTGCTCTTGACCACGACGGATACCGGGACGTCGAGCGCGCGCCGGAGTTCATATTCCAGACCGTCGAAATCCTTGGCCGGATCGGCTGACTGGACGGTTATCTTCGCCGTGTTTCCGTTATCGTTGCCGTAGATCGCAATGCCCGCGCTATCAGGTCCGCGATCGGTCATCGTGATCAGCATGGAGGACAGAAGCGCGCCAAGTTTCGGCTCCAGCGCCTTATCCTTCAAGAAGAGACCGACAATTCCGCACATGCCCAAACCCTCCGTTTTCGCATCTGCAAAATGGCTATCAGGTCCAACGCGGTTTTTCAACTCAAAAGAATAAATTTTTCTTTTTAGGCAAGTTAATCAGTCTTGCCCCGCTGTGGATAGCTGATGATCGACAGGTATTTCGCCGGCAGTTTCACAAGCACTTCCGGTCCATGCGGCGCATCCGCATCGAAGAAGAGGCTGTCGCCGGGCTGCATGGGATAGAGCTGGTCGCCATGACGGTACATCACCTCGCCCTCGAGCATATAGAGGAACTCCATGCCCTCGTGCTGGAATGTCGGAAAGACATCGGAATCGGCCGTCAGCGTAATCAGATAGGGCTCAACGATGACACCGCTCGAATTGTTGTCGATATGGCCGAGCACATTATATTGATGGCCGGCACGCGTGCCGCGGCGTTCGAGTTCGACGCCCTGGCCAGCCTTGACGAAGACAGCATTGCGCGGCTCTTCGTAACGACGGAAGAAAGCTGTCAGCGGCACGCCGAGTGCGCGCGACAGCGATTGCAGCGTCGTCAGCGACGGCGAGATATTGCCGTTTTCGATCTTCGACAGCATGCCGAGCGAGATACCCGTCGCGGCGGCAAGATCCGTCACCGTGATGCCGAGCTTCTTGCGATAGGCGCGAACCTCGTGGCCGATCGCCATCTCGAGATTGTTTTCCTTCGGCTCGCGCACCGCATGCGGATTTTGTGAGAAAGCTGACCGTCCGCCATGGGACTGGTCGTCGGCCGATATCTTGTCTGCCTTGGTTTTCATTTATGATCCTTTTTGCCGGCAGGGCTTGCTGCGGCGATCCTATCCTCCGAGTGAAATTTTCTCAACTGCCGCGAAAATCACGCCTGACGGGTATCACCGGGCGCAATCCCATAAAGAGAGCGATAGGCTCGGGCAAAATGCGCGCCGCTTGAAAAGCCGGTGGCGATGGCGATTTCGGAAATCGAAAGCGGGCTCTGCTCCAGGAGCCGCCGGGCATGCTGCAGCCGTATTCGCCGATATTGATCGAGAAACGTCGAGCCGAGATGAGCGGCAAACAGCCGGTCGAGATGACGCGGCGTGACGCCGGCAATCCGCGCCATGGCGGCACGGTCGAGGGGCATCTCGATCGTTTCCTCCATTTTTTCGAGCACGCTCAGCAGACCCGGATGATGGACGCCATAGCGCTCGGCGAGCGAGCCGCGTTGCGGCGCAGTCGGCTCACCCACCTCCGTATGCAGATACCAATCGCTGACGCGCCGGGCAAAATCGGCGCCCATGCGCTCTGATATCAGTACATGCATCATGTCGAGCGGCGCAATGCCGCCACCACAGGTGATACGATTGCCGTCGATGACGAAGCGCGCTTGGCGCGGCGTAAGCGCCGGAAAGGCTTCGAGCAGGGCTGGCGCATGCTCCCAATGAATCGTGAAATCGCGCTCAGCCAAAAGCCCGGCGGCGGCAAGCAGATAAGGACCGCCGGAAATCCCGCCGATGCGCACGCCCTCGCGTGCGAGCTGGCGCAGGCAGGCAAGCACCGAAGGGTAATGCCAATCGCGTGGCGAGCCGCCGGCGCAGACGAAGACCGTGCCAAGACCGGATCCGCGACCTGGAAGATGCTCGGCCGGCACCGGCACGCCGCCCGACGATACCGCCGGAGTGCCGTCCGGCGAAAAGATCGACAATCGATAGATTTCACGCCCGGCCAGAAGATTGGCCGCCCGCAGCGGCTCGCTCGCAGAAGCATAGGACATCAGCGCGAATCCCGGGATCAGGACAAAGCCGATGGACTGACTATTTCTTGCGTCGATTGGAGCCATGTCCCTTTTCTATCGAAAGAGGTCCTAATTGGGCAAGTCGGCATTTGCCACTCTGTCATCATGAGCGCAATTCACAGCGGACCTGACCATGCGCTATTCGGCTTTCTCTGTTTTCCTCAACGGCCTACGCGGCAATACTGGCTGGGCGCCCGCCTGGCGCCAGCCGCAACCGAAGCCACATTATGACGTCATCATCGTCGGTGGCGGCGGCCATGGACTGGCGACCGCCTATTATCTGGCCAAGACCTTCGGCATCACCAATGTCGCCGTTCTGGAAAAGGGCTATCTCGGCTCGGGCAATATTGGCCGCAACACCACGATCATTCGCTCCAATTACCTGCTGCCCGGCAACAATCCCTTTTACGAGCTGTCGATGAAGCTCTGGGAAGGGCTCGAGCAGGATTTCAATTTCAACGCCATGGTCTCGCAGCGCGGCGTGCTCAATCTCTTCCATTCGGATGCGCAGCGCGATGCCTACACTCGCCGCGGCAATGCCATGCGCCTGCACGGCGTCGATGCCGAATTGCTCGATCGCGAAGCCGTCCGTAAAAAGCTGCCTTTTCTCGATTTCGAAAACGCACGATTCCCGATCATGGGCGGCCTGTTGCAGCAGCGCGGCGGCACGGTGCGCCACGACGCAGTCGCCTGGGGCTATGCCCGCGGAGCCGATAGCCGTGGCGTCGACATCATCACCGGCTGTGAAGTCACAGGCGTCCGCACCGACCAGGGCCGCGTCACGGGTGTCGAGACGACAAAGGGATTCATCGGTTGCGGCAAGCTGGCACTGGCGGCAGCCGGTAATTCCACCGTCGTCGCCGATATGGCGGGTCTGCGTTTGCCGATCGAAAGTCATGTGCTGCAGGCGTTCGTCTCCGAAGGCCTGAAGCCGTTCATCGATTGCGTCGTTACCTTCGGCGCCGGGCATTTCTATGTCTCGCAATCCGACAAGGGTGGCCTTGTCTTCGGCGGCGATATCGACGGCTATAATTCCTATGCCCAGCGCGGCAACCTCGCGACCGTCGAGCATGTTGCCGAAGCCGGTGTGGCGATGATCCCGGCACTGACCCGCGTGCGCTATCTACGCACATGGGGCGGCGTCATGGACATGAGCATGGACGGCTCCCCGATCATCGACCGGACCCATATCGACAATCTCTATCTGAACGCCGGCTGGTGCTACGGCGGCTTCAAGGCCACGCCGGCGTCAGGCTATTGCTACGCGCATTTGATCGCCCGCAACGAGCCGCATGAAACGGCGACACAGCTGCGCCTCGACCGATTCCGGCGTGGCTATCAGATCGATGAAAAGGGCGTCGGCGCCCAGCCGAACCTGCATTGAGGACATGACGACATGGCAAGCCTGATTTCCTGCCCTCACTGCGGCACACGTCCCAAGGAAGAATTCACCATCAAGGGGGATGCAAACCTTATCCGCCCGAAAGCCGATGCCGGCACCGAAGACTGGTATGATTACGTCTACCTACGCAACAATCCAAAGGGACTTCATAAGGAATATTGGCACCATTCCTCGGGCTGCCGCCGCTGGCTGATCGTCGAGCGCGACACCGTCACACACAAGGTCCATGGCGTCAGCGATGCGGCGCTTACCAAGCTTGGAGGCGGCGCATGAGCAGCTATCGTCTTTCCTCCGGCGGTCGGATCGACCGCTCCAAAACCATTGCCTTCAGCTTCGACGGCAGGAACCTGGCGGGCCATCCCGGCGACACGCTTGCCTCAGCCCTCCTCGCCAACGGCATCCAGCTTGTTGGCCGCAGCTTCAAATATCATCGGCCGCGCGGAATCCTGACGGCTGGTGCCGCCGAACCCAATGCGCTTGTCACGACCGGCACAGGCGGCCGTACCGAGGCCAACAGCCGCGCCACCATGATCGAGCTTTATGATGGGCTCACGGCGCGGAGCCAAAACCGCTGGCCCTCTCTCGCCTTCGATTTCGGTGCCGTCAACGGGCTGCTGTCGCCCTTCCTCAGCGCCGGCTTCTACTACAAGACCTTCATGTGGCCGGCCGCCTTCTGGGAAAAGGTCTACGAGCCGCTGATCCGCAAGGCCGCCGGTCTCGGCAAGGCCTCATATGAGGTCGATCCCGATTCCTACGAGAAATGCTGGGCGCATTGCGATCTGCTCGTCATCGGCGCTGGGCCTGCGGGCCTTGCCGCGGCGCTGACGGCGGGACGCGCCGGAGCGCGCGTCATTCTTGCCGATGAAGGCTTCGCTCTTGGCGGCAGTTTGCTCTTTGAGAGCAATTCACCCCTTGGGGAAATCTTGGACGAACTCGACAGCCTGCCGAACGTGCAATGCCTGCCGCGCACGACGGTTATCGGCTGGTACGACGACAATGTCTTCGGCGCCGTCGAACGCGTTCAGAAGCATGTGGCAGCGCCCGACCCGCGCCAGCCGGTCGAGCGCCTGTGGCGCATCATCGCCAAGCAGGCGATCCTTGCGACCGGCGCCGAGGAGCGGCCACTCGTCTTCGGTGGCAACGACATTCCAGGCGTCATGATGGCAGGCGCCATGCGCAGCTATCTGAACCGTCAAGCTGTCGCTCCCGGTAAGCGCACCGTGGTCTTCACGACCAACGGTTCCGGCTACCGGACCGCCGCCGACCTCGAGGCAGCGGGAGTCGACGTGCTCGCCATCGTCGATACGCGCGCCGCAGGTGAACACTGGGGCGGCAAGGCGCGGGTGCTGACCGGTGCTTGCGTCCTCGATGCGGTCGGAACCAAGCAGGTTCGCGGGGTCAAGATTGCGAGCGGTTCGGGCACTCAGGAGATCGATGCGGACGCTTTGGCCATGTCCGGCGGCTGGAGCCCGATCATCCATCTTGCCTGCCATCGCGGCGCAAGGCCGGTGTGGTCCGAACGGCATGCAGCCTTCCTCGCGCCCGAAAGACAGGAGGGCTTGCTGATTGCCGGCTCGGCATCCGGCCTTGCCTCCACGGATAGCTGCCTTGGTGACGGAGCAATCAAAGCTGCCGAGGCGCTGGAAACCATCGGCTTTGGAAAGATCGCTCCCGCCTTTGCTTCGGCAGAAGAAGAAGTACCGACTGTTGCCGCGCGGCTCTGGCATGTCAAAGGGAGCAAAGGCAAAGCCTTCGTCGATTACCAGAACGACGTGAACCTGAAAGATCTGGGGCTTGCCGTGCGCGAAGGTTATGGCGATGTCGAGCTCGCCAAACGCTACACGACGAACGGCATGGCGACCGACCAGGGCAAGCTTTCCAACATCAACGCCATCGGCATCCTGGCCGAGGCCCGCGGCGTCTCGCCGGCCGAAGTCGGGACTACGACGTTCCGGCCCTTCTATACACCGGTTTCCTTCGGCGCCCTGACGGGTACTTCGCGGGCTAAGCACTTTCAACCGGCGCGCAAATCCCCCTTGCATGAATGGGCAAAGAAGAATGGCGCAGTCTTCGTCGAAACCGGCCTCTGGTACCGCTCCTCCTGGTTCCCGCGTGACGGCGAGAAGACCTGGCGCGAAAGTGTCGATCGGGAGGTGCTGAATATCCGGAAAAATGCCGGCATCTGCGATGTCTCGACCCTCGGCAAGATCGAGATCTTCGGCAAGGACGCGTCAACCTTTCTCGACCGCATCTATTGCAACGGCTTCGCCAAGCTTTCCGTCGGCAAGGCGCGCTACGGTATCATGCTGCGCGAAGACGGCATGATCTATGACGACGGCACCACCAGCCGGTTGAGCGAAGACCATTTCTTCATGACCACGACGACAGCGCTTGCCGCCGGCGTGCTCACCCATCTGGAGTTCTGCGCCCAGACGCTCTGGCCCGAACTGGAGGTCTATTTTGCGTCGTCAACCGATCAATGGGCGCAGATGGCGGTCGCCGGCCCGAAATCGCGGATGATCCTGTCCGAGATCATCGACGAGGACATTTCCGACGCCGCCTTCCCGTTCATGAGCGCGCGCGCCGTCTCTCTGTTCGGTGGCAAGCTCAAGGGTCGGCTCTTCCGCATCTCCTTTTCCGGCGAGCTCGCTTACGAGCTTGGCGTGCCCGCGGCCTATGGCGAGTTCGTTGCCGACACCATCATGCAAGCAGGCGAGAAGCATGGTATCTGCGCCTATGGAGCCGAAGCGCTCGGCGTCATGCGCATCGAGAAGGGCCACGTCACCCATGCGGAGATCAATGGCACGGTAACACCAGGCGATCTTGGCTTTGGTCGCATGGTTTCGACCACGAAACCCGATTTCATCGGCAAAGCGATGCTCGCGCGCGAAGGCCTGCAGGCGGCCGACCGGCCTCGCCTCGTCGGTGTCAAACCGGTGAAGCCTGCGACTAGCTTCCGCACCGGGGCCCACATCCTGGCGGAAGGTGCTGCCGCAACGCTCGAAAGCGATCAGGGCTATGTCACCTCGAGCGCCTTTTCCCCCAAACTCGGCCATACGATCGGGCTCGCGCTCATCAAGAATGGGCCGGAGCGTATCGGCGAAAAGATCGTCGTCTGGAATGGCCTCAGAAACGAATACACGGATGCGGTGATCTGCAGCCCCGTCTTCATCGATCCCCAGAACGAGAAACTCCATGCCTGATTTGCCGACATCGAAGCCGGTCCTCGCCGGCAAGTCCGTTCTACAAGGCGAGACCATCCGGCTTGAAGCCTTACCTGAGGGTCATCTGCTGCAGGTAATGGGAGCGACGACGAGCGAAGAGCTTGCGGCGCATCTTGCAGCAGCCGGCCTCACGGAGAGCTCCGTGCGTCCGGCCGGATACCGGCAATGGTTCATCGCCGGCGGCGAGCAGCTTGCCGGCTCCCAAGAGCGGGCACTTGCGGACGCTCTGGCGGGCAGAGCTTTCATCTCCGATCAAAGCCACGGGCGCATC
The DNA here is from genome assembly GCF_014193155.1 of Rhizobium sp. BK098. Lineage (NCBI taxonomy): Bacteria > Pseudomonadati > Pseudomonadota > Alphaproteobacteria > Hyphomicrobiales > Rhizobiaceae > Rhizobium > Rhizobium sp. BK098. The sequence continues at coordinate 66,651 of NZ_JACHYY010000016.1, read as the reverse complement.
CGTATCCGCATCTCAGGATCGAGCGCCGCCCGGATGCTCAATAGGGGTACTGCTGTCGACCTGCATCCAGTGAACTTCCCGAAGGGAAGCAGCGCCATGACGCTCTTCGGCCATATCTCCGTGCAGCTCACGCGCCTGGGCATGGAGGATTTCGAACTGACTGTCCTGCGCAGCTTTGCGGAATCGCTGTATGAAGAACTCGAAACGCTGGTCGTTTCCCAAGCGGCTGGCATTCGGCGCAACTCGTGAAGCATCCGCTTTTGATGCACGCGAAAAGACGGAAGCTTGGACGCCCCCACCCAAGCCTGCAATCTGCTTAAGGTGCCCGGTGCTGGCGGCTGAAAATTCGGCGCCCTTCGGACCGTCGACATCCACCACACACCGTGCGGCCAGGTGACGCTTGCGCGTCCTTCTCGCCTCTCCCTCGATCTGCTCCCAGGCTTTGTTCGAGATCGGAGCGAGTTTCCCGTGAGGATTGTCCATATCAAGGCTGTGATCAAGAAAATGCCAGCTTCGAGAACGAGCCGGCCGGCCGGGCCAACCTCGTATCTCCGCTTCGGGGAAAGAAATTTACCCCAAAAAGTGGCAACTGCTACGCACAGCCCAAACCCCAACAGCACTTGTGCCATGATCGGTACGGCAAGATGTGCGGCCAACGCCGCAAGCGAAGCGAGTATACAAAGCTCGAGCGCAAATCTGATGCTAAGTGCTATCGCTTTCATCTTCCCTCCCAGCTGTAGAGCTGTGTTCATTCATTTTTGAAGAAGCCCAAGGCCACTAATGCATGGAAATGGCTTTGGCTAATGCCGGCCTCGCGCGCCATAGCGCTGATATTTGTTTTGCTGCCGCCTATTCCAAGGTCGGCCGCCAGCCGTTCTATTCTGTTCGATGCTTTTGATTTTGTCTTGGTGGCCGAGGCCGGACGGATAAGATGCAGTCCGGTTAGCGCCAACATGGCTGCATCTTGAGCGCGATGCCCATCCGTATCGACCTCTGTGCTGATCTGGCGGAAGATTCGCCAAAGCCAGGGCTCCATGCGCGAGACCAAAAGGCTACCTCTGGTCAGCAGAACCGGTGCTTGTTCCGCATCGCTTTCGTGGAGTTTGAGATCTACGACCAACAGACTGCAATCCGCACTTGGGACGAAGTCATGGTAACACCCCGTCGGGATGACAGCGACTGAGCCGCCTGCGATAACGCCCGATCCCGCGTCGATGGAGATCTTCATCGCGCCCCGCAACGGAAATAGCACCTGGACGTGGTCGTGATAATGATAACCGCGACTATGATACTGTCTTGTCTTGAGATTGATGTCCACGGCTCTTGCTCCCAGGCAACCCAGTCTTGCGCTTATGAATCAGCTGGGCATACCAAGAATTGGACGCATATCTGGTCATGCCCGCGAGCCGACGGCGGGAGCAGCAAAGATAGTAACCAACATCATGCGCTGCTCATCGCTGATCCTCCTCGTGCTGTTCCGCTCCCTCGATCGGAGAAAGCCAGGGTTCCCGCCGTTTGGTCCATAGCTCATAGGTGGGGCGGAGACGCGTGGGCGCCTCGCTCAGGATCCCGAGTTTGATCTCAACCTCGTTATCACCCATGGCAAAGACGCGCGAACCGCAACACGGGCAAAACTCCCGTCCAGCAAACTCGCTTGTCTCGCCTTCATAGTGAAATTCACTTGCCGGCCACAGACCGAAATAAGTGAAGGCGGATCCGCTTTCCTATCGGCAATCTGTACAATGGCAAATGCCGATATGAAGCGGCGTTCCGCGCACCGTCAGACGCACTTGCCCGCACCGGCACGATCCGGTCGATTCCGTCATAGTATGTCCTCATCATCGCTGACATTCGTGATCGGGCCTTGCCCACGGCTGACATGCTCCGTCTGCCAACGCCGGTCAGACAGCTGATAGCTGATTTCTGCATCCTCACCGCCCTGTGGCTGGCGGGCTGCAGCAGATTTGGCAGCCGCGAGCGCACTCTCATGGTCGGGAAAGGTCTCCGACCAGACATAAGCCAATCTTCAAGAAGATGGCCTCGGTCCTTTTCTGCCTTTCCCGATCCTTAGGGCCACCCTTTCGGCATTATTCAAGGATGCGGACAACCGTGCGCGTCTTCGGTTGGACAATGATACGTTTGTGGTTCACGACAGCGTAGGCATAGGTCGGGTTGTCCGGGACCGGTGTGACGACAACCGTCTCTGGGAGCGCGCGGCCGACAACGATCTGGTCCTGGACGACTGCCTCGGATGGAGGCAGGGGTTGTTCCTGAACGTATGTGACCACTTTCTCTGGCGGTGGATCGATCGCGGTGCCAGCAATCGCACCGGCGACACCTCCGACTGCAGCGCCGACAGGGCCGCCTACTACTGCTCCGGTCACCGCACCGCCTGCGGCGCCGGTTACGGTGGAAGACTGGGCGAAGGCCGAACCGGCCAGAAGGCCGAAGGCGGCCATTGAAACGACAAGTCTCGTTTTCATAGCATTCTCCTTTAATTCCAGCTCTTGTGAGCTGAAAGGAGAATTACTGAGCCAATAGAATGTTCCTCTTCGGTTACCATCCGAAGCCATCACGAGTTAGCCGCCTGCGACAAACTTCGTGATCGGCACGGAAGGGGCAGGTGCATCGGCGAAGGATGCGGTAACAGCAACGCTCCCGACCGGATCTCATGTTCTGTCATGATGCCATGCCGCCCAGGGGGCTTTGTCTCAGGCAGACGGTGGTCGTTATGATCTGTCTTTGCTTCGCCCTGCCGCTTCGAATCGATGCAACAGCTGGTCACGCTTTTCGCCCCGCATGCGCTGCGGCCCTTATTGGGATGGGCTTGTGTGGCGCTACAGATTGTTAGCTCGCGGATTTTGTCCCACGACCTGTTCTGCATCTACCGGCACCTCGACCAAGATGGATGGGTGACCGGGGCTGTAGCTTTCGCGCATGATCTCGGCCAGGTTGCTGAGATCCGGCATCAGCTTCCGGCTTGTCCAGCCGCATGCGCGCGCCATTGACCCAAAGTCGATGCGGTAGAGGTCACTGTGGTAGCGATCGGATGAATAGTCTGGAATGACCACGGGCAGGCCCTGCACCATGATGCCGAGCGCGCCGTTGTCCAGCACGAACAGAACTAGCCCCAATGATCGCGCTTCGGCCAGGCAACCAGCAATCAACCGGAACCATGGTGATGTCAGGTTAACTTGGGCTGAAGGGTTTGCGGCTATTTCGCTGTGATGAGCAAGAGCCCGGTCAGTTACAAGCGCCATCGCTTTCCTCCCGCTGTGATCGCTCATGCGGTCTGGCTGTATTTCCGGCTTCCGTTGAGCCTGCGTTTGGTGGAGGAAATGCTGTTGGCGCGCGGCATCATCGTTTCCTATGAGACGATCCGATGCTGGGCAAAGAAGTTCGGCCCGGACTATGCCGCGCATCTGCGTCGGAAACCGCCAAGTCCGAATGATATCTGGTATCTGGACGAGGTGGTCGTGATCGTCGGCGGCCGGAAACACTGGCTCTGGCGCGCGGTGGATCAAGACGGCTATGTGCTTGACGAGATCGTTCAGATCTGTCGCAACACCAGGGCTGCCAGGCGTCTGCTGATCCGATTGATGAAAAAGCAGGGATGTCAACCGAAACGCATCGTCACCGACAAGCTTCGCTCTTATGGTGCGGCTCGGCGGCAGGTGATGCCAACGATCGAGCATCGATCTCACAAGGGGCTGAACAATCGCGCCGAAAACTCGCATCTTCCACTACGGAAACGAGAGCGGGTGATGCAGCGATTTCGCTCGCCAGGCGGACTGTAACGTTTCGTCAGCATCTTCTCCGCGGTCCGAAATCTCTTCGTCCCAGCACGAAGTCAGCACTCAGCATTCGACATCAGTCTGCATCGCCTCGCGGCGATGGCACATTGGAAGGGCGTCGCCGGAATCGACGCCTGATCGCTCAGCAAAATGCCCGATCCGTAGATCTGGAATTTAACCTGACATCACCGTTTGCAGTGCTGCTCGGTGTCTTTGCCGCTCAGCAGTTCGTTCAGGGCTTCCGCGGCGCTGACGATTGTACGGGAATGCCGGCCGAACAGATCGAAAAAGCGATCTTCCCGGGGCATCAATTTACGGAACCAATTCACTCTCGGCGCTCCGAACGTGTGTTGTCATAAATCCGTCATAAATGATGGAGGCCACCATGAAAAGCCGATGTGCCCGCGAAACCACGGTCTTCGACAGTCTCGCAAGAGTTGGGATGCCGATAGAGGTGCCACACCCAGACCTGCACGATGCGTAAGAACCGTAAATCGCCATGCGCTTCTGTCGGCTTCCCCAACAAAACAAGGACAACAGGGAACAATGACCGCCAGGTCCCGTTTGTTTCCTGTCGTCGACATGGAGTCCGCTGATGAGTGCGCGTGCGCAATGGAAAGGATATCTGAAGTTCGGGGAGGTCGGCTGCGTTGTTGCGCTCTATACGGCAGTTTCCACTTCCGAGCGGATTTCTTTTCACACGCTGAACCGAGCAACCGGCAATCGCGTCCGACGGGAATTCATAGATGCTGCGAGCGGGAAACCGGTGTCGCGCGAGGATCAGGTGAAAGGCTACGAACTCAACAAGGATGATTACATCGTTCTTGAGCCTGAGGAAATCGCCGCGGCGGTGCCGGAAAGCGACAAGGTCTTGCAGATAAAGGCCTTCATGGCATGCGACGACATTGATGACGTCTATTTCGACCGTCCATATTATCTCGCCCCTTCCACTCCTGCGAGCGAAGAGGCATTCGCATTGATCCGCGACGGAATGCGCAAGAAGCAGGTCGCTGCCATTGCCCAAACCGTTCTGTTTCGCCGCCTGCGAACCGTTATGATCCGTGCCCACGGCAAAGGGCTGATCGCGACGGTATTGAATTTCGACTACGAGGTTCGCTCGGCAAAAGAAGCCTTCGAGGATGTGCCCGATATGAAAATCAAGGGCGAAATGCTCGATCTCGCCAAGCACATCATCACCACCAAGAAAGGCAAATTCGACCCGAGCGAATTCGACGACCGCTATGAGGCAGCGCTTGCAGAACTGGTAAAGGCCAAGATCGAGGGCAAGAAGATCCCGCAACGCAAGCCGGCAAAGGTCGCCAAGGTGACCGATCTCATGGAGGCTCTACGCCAGAGTGCCGGCATGAGTGGCCAGGGTAAGGCAAGCGCAAAGGAACCCGCTAGGAAATCGGGCGCGGCCTCCCGCAAGACGGCAAAATCGCGGACGAAGTCTTCTTCGCGGCCGCAACGCAAGGCGAGCTGACGATGGCATTGGAGACCTACAACCGCAAACGCGATTTCAGCAAGACCACCGAGCCGAGAGGGCGAGCCGGCAGAAAAAAGATCGCGGTATCCGGCAACAGCTACGTCATTCAGAAACACGATGCGCGCCGGCTCCACTATGATTTTCGCCTCGAATTGGACGGGGTCTTGAAGAGCTGGGCCGTGACCAAGGGGCCGAGCCTGATAGCCGGCGAAAAGCGGCTGGCGGTGCAGACCGAAGATCACCCGCTGGAGTATGGTGATTTCGAAGGCACGATCCCCAAGGGCGAATATGGCGGCGGGACCGTCATCGTCTGGGACAAGGGCTCTTGGACGCCGCTTGGCGATCCCCATAAGGGCCTTGCGAAGGGACATCTCGAATTCGAGCTCCACGGAAAGAAACTCGGCGGCCGGTGGCATCTGATCCGCATGGCGGGGAAGCCACGCGAGAAGCGGGAAAACTGGCTGTTGATCAAAGGCGAAGACGAGGCGGCCCGCCCGGAAGGCGCTGCCGATATTCTCGAGGAACGACCGGAATCTGCAAAAACGGGGCGTGTCATAGACGAAGTCGAGAACGAAAAGCCGGGCTGGTCCTCGAAGACCGGGAAGATCCGTCGCAGGGCCAGCCGCAAGAAGCATGATGCCGCCAAGGAGGAAGCCGGCGAAACCTTAACGCAAACGGACGCAACGCCCGTTGATCCCTCGTCTTTGAAGGGTGCCCGCAAGGCTACTCTGCCATCCTTCGTCGAACCCGCTTTGGCGACATTGGTATCCAAGCCACCTTCAGGCTCCCGGTGGCTTCACGAAATCAAATTCGACGGCTATCGGCTCGAGGTCCGCATCGAGGCAGGCCGCATCAAGCTGCTAACGCGCAGCGGCCTCGACTGGAGTCAGAAATTCGGCAAGGAGATTGTCAGCGCCTTCCGGGATCTCCCCCTCGGTACCGCAATCATCGACGGCGAGCTGGTCGTCGAGCCGGCGGCCGGCGCGTCCGATTTCTCTGCTCTGCAGGCGGATCTCAGCGAAGGCCGTAGCGACCGCTTCGTCTTCTATGCTTTCGATCTCCTCTATCTCGACGGCTATGACCTGAAGGCATCGCCCTTGATCGGCCGCAAGGAATTGCTGCGGAAGATCATCCCCTCCGAAACCGGGATCCTTCGCTTCAGCAGTCATTTTGATGAAAATGGCGACCTGCTGTTGTCGCATGCCTGCAGATTGAGCCTGGAAGGGATCGTATCGAAGATTGGCGATGATCCATATCGCCCCGGCCGCGGCAAGACATGGGTGAAATCAAAATGTTCCTCCCGGCAGGAATTCGTGATCGGCGGCTGGGTCCCATCGACAACGTCACGAAAGGCGATCGGCTCGCTGGTGCTCGGCGTCTATGAAGATGGCAAGCTCGAACATGTCGGCCGCGTCGGTACGGGTTACACGCACACTGTCGCCGAGCAGCTCTTCAAAAGGCTAACCCATCTGCAAGTGAAGGAAAATCCTTTCGCAACCAAGCTCACCGCGGAAGAGCATCGCGGTGTCCGCTTCGTGCGGCCTGAACTGGTTGCGGAAGTCGAATTTCGCGCCTGGACGGCAGATGGCCATTTGCGCCACGCCTCCTTCCGCGGATTGCGAGAAGACAAGAATCCGCTCGAGATCGTTCGCGAAACACCGAAATCCACGAGGACGTCTTCGACTGAAAAGCCCGCGCGCAGCGGCGTATCCTTGACCCACGGCGATCGCCTCTATTGGCCCGACGAAGGTGTTATGAAGGCGGGGCTTGCGGATTATTATACCGAGGTCTGGCGTTATATGGGGCCTTTCGTCGTCGGCCGGCCGCTCGCGCTCGTACGGTGTCCCAACGGCATCGCGGGGCAGCATTTCTTCCAGAAGCATGCCTGGAAGGGCATGAACAGGAACATCGCATTGGCGAAAGATCCGCAAGACGAAGACCCCTATGTCAGCATCGACGACCTGAATGGCCTGATCGGCCTCGTGCAGGCGGCAGTCCTCGAAATCCATCCCTGGGGATCGATGATCGGCAATTGGGAAAAGCCTGACATGATCATCATGGACCTCGATCCGGGCCCAGACGTCGCCTGGAGCAAGGTCATCGCCGCCGCGGAAGAAACGGCTGAGCGGCTGAGGCAGACGGGGCTCGTTCCTTTCGTGAAGACTTCGGGCGGAAAAGGACTGCACATCGTCTGCCCGCTGGTCGCCAAGGCCGAATGGCCTGTCGTCAAGGCCTTTACCAAGGGTATCGCCGACGCCATGGCCGCCGACAGCCCAGATCGCTATGTTTCCACCATCACCAAATCGAAACGCCGCGGCAAGATCCTGATCGATTATCTGAGAAATCAACGCGGCTCGACTGCCGTCGCGCCTTACTCCACCCGTGCACGGCCGGGCGCCGCGGTCTCGATGCCTTTATCCTGGGAGGAGTTGAGCCCTGCAATAGGGCCGGACTATTTCACCGTGCTCAATGTGCCGACGCGGCTTGCCGCGCTCCGTTCGGATCCCTGGGCAGACTTCCGGAAAGCCGCCGAACCCCTGCGCGAGGCGTCCGCGAAGACCAAGCGTAAGTCTTGACGAACAAATTTCTTCCTGACAGCGAAAGCCCGCAGGTGACTAGCGTTTCCTTGCGCCCTTTTCCTGCGAAAGGCTCTTGCGAAGGGCATCCATGATGCTGATGACGTTGCTGGGCGCTGCGGCTTCTTCCACCTTTGCCTTGGCGGGCCGCTTGCGCCCTTTCTTCTTGGCGGCGATGATATCGAGCAGCTTTTCCTGAACTGGGTCCGAAACCATCGCCGGGTCCCATGGATTCGTTCGTTCATCTATCAGCTCGCCGACCAGCTTCATCAGCTTGCCGTCCACCGGCTCTGATCCGATATTTCCAAAATAGTTCCGTTCATCGCGCACCTCGTCGCCGAAGCGCAAGGTCCAAAGGACGATCCCCTTGTCTCTAGGCTCTAGCATGACGGCACGTTCGCGGCGATACATGACGAGCCGGGATATGCCCACCATGCGGCTTGCAGCCATCGCATCGCGGATCACGCAGTAGGCCTCTTCGCCAACAGCATCGTCCGGCGTTAGATAATGCGGCGTATCGAACCAGATCCATTCGATGCTGTCGCGCGGTACGAACATCTCGATATCGATCGTCCGGGTGCTTTCAAGGCCGACCGCATCGAGTTCCTCATCCTCAAGCATGACATAGTCATTCTCCCCGCGCTCATAGCCTTTCACTTCATCGTCCTCATCCACAGCCTTGCCCGTGACGGAATCGACGTATTGGCTGACGATGCGATTGCCTGTCTTTCTATTGAGCGTGTGAAAACGAACCTTTTCATTATCACTTGTCGCCGGCGCCATGGCGACCGGGCAAGTCACCAGCGACAGCTTGAGATAGCCTTTCCAGAAAGAACGCGGAGCCATGTTTTTCTCTCCAATATGAAGGGAACGATCTCCGGCATTTCCTGGTTCCCTGGCATGACGCTATTGCGGCCGAGACTCAATGCATGCCACCGCCGCCGCCCTCCTTGAGATCGACATTGCTGAGAATCAAGGCGAGTGGAATGGCGCAGAGCACGATCAGCATCAACACATGGAATACATCGATATAGGCCAGGAAGCTCGCCTGGGTCTGCACCTGCTGGCCGACCCAGGCGGTCGCCTGCGCCTTCGCATCCGCCATGGTCGCTCCCTTCTCGGCAAAATAGCGTGTCATGGTTTGCAGCGCGTCGTGATAGGCGGGTGAAGATGGCGTGATGTGCTCAACGAGCCGGCTCTGATGCCACTGCTCGCGATGAGCAAGCACGTTCGACGCAATGCAGACGCCGATCGAACCGCCAATATTTCGGGCGGCATTGATCATGGCGGATGCCTGATTGGTCTGCTCCGGTCTCAGACCGAAATAGGAAGCCGAGGTGATCGGAATGAAGATCAGCGGTAGGCCAAGTCCTATATAGAGGCGCGACCAGACGAAGAAACTGAAGTTCAATCCCGGATAAAGCCTGGTCAATTGCCACATGGATACCGCAATAATCGCCGCGCCGATGGCGATCAGATATTTCGGTTGTATTATGGAATTGACGCGTCCGGCCACGAACATCATGACCATGGTGACAAGTCCGCCCGGTGACAAGGCCAACCCCGCCCATGTTGCGGTATATCCGTAGTTCTGCTGCACGACTTCGGGAATGAACTGCGTCGTTGCGATCAGGATCGCGCCGACCGCCATCATGACGATGAAGCAGGAGCCGAATTGCCGTGTGCCGAGCAGCCAGCCATCGATGATCGGATTTGCCTTCGTCAGAACCCATGGAATGGCAAGAAGAAACGATAGCAGGCAGATCGTCGCCGTCAGGATGATGAAGTTGGAACCGAACCAATCATCGGTTTGCCCTCGATCGAGCGTAAGCTCCAGCGAACCGAGAAATGTCGCAACCAGCAGAAAACCGACAATGTCGAAGCGCACGCCCTTGCGCCGAAACTCCTCACGCATCTGCTTCGTCTTCGGCGTTTCCTTGAGCAGGGCATAAACGAGGATGAAGGCGAAGACGCCGACGGGACCGTTGATGAGAAAACACCAGTGCCAGGAAAGATTATCCGAGAGATAGCCGCCCAAGGTCGGGCCGATAACCGGCGCGACGACCACGGCGACGCCGAAAAGCGCAAAAGCCTGCCCGCGCTTTGCCGGCGGGAAGGCATCCGCCAGGATCGCCTGCGAGGTCGGCACCATGCCGCCGCCGGCAAAGCCCTGGATCATCCGAAAGATCAGCAACGTCTCGAGGTTCCAGGACAACCCGCACAGGATGGAAGCGATGGTGAACGTTGCGAGGCACAAAAGATAAAAACGCCGTCGGCCGAACCGTTCCGCAAAGTAGCTGCTGGCAACGAGCACGATGGCATTCGAGACGAGATACGTCGTCACCACCCACGAGGCTTCATCGGAACTGACGGCAAGGCCGCCGGAAATGTAGCGCAACGCCACGTTGGCGATCGTAGTATCCAGCACCTCCATGAAGGTCGCGAGCGACACGACGATGGCAATGAGCCAAGGGTTCGTGGCACGCTCGGATGAGGCCGCGCCTCCATTTGCCGTTGCTGTGCCGCTCATCTCAGTTCCTCGGCCGGACCGTGACCGTCGGCACGACGGACATGCCGGGGCCGATGGGGAGATCGGCGGGCCATTGGTCAACGACGATCTTCACCGGTACGCGCTGCGTGACCTTCACATAGTTGCCAGTCGCGTTTTCCGCCGGCAGGAGTGAAAAGGCTGTGCCGGAGCCTGGCTGGACGGAGGCCACCTTGCCATGAAGCGTATGATCCGGATAGGCGTCGATCGTCACATCCACCGGCTGATCCGGACGCATGTCGGTCAGCTGCGTTTCCTTGAAATTCGCAGTGATCCAGATTTCATCCGGGACGAAGGTCGCGATCGCCTGGCCGGCATCGATGAACTGGCCCTTTGCGCCGGTGAGACGGACGACGCGGCCGGGCTGCGCAGCGGTTATCGTCGTATAGCTGAGATTTTGCTGGGCTTCTTCGGCCTGCGCTTGCGCCTGCTTGAGGCTTGCGAGCGCGCTCGATTTCTGCGCTTCGGCCACGGCCTTGTTCTTCAAGGCGGAAGTCACGTTTGCCTGCATCTGGGCAAGGCTTGCCTGATCCTGCTGCAAGGTGGACGCCGCCTGCTGCACCGCCTGCACGCTGCCCGATCCGGATTTCACCAGCTGCTGCTGGCGATTGGCCTCCTGCTGCGCATATTGCAGAGCCGCGTTGGCCGAATTCAGCTGCGCCTTTGCCACATCGACGGAGGCGGCAGCCGCCTCGATCTGTGCACTCGCGCTCTCGACAGAAGCCTTAGCGGCCTCTATCTGCGCGTTTGCCTGGTCAAGCGCGATCTGGTAATCCCGCGGCTCGATCCGCAGGATGACATCGCCGGCCTTAACATGCTGGTTGTCGGTCACCGGCACGTCGGAAACGTAGCCGGAGACCTTGGCGGCAACGGAGAAATTACGAGCGCCGACGAAGGCATCGTCCGTCGTCTCGTAGGGATAGAAATACACCTTCCAGGCGAACCATCCGGCGGCAATGAGAACCACCAGAGCTACGGCCGCGAACAGGATCCAGAAGGGATGACGGCGAAGGAAGGAAGGCCGCTTTGCTTCCTGCCGGGCCTCCCTCTGACGTTCGATTTCATCTGAAACCTGCTGTGTCGGCCGGTCGGGCCTGGTTTCCATGGTTGTGGATTGATTGTCAGCCATGACATGACCTTTGCTTTTGTCCTGCTCAATCTGACTTCGGCGGTTCAATGAAGAGGTGGTCAGCCCTATAGAAAGCGCGTGACCTTTTTCAAATCCTGGATGAAGGCGGCCCGGTTTCTTTCTCTCTCGTCAGCCTCCCTGATCCGCAACAACGCCGAGGGATGGATGGTCACGAGAACATTGAGCTTCGTGGCGGAATGCAGGATATGTCCGCGATCACGCATGACCTTCACCTTTGTCCCCAGCAGGGAGGATACGGCGGTTGCGCCGAGGGCGACGACCAGTTTTGGCTGGAGCAGCTCGAGTTCCGCGCCTAACCACCAGGCGCAACGTTGTATCTCTCCGGCATTCGGCCGAGCGTGCAGACGCTTCTTGCCGCGCATCTGATATTTGAAATGCTTGACGGCGTTGGTGACATAGCAACGATCGCGATCCACCCCTGCTTCATCAAGGCATTGATCCAACAGCCGGCCCGCAGGCCCCACGAAAGGCCGAGCAGCCTGATCCTCCTTGTCGCCGGGTTGCTCGCCGACGAGGACGATTTCAGCGGTGCGAGGCCCTTCGCCGAATACAAGATGAGTGGCGTTGCGATAAAGGTCGCAGCGTTGGCATGATTGCGCATCGTCACGCAGCTCGTCGAGTGTCTCTGCGTCTGCATGTTCATACGCTAACGATGGGCCTGCGCCGGCCGAAGCAAATCTCTCGAGCATTGGGGGCTCGCAATGGTTCCAGATTCTTCAACGATCAACTAATCGCTCTTCTGTTTGTTCCATTCGTGTGAGTTTGCCGCTGCAGGGAACCCGCGCAACCGGCATTCGTTAGATCGATAGGAACATCCAAAAGGAGAAATCCTCATGAGCGGTCAAAGCAAACCAGGCCCCTTCGCACTCAGTGCATTCTTCGCTGATGAATATGATGCGGAAGCTGCGGCCCAGGAACTGGTAGATGCCGGCATTCCGAAAGACGCGATCACGATGACGCCCGGTAATCGGCCCGATACAACGCCAATCGATCATATGGGCTTTCTCGACGCGTTGACGGGCATCTTCTTTCATGAAGAACAGCGCACAGCCTATGCGGCGGCGCTGGAACAGGGAGGAACGCTGGTCACGGTCCAGGAGGTGGACGAGGCACAGCACAAGATCGCCCTGCCCATCCTAGCGGAGAAAGGCCAGATCGAGATCAACGAACGGGAAAGCGGGCGCTGAGGCGGGTCTCCGCTCTTGGCAATCACATGCAATCAGTTTGGCGGGTGGCCCGGCTTATGCTGATCACTGCGAATCTTCTGCGCATCCGTGAAGCCATGCGCCCATTCATCGCGCCGTTGATCGCCCTGTGCAAACGGATTGTTGTCGCTGCACGCCCCTTTGGCAAAGGCCCTTCTGCCGAGCTCATACGCCTCGTCTTCGGAGTTCCTATCGTCGCTTCCGGTTTTCATGGCTATACCTGCTCCAACACAAGGCGTGCATCGAGGTAGGCGGTCACGAAAGTAGCTCTTGATGCCTCTGGCGCCCGGATCATCTGATCGTCTCGATCACTGGCTGCAAGACGGACTGGCTTGGTCCAAAGCGTCGTGAATTCCACATCAATGACATCGTACATCCAATCCTCCCCATCTCCTGCCTCTCGTTCTTCTGGATGCCCGCCTCCCGTTGGATCGAACACCGGATATTGGCATTTGCTCCTCAAATCCTCCGATATAAAGCGGCTTTGCAGAGGTCTCCGCATGGGGTCCGGAACCTCCGTGTTGAGGCAAGATCGGGGAATGATAAGATCGTCAATGAGCCTCTTCGCCGAGGCGCGCCGCCAATTGCTGGCGGGCACGGTTGATCCGGCTTTTCACCGTGCCGATCGCACAACCGAATCTTTCCGCGGCAGCATCGTAGGACCGCCCTTCGATGACAACGTATTGAAGCACCGAGCGATAGTGCTCCGGCAACAGATTGCATGCCTCCTCGAGCTCTTTCGCGCGAACGGTCCATTCCTGTGATGGCTGCGCCACTCCCTCGCCGGAAACGCATTTGTCGGCGCCGGGAGCTTCGCGCCTGTTGATACGGAATTTGGTGCAGAAGGTATTGCGCATGATCGTGAACAACCAGGATTTCAGCCTGGTGCCACGATCGAATTGGTCGAGATTGGCCAGCGCTTTCGTCAAGGTTTCCTGGACCAGATCATCGGCGTCGTTGGCATTTCTGTGAAAGCTACGCGCAAAGGCGCGAAGAGCTGGAATAAGCTCAACGATTTCATCTTGCAGACCGGCCGTTCGGTACATATCGCTCACAAGCCTTCTCCTTGGGAAGCAGCGCATAGCGGTATCCGGCGGCATTGGATCGCAATGCCGGGACTCGGCTGCTGCCGAGGCGCGACGCGCGTCAGCACACCCAGGAGTCGTTAGAACAAAACGACTTGACGAGTTGTGCAGATTTGCTGCTCGCTATGCGCGGTGATGCATATCAGGATGCTTCGGAGCGTTTCCTACTCGGGATGCTCCTGGCATCTTTCAAGGGAACGGTTGCATCCGGAGCTTGTTCCAAGAGAATCCAAATAATTGCAGTCTATCGAATCAGGACGATAGGAAGGAAGCGAAATCGCTCTATTCCGGCTATCGCTCGATCGTCCCGTTGCGCCGAATCTTGCGCTGAAGAAGCAGAACGCCGCAGAGCAGCGCTTCCGCAGTGGGAGGACACCCGGGCACATAGATATCGATCGGAATGATCCGATTGCCTCGGGCTGCCTCTCGGTGCCGCACCGATGCGTTCGACATCATAGCGCGGCATCGACATCTGCATCATCTCGATGGCGCAGCAGGCAAGTCCGAATGTCATCCACATCAGGGTGCCACCGCGAGCCCAGGTGGCGAGTTCGTCCGTGCTGGTGACGAAGGAAGCCCTCGTCGGCAAGCTCGCTATCGATCGTGCCCAAAAGCGGATCACCGCTTGGAGCCTGGCCGGGCTGCTGGAAGTCGCTGATGACAGGGCGATCTTTAAAGGAAGACATGAGGGGGCCTCTGGTAAAAAAGAACCCCAACTTTCATACGAACGGCTTGTTCCCGACATTCGAGCAGGTAGACCCGATCCACTCCCAACGGACGAAAAATCCAAAAATCCGGAAACAACGGCGCGGGTTCCGAGTTTGAAGGCAGCAAAGCCAAAGGAGGAAATACCAATGTTGACAAGAATGATTGCGGTATGTGCCCTTTCGATCGGCATGGCTACGGCAGTCATGGCGCAGCAATCTGGTTCTGGAGGAACCGGAACAGGTGGCTCAGGTAGCGGTAACGGCGCTGGCACCAACTCGCAGAACGGAGCTGCCACCAGTGGAAATGTAGGTACCGGCAACAATACGACGGGAACCAATGGCACCCCAAATTCCAATGGTCAATCGCAGGATTGCAATGCCATGAAGACCGGCAAGAATACTGCGCAAGGTGCGGATACCCAAAGTAGCGGCCAGTCGAGTGACAGCACATCACGCAGCAATTGCCCGCAGTGACATCAGCTGATGGATGCGACAATGCCATCTGAATTTCACGAACTCCCCTCGTTGCCGGCATCCATAATGTGGATTGCCCGCAACAGGCGGATCATTCGAGGAGCAGAATCATGATGAACAGTGCTCAAGAGCTTGCCGAAGAATATTTAAGGCTTGGGGGCAAAAGACTGCTGGTGATGGACGATAACATCCTGTCGACCAATAGTTGGGAGGCCGATCCCCTCGAAGCGGAAGCCTTCTGGAAAAGGGAAATCGAGAGTCTGCCGCCTAAGCGACGAAGCGAAGTCATGTCATTCCTGCCTTCCATCAACGTCACTTGAGACGACAGGACGTTGGACATCGGCAACGTCCCGCATGAACGCAATCCGATGCAAGCACAATAGATAACATGAAAAGAACTGGAACCATCCGTATCGGTATTTCAGGTTGGACTTACGCTCCCTGGCGCGGTGTTTTCTATCCGAAGAACGTGCCGCAAAAAGGGGAGCTCGCTTACGCGTCCTCGCAATTTCCATCCATCGAAATCAACGGCACTTTCTATGGCCTTCAAACTCCCGAGACTTTTGCCAGGTGGCGGGACGCGACACCGGATGATTTCGTCTTCGCAGTCAAGGGATCCCGCTACATAACCCATCTGCGCAGGCTCCGGGATGTCGAGGTGCCGCTTGCCAACTTCATGGCGTCCGGCGTGCTGCGCCTGGGAAAAAAACTCGGCCCGATCCTCTGGCAATTTCCTCCGCGACTGCGCTTTGATCCGGTCTTATTTTCCTCTTTTATAGAGATGCTGCCGAAAGATACCGATGAAGCTGCTCATCTCGCCAGGCGGCACGACGACCGGGTGAACGGCCGCGATTGGTTGCGGACGGAAGAAAAAAGACCGCTCCGCCATGCCTTCGAAATCCGCAACGAGAGCTTCGTGAACCCAGACTTTATCGAACTCTTACGGAAGCATAAGATCGGGCTCGTCTGCGCAGATACAGTCGAATGGCCTTTGCTCATGGATGTCACCGCAGACTTCGTCTATTGCCGCCTGCATGGCTCGGAGGAGCTATATGTCAGCGGATATGATGACGAGGCTCTGAAGGTCTGGGCAGTACGGATCGACGATTGGGCGCACGGGCGCGAGCCGACCAAGGCCAACCGCGTCCTGGAACCGCTGAAACAACCACAGCGTGGCCGCGACGTCTATGTCTATTTCGACAATGATGTGAAGGTACGTGCGCCGGCCGACGCACAGCGACTGAACGAGTGCCTTGGACTAACCCCGCAGAAGGAGACTGTAGCCCCTACGAAGCACGTGCGGCGGCATCGGCGGGAAATCCCAAAGTCCCGACCGCAACATCGGTCAGCGTAATCAACTCAGCTCATTCGAGCTGACCCCATGCCGGGTTCCAATTCACGCCTTCCGACAATTCGACGTAAATCGGCCTCATGATTTCGCCGGACATTTTGTTGCGGGCTGCCCGAAAAGCGTCATCGGGCTCCATCTCCTCGCCCGGAAAGATGATGTCATCCTCGCCGGGCGGCGTGACCCTGCGCAGGAATCCGCGGATCTGATCGCCAGAATGGTAGAACTTGACGACAATAGAACCCTGCACCACCGCGTTCTCGCGATATCGATGATAGATTTCCATCTTACACCTCCTGACCTCGGAGTCTCTTAGGCGGGGCACGCCTTGCCGTTACAAGAGAACCATGCATTTTGTCCGGCAAGTGTCCGGCCGATCGGTGACAATCCAAACTGTCCTCCTCCGCTTTGGTTCCCCATGGGCATAAGCTGCGCGGGCCGAGGCGGCCAAGCGGGCAATTGGGCGCAAAGAAATCGTCAGCGCAATTCAGCGTGAGGCGCGTTCGGTGGTCTGATCATAGGCATTTTTAGGTAGCCGCAGCAGATATGCTTGATCTGACAGCGGTTGCCCGCTAGGTTGCCGCCGCAATCAAACGCAAAGATATGGGGATATCATGCCAACTGGCACGGTTAAGTTTTTCAATACAGACAAGGGTTTCGGCTTCATTACGCCGGAAAGTGGAGGACCTGACGTTTTCGTTCATGTCTCCGCCCTGCAATACGGCAACGTGCTTCGGGAGGGACAGTCCGTTTCCTACGATCTCGGTCAGGACCGGAAGACAGGCAAGACAAAGGCGGAAAACGTCAGACCGCTCTGACGATTATAAATATGTCACTACCCGACATTTCGGGTAGTGCACTCGGCCACTATGGGGCGCCTGCCGACGTTTCGCCTGAACCATCGTCAGCCGAAACGGCCATTTGCGTCGTCCGATCGTTCCTACATAAATGCGGTCACGGCCATGCCAATCACGGCGACGAACATGATAGCGCAGGCGATCCAGCCAAGCGCTTTCAACCCGCCCCGGATGACGAACTGTTTCATGACGTCGCGATTGGTGGCGATCAGCATCAGAATCACCATAACTGGAATCGCGACGACACCGTTGATGACGGCACTCCAGAACAGGGCCTTCATCGGCGGGATGGGCGTAAAGTTCAACAGCATGCCCACCACCGTCGCCAAGCCCACCGTCGTATAGAAAGCCTTCGCCTCGCTCGGCTCGCGCGACAGCCCGACCTTCCACCGCGCCGCCTCCCCGACAGCATATGCAGCCGACCCTGCGAGAACTGGAACAGCCAGAAGGCCTGTTCCGATAATCCCTGTGGCAAAAATGATCTTGGCAAATTGTCCGGCTAGCGGCTCAATCGCCTTCGCTGCATCGACGGAACTCTCGATGTTTGTCGCACCGGCCTTGTTAAGCGTGGCTGCTGTGGTCGTGATGATCGCGAGCGCGACGATGTTGGATGCGGCCATGCCGATGAGGGTGTCCAACGTGATGCGAGTGTCCGCCCTTTTCGCTTCCTGAGGGTGTTTCACAAGCGGTTCCTGCCGCGGCTTCTCCTTCAGATCTTCGGCCTCCTGGGACGCCTGCCAGAAAAACAGATAGGGGCTGATCGTCGTTCCGAAAATTGCGACGATCATGGACCAGTAGTTCGGATCGGTCTTAAAGGTCGGCAGCAGCAGTCCGCGGGTGAAAGCCGACCAATCGATATGCACCACGAACAGGGTCGCGATGTAGGATAAAAGTGCCAGGCTCAGCCATTTCAGGACTGCAACGTAACGCTTGTATTTGAGAAGGACCTGCAGAAGAATGCAAACGATGCCGAAGGCAGCGACGTAAATCAGCGAATTGCCGCTCAGCAGCAAATGTGCGGCATCTCCCATCGCACCGAGATCGGCGCCGAGATTGATGACATTGGCGATCAGGAGCGGAAAGGTTATGCTTATCCCCACCCATCTGGGATAACACTTCGCCATGCTGCCCGCCAAACCTCGTCCCGTAGTCCGGCCGATGCGCGCGCTGATCATCTGCACGGCAGCCATTAGCGGATAGGTCAGGAGCAGAGTCCAACTCGCGATATACCCGAATTGCGCTCCGGCCTGCGAATAGGTCGCGATCCCGCTCGGGTCGTCGTCCGAGGCGCCGGTGACCAGGCCCGGCCCCAGGATTTCAAAAATTCTCGGCTTTGACGGCTCGACGACCTCACTTTTGTCATCCATCTGATAGTCGCTCATGACTGCCTCCCAGCAGAAACCGGCACAGCGCATCATCGTGCCGTCCGGTGCGAGTGAACCGCACTTGCAGGCGTTTTGTTCCCGAGAAGCAGATTGCCGGAATGGAACCCACCCAAGCTTAGGGCGTGCCTGGCAAGGAGTAAAAACGCTTTCACTTCAGAGCGACGACACTTATCGTATCGAGCGCGGCGGAATCGCCAGCTGATTAAAGGGATATGACAATGAGCGTGCTTCTTTCTCCCGAACTCACGGTTTGCGGCATTGAGGAGCTGCCCGATCAGCGCGTGCGAAACGTCACCCACGTGCTTTCCCTCCTCGATCCGGAATATCCCGAGCTCGATGTCTTCCACTCCTATGCCGAGCACCATCGCACGACGTTGCGTTTTCACGACATCATAGCGTCAGCGCCGGGTCGCGTGATGCCGCAGCCGGAACATGTCGAAGCGATCCTGAAATTCGGCTCCGAGTTTCAGGCTCGGCAAGACCCTCAGGCGCCGAGCCATCTGCTGGTGCATTGCCATATGGGCGTATCGCGCTCGACCGCAGCCATGCTCTCATTGATGGCGCAATCAAACCCCGAAGAATCGGGGGAGAGCCTCTTTGCTCGCCTGATTGCCATCCGCCCGCAGGCCTGGCCGAACTCTCAAATGATCGGCTTCGCCGACGAGCAACTCGGCAGGAACGGCGACTTGAAGGCGGCACTTGCCCGCCACTATGGCCGGCAGATCAAGGGAAGGCCCGACTTTGTCGAATGGATGACCCGCCTCGGACGCCAGGCGGAACTCGATATGGCAATCCCGGCGTAAAGAGTGTGCCTCCGGCCTGAAGAGGGCCGGTCTGCACGACGCAGCGCCTTTCCTCCTTAGCCGTGACGGTTCCCTAACGGGAATCAATATCACTTTGGTGACAATCTATGCCGCGACCGATTTGTCGTAGGCCTAGAGCAGTTCCAGCAAAAGTGCGAAGCGGCTTTGCGTCCGGAACTGCGTAAAAACAAGGAGATAGAGCGTTTTCGCGATTCGAAGAAAAGCGGAAATGCTCTAAGCTCGAAACCTTTGACAACTGGAGCCGCTTGACCAGGCGGGATTGGCCGGATCATTGCAACGGCCGTCTCGGCGGCCGGCACGCTCAATGTGCAGGAGCCGGCTCTGCCTCGGGCGCATCCTTCTTATGATGGTCAGCCGCGAGCAGCATATAGACCGCAGGCACGACGAAGAGCGTGAACAGCGTTCCGATGGCAAGACCGGTGGCAATCACAAGGCCCATGTTGAAGCGGGCGACAGCGCCTGCTCCGGTCGCCAGGATCAGCGGCGCGACACCGAGAACCATGGCGCCTGTCGTCATCAGGATCGGCCGCAAGCGGATGGCGCAAGCGCCTTCGATGGCTTCGCGCTTGGTTTTTCCTTCGGCCTGCAACGTGTTTGCCACCTCGACGATCAGAATGCCGTGCTTGCTGATCAGCCCCATCAGCGTCACCAAACCGACCTGCGTATAGATGTTCATCGAGGCGCCGCCGATGCCGAGGCTTATGAAGGCGAGCGCGCCTGCGATCGACATCGGCACGGACACGAGGATGATGAACGGGTCTCGGAAGCTGTTGAACTGCGCCGAAAGCGCCAGGAACACGATGATCAGGGCGAGCGCGAACGTCGTCGCCATGCCGCTCGATTCTTGCACATATTGGCGCGACTGCCCGCCGTAGTCGACCGAGTAGCCTTGCGGCAATGTCCGCGCCGCAATCGACTTCAGCGTATTGAGCGCATCGCCGACGGCAACACCGGGCGCCGGCACGCCGGAGATCGTGGCCGAGTTCAATTGCTGGAAGTGCGCAACCGAGCGCGGTGTGGCCTGAAGTTTCGCGGTCGCGATCGCCGAAAGCGGGATCTTGTTGCCGTTCACATTTGCGATCGGATAGTTCATGATCTGATCGATGGTCTGCCGTGACCGTTGCTCGACCTGCGGAATGACCTGATAGGAACGGTTGTCGATACTGAAATAGTTGACATAGCCGCCGCCCAGCATGGAAGCGAGCGCCGAGCCGACATTGTTCATGGACAGGCCGAGGGCCGAGGCCTTGCTGCGGTCGATCTGGATCGAATATTGCGGATTATCGACGTAGAGATCCTTCGTTAGGAAGATGAACTCGCCGGATTTCTGCGCTTCCTGCAGGAAGGCAGTGGAGACCTCGTTGAGCTGTTCGAAACCGCTGGTGCTACCGATGGCGAATTGCACGGGCAGACCGCTGGCGCCAGGCAGCGGCGGTATCTGGAAGACCACCGCCTGGCCGCCGGCAATTTTTGCCATGTCGCCCTGTACCAGTGGCTGCAGCTGATCCGCCGTTCTCGTGCGTTGATCCCATGGCTTCAGCACCATACCCTCGAATGAAGTACCTGGCGCCTCGACCTGCAGGGTCTTGTCGGTCTCCGGGAAGCTCTTGAAGATCTTGGTGACCTGGTCGGAATTGAGCAATTTCTGTTGAAGCGTCGCGTTGGGAGCGTTGGTTACCTGCGCGCCGAGGAAGCCCTGATCCTCGTTAGGGGCCAGTTCGTTCTTGGCACTGGAATAGAGGAAATAGATGCTGCCCAGAACGATGGCGGCGAACAACAATGTCACCGGCACGGTGTTCAAGCTGCCGTGCAGCATGCGCACATAGGGTCGATGGATTTCCGAAAAGCGGCGGTCGATGAAGTCGGAAATACGCTCTTCCCAGCCGCTGCGATCGGTCAGGTGCGGCTTGAGGATGCGCGAGCACATCATTGGCGTCAGCGTGAGCGCAATGATCATGGACACGGTCACGGCGCCGACCAGGGTGAAAGCGAATTCCGTAAACAGTGCGCCCGTGAGCCCTCCCTGGAAACCGATCGGCACGTAGACCGCGATCAGCACCACCGTCATGGCCAGGATCGGCCCGACCAGTTCGTGCGCCGCATCCAGCGCCGCCCTCATGGGTGTCGATCCCTCTTCTATGTGACGATTGACGTTCTCCACCACGATGATGGCATCATCGACGACGAGGCCGATCGCCAGAACCAGGGCGAGCAGCGTCAGAAGATTGATCGAGAAGCCGAAGATCAACATCATCGCGAACGTGCCGACCAGCGACAGGGGAATGGCGACGACGGGAATGGCGACCGATCGAGGTGAGCCGAGGAAGGCGAAGACCACGAAAATGACGATCACGAGAGCCTCGACCAGGCTCTTTACGACCTCATCGATGGAGGTCGTGACGAAGGTGCTGGAATCATAGACGATGTAGCCTTCGAGCCCCTGCGGCAATTGCTGCTCAATACCCGGAAACACCGCACGCACGCCGGCGATCACGTCGAGCAGGTTGGCGGTCGGGGCGATCTGGATGCCCATGAACACGCCGTCCTGCCCATCGAAGCCGATCTGGACGTCGGGATTTTGAGATCCGAGCGCAACGGTCGCGACATCCTTCAGCCGCACGATCGTACTGCCGATCTGCTTGACCACCATTTCCCTGAATTCATCCGTCGAATGCAGGTCGGTCCTAGCCGTCAGCACCGTCTGCGTCATCTGGCCGCGCGTGGTGCCGATGCCGGAGATATAATTGTTGGCGCTAAGCGCGGTCCAGACATCGCCGGCCGACAGGCCATAGGCGGCAAGCTTGTCCGGCTGCAGCCAGGCTCTCAAGGCAAAGGTTCGCGCGCCGAGGATCTCGGCCGTCTGAACGCCGTTGACCGCCTGCAATTTCGGCTGGACGACGCGCGTCAGATAGTCGGTGATCTGGTTGCTGGCCAGAACGTCGCTTCGGAAGCCGATATACATGGCGTCGATCGACTGGCCGATGGAAACCGTCATGATCGGCTGCTGCGTCCCCGTGGGCAGTTGATTGAGAACGGAAGATACCTTGGCGTTGATTTCGGTCATCGCCGCATCGGCGCTGTAGTTGAGCCGCAAGTTGACGGTGATGGTCGACGTGCCGCTGGTGCTCGTCGAGGTCATATAATCGATGCCGTTGGCCTGCGCGATGGCGTTTTCGAGCGGCGTCGTGATGAAGCCGGCAATGACGTCGGGCGCCGCGCCGGGATAGGTGGTCGTCACCGTAACGACAGCGTTCTGGGTCTGCGGATACTGGCGCACGGTGAGCGAACGGAACGACTGGTAGCCGATCACGATAATCAACGCGCTGACCACGAGGGCGAGAACGGGGCGCTTGATGAAGATATCGGTGATATTCATCGCTACACCTCAGTTGGGGTTCGCCGGGTTCGCATTGGGATCGTTCGACGGCTGGACTTCGTTGTTGATGATGACGGGCGAGCCGTTGTTGAGTTTCAGCTGGCCTGACGTGACCACCACTTCGCCCGCATTCAAGCCCTTGGTCACGGAGATCTGATCACCCCGCGCCTGCCCGGTGCTGACGAACTTCTGATTGGCGACAAGCTGCGGCTTTCCATCCGCCCCGTTGCCCTTGTCGGTCACCACGTAGACAACGTTGCCATAAGGATTGATGGTGACGGCGGTCTGCGGCAGGGAGATGTATTCCTTCGGCTCCCCGACCACCACCGTTATGTTGCCGAACATGCCCGGCAGCAGCTTGCGATCGGCATTGGGGAAGGTTGCCCGGATGGTGATGTTGCGGCTCTGCGTATCGACGAGCGGGCTGATCGCCGTGATCTTGCCGTCGAAAGTCTGGTTCCCATAGGCATCGACCGTCGCCGTTACCGCTTGGCCGACCTTCAGCTGTGACAGAGCCTGCTGCGGCATGGAAAAATCGAACTGGATCGGATCGAGCGACTGCAGGGTGACGACTGCGGTCCCAGCCGAGAGATACTGACCGAGGCTGACCAGCCTGATGCCGAGATGGCCATCGAAGGGAGCGCGGATCGAATATTGATCGATCAACGCCTGCTGTGACGCGACCTGCGCCTGCGCCGCCTTCCATGTCGCCAGATCACTGTCGACCTGGCTTTGCGCGATGGTATTCGCCTTGATCAGCTTGGAATCGCGATCATAGGCGATCTGCGCATTGGCCATCGTCGCCTTGTATTGTTCAAGCGTCGCGATCTGCTGATCGGCAAGCAGCTGCACGATGAGATCGCCCTTCTTGACGTCCTGGCCGTCTTCGAAGCCGATCTTCTGGACGATGCCCTGGACCTGCGCCGAAAGATTGGCGCCTTCGACGGCATTGAAGCTGCCGATCGATTGCAGCGTCGTCTGCCATGGGCTCGCTGCCGCGGTGATTGTCGAGACGGTCTGCGGTGGCGCCTTGAGATTAGCCAGGTAGGCCGCAATCATGCGATTCTTGAATGCCTGGAAGCCGAAGATCCCGCCAAGGATCAGGCCTATGACGATCAGCATGATGATCATGCGTTTTATCATGAGTGTCAGCTCTACTCTTCGGAAACAGGTCGGGAGAAATTCTATTGGTGTCGGCGCAACGGGATTTCACGGCAATTCTGTCAAAAACCCGCCGGCGCCGAGACAATCGCAAGCATATGGTAGCCCGCGGCCAATCTCTGTATGGAAAGTAGCCTTTATCAAGGCTGACAGGTTCGATCAGCCAAGTTCCTTGGCTGCTGCGCCTGTCACGCGGATTTCGCCCGCTGAAGACGACACTGACCTTACAATGATTCCAGCTGGCGGCGTTTCGTGCGGCCATCCTCTGCAAACCTCACCAGTCAAACGCCAACGGCCGCCGCTTCACTCGATCAAGGATAGGTTGCCGATATCCGATCTACAACAGCCGGCTGCATATTCCTGAAACCATATTTAATGGAGTCTTGAATAAAAGCAATCATGACGTCGACGCCGCCGACTTCACAAACTGCCGCGGCATCGACGATCCAAGTATTGAGGAAGGGCTTCGCACGTCAGCCTCGGCGTGCCGCTTCGATCGCGGCCACATCGATCTTCCTCATGGTCATCATCGCGTCGAAAGCCCGCTTTGCCTGATCGCCGCCCTCGCGCAGCGCTTCCATCAGAACACGCGGCGTGATCTGCCAGGAGACACCCCATCTGTCCTTGCACCAGCCGCATTCGCTTTCCTGGCCGCCATTGTCGACAATGGCATTCCAATAACGATCCGTCTCTTCCTGATCTTCGGTGTAGATCTGAAATGAAAAGGCTTCGTTGTGTTTGAACATCGGACCTCCATTCAAGCCGACGCAGGAAACACCCGCAACCGTGAACTCGACGACCAGCACATCGCCTTGCTTGCCCTCCGGATAGTTTCCCGGCGCGCGAATGACGGCACCCATGGCGCTATCTGGAAAAGTCTCGACATAAAAATTGGCGGCGGCCTCTGCGTCCTTGTCGTACCACAGGCAAATCGTGTTCTTTGCCATTGTTCTCATCCTCCTGCTCTCCATTTCCCGATTGTTGAAATAGGCGCGAGATCGGATTGCGCCACCCTCATCGATGCCATTTCGGCTGGGCAATGACCGTTTTCCTGTCGTAACCTCGGCACCCTTCTCAGACTGAAATAATTTGCGTGCGGCGCGGTTGTAATGACGCCATATTGGCAGATGCCGCAACCTTGAGTAAATGATGGGGAACGGGGCCGTCGCCGTTGATCAATTCATGATCGATCTCCGGGTCGGAAACGCGCAGGAAATCGAAAAGCGGTTGTTCCGGCATTCTGGCCGCAACTACTTTTTGGATATTTCGGTTCGCGCCAATATGGTTGAAGAGTGGGAACAATAAAAAATGGACAGCTTGCAAAAGAGCCTGCTTTTTCTCCTCTCACCATGCCTTTTGATTTGCATGGAGACTGCTCGCGCTGCCGATAGCGTGACGATTCCAGGATACGCTCCCAAAACGGGCGTCGAATACGTCTATCGCTCTCGCAAGACCACCTCCACCGACATGTCCTTATGGTTCAATAAGCCGGCCGCGATCATACGTGGAGATTTCCGTCAGCGTATGACGGTCGTCTCGCGAAATGCAAATAGTATGCAGGTTCGCTGGTCCCTCAGCGCGGATCTGCCGCAAGGTGCCGAAGGCGCCGCCGATTCCTACGCAATGAACGCCCTCTACGGAAATTCATTGTCGGTCTATGGTATCCGTCAACTGGAATATGAAGCGGGGTTGAACGGCTTTCCAAATAGACTAGTCGGATTCGACGCGATCCTCCGTAACATACAGAATGCGGCCGCAGTTGGACCAGACGGCCTTGTCGTCGCACCGCAAAGCAGCCTCACAAATATTATTGACGGTATAAAAAGCAATCCGCTGCTGGTTATTCATAATCTCGCACCGGAAGCGGAGCTGCTCGCCACCATACAGCAGGAGGACGCCGCGACATACGATGTCGGCCAAACGGGAACGGTGGCGACGATGGAATATTCGCGGGGCATGCCTGTTCCTGCCACCATAGAATGGAAGCTCGAAGCCGCGGATTTGGCCAATCAAACAGCCACTTTCAGCCTCAAAAAAGCCTATGACAAAGTGGCGTTCCAACAATCGCAGGCATCAGCCGTCGAGGGAGTGATCGCAAGCTTTGGTGAAAAGGCCAAGCAGCTTACTGGCGAGCAATTGGCTGCCGCCAGAATTGTCAGCAAAAACGTGACGATGGCATTCATCGTGTCCCTGCGCGACGGCTCGACACTTGAAGCGCTGGAAACAGTTGCTGCGGAAAGCGGCGGCATAAAGACTACCGCAATGAGCCATGTCTGGCGCGAGGACCTGCCGGCAAGTCTGCCCGAGCTGTCGAACTGGAACAGCCAGGCCATGTTGCCATCCGCTGTTGCTCTGCAGCCAGAGCCCGATACCAATTCCGCGACAGCCAAGTCGCAGCTTTTCGACAGATCGGCGATCGAGGAAGGACAGGCCGCCTATGATAGCGGCAACTACGCCGCCGCGCTGAGCTACTGGAAGCCGCTCGCCGATCAAGGGGCGGCGGTCGCGCAATATAAGCTCGCCGGGCTTTATCAGTTCGGTTTAGGTGTCGATCGAGATTCCGCCCTCGCTGTCACCTATATCCGAAAGGCAGCGGAGCAAGGTTGGGCGGAAGCGCAAAGCAGCCTTAGTGATCTCTATGCCGTCGGCCAAGGCGTTCCGCAAGATTATGCGCAAGCTGTGATTTGGGGCCGTAAAGCGGCTGAGCAGGGGCTCGCTGTTGCTCAGTATAATCTGGGATACAGCTACGAAAGCGGCCAAGGCGTTCCCCAAGACTATGCGCAAGCGTTGATTTGGTATCGCCGTGCCGCCGATCAGGACTTTGCCATGGCCCAGTACGCCCTCGGTCTCTTATACGACCAAGGTCTGGGCGTTCCCCAGGATTACGGTCGAGCGATCGCCTGGTATAAAAAAGCCGCCGACAAGGGCCTGGATGTGGCCCAAGGCAATCTCGGCAACATGTATGCAATGGGCCATGGAGTTGCGCGGGATCGGGACGAGGCAATCAAATGGTTCCGTAAGGCGTCCGACCAGGGACTCGCAACTGCTCAAGAATCCCTGAAAAGGCTAGAAAAGCAGGAATAGTCGCGTCTTTTCTTCTTTCGGTGGTCCTGAGTTATTCTTGCTAGCGCGCATGCACCTGGCTGGCCATAGCGCGCCCTTTGACCTCACAGAGCAAGAGCGAACAACAACGCAGCGCTTCCGGCCAAAAATCGTTGAACGGCTGAAGCTGCGAAAGCCACCCTCATCAATACCATTTCGGCTGGGCAGCGACTGGTTTCCTGTTGTAGCCTCGAAATCCAGCCGGCGAGACCGATGAGAATTACGTCTTCTCTCGAGAATGCATGCCGGCAAAGTTTACAAACGGCGTCGTATAAATAATATGACTTTTTTTCTCTTGTTTTGACCCGGTTACACGGCTATATCGCGCACGCGCCTTCGTTCGATCTCGTCGACAACAGTCATCAGGATATTTTCGTGACCATATTGAAATCAGTTTTGGCCGTTTCAGCTCTTTGTGCGACCCTTGGCTTTGCCGCGTCAACAGCCTTTGCCGCTTCGACCAGCTATCCGTTGACCATCGATAATTGCGGCGTCAAGGTCACGTTTCAAAAGGCTCCGGAGCGCGCGATCGGGCTCGGCCAGAATAGCGCCGAAATTCTTCTCCTGCTCGGCCTCGAAAACAAAATGGTCGGCACCGCTTTCTGGCCCAACAAGGTTCTGCCGCAGCTTGCGGAAGCCAATTCCAAGGTCAAGCTGCTGACGGTCGAGTTCCCGACCTTTGAATCGATCCTCTCGGAAAATCCTGATTTCGTTACAGCCGCCCTGCCGACCCTTATGGGACCAAGCAGCAAAGTGGCAAAGCGCGAGGACTTCGAAAAGCTCAATATTCCGACCTATGTTTCCCCCAGTATGTGCCCAGCCCAGGGAGCCTCTCAGGACAAATACGGCTATGCCGCCCGTAGCCAGATCTGGAACATGAGCACGCTCTACCAGGAAATCGACGAGCTCTCGCAGATTTTCGACGTCCGCGACAAGGGCCAGGCTCTGATCACGGATCTGAAAAAGCGGGAAGAGGCACTGCGCGTCAATGCGCCGAAGGATGGCAAGAAGCTCTCCTATGTCTTCTGGTTCTCCAGCCCATCCCCATCTGCAGATGCCTATGTCGGCGGAAAAAACAGCCCGTCGGGCTATATCGCCGACGTTCTCGGCGGAACCAACGCCATCAAAACCGATGCGGAATCGCCGCAGCTCGGTTGGGAAAGCATCATCGCTAGCAATCCCGACGTCATCGTGGTCACGCAGGTCGACCGCAATCGCTGGGAACTCGACAAAGTCCAGGCAAAGATCAAGTTCCTGACGACCGATCCGGCGACCAGCCAGATGACGGCGGTGAAGAACAAGGCCATGGTGATCATGCCCGCACAGGCGATGAATCCGAGCGTGCAGACAATCTTCGGCGCCGAACAGGTGGCTGAGCAGTTGAAGGTACTCGGCCTCAGGTGAGCATCGTGGCGGAAACCAGTAAGTCCGGTCGCCTTTTGCCGCGGGTCGCCGCCCCTGCCGGACTTTTTCTGGCGTGCCTTGCAGCGATCGCGCTGGTGGTCGGCATCAGTGTGGGGATCGGCGATATGCCCATCCCGCTTTCCACCACCTATTTCGCCATCACGAACAAGTTTGGCTGGACCTCGGTCGAGCTCAACCGCATCCATGAAACCGTCATCTGGGAATATCGGCTGAGCCGCGCTTTGGTTGCCGTATTCTGCGGCGCGGGTCTCGCGCTTTGCGGCGCGATCATGCAGTCCATGCTGCGCAATCCCTTGGCCGAGCCTTACGTGCTCGGCATCTCCGCTGGCGCCTCCACCGGCGCGGTTGCTGTCGTTATTCTCGGGATCGGAGCTGGCGCCGTTTCGCTCTCCGCCGGTGCCTTCGCCGGTGCTTTTGCGGCCTTTATCCTCGTCGCCGTGCTTTCGAACGGAGCACGCGGTGGCCCGGACAGAACGATTTTGGCGGGAGTTGCCACGTCGCAGCTATTCAATGCAGCGACATCCTACGTCGTCACCACCTCCGGCAATGCCCAGCAGGCGCGCGACGTTATGTTCTGGCTGCTTGGAAGCTTCAGTGGTGTGCGCTGGCCGGAATTTGCACTGGTGTCGATTGTCGTCGGATTGGGTCTGATCGTCTGCCTGTTCTATTCGCGTCTGCTTGACGCTTTCGCTTTTGGCGACGAGGCGGCCGCCTCGCTCGGCGTAAATGTCGGCCGCACCCGTATCATTCTGTTTGCGCTGACCGCGGTCATCACGGCAACCATCGTCAGCATGGTCGGCACGATCGGCTTCGTCGGTCTGGTCGTCCCGCATGCGGCGCGCTTCGTCGTCGGACCGCTTCACATCCGGTTGCTGCCTGCCTGTGCAATTACCGGCGCCATCTTCATGGTTCTCGCCGATATTGCCTCCCGCATCCTTATTCCGCAGCAGGTTCTGCCGATCGGCGTGGTCACGGCGCTGGTCGGCGTTCCCTTCTTCTCCGTCATTCTCTACCGGCTCCAGCGGGCATCATGAGCATAAAGGCCGACAATATCACCTGGAAAATCGGCGCGAAGACCGTTCTCAACGGCGTCTCTTTCGAGGCGCCTGCAGGCAAGATGCTTGGTCTCCTCGGGCCGAATGGCTCCGGCAAGACCTCGCTTCTGCGTCTGCTTGCGGGGCTGAAACGGCCGAACTCCGGCCGCATCACCCTGCAAGAGAAGGATCTGCAGCAGATGTCCCGCCGCTCCATCGCAAGGCGTGTCGCCTTCGTCGAGCAGCACAGCGCAACCAATGCCAATCTCAGGGTCATCGATGTCGTAAAGCTCGGCCGGTTTCCGCATCGCTCGATGTTCTCAGGCTGGACATCGGCAGATGACGAGGCCGTGGAAGACGCTCTCGAGCGCGCCGGCATGAAGGAGAAACGCGAGGACCGATGGCAGAGCCTGTCGGGCGGCGAAAAGCAGCGCACTCACATTGCGCGGGCTTTGGCACAGTCGCCGAAGGAACTGATCCTCGATGAGCCGACCAACCATCTCGACATCCAGCATCAAATCGGTCTGATGCGCTTGGTTGCCGGCCTGCCCGTAACCAGCATCATCGCTCTCCACGATCTCAACCATGCCGCGATGTTCTGTGATCAGCTGATCATCATGCAGCAAGGCGGGGTCGTGGCCTCCGGAGCCCCGGAAGACGTGCTGACGGAAGATTTGCTGAGAAATGTCTTTGCCGTTGAGGCAAGGATCGAGACCTCTCCTCACCACGCCCGGCCGCACATTCACTATCTGCGCTGAGGGGAAATTCGGAATCTGTCCCCTGATCATCCTTGCCTCGAACTGCAACCGAGCGCATCTTTCGCAATGACACTCGGCATCTCCGAGAGTTTTGATTGGCATCGGCAAAGGGTCGCATCGGCATCGATTTTGCGCGTGCGGCGGATGGGGGAAATGCGTGACGGATAGGCTCAAGGGCAAGATTGCCATCATTTCGGGCGGCGCCACCGGCATGGGCGGCGCAGCGTCGCGCCTGTTTGCGGCGGAAGGCGCCAAGGTGGCGATCATCGACAGAAACGGCGACGCAGCGGCTGCGACCGTGCGCGAAATCCGAGACGCCGGCGGCGTTGCCGACCACTGGGTTGCCGATGTTTCGAATGAGGCGGCCGTCAATGCGGCGGTCAAAAGCATCGAAGACCGCTTTGGTGCGGTAACGGTGCTCTTCAATCATGCCGGCACCATCGTCATCAAGCCGTTCCTCGAAACGACGCTTGAGGAATGGGAATGGCTTCATGGCGTCAACGTCCGCTCGATGTTCCTGATGACCAAGGCCGTACTGCCGGGCATGATCGCAGCCGGCGGCGGTTCCATCGTCTGCACCTCGTCGATCTCGGCTGTTGCCGCAACCCCGATGGAAGTTCTCTATGACACGACGAAGGGAGCGGTGCACATGTTTGCCCGCGCCATCGCAGTCGAGTTCCGCGATCGCAATATCCGCTGCAATGCCGTATGCCCCGGCTTCATCCGCACGCCGCATGGGCTGCGCGAAGTGGCGGAGTTGCAGGCCCTTGGCGTCGATGTCTCGGATGCGGCAATCGCGGCCTAGCAAGGGCGGATCGGCGAACCCGAGGATGTAGCGCGGGCCGCCCTCTATCTTGCCTCCGACGAGTCCAACTTCGTCAACGGCATCCATCTCTTCGTCGACAACGGCTTTACCGCCATCTGATCACCGACGCAGTGGTAAAGCCACCAAACATTCTGTCGAGACGGCGTCAGCGCCCCACCTGATCCGGTGACTTGACGGCTACGCCGAAGGGCAGGAAGTGTTTGAGATTGGCGGTGATCACGGTCAGCTTGTGAGTGCTTGCCGTTCCCGCGATGATCGCATCCGCCGTGCGAGGAGTATGTCCCGCGATGACTGCTTTCGCCTCGAGCCTCCCGGATTCAAGAGCGATGTCCTTGTCGACGGGCAGGATGTGATCACCATAGCCGGCAATCAATCCTTGCAGCCAGGTATGAATTCCCGCAGCCTTTGCTTTGGCGCCTTTTGCTTCCAACAACCGCACCCCCTTTTCGATCTCGTGGATCGTCAGGACTGAAAGGTAGACTGCATCCTGCCGATCCTGTTCATCCACCCATTCGGCAAAAGTATTCGATGCGCTGGCTTTGGACGGAGCGAACATGGAGATGGCGTTGGTGTCGAGAAGAAAGCTCACAAATCGACCTCGCGAGATGGAGCGGGATTTCTGGAGAAAACATCCTCGGTGGGATCGAAATCAGCCGGAAAGGTCTTCAGGTATTGAACCAGGCTCGGTCGGCCCTTCCGGATCGCTTTTTTTGCCTCTTCGGCTGCCTTCACGCTGACAACGACGGCTGCGGCACGCCCATGACGGGTAATTGTTACAAACTCACCGGCCGCAGCCTGATCGATGATATGGGAAAACGACGCCTTGGCATCCTTTAAGCTGATCATTGTCATGGCAGGCTCCTAAAAGGGTCACTTATGACCTCTTTTAGAAACGCGTTCGTGCAAAATCAAGGCGCGTTCAGGTCATCCACTTGCGGTGCTCAACGAAACGCTCTGCCAAAAGGTCGATGAACAAACGCACTTTCGTCGGCAGATGACTGCGGTTGGGATAGATCGCGCTGATGGTGAATTCCACGGCGCGGTAGTCGGGCATGACACGCACGAGACGGCCGGCGGCGACCTCTTCGAAGACGATGAAGCTCGGGGCCAGAAAAATGCCCTGTCCGCTTGCCAAAAGAAAGCGCAGCGTCTCGGCATTGTTCGAGACGACATTGCCTGAGATCTTGACCCTCACTTGCTTCCCGTCAGCATCGTCGAAACGCCATTCGTCGCCGTAGGGATAATAGGTATATTGCAGGCAATTATGCTCCGCGAGGTCGGCCGGCACTTTCGGCATGGGATGCGTTTCACGATATTCGGGCGAGCAGACGAGCATATGGCGCCAGGGCGCGAGCTTGCGCGCGACGAGCGTCGAGTCCGGCGCCGGCAAGGTTCGGATCATCAGATCGTAGCCCTCCTCAATCATGTCGATCGACCGTTCGCCGACGTTGAAATCGAGCGAGATCGCCGGATATAGCGTCATGAACTCATTGACGACGGGGAGCAGGAACCGGACGATGGCGCCGCTGGTATAGAGCTTCAGCGTGCCGCGCGGCATGGTGCTAAGCGCGCCCGCCGTCCGGTCGGCCTCCTCGAGATCGGCAATGATCTGCGAGGATCGCTCATAATAATATTTGCCGGTTTCCGTCAGGCTGACCCGGCGCGTCGTGCGGTTCAGAAGCCGCACACCGAGGTGATCTTCCAATGACTGCACATGGTTGCCTACCATGGTGACCGACATGTTGAGGCGGCGGGCGGCGGCGGAAAAACCACCACATTCCACCACCCGGCCAAAGACTGCGAGGCTGGTCAACCGATCCATATTGTCCTCGGATTATCCACTGTGACTTGATGATCCTTCCCGATTTGAGGAGATTATCAGAAGGATCGTTCGGACGCATCTTCATGGCATCAAAAATGACCCCGAACAAAAGGGGTAGCGTACTGAAGGAAACGGACGATGGTCGAACTACCGCGCAACGAGGCGTTCAAGAACGCAAGCCAGGCCGATGCTGCTCCGGTCAACGAGGTTGCGAAATCTCCCGCCGCCGACGTTCCGCAAGGAAGAGTTGCCGAAGCGCCTGTCGCTGACGCCAGCCCCAAGGCAGATAGGAAGCTCATCAAGCGTGGCTTGTTGATCGCCGCGCTGCTGGCCGGCGTCGCGGTCGCAGCGGATTTCGGCTATCGCTACTGGACGGTCGGACGCTTCGTCGAATCCACCGACGATGCCTATGTGAAGGCCGATTACACCACGATTGCCCCAAAGGTCGCCGGCTACATCAAGGAGGTGCTTGTCAACGACAATGACCATGTCAAGGCCGGCCAGCTGCTTGCCCGCATCGATGACCGCGACTTCCAGGCCGCGCTTTCCCAAGCAAAAGCCGATTTAAAGGCTGGAGATGCAGCGATCGCTAATATCGATGCGCAGATCCGGCTGCAGCAATCGCTGATCGGGCAAGCCAAGGCAACGGTCGACGCATCGCAAGCCTCTCTGGATTATGCTGTATCGGATGCCGCCCGTTCGGCTCGTTTGATTACCAACGGCGTTGGCACACAGTCGCGCGCTGAAGAGACGGAATCGGCCAGAAGGCAGGCAGCGGCGGCTGTCGAGCGCGACCAGGCCGCGCTCGTCGCGGCTCAAACCAAAGTTCCCGTGCTGCAGACCCAGCGAGACCAGGCAGCAGCCCAGCGCGATCGCGCCGCTGCGGCCGTCCAGCAAGCCGAGCTCAATCTTTCCTATACCAACATCGTCGCAGCCGTCGACGGCACGATCGGTGCCCGCTCGATCCGCGTGGGACAATATGTGACGGCAGGCACGCAGCTGATGGCGGTGGTGCCGCTGCATTCGGTCTATGTCGTTGCGAATTTCAAGGAAACGCAGCTGACCTATGTGCGCCCCGGCCAGTCCGTCGAAATCAAGGTCGACAGCTTCCCTGACGTCACCATCAAGGGCCATGTCGACAGCCTCTCGCCGGCAAGCGGGCTCGAATTCTCGCTGCTGCCGCCTGACAACGCCACCGGCAACTTCACCAAGATCGTCCAGCGCATACCGGTTAAGATCGTCATCGACGACGATAATCTCGCCGGATTGCTGCGCTCGGGCATGTCGGTGGAGCCGGAAATCGATACCAAGGCTGCCCAGACATCGACAGCCGGCGCACAGGGATCATCCAGCCAGGCTGGATGATCCCTCCCGATTTTCGTCGATTATCACCTCAGCATCGTCATGAGATTGTTCCGGCATGAGCCGGAAGGAGACACGCCGTGGCCACTCTTCAGATCGCCGCAAACAACAATTCAGCCGCATCGCCGAGCGCTTCAAACGCTACCGTCGTCCGACCGGCCATGAGCCCGCTGCGCATGTGGACCGCCGTGGTTGGTTCGACACTTGGCGCCTTCATGGCCGTTCTCAACATCCAGATCGTCAATGCCTCGCTAGCCGACATCCAGGGCGCGATCGGCGCCGGAACGGACGATGGCGGCTGGATTTCGACCTCCTACCTGATCGCAGAAATCGTCGTCATTCCGCTTAGCGCATGGCTTGCTCGCGTCTTTTCAGTGCGCAACTATCTGCTGACCAACGCTGTCCTTTTCCTGCTCTTTTCAGTCGCCTGCGCCTTTGCCGCAAACCTGCAACAGATGATCGTGCTGCGCGCCATCCAGGGCTTTTCCGGCGGCGTGCTGATCCCGATGGCCTTCACGATCATCATCACGCTGCTGCCGAAACCCAAGCAGCCGATGGGTCTTGCCCTCTTTGCCCTTTCCGCCACCTTCGCGCCGGCCATCGGCCCGACCATCGGCGGCTATCTCACCGAAAACTGGGGCTGGGAATATATCTTCTACGTCAATCTCGTACCGGGCGTCCTGATGGTCGGCATGCTCTGGATCTCGCTCGACCGCGCGCCGATGAATCTTTCGCTGCTCGCCAAGGGCGATTGGCCCGGCATCATCACCATGGCAGTCGGTCTTGCAGCACTGCAGACCGTGCTCGAAGAAGGCAACAAGGACGACTGGTTCGGCTCGCCTTTCATCGTCCGTCTCTCCGTCATTGCCGCGGTTTCGTTGACGCTCTTCCTCTTCATCGAGCTTCGCGCTTCTCATCCGCTCCTCAATTTGCGTCTGCTGGTGCGCCGCAATTTCGGCTTCGGTATCGTCGCCAACTTCCTGATGGGCGTCGCCCTCTATGGCTCGGTCTTCATCCTGCCGATCTATCTGACGCGCATCCAGGGCTACAATTCCGAGCAGATCGGTATGGTGCTTGCCTGGACCGGCATTCCGCAGCTGATCTTGATCCCGCTGGTCCCACGGCTGATGAAGCGCATCGACGCTCGCCTGCTGATCATCGTCGGCTTCGCGCTCTTCGCCGCCTCGAACTTCATGAACATCTACATGACGAGCAACTATGCCAGCGATCAGCTCTTCTGGCCAAATATCGTGCGTGCGGTCGGCCAGGCACTCGCCTTCACGCCGCTGACGGCGATCGCGACCGCCGGCATCGAACAGGAAAATGCTGGATCCGCTTCGGCGCTGTTCAACATGATGCGCAATCTCGGCGGTGCGGTCGGCATTGCCGCGCTGCAGACCTTCCTTACCAAACGCGAGCAGTTCCACTCCAACATCCTCACCAATTCAGTCTCGGTGTTCGAAGAGGCGACCCGCGCGCGCATTGCCAACCTCACCAACTACTTCATGAACCATGGGGTGAGCGATCAGGCGCTTGCCGCGCACAAGGCCATTGTCGCAGTAGCCGCCAGCCTTCGCAAGCAAGCCAATATCATGGCTTTCAGCGATACCTTCTATCTGCTCGGCGTCGCGCTGGTCGTTGCCCTGATTGCCAGCCTGCTTCTGAAAAAAGCCGGTCAACTTTCCGGCGGCGGCGCGCACTGAGCGCCGCACCTCGAAGAGGAGGAAATAACCATGACCTTGCTGCATGACATTCCAAAATCCGCAACAGCCGACCCCAAGACGCTTAACGGCGGCATCGGTAACAGAGCAACACTGAGCCTCATCGAATGGCTGACCGGCGACGAATGCCATGCTCTCGATGAGGCCAGCCTCGTTGCCGGGCTTGGCCGCCGCCTGCAGGCGCTTGGCCTTCCCGTCGATCGATTGACACTGCACCTGACGACGCTGCATCCCGAATTCATCGGCCGCACCTTCGCCTGGGCGCCCGGCGAACCGGTCGAGATCCATGATCGCGAACATGGCTCACGCCTCGCGCTTGCCAATACGCCGCTCATGAAGGCACAGGAGATGCGCGAGCCGCTCGTCGTCGGTCCGGGCGAAAGTCCGCATGGGCGCTGGCAGCATATCGACATATTTTCCGGCCGGGGACTGGTGCAACTGATCGTGGCGCCGCTTTGCAACGCTGACGGGCCGATCAGCAGCGCCGTCTTCGCCACGCGGCGGCCAGGCGGCTTCACATCCGGCGAGCATGACCTTATCGAGCGCATCCTGCCGGCATTGCGCAACACCTGCGAACTCCGCGTCCTCAGACAATGCGAACTCAGCCTTCTCGATACCTATATCGGCCCGATGACGGCGAGCCGTATCCTTGCCGGACACATTCGTCGCGGCGAAATCGAATCGATGGAGGCAGCCCTTTTGCTGTGCGATCTGCGCGGCTTCACCGAGCTTTCCAATCGCCAGCCAGGCAGCACCGTCCTCGAACTGCTGAATGCCTATTTCGACAAAGTGATACCGGCGATTGCCCATGAAGGCGGTGAAGTACTGAAATTCATGGGCGATGCGGTTCTGGCATTCTTTCCAGGCGCCGACACGTCCGGAGCCTGCGATGCGGCGCTCACCGCAGCCAGGACAGTCCTCTCCGAGCTAAGCGGTTTCGAATACAGCGGCATACCAGTCAAGGTCGGCATCGCGCTGCACTATGGCGAGGTGAGCTACGGCAATGTCGGCTCCGGCAATCGCCTGGATTTCACGTTGATCGGTCCTGATGTCAATATCGTTAGCCGCATACAGAACGTCTGCAGCGAAAGGGGCGAAGCGCTCCTGATGTCCGACGCGTTTCGAGATGAGGCCGGAATCAACGATGCAATCTCCATCGGCCGGCAGAGGCTGAAGGGCTTTGCCGAGGCGATGGAATTGTTCACGATCGCTGATTGAAGCGGCGGACAGGAGATGCAGCGCAGGGCATTATAAGGAGGCCGGCTCCCCTCCCGCCGAATTTTCCCGCCTGGCATGTGTTGCATGAAATCAACAACCCTTTTTTCCGTTTCCGGATACTTCCGGAGCTGATTTACAAACAATCAGAATGTATATAGCTGTGTTGCCGGGAGCTAATTAGCTTGCGATCTGGTGGGGTGTTATTTCAGCCGCCAGCTAACGAGGTTCCAAAGGGGTGGGGATAATACCCGCAGTCTCTCGCAGATGCCTGGTGGTTGCTTCGCGTTGCAAGCAGTGTCGCCGGGATGGTCCGTTGTGCCCGCTCCTTGGAATATGTACGATCCGTTGCAATCAGGAGTTTAATAATGAACATCAAGAGCCTCCTTCTCGGCTCCGCTGCTGCACTGGCAGCAGTTTCTGGCGCCCATGCGGCTGACGCAATCGTCGCTGCTGAGCCCGAGCCGTTGGAATACGTTCGCATCTGCGATGCATACGGCGCTGGCT
Source organism: Rhizobium sp. BK098 (assembly GCF_014193155.1). Lineage (NCBI taxonomy): Bacteria > Pseudomonadati > Pseudomonadota > Alphaproteobacteria > Hyphomicrobiales > Rhizobiaceae > Rhizobium > Rhizobium sp. BK098. Next base: position 28,903 of record NZ_JACHYY010000016.1, on the reverse strand, counting down.
ACTTCTTCATTCCAGGCACTGAAACCTGCCTCAAGGTCGGCGGCATGGTCCGTACCGAAGGCAAGTGGTACGACGCCTACAATGCCAACAGCCATAACGGCACTCTCTGGCATACCCGCGCTCAGCTGAGCCTCGATACCGCGACCGACACCGAATACGGCCCGCTGAAGACCAACACGGTCATCCGTTGGGACTGGCAGGAAGGCAACTCCACTTCCTCTAAGCTGCTGTTCGCCAACATCAGCCTCGGCGGCTTTCTGGTCGGTAAGGCTGACTCGCAGTTCAACTCCTACATCGGTTATGCCGGCGACGTCATCAACGACGACGTGATCTATGACGGTCCGTACGAACTCAACCAGTTGACCTACAACTACGACGCCGGCAACGGCTTCACGGCTGTGGTCTCGGTCGAAGACTCGAACTCCAGCGGCTCGGGCGCTGGCTACGGCGCAAGCTGGGCATCGGACGACAAGGCCAACCACTACGCTCCTGACGTCGTTGCCGGTGCTGGCTTCAAGTCCGGCGCATGGGGCTTCAAGGTCATTGGCGGTTACGACTCGATCAAGTCGGAAGGCGCTATCAAGGCTCGTGTCGATGCTGACTTCGGCGTCTTCTCGGCCTTCTTGATGGGCGGCTGGAACACCGATGGCGACAACCTGAACAAGTATGCCGGCACCAACCTGGCTCGTTCTTCTTGCCCGGCTAACGATGCATCGAAGTGCGGCTGGGGTGACTGGGCTGTTTGGGGCGGCGTCGGCGTTCCGATCAACGAAAAGCTGAAGTGGAACCTGCAGCTCGCCTACACCGACTCGAAGATTTTTGCCGCAACCACCAACGTCAAGTGGAACCCGGTCAAGAACCTGCTCATCGAGCCGGAAGTCTCCTACACCAACTTCGATTCTGTGAACCAGGATCAGTGGGCTGGTATCCTGCGCTTCCAGCGTAGCTTCTAATAGCGACCTACCTGGTCTCCTGGGACCAGGTACGGGAAGCCTGATGTACCGATCCATCAGGCTTCTCATAGCAATCGGTTGACCTCCGATCAAAGCAAAGGATCCGGTTTCCCTCCGGTTCCTTCTTATTGCCCAGCGAACCTACGCCCTTCCTGTCGTCAGAAACGACATCAGTCTGGCGCGTAGTAGCCCGCCTGATGAGCGGCACGATCCAGCGCCTCCCTGAAATCGGGATGAGCAAGCCCGATCATCGCCTTTGCCCGCTCTGCCACCGATTTGCCCTTGAGGTTCACCCAGCCATATTCGGTAACAACGATATGGATATCGTTGCGCGACGTCGTTACGGGACCTGTGAGGTTCGGAACGATACGCGAAAGAGTTCCCTTCGCCGCCGTCGCATGACAGGCGATGATCGAGCGGCCGCCGCGTGAGCCATAGGCGCCGCGAACGAAGTCCACCTGGCCGCCCGAGCCGCTGAACTGCCTTCCGTTGACAAATTCGGAATTGCACGCGCCATTGAGATCGATCTGCAGCGTCGCATTCACCGACACCATACGATCATTCTGAGCGATGACGAACGGATTGTTCACATAATCAACGGGATGCGCCTCGACATCGGGATTATCGTTCAGGAAGTCGTAAAGCGGCTTGTCTCCCAGCGCAAAGGTGAAGATGGTTCGCCCAAGATGTATCTGCTTGCGGCTATTGTCGACCACGCCAGCCCTGACTAGAGCGGCAAGTCCCGATGTCATCATTTCTGTATGGATGCCGAGGTGGCGGTGCTGTGAGAGACCGGCGCAAACTGCGTCAGGAAGCGCACCGATGCCCATCTGCAGGCAATCACCATCATCCACAAGCCCGGCGATGATAGCACCGATCGCATCATCGACTTGCGAACGAGGCGCGGCAGCAAGCGCCGGCAGGTTTGCGTCATTCTCGACAAGTGCCGTGACGCGCGAGACCGGGATCATGCAATTGCCCCGCACATAGGGCATGCTGGGATTGACTTCGAGGATCAGCCGAGTGCCGGGCTTGCGGGCGACCGCCAGCGCATAATCCGTACTGGCGCCGAGGCTGAAATTCCCGTCCGCATCCATGGGCGAGACAGTAGCGATCAACGTATCCACGCCGACATGCTCGACAAGCGAGCGCGGCACCTGGCTGAAATGGCATGGCACGATTTCGGCGGCAGGCAGCGTCTCCGCCATTCGCCGCTTATCCAAGGCACGATCTACCGCTCCATGAAAATAACTCATGGGAATGATGCGGTCGCGTAGGTCGAAGTCGAGCACGCTGGAGCCGGCGACACCCGTGCAAAGCAGGTAATAAAGCCGGACGTTGTCCACCGCCCCGGCCCGCGCGCGTTCGGCCAATGCTGCAAGGATGGCAGGCGGCTGGCCGGCAGCGATCGGCATGGCGATCTTCGCGCCGGACGGTATTAGAGCAACGGCCTCATGGGCAGAGCGAACGCGTTCGCGGTATTGCGTCTGATGATTAGCGGCCATCGAGTCCTCCCCTTGAATGCCACCGTCAGCACAATTTGGCATCCACTGCAGGATCGTGGCCGGCCCTCCTCCGAGGCCGCCGCGAGCGCTTGCTGCAGTGGAACACGCTTACATAAAAGCGCCGAACCCGCTGTTTGCGCAAGACCCGAACATCGCATTCACACCGGCAAGAATGGAAGTGTCAGGCCCGGACGTCGACTGTACCCATCATGCCGAGATCTTCATGCTCGAGGATGTGGCAGTGATACATGCGCCGCCCCGGCAAATCTTGTCGCAGCAGGATACGGACCGTCTCGCCGGCGGCAACGTTCACGGTGTCTTTCCAGGCCCGGTAGGATGGCTGGGTGACCGCGCCATTCTTTTCGCGTTCGACAAGCTGGAACTGTGTCCCATGCACATGAAACGGATGGTCCATATCCGCCTGGTTGACGATTTCCCAGAGCTCGACCTGTCCGACCTTCGAAACTTCGTCAATGCGCTTCATATCGAAGCTGGCGCCGTTGATGAGGAACTTCATCTCCATGCCTTCCATGGATTCCGTCAACACAAAGCCACGCGTGACGGCCGGCTTAGAAAGGTGTTCGATGGAGCGCAGCGTCGCGGGAAGCGGTGGCACGTTGGGTGCAGCCTCCTCTGAAACATTTGCGGTCAGCAGGGTTATGCCGGCCGCTTCGGGCTTGCCGGGTCCCATCCACCCGCGATCATAGTCGAGCGTGGCAAGCTTTGCCGCTCCCGGCCTATCGAAGGATATGATGAGCTCAACGCGCTCGGCAGGTGCAAGCAGCAAATCGTCGATGCCGACAGAAGCCTCGATAAGGCCGCCATCCGTTCCGATAAGCACCATGGCGGCATTCTCGAAGGCCAGTCGCAGGAAGCGCGCATTTGTCGCGTTGAAGAGACGCAGGCGACGCTTCTCCCCTTTCCTCACGGTCAATACCGGATTTTTCTGGCCGTTGACCAGCACATGATCGCCGACGCGCCCGTTCATCACATCGATCATGTTGCTCGCCGGCATGCTTCCATCTTCAGCGATCCGAAGATCGGTGAACATCAAAACAGTATCGCCATATTCCGCAGGGATCGGGTCATCCTTGGATTTCACCAGAAAGATGCCTGCGAGACCCCGATAGACCTGCGCGGCGGTGAAGCCGTGCGGATGGGGATGAAACCAATAGGATGCTGCGCTGCCTTGCCGCAGATCGAAAGCATAGAGGCGCTCGCTACCCGAGGCGATGGATTCCATGGGATTGCCATCCTGATCGGCTGGCACCGGCATTCCGTGCCAATGAACCGTCGTCGGTTCATCGGGAATGCCGTTCCTGAAGCTGATCTCGACCCTGTCGCCCTCACGCGCCTCGATCACCGGATTTCCGCCATTATAGAGGAGCGCGGGCGTGTCGAGCCTGTCTGCGAAGCGAACCAACCCCGGTTCGGCGGCAAGCCTTGCCTTGAACAGACCCGCTTCGCCGGCCTCGTTCAGCAAACGCGGCAGCTCCCGCAAAGGCTGCCCTTCCGGCAGGACAGGTTTACCGCCGGTCATCGCCATGTCATGAGCATCGTTTGCTCCCATATGTCCCATGTCATGCATCATCTGGGCCGCGGCCGGCCCGGAAATCGCAAGACCCGCCAGCCCTGTCAGAAAATTACGTCGATGCATCGATTGCTTCCTCTTACTCAACGATATCCTCATAAGCGCGCTCACCACCGTCAACGCATCCGGACTGGTCTCGATCCTGGCGTCTGGAGCGACAGACTGATTGCCTTGGTGGCGGATCTGGCGCAGCCGCAGGTCATGTTTTCAAGTCGCAGCACCATGAGAATTCTCATCTGTTTCGATCTGATGGTGCTCAAAGTGGAGGTTCCAACCATGGTAAGGTCAAGTGTCCTGCGGCGGAAAATATGCTATTGACCTTCCCATGGTTGGAAGGCCGATCTTCCATCGGCAACATCAGGCGGTGCCTGAGGAGAACATTCATGAATATCGGACAGGCGGCGAAAGCATCGGGTGTATCGGCGAAGATGATCCGCTATTACGAAGAAACCGGCCTTATTCCGGCGGCCGGCAGAACGGCATCGGGCTATCGCGACTATTCGGATACCGACGTGCACATGCTGCGTTTCATCCGCCGGGCGCGCGATCTAGGCTTTGCCGTTGCTGAAATCAGCGAGCTTTTGGGGCTCTGGCGCGACGAAAGCCGCCAGAGCGCCGAGGTCAAGCGCCTCGCTCAGGGTCATATCGCGGCACTGAAGAAAAAGATCGCGGACCTGCAGGATATGGAGCACACACTTACCATGCTCGTTAACTCCTGTCAGGGCGACCATCGTCCGCATTGCCCGATCCTGCAGCGGCTCGAGACCGATCGGGAAGACGAAAATCTGTCGATCCAGCCTCGAACCGGCGCCATACCGCGGGCGTTGCAGTGATCTCCGCTCATCGGTTCATCCGCTCAGCGACTCGTCTGGTGCGCGGGTCGTCAATATATCGCCGATCACCGGGCCATGTTCGATCGTGCCGTCTTCGCCGCGCCGATATTGGACGCCGACCTTGCAGGCATGAGGGGCCATTTCCCAGATCCAGCCCTTGAGATGGCGGCCGGTGTCGGGGGGCGAGTAGAGTGGCATGTTGAACCGCAGTCCGTCGTCCTCGCCAAGATCGAGCGTGCACATGACCGTGCCTTCGCCGTCGTCCTCTTCGTCAAGGTTGGGGTCCGCCACATGCGTAATCGTGGTGCGAAGCGGCTCGACATGCACGAGGGCATGCAGGGCATGCGGAAGATCGGCAAAGGGCGGTGCCGCACGACCGTCGCTCGGCTCTTCGTCGAAAGCCTCATCCAGCGTGACCCGGCGGAAATAGTATTCGCTGTGCCCCATTTCGTCCCAGCCGCCGATCGCCGTTGCGATATCGTCCAGATCGTGGACACGCAGGAGGAAGCTGGTTCCGCCCGAATGCATCACCACGAGACGGTCGTCATTGTCGTCGCCGCCGAGGGAATCGGTGCGCAAGCGGATATCGAGCTCAACGATCTCATCACCTTGAGCGTTGCGGGAGGTTTCATAGGCCCCGCTGTAGAAACGCACTTCGACGCGTTCCAAAGTCCGATGATGGATACGCCAGAACAACAGGTTGTAACGACCATCGGCCCGAAGCGCCAGGAGCCTGTGCCAGTCGATATAGGAAGACAAGTACAGGCCGGTCAGACCCTGACCGGCTGCAACATCCTCGAAGCCGGGGCGATATTCGACGGGCAAGGCGTCGGCCACCGTCGTTGGCTTCTCGGCCGTCGGCCTGGGCGGATCGACGGCATCGCGAAGACGCTGGTGTATCTCGAAGGCATCGACCTTCGCGATCTGCAGCATCTGCATCGAAAACAGCATCTGGTCGATCTCGTAGACCTCGCCCGACGAGAGTGCTCCGCATTCCTCACGCGCCGACCGCACTAATGCCGGCGAAATGAGGGATTCAAGCGACTGCCTGTCGCAAAGGAAGCGATTGAAGAATTCATCGAGGCTCCAAGCCAGGTCGCTCGTCCTTTTCGATACGGGATCGATGAAGACGACATCCTCGTCGGTTGCCGTCAACTTGCGGTAATATAGAAGGACGCCGAATGGCGTCAGTGCAATCGGGATGCGCCGCACGTCATCCGGCGGCGAAATGATCCATCGGTTAAGCACGGCCTGCCATGGTCGCGGGTCGATCAGGGCCAGTTGCATTTCGCCATAGAACCCAAGCCCCTTGCGACGCCACAATTCGAGAAGGCTGGCGGGAAGAATGCCTTCATAGGCGGCGACGAGCTCGCTGTCAGCTCGGGAAACCTGCCGCGATGGCGGATGCTCTGCGATGAAGCGGTGAAGAGCAAGGCGGCGAAACGGAAGAACAAGGCGATCAAACATAAGTTGTATATGGACGGCGGCGTCCATCGGACAAGATACCGATCGTCCAGCCACGCAATTTCCCTATTCCCCACCTGATCGAAGCAATCGGCTCAGGCTTCGCCATCCAGAAATTGCCGGAGACGCGGCACGACGAAATCGAGGAAGACGCGCACGCGCTGCGGCATGCGCGCGCCGCCGAGAAAAACCGCGTGTATCTGTTCCTCGTCCGGCTCGACGACATCGGCAAGCACCTCGATGAGACGACCGGCCGCAATATCGGCCCGCACGTGATAGTCGCCCATGCGGGCAAGCCCCACACCCGCGAGCGCCATGCGCCGTACGGTTTCGCCATTATTGGCAAGCAGCGAGCTCGTCATGGCGCGATCGACGATGCGGCCGCTTTCCCGCACCGGCCAGACAGGTGCAAGACGGCGGAAATTGAAACCCAGGCAATTGTGCCGCGAGAGATCATCGACGCCCAGCGGTATTCCGTGGTGATCGAGGTAGCTGGGCGCTGCGACGATCTTGCGGCGGGCAATACCGATGCGGCGTGCAATCATGCCTGAAGCCGGCAAAGCCCCAACCCGAAAAGCAACGTCGGTGCGGTCGAGATAAAGATCGACGATTTCATCGGAAAGCGACAGATCGACGACAACATTGGGATAGGTCCGCCAAAATTCCGGCAAGAGCGGCTCGAGGCCGAGCACCCCCAGCGCAACGGCAATATTGACCCGCACCGTGCCGCCGGTCGTCGTCGCACCCTGTGCCAGCTCCTGTTCGACCTCGTCGAGATCGTGCAGCAGGGCCTGGCTGCGCTCATAATATATCTGGCCCTCCGGGGTCAGCGACAGCCGCCGGGTGGAACGCTCGACGAGCCGCACGCCGAGCCTGGCTTCGATGCGGGAGATCAGCTTGCTGACGGTCGAAGGCGTCATCCGCAGCAGGCGCGCCGCTTCCGAAAAGCTGCCGGCTTCCACTACACGAAGAAATACCTGCATTTCGCCAGCGCGATTGTCCATGGAACACCAATCTTTGATTTAGTTTCACAAATAATGTGAAAACTCAGCCAATTCTCAATCGAGAACGCGCTCTCTATTTCATAGGCGGAAGAGATTGCGCCATCAAGTCCGGTGCTCGATCCATTCACGGCGGCCGAAGCCGCCGAGGCTTTCAAAAGGAGTTTTCGATGCTTACCGTTACCGCCCATGGCGCAACAATTCCCGCGCTCGGCTTCGGCGTCTTCCGCATGTCGGACGCAGAAGTAGAGCGGGTCATCCCGGCCGCACTGGAGGCCGGTTTCCGTCATTTCGATACCGCACAGATCTATCAGAACGAGGCGGCCCTCGGCCGGGCTCTTGCTGCCGCCGGCGCCAAGCGCGATGATCTATTCCTGACGACGAAGATCTGGGTCGACAATTATAGTCAGGACAGGTTCGCCGCCTCGGTCGACGAGAGCCTCGACAAGCTCAAGACCGACCGCGTCGATCTTCTCCTTCTGCATTGGCCGGGCGACAAGGTGCCGGTCGCGGAGCAGATCGAAATGCTGAGCGCTGTCAAAGCCACCGGCAAAACCCGCTTCGTCGGCGTCAGCAACCAGAATATCGCCCAGATGCGGGAATCGGTCAGACTTTCCAGCACGCCGATCATGACCAATCAGGTCGAGATCCATCCCTATCTGCCCCAGCACGCGCTCGTTGCAGCCGCAAAAGCAAGCGGTCCTGCGATCACCGCCTACTACGGCATGGCCGACGGTGCGGTGCCGAAGGATCCAGTGCTGCAGCGGATCGGCGCCAGATATGGCAAGAGCGCCGCGCAGGTCGGTCTTCGCTGGCTGATCCAACAAGGCCACATCGCTTTGTCCAAGACGGCCAACCCGGAGCGCGTCAAGGAAAACATCGCAATCTTCGACTTCAATCTCGACGAGGCGGATATGGCCGCCATCGCCAATCTCGCACGCCCGGATGGCCGGATCGTCAGCCCGCCCGGTCTCGCGCCCGAATGGGACGCCTAAGGAGCTTCAATATGGACACCAAGATTTCGACGACCCAAAAGGCCCAAACATCCTCTCACGCCCAATGGGCGCTTCTCGCCCTTGCGATCGGTGCCTTTGGCATCGGCACGACCGAGTTTTCGCCGATGGGACTTCTCCCCGTCATCGCCAAGGGGGTCGACGTCTCGATCCCGACCGCCGGCCTTCTGATCAGCGCCTATGCGATCGGCGTGATGGTCGGCGCCCCCTTCATGACGCTCGCCTTCAGTCGCTTTGGCAAGCGCACGGCACTGATGCTGCTGATGAGCATCTTCACGATCGGAAATCTCATGTCGGCGATGGCGCCGGGCTACTTCACGCTGCTGCTTGCGCGGCTCGTCACCAGCCTTAACCATGGCGCCTTCTTCGGCCTGGGTGCGGTGGTGGCGGCTAGCGTCGTGCCGAAGGAAAAGCAGGCAAGCGCCGTTGCCGCCATGTTCATGGGGCTGACGATCGCCAATATCGGCGGCGTGCCGGCCGCAACCTGGGTCGGTCAAGCGATCGGCTGGCGCATGGCTTTTGCAGGAACGGCACTGATCGGCATAGCCGCCATTGCAGCGCTATGGTTCGCCCTGCCGAAAGGCGAGCGTGGCGCGATACCTGATATCAAGCGGGAACTTACCGTACTTACTCACCCCACCGTGCTGCTTGCGATGGCAACCACCGTCATGGGCGCAGGCGCGATGTTCTCGCTATATACCTATGTCGCTCCGGCTCTCACCGAACTTACCGGCGCATCCAATAGCTTCGTGACCCTCGGGTTGATCCTCATCGGCGTCGGCTTCACGATTGGCAACTGGCTGGGCGGACGGCTCGCCGACTGGTCGCTCGACGGTGCGACCAAGATCTTCCTGGCTCTGCTCGCAGCCATCATGTTCGCGCTGCCGCTGGCGATGGTCACCCACGTTGGTGCCGCCATCGGTCTGCTTCTCTGGGGTGGCGCGGCATTTGCCCTCGTCCCGCCCGTGCAGATGCGCGTCATGGAAGCGGCGGCAGAAGCGCCGGGGCTTGCTTCCTCCATCAATGTCGGGGCCTTCAATCTCGGCAATGCTCTGGGGGCGGCCGCCGGTGCCGCCGTCATCAGCCTCGGCTTCGGCTATGCGGCGGTCGCGATTGCCGGAGGCCTGCTGGCCGCCGCCGGTCTGGCGCTTGTATTGATCGGTACGCGCAAGCCGTCATCGCTCCCGGCAAATTGCGGCGCTTGATAAGCTCAAGGCGTCCAAGCCCTCGATAATGAGGCCTGATCATGCCGTCTGCAGGTTGATGCCATCGCCTGCAGGCGGTTTTGCGCCATCCCGGGGATTACTTGTAGCTTTGTCCTGTTGAAGGCACGCCTTATCGTATTGTGCTGGCCGGTGCCGCACATACCGAAATTGGCCGGCACTTCTAATTTGTCTGATGAATTAAAGGCCTTCGTATTGCCAGCGCTGGTTGCTTTCGGATAGACCCTTTCCATCTCTCGTGTTCAGATTTTCCGGAGCATCGAAATGCGTCTTGAACCGCAGCAGCGAATTTATGTCTGCTTCTTCCTCTTTGCGGTATCGATGGGCGCAATGCTGTCGCGCCTTCCCGATCTGCAGGACGCCTTGCAGATCGACAAATCGGAGCTCGGTCTGACACTGATCGGCGCAGCTATCGGCGCCCTGATATCGCTCACCTTCGCCTCCCCGATCGTTGCACGTCTGGGCGCGCGCAAGACGGCATTCATCACCGTGCTCGGAACTTCCGCATCCCTGGCGCTCGTGCCCTGGATGGGCGTTGCTCCGCTTGTCTTTGCCATCCTGCTTTGTGAAGGTCTGCTGGCCGGAGCGCTTGAAATCAATCTCAACGTCGAGATCGATCGCATCGAGGCGCAGCTTGGCCGGGGCGTGATGAACCGCGCCCATGGGTTCTGGAGCCTCGGCTTCTTCGTCACCGCCCTCGCATCTTCGGTCATCCGCCAGGCCGGCATTTCGATGCAGCTGCACCTTGCCCTGACATTCACTTTCGTGCTGATCGTGGGTTCGCTTGTCATTGCCGGCATGCGTAATGCGCCCGCCCGCCCGGCACAGGATCATCCGGAGGCCGGGCATGTCGCGCTGCCGACGCTCGGCCTTCTGCCTCTCTGCGTGATCGGCATTGCCGCTTTTCTGGTCGAGGGCGCAGGTATCGACTGGTCGGCGATCTACATGCGCGACGTCTTTCACGTCGAGCCCTTGGTCGGCGGTCTCGGATTGACGCTTTTTACCTTCTTCATGGCGCTGGCAAGATTGTTTGCGGACCAGTTCGTCGATCGCTTCGGCTCCCGCTCCGTTGCACTGTCGCTGCTGCTCCTCTCGACTGCCGGCCTCTGCGCCGTCTGGGTCGCGCCCCACTCCAATGTGGCGCTGCTCGGCTTTGCCCTCATGGGCGCCGGCTGCAGCGCTGTTTATCCGCTTGCGGTTTCGGCCGCCGCCCAGCGCACCGATCGTCCGGCTCATGTCAATGTTGCCGCACTTGGACAAATGTCCTTCGTCGTCTTCTTCCTGGCTCCACCGCTGCTGGGATTCGTTGCCGAACATGCAGGAATTCGCACGGCCTACCTTGTCTGCATCCCGGTCATCCTCGCCGCCTTGATGGGCATCGGGTCGCTCTCCGCACGCCGCAGCGCTTTTGCATAAGGGCTCTCCTATCGCTGAAGTCGCCTCCATCTTCGCCAGCATCCGTTATTCGCTGTGAGGGGGAACGCTATACGCTTCCCCCTCCTCCGCAGCCAAGCGTGGGGCATCGCTCGCCTGCGGTGCTTTCACCAAACCAGGAGCCTCTGCCCGCTTAACGCAGCGAGCGGAATGCCGCCCTGACTTCATTGGTGAAAATCGCCGGCTGCTCCCAGGCCGCAAAGTGGCCGCCATTCTCGGTCTTTTTGAAGTAGATCAGATTGCCGAAGGCACGCTCCGTCCACGACTTGGGTGCCTGATAGATTTCTCCCGGAAAGACACTAACCGCGACCGGCACGGAAGGGATCCTTTCGAGAGCGTTGAAATTGTTGGTGTGGTCTTCCCAATAGATCTGGGCTGCCGAGGTACCCGTCTCCGTGAACCAATAGAGAGAAATGTCGTCCAACATCTCGTCCCGAGTGAGAACCTTTTCCGGCTGCTTGTTGCTATACGTCCACTCGGCGAACTTGTCGTACATCCACGCGGCCATTCCGATCGGCGAATCGACGAGCGAGTAACCGATCGTCTGCGGACGCGTAACCATCATTTGGGCGTAGGCAGCGCTGTCCCGGTAGAAAATTGCGAGCTTCTCGAAGCAGGCGCGTTCGTCCGCAGTGAGACCTGCGGGCACAGGGGCACCTGCAGCCAAGATCGGCACGATTTCTTTTGGAACGATCGCAGGCATGTTGAGATGAATGCCCAGCAGTCCGGGCACCTTTTGATGCGCCATGCGCTCGGAGATGACCGAGCCGCAATCACCGCCTTGCGAGACGAACTTCTCATATCCGAGCCGATTCATCAGCGTGCCCCATGCCCGGCCGATATGGTCCGAACCCCAGCCCCTCGTCTTCGGCTTGCCGGAGAAGCCGAAACCGGGGATCGATGGCACCACGAGATGAAAGGCGTCTTCGGCCTTGCCGCCATGAGCGGTCGGATTCGTCAAGGGATCGATGACCTTGAGCATTTCCAGAACCGAGCCCGGCCAACCGTGGGTCATGATCAGCGGCATTGCGTTTTCGTGTGGGGAGCGCACGTGAATGAAGTGAATATCCAGCCCATCGATTTCGGTCATGAACATCGGCAGAGAATTGAGCTTCTGTTCCACCTTTCGCCAATCATAGCCGTCGGCCCAATATCCAACGAGATCGCGCAGGCGTTCGAGTTGCACGCCCTGGGAGTCGTCAGCGACATTCTCCTTGAGCGGCCAGCGTGCCGTCGCAAGCCTCTGCTTCAATTCGGCAATCGCGCTGTCGGGAATATGGACCTTGAACGGCTTCACACCATCAGGCAAGGCGTCCGATGCGGCAAAGGATATGGCGGGCTTCAGGAGCGAGGCTGCACCGGCGACGGCAGCCGCAGTCACAAAGGCGCGTCTATTCATTGAGAAGGATAAAGGCGACATCAGAATCTCCAAATGTTTGGGAGGCTTGTTGAATGCCGCGAAGTTTTGCTCTCTGCGTGTATCCCGGCTGTGTCCTCAACCCAGCCAAATTGTATCCCTCTTTGTCCAGATCGACCGAGGCTACAATGGAACACAGAACTCTGCGTTTTGGCTTTGCCAGCGGCAAAATGCACGCGAAAAATATGGAACTTGGCCGAGTAGCCAGTGAAGAGGAATTTTTGGAGAATCTCGGGGGTGGGAAATGAGGCAATGCGGCGCTGCCGAACCCTGAAGTGGAACCAGAGGGTTTGCGCGAGCGTATGGAAGTCGTCTTCGATGATGGAAGCGGCTCGATGGCTACCTGCTCGAAGCGGCGCTCGCCTATGGGCAAAATAGGGGCGGCTATCCTGGCGGGAGGAGAAACCATGGATAGCCGGCCGGCCGCGATATGATGAGATCAGACCGGCAAATTTCACTCAATCGCGTTGCCGCACCTTACGGCGCGTAGCGCGTAAAGACGTAGTCGTGATCCCTGACGTTGCCGACATGGCAGCTGAGACAGGTTTCATGTTGCGCAACGTCAACCGGCTTGCCGTCGATGAACCGTCCGAAACCCCAGCCGTGACTGTCGGGATATTTCTTGGAATCCTTCACCATGACCTGCACCGTGGTCGGCGTTCCAGGCACCGTTGCCGGCGCGAACTCCGTTGATTGCTTGCGCTTATAGGCAAGCTTGACGAGGATCGAACCATCCGGAAAAGGCAGGGTACCCTTTTTATAGGCGTCGATAGCGATATCGTTGCCGAGTACCGCGCGAAGTTCGTCAAGCGGTGGAGCCTCTTGTGCCGGCGCAATGAATTTCCAGTCCCGATAGCCTTCCGGTATGGTGACGCCATAAATCGGCGAGGCATTTTCCGGCGGCGTCGCAGAACCTGCCGATTGAGACGCGGCGATGCCAACGGCAAGGCTTGAGACGGCCAATGCGCTAAGGAATGCGAATTTCATTTTTGACTCCTGCCTGACGGATAATCCCGCAGAAGATCGCCGGGAATTGTATCCGCTAAATTTCAGGAAACGGCTCGATTGTATCGCAATGTAGCCAGGGAAACCCATTCGTGTGAGCTGCTCATCGGAAATCGGGTGGCTACCGCCCCGGTTCGGACGCTAGGCTTCAGCTTATCGCGGCTTCCGAGGACCCGACATGAACACATCGATCTCCACTTCCACGCCGGCTTTCACGGAAAACTCTATAGAGGCTCGGGGCGACGCTTATGATTGGCCGTCGCTGACGGGAGAACTTGACGGCTTCGGCTGCGCCATCCTTCCGAAGCTTCTCGCATCGGAGGAATGCGATGCAATCTCCAGCCTTTATCCCGAGGAACATCATTTCCGCAGCCACATCATCATGGCTCGTCACGGCTTCGGAAGAGGCGAATACCGCTATTTCAACTATCCGCTGCCGCGGCTTCTCGGTGGATTGCGCACAGCGCTTTATCCCCACCTCGCCGGCATCGCAAACGGCTGGAACGCACGGATGGACGTCGAGGAACGCTATCCCGATGAGCATGCCGCCTCCCTAAGGCAATGTCATGAGGCCGGCCAGAGGCGCCCGACGCCGCTGCTGTTGCAATATGTGCCGGGAGACTTCAATTGCCTGCATCAGGATCTCTACGGCGAACTCGCCTTTCCGATCCAGGTGGCCATTCTGCTGTCGGAGCCGGGACAGGATTTCACTGGTGGCGAGTTTGTCCTGACCGAGCAGCGGCCGCGCATGCAAAGCCGCGTGGTAGTCGTGCCGCTTCGACAGGGCGATGCCGTCGCCTTTGCGGTCCACAATCGGCCCGTGCGCGGAACGAAGGGAAGCTACCGCGTCAATCTCAGACACGGGGTAAGCCGCGTCCGCTCAGGCATGCGCCACACTGTGGGGATCATCTTTCACGACGCCCGCTAAGGGCGCCGCTAACCGACGAAGCCGGCGTAATTTTCTCCGGTAATTCTGTGCATGATGGCCGAGTATGCCTCGTGATTCTGATCGCCCGCCAAGACGCGCCCGAGCGACGGCTGCGCGAAAGCCGACATGGGCAGGAGGGCGAGCGGCGTCGAGACGGGTGTGAGATGTGAGCCCTGCCCGGCGCGCAATGTCATCAGCAGACCGAACATCTCGCCGGTGATACTGGGCCTCGACAATATCGCCATGCGATACTGCCCGGACGAATTCGTCACCAGGTAGATATGCCCCGACAGGTGCGGCACCGACACCGAGCCCTGCTGTGAAAACGAGGCATCGCTGCGCTCGCGTTCCCGGAAGCTCAGACAGGTCCGTTCTCCATCCCAGGCGATCTCGGTGCAATAGGCGAAAATTGCCTTCGCATCGCCGAAGGACGGACGAAGCGTTAGATAAGTGCCCTCCAGCCAGGAAACCGAGGCGCGGGAATAGGCACCAAGCTCCTCGGGGGCATGGCCGGGCTTGTCATTGACAACGGTCGCTTGCGTTCCAGCCGGCTCCCGCAGGACGACACCCATCGCCTGCTCCAGCCGAATGAGGGTCGCGAGCGTGAAAGGACGGTGGCCTGAAAGAGCCTTCTCCAAGGTCGAAAGGCTGATGCGGGCATCGTTGGCAAGACGCTGCCTGGAAATGCGCCGTCGGGCGATCTCCTCACGAACCCGCGCGGCCACGGCGCTGTTCTGGCTGTCGGACAGATAGGGGTCGCCCTGGACCATTCCTTCGTTTCCTGTTTGCGTAATTTTTTTCACAATTCCACACATGGCCGTAACCGGCAAGACCGTTTGCGGCAAGATGCGGACGAAACAGGGCAAAGCTTACGCTGGCGAGAAAATAGCCTTTGTTCACAATGGCTTCAGTCAATCCACCAGCGAACAAGGAGCCTGTCATGTCAGCCTCGCCAAACGTCTCGCGCTACCAGAAGCGGCAAAATTTCCTCATCAGATTCGGCCTGCTGCTCTGGTTCAGCAATGCCATCCTGCTGCCGGTGCTTGCCGTCATTTTCGCACTGCTGCATCCGCTGGAATCGCACGCGCAACCGACAGCCTTCGTCACGCCGAACGAAATGGGCACCGGCAGCCTTCTTCTTCAGACCAAGGACGAAGGAAAATATATAGAGGCGCCCCGCCTTGCGACCGATGTCGATCTCGACGTCAATGGACCGACGGCACGCGCCGTCCTCACGCAAGCCTTCGAGAACACGACCGACAAATGGGTCGAAGCTCTCTACGTATTTCCTCTTCCGGAAGACAGCGCCGTCTATTCCCTAAAGATGATTGTCGGCAACCGGGTTGTTATCGCTGATATCAAGGAGAAGCAGGCTGCGCGCGCCATATACGAGAAAGCGCGCAGGGAAGGAAAGAAGGCCTCCCTGGTCGAACAGCAACGCCCGAACGTCTTCACCAATGCGGTCGCAAACGTTGGCCCGCATGAAAAGATCGTCGTTCAGATCGAATATCAGCAGTCGGTCCGTTTGGCGGACGGCCGCTTCTCCCTGCGGGTGCCGCTGGTCGTCGCGCCGCGCTATAACCCGCAGGACGCATCGCCCATCACCCAGCAAGCCGATCTTAAGGCCGGCTGGGGTCAGTCCAAACAGAGCTCATCGCGTAAGGTCAGCGACAAGCCTGTCTCGGTGCCCCTGATGGCACCTGGCGACGACCGCACCAACCCTGTCACCCTCAAAGTCAATCTCAATGCCGGCTTTCCGCTCGATGACGTCAAAAGCCTCTATCATTCGGTCAAGATCGACAAAGTAAGCGACACCGAGCGCCGGATCGCCCTTGATGGCGATGCGACTGCAGATCGCGACTTCGTGCTCGAATGGAGCGCGATCGCAAGCAATATGCCAAGCGTCGGTCTCTTCCGCGAGCATGTCGGCAAGGATGACTATGTGCTTGCCTATGTGATGCCGCCGGCGGTGGCAACGCCGCAGAAGGCGGGCCGCGAAGTGGTCTTCGTCATCGACAATTCCGGGTCGATGGGCGGCACGTCGATCGAACAGGCGAGGGCGAGCCTCGATTATGCCCTGTCCCGGCTTGAGCCGAATGATCGCTTCAACGTCATCCGCTTCGACAACACGATGACCAAATTCTTCCCCGATTCGGTCATGGCGACGGCTGAAAATATCGCCTCGGCCCGCCGCTTCGTCACCGGCTTGGAAGCTGCCGGCGGAACGGAAATGCTGCCACCGCTTCAAGCAGCACTCGACGACAGCTATCAAGCGAACGGATTGCGCCAGGTCGTGTTCCTGACCGACGGCGAAGTCAGCAACGAGCAGCAGCTTCTCGATGCGATCGCGAAGTCGCGCGGGCGCTCTCGCATCTTCATGGTCGGCATCGGCTCGGCGCCGAATACCTACCTGATGAGCCGCGCCGCCGAACTTGGCCGTGGCAGCTTCACCCACATCGGTTCGGTCGCCGAGGTGAACGAGCGCATGCGCGCCCTTTTCGACAAGCTGGAGAACCCCGCCGTCACCGATGTCGCCGCTGCCTTTTCGGAGAAGAATGTCAGCCTGTCATCCAACCTCCTGCCCGACATCTACCATGGCGAACCGCTCGTTCTGGCGGCCCGGATGCGAAAAGCAGCCGGAACCCTGACCGTCAGCGGCAAGATCGGTGACCGTCCGTGGACGATTTCCCTGCCGCTCGATCAGGCAAGCAATGCCAAGGGTATCTCGAAGATCTGGGCACGGCGTCAGATCGATGATGCCGAGGTCAATCTCACGCTCGGCAAGATCTCGCAGGCCGATGCCGACAAGCATATCCTGCAATTGGCTCTCGACCATCATCTGGTCACGCGCCTCACAAGTCTCGTCGCCGTCGATACCAAGCGTCTGCGGCCGACAAACGCGCCGCTGACACAGGCCGACATTCCATTGCAGCTTCCCGCGGGCTGGGATTACAACAAGCTCCTCGGCATCGGTGCAATGCGGGATGCGACGGCTGGCAGCAGGCACGGGCAGACAGCCGATGAGCTGCAGGGTGCGGATGGCGATGCGGAGCTCGAGCCAATCTCCGCACCGGCTCCGGCCAGCGTTCCGCTACCGCAGACCGCAACGCCGGGAATGCTTCTCATTCTCCAGGGATTGCTTGCTCTTCTGTGTGGGGCTTCGCTGCTGTTCCTGGCATCGCGAAGGAGCCGGGCATGATCGCCGCCACTCGCCTCCAAACCATGGGGAGCGCGCCAGCGCGCTCCCTTCTGACTTTTGCCGCCGGCATTTTCATCGCCGCCGGTCTCTTCCTCGCCGCGCAAGGCGGATGGATCTACGCCAAGGCGGCTTTGGCGCAAGTCCTTCTGGAACGTGCCTTTGCCGAGAGCGTGATATCAGGCGCACCGATCAAGCCCTGGAGCTGGGCCGATACCTGGCCGGTGGCGCGTATTGAAGTTCCACGCCTTGGCGTTTCCGCTATCGCCCTGAAGGGTGCAAGCGGCCAGGCGCTTGCCTTCGGCCCAGGCCATCTCGACAATACCCCGCAGGCAGGCGAAGAGGGTACAGCGGTCTATGCAGCACACCGCGATACCCATTTTACTTTCCTGAAAGATATCCATGTGAACGACCGTATCCGCATCACACGCAGCGATGGCCGGACCTTCACTTTCCACGTGACTCACATGGCGATTGCCCGCTGGGACAAAGCAGAGATCGACCCCGATGCGCGTGGCGCCCATCTCGTCCTGGCGACATGCTTTCCCTTTGACGCCGTGACCTCGGGGCCACTTCGCTATCTGGTCTATGCCGATCTCGAAGAAACGATGGCGAAATAGACCACGGCCAGCCATATGGAAATCTACCCTACCCGCTGTTGCGGGTAGACGCTTGCGAGTAGCGCGCGTCCATGGGTGCGAGGCCGTTGGCATTGGGTTGCGTCAGGATACCATAGAGTTCCGGGCGGCGGCCTCTTATCCAGCGCTGGCCCGTACATTTGTCGAGCAAGGCCAGATCGATTTCAGCGCTCACCCTCGCATCGGTCGCCGCCCAGGTTTCTGCCAGGATGCGACCATAAGGATCGAGGATCATGGCATTGCCGGTGCGCACTTCGTCTTCATCCTGTCCGACGCCATTGCTGAAGACGAGGAACATTCCATTGTCGTGGGCGCGCGACGGCAGCCAGCGCATGAACCACTCCCGGCCGTTCGGACCTCGAAATTCAGCCTCGATCGCCTGCGGATCTTCGTGACGATTGATCCATTTTTCGACCGGTATCCGCTTAAGCCCGTGCGGACTAACCGAATGGCCGCCGCCGGCCTGATGTGGAGCGATCAGCAATTCGGCGCCAAGCAGCGCCGTGGCGCGCGCATTCTCGATCAGATTATTGTCCCAGCAGATCAGGATGCCGGCACGAATTCCCCAAGGTGTGTCGAAGACCGTGAAGGCATCGCCGCTGGAAATAAGGCGATGCTCCCAGGCATGCAGTTTGCGATGGCGATGGATGTGTCCATCCGGCATGCAGACCGCGTAACTATTATAGAGCTTTCCGTTTTCACCCAGCTCGAGGAAGCCGGCGCCGATCGCGATGCCCTTCTCCCGCGCCAGGGCAGCTACTCGACTGATCGAGGGACCGGAGAGCGGCTCAGCCAGCGCCTGCAGCGCAGGACCATCGAGCTTGGGAACATGCCAATATCCACAGATGCACATCTCGGGAAATACGACGAGCTGATTATCTGCCTGAACGGCTTCCTCCGTGAAATGCTCTATACGCGAGAGATTGTAGGCCTTGTCATTGGCCCGATGCTGAAACTGTACGGATGAAATTTTGAGCGTCATGTCGATTGCTCCTTTCGTCATGAGCCTATTTGACCACGCGCCATCTCTTTCGTAAAATGACTTTATCGATTAAAATTATTCCTGGACAGAATGGAAATAAAGCTTCTCCGATCCTTCATTCAATTGATCGACACCGGCCACTACGGCAAGGCTTCGGCAAAATTGTTCGTCACCCAGTCGACCCTTACCAAGCAGATTCAGGCTTTGGAAGCTGCAATGGGCGGAGCGTTGTTCGAGCGCGGCCGCCATGGCGCCAAACTGACGCCTCTCGGAGAACTTCTGCAGCGCGAAGCACGTCCGCTTCTCCAATTGAACGACGACGTCGACAGGAAGATGCATCGCGCGATAGCCGGCCTTAGCGGATATCTTGACATCGGATTTGGAATATCGACACTTGCCGTCGCACCACGGCTGATCGCCGGTTTTCGTGCGGCGACACCGGATTGCAGCATCACGCTCAACGACCTGCCATCGCGGGAACAGCATCAGCGCCTGCTCGACGGCCGGCTCGATATCGGTTTCTGCCGCGCGCCGGAGGACGATCGCGGCTTGGCTTTTATGCCCGTCGTCGAAGAGCATCTAGCCTTGGCGCTTCCAAGTGGGGTGACCATGCCGGCCCAGGATCGGCTGGCGGAGCTGAACGAACTCGGGTTTGTTGCACTTTCGCCGTCGCGCGGACCGGGACTGGATGACCAGATCAGGCGCTGGTGTTCGCTTGCCGGTTTCGAGCCTCGCGTCGCCCAATATGCCGACGACATACTGACCGTGCACGCCATCGTTTCTGCCGGCCTGGGCGCGGCATTCCTGCCTTGGCATGGCGTGCGGGCATTGGCGGGGTCCATCCGCACGCAATCTCTCTCAGGACCGGAATCAAAATGGCCGGTAGGAATCTGCTGGCATCGCAAACATACGAGCCCCCTGTTAGCCGGCTTTGTAGATCATGTAACGAAGAATCTGGAATTCGACCACCCAGCCTCAGAGTGGCAATCGGGATAAAGGCCTAGCTTGCATCGGCATTCTGCGATGCAAGCGATCGCTCTCGTTGCCGGCAATGAGGTTATGCATCCAACCCCGTTCTCCGAAAGACGCTAAACGTGAGACTGCCCGACCTCGTCGTCGGACGGTTCGAGTGCCCTGATGCTCAAAACGAACCATGCAGCCAAAGCATTGTCGGCATACCCAGCACCGCCACTGCGATCATCACTGAAACTGCCATCTTGATCGCTTTGATGCGCCGTGCCCTGACGCCGCTCCAATCATAGTTCAAAGTTACTAACCCTCACAAATCATTAATGATTCGCAAACTAGGGCCGATCCAACTTTCGACAAGGGAAGGCGGTGATTCGTCCACAGCGGATATTTTCAATGGCCGTTACATGAACTTATCCAGCCTTTATCCATGGCAGGCGCACAGCGCCCGGGGGGTAACAAAAGACGGCAGAGCCTGATCCGCTCAACGCTCCAGGCATGCCGAACGGCTATATGCTCGCTGCCTGCACTTGTGCCATGATCGCTGAAAGGGAAAGCCGGAGATCCTGTGTGAGAGCATCCGCACGAAGCCGACTCACACAGCCCCATTCGGTGATTCCCGTTGTCGAAATCGTTACAATCTTAGCCGGATAGAGATCGGCAGATCGGCGGCAACGACATTATGCAGTCAAAAGCGTAAGCCTTCATCCGCAGTTATTTCCAGCGGGTGGCTGCAGAAAGTGCAGGAAAGACAGCGCGTTAAACGGCCCGGCCAAAGTCCTGGCTGTCACACGCTGACCGTTCATTATCCGTTAATCTCTGGACGGCCTGACAGAATCGTGTTCTATGTTCTGGCGGGCAAATGTCGGCAAACCGGCGACAGGCCGCCAAGAGGGATAAATGGCGATAGCGAGCCGCACGGAGACAATAGCTCCTTCAAAGGAAAATGCAGCCAGCAAGATCGCGCGGCACGCAACTGTACTGTCTGGTCAGCTCCAGCAGCTCAGAACGCGTATGTATCCGCCGAAATCCGAGAAGATGCTACGCCAGTTCCTGACCAATGAAGTGTCAAAGCTCACGTCTATCCCGGATTCGACATTGAAGCTGATGTCGAGTGAAGGCCGCGGTCCTGTTCCCAGCCGGTTGGAGAACAATCACCGGGTCTATACGCTTGCCCAGATCAACGAATTGCGGGAACTGTTTGCCAAGCAGAAGCCTACGGAAGCGCTTCGCTTCCTGCCTCGGCGCCGACCGGGCGAACATCTGCAGGTCATGGCGATTGCCAACTTCAAGGGTGGCAGCGCCAAGACGACGACCTGCGTTCATCTCGCGCATTATCTCGCACTGCATGGCTATCGCGTGCTTGCCCTCGATCTCGATCCGCAGGCATCGCTTTCGGCCATGTTTGGCGCGCAGCCGGAAATCGATGTCGGCGCCAACGAAACCATCTATGCGGCACTTCGATATGAGACGGCCGAAAGGCGTCCCATCCGCGAGATCATTCGCAAAACCTATTTCGACGGCATTGACCTTATTCCAGGCAACCTGGAGGTCATGGAGTATGAGCACGAGACCCCTCGCGTCCTGGCTCAAAAATCCGGCTCGGGCGTGATCTTTTTCGAGCGCCTTAAGCTAGCGCTGGCGGAAGTCGAAAGCGATTACGACATCGTCATCCTCGACACGCCGCCGTCGCTCGGATTTCTGACCCTCAGCGCTATTTATGCCGCAACGAGCATGATCATCACGGTACATCCGGCCATGCTGGACGTGGCATCGATGAGCCAATTCCTGCTCATGATGGGCGACCTGATCAGCGTGCTCAACGAAAGCGGTGCGCAGCTCGATCATGATTTCATTCGCTATCTGGTAACGCGTCACGATCCGAACGATGCGCCACAGTCCCAGGTCGTTGCGATGTTGCGCCATCTCTTCGGCACCGATGTCTTGTTGCCGACGGCGATAGAGAGCACCGCAGTCGAGGCCGCCGGACTTGCCAAGCGCTCCCTCTACGAGCTGGAAATGGGGCAGATCGGCCGAGACACGCACAAGCGCGCGCGTGAGGCCGTCGACGCCGTCAACGAGGCGATCGTGCAACTCATCAATGCAAGTTGGGGACGTGGATGAGCAAAAGCCCGAGAAAATCCATCGTCGCCAGTTTCGGTCTGCTCTCAGCGGAGTTGGAAAGCAGCGAAAACAAAACGGATTCATCGCCGCCGGCCCCTGCCCCCGCGCAAGCCGGCCGTGTCGGTGCCGGTGTGATCGGGGCCGCGCATCGGGCGATCGGTGACATACGCGCCGAGCGTGACCGGCTGCGTGCCATTGTCGAATCCGGCGAAGGCTGGATACAGGACCTCGATCCTCAGGTGATCGATGCTTCTCCTTATCCGGATCGCCTGCCTGACGATGATCCTCAGGATTTCGAGAGATTCAAGCGTTCCATTGAGGAAGAGGGCCAAAAGGTTCCGATCCAGGTTCGACGGCATCCCTCTTCAAGCGATCGATATCAGGTCGTTTACGGCCATCGCAGATGGCGGGCTGCTCTAGAGCTCGGTCGCACCGTCCGTGCCATAGAAGTCGAGATTTCCGATCTCGATCTCGTTCTGGCGCAGGGCATCGAGAATGCCAGCCGGCAGGACCTGACATGGATCGAACGCGCCTTGTTTGCCTCGCGCATGGATGATGCGGGCATCAAGGCGCGCCACATCTATGCGGCTCTCTCGATTGAGGATGCGGAGCTTGCGCGAATGCGGAGTGTCTATCGCGCAATTCCGGCAGATATCATTGAAGCGATCGGCAGGGCTCCGAAGATTGGCAGACCGCGTTGGCTGGATCTGGCGAAGGCCATATCCGCAGCCCCGAATGCTCTTGATGTGGTGCGCGCCGCTCTCTTGGATGCAAACAGGGCCAATGAAACCTCGGACCAGCGCTTTCAGGTGGCGCTGAAGGCAATCAAGCCTCCGTCTGAGCCGCGCAACACGCAAATTGCGATTTCCGATACATCCGGAACTAGGTTGGGTGTGTTCATGACCTCCCCTCGGGAAGTTCGAATTTCTGCCGAGGGCAAACTGGGTACGGAATTCGTGAGATTTATCGAGGAGGAGTTGCCCGATCTTGTCGAGCGCTTCACTCGTTTCAGAGACAAACGCAACCCCTGACAGCTGTCAGGGTTTTCTGATTGGAAAGGAAACTAGCAAAAGAAAAAAGGCCCCCAAACGTTGCCGTCGTGGAAGCCTTCTCTTCAATGTAGCAACTGAAGAATCGCATTTCCCCGAATCACAGTCAAGAGTTTTTGGCACCGTTTTTGGTGATCGTATTTCTTTTGCCTCTTGAAGGTGAAGAAAATGCAGAACGGAAGTGTGACGACGCCCTTTGGGCGGCGGCCGATGACGCTTGCCTTAATGAGACGGCAGGTCGCCACGTCCGCGATCGAACCAAACAAGACGGCCGATAAATGGAAAGTCTTTCGAGACATATCCGAAGCACGAGAAAAGCTCGGTCTGCAGGATCGCAGCCTGGCGGTACTCGACGCGTTGCTGAGTTTTTATCCCGACAATGAGCTTCGTCAGGACGCCAAGCTCATCGTCTTTCCATCCAATACGCAATTGACCTTACGAGCCCATGGCATTGCAGGCGCCACGCTTCGCAGGCATCTGGCATTTCTCGTCGAGGCTGGCCTGATCGTTCGTAAGGATAGCGCCAATGGCAAGCGCTATGCGAGAAAAGGCCGAACAGGCGAGATCGAAAACGCATTCGGCTTCGATATCTCACCGCTGTTGTTGCGCGCCGAAGAACTTGCAGTCATTGCTCAACAGGTCGTGGCTGATCGGATCGCCTTTCGGCGGGCCAAGGAGAGCCTGACAATTTGCCGGCGCGACGTCCGTAAACTGATTGCGGCGGCTATCACGGAAGGCGTCGAGGGCGACTGGCCTCGGATCGAAGAAATCTATAGCGCCCTCCTCGCGCGCATTCCTCGCTCCCCGACGATGTCTGAGATTACCTCTATTCTCAGTGATATGGAGCTACTGCGCGGCGAAATCATCAACCTGCTGGAAAAACAGCAAAAAATTGAAAATTATAGCACCAATGATGCCCATGGTGAGCGCCACATAAAGAATTCGAATCCCGAATCCTTTAATGAACTTGAACCAGGCTTTCGAACAAAGTTGGAAGCAAGATCTCGGAAAACGGACGAGCGACAAAAAGAGCCGATGCGCATCTTCCCGTTAGCTCTCGTGCTGAAGGCATGCCCCGAAATTAGCTCCTATGCCCCTGCAGGCGTGATCAGCAATTGGCGAGATCTCATGTCTGCAGCCATCGTGGTACGATCGATGCTGGGTGTCACGCCCTCGGCCTATCAGCAGGCTTGCGAGACGATGGGGCCGGAAAATGCCGCCGTGACGATGGCCTGCATTCTCGAGCGATCAGGGCATATCAACTCAGCCGGTGCTTATCTACGTAATCTTGCAGGCAAGGCAAAACGCGGCGAATTTTCACTTGGTCCGGTACTTATGGCGTTGCTTCGCACAAACGCGGGGTACGGCGATATCGTATTAGAAGTTTCATGACATATCAGATCGGCTTGCTGAGATGCGCTGGTTCCGAGACACCAACGGTACACGATCGGAATGAGCCTTCGGGTCAACACAGGAAAGAAGCACCAGGATATACATCCTCTTGTGCGATATGGCTGCGGCAAGCCATTCAGCTTTGGCCATCGAACCTTGCCGACGGCCAAAGCTGCACATTGGATTAGCGGCAGACGCGCTCCTTGCGAACTACCCAATGGCCATGAACCCTATGCTTTACGGTCTTCACAAAGCAATTGTGGTGATGACGATGAAATGGAGCTGCCTGGGAGGGAGCGCTGACGGCAACGACCGAAGCCAGGGCGATGGCAGTGGAGAGAAGCAGGCTTTTCATGTGAAACCTCATAAGCATTGGGGGTGATGCTGCGTGTTTACGCATGACTTTGATGACTGATTAAGGCTTAACCGAAAATGAATAGCACCCTTACGATTTTGTAATGAACTTTAGCGCCAGCAACTCGCTCGACGAATTTTCAAAAGGGGTAGAATTGAGCTTCAGAGATTAGATCCCGGCTTAATCGACAATACGCAGTGCATTATGTCTCATCACTATTCCAGCGAGATCGAGTCATTGGAACGGTCATGGACGAATGTGGGAACGAAACCGGCGAATAAGTGCGCTCGGATTACTCGCTCAGACACCTATTTTCTTCTCTACTGAAAACGAAATCGGAGCTAGTGGGTGCACATTCCCGCCATCGCTAAAAAGTTTAGTCAACCCGGTATCGCTTATGGAAGCTAATACCCATATAGCTTCAGGATGAGAGATTTTCGTTGAAAAATCCGACAGTTAGACAGTGGCGAATTCGGGTATGAATAGCGAGGCGCTCCGCTTGTTTTGTGATGTATAGCAAGGCAGGGGAGGGAATAGTCAAGCAAATTGTCGTTCAGCAACATCTTTCATATGGCCTGCAAACGGAGACGTATTGTCTTGCGCAGAAGGTCGATTGCTTCGGAAACGGTCGGTCCTTCGATCGGAGGCGGCAGCGCGCGTTCGCAGAACTCCCGCCAGACGAACAGGGTTAGTTCGGCGCCGTCCGTTTCGCTTTCCGCCTCCCCTTCCGTAAATTGCCCGAGGAGCCGATATCGGGCGTCTCGCCAGAACAGTTTCTCGACCCACTCATAGATAGGAATGATATGGAAATGAAAAGCGAGTCCGGAGCTGTGACCATAGCGCCCGATATAGACGCGCGGAACGCGGAGTTCCTCTTTCAGGGCAGCTTGAGACAGCGCCAACAACGGACCGATTTCGCGCAAATCGTCATCGGATAAGTCCGACAGATCATCTGCAGATATCTTCGAGGCAACGACAAGATAGCCGGGGAGAGCAGAGTTCGCGCGATGACCTACAACCCATCCGTCGGTTTCAGCGATGAAAAACTGTGAAGCGGGCCTCATTTCGGATCTCCCGTTCCTGCTATTGTTCGCCGGCTATTTTTACCCCGCGTCCAGCGCAAAAGCGGTGTGGAATTCGGTGGGCATGAGCTGGCCCCCTTTATTGGTCTGAATGAAGGGGCAGACAGTATGGTCCTTTCCATTTGCAATTCTTA
Organism: Rhizobium sp. BK098; assembly: GCF_014193155.1. Lineage (NCBI taxonomy): Bacteria > Pseudomonadati > Pseudomonadota > Alphaproteobacteria > Hyphomicrobiales > Rhizobiaceae > Rhizobium > Rhizobium sp. BK098. The sequence goes on along the minus strand of NZ_JACHYY010000016.1, from coordinate 2,615 downwards.
CTGGGCGCCCGGCAGATTACACCGAGGAAATAGACGGCGGTAACGATATGATGTGAAGTTCTCTAGCGTTGACGGCACCTCAAAGTCGTTTGTAGTGGCTTCGGAAAAGCTCTCTCCAGTTTCGCGCTCACAACAAACCCTGACAGCTGTCAGGGTTTTCCAATAGGCGTATGTGGGAGGCGGTATGGAAAGATCTACCCTGCGTAAGGCGACGGGCCGGAAGACAACATATGTCATGCTGCCTATCAATAAGCTTTGACCGCAAACCCTGACAGCTGTCAGGGTTTTGATTGTACGGGATTCCTGGCATTGATGCGCCATGCGGCAGAGCAGAAACCCGGTCAGTCTTGCCAGGAGGATTTCGGCGGGAAGATAAACGGCAGGCTGAATCACGCGGGCGGACCGCCATTTTATCCCGCGTGGCTGCAGCTGCAGCGGCGTCCGCCGCCGCAGCCACGCTTCGGAGCGAGCGTGATCCTTAATATGCGGCCAGAAAGTTCGATCCGAAATCCGGCTCAACACCGAGCAGCGGCGCGGCGTGGGCAATGATGTCGTGAACCATGGGTGCCGCCGTGTTGGTCGCGAAGGTTAAATTGTGTTGGCCTGTCAGCGGCTGGTCGACGAAGGCCAGCACCACGTATTTCGGGTTATTCATTGGAAACGCCGCCAGGAATGAATTGAAGCTGAGCTTGTGCGAGTAAACCCCGTGGATGACCTTGTTTGCGGTGCCGGTCTTCCCGCCGACGTGATAGCCGGGGACGTCGGCAGGTTTGCCAGACCCTTGCTCACCGTTCAACTGGAAGAGGTAGCGGATCGTGTCGCTGGTGCTCTTCTTGACGATCATCGTTTCGGTCTTTTCCGCCTCTTCCTGCGTGCGCGGCAGGAAGGTCGGCTCGATCAGCTTGCCGCCGTCAATGAGGGCGGCACCCGCGACGGCGGTTTGCATCGGCGTGGTGGCGACGCCGTGGCCGAACGCTATGGTTATGGAGTTGAGCTTCTTCCAAACTCTTGGCTGGCTCGGCGCTTTCACCTCAGGCAGTTCCGTCTGCATTTTCGACAGCAGACCGAAGCGGGTCAGGTAGCTCTTCTGGATGGTCATGCCCACCTTGTCCATCATTTTGGCCGTGCCGATGTTGGACGAATAACGGAAGATTTCCGGGATCGACAGGACACGCCGCGGCACGTCGCGGTCGTCATGGATGGTGAAGCCGCCGTAGTGCAGGGGAGAGCTGGCGTCGAAGGTGTCCGTCAGCTTGACCGTGCCGGTATCGATGGCCATCGCGATCGAGAAGGTCTTGAAAACCGATCCCATCTCGTCGGTGCCGTTCGACATGCGGTTCAGCCAGCCTTTGACATCAGTCTGCGGATCGTTTGGATCGAAGTCGGGTGCCGAAGCCATGGCCAGGACTTCGCCGGTGTGGATGTCGAGAATGACGGCGCCGGCCGCCTGACTCTGGTAGCGGCCGATCGCATCCGACACCACGTCGTGGACGATGTTCTGAACGCGCAGGTCGATCGAAAGCCGCACGGGCTCCAGTTGGTCGCGGCTCGTCAGGCCCGTCGATGCGAGATCCGACAGGCCCTGCATGTCGAGATATTTCTCCATGCCGGCGACGCCGTGATTGTCGATATCGACATAGCCGAGAATATGGGCAGCGGTTCGTCCGCCCGGATAGAAGCGCTTGACCTCAGGCCGAAATCCGATCGCCGGAATGCCGAGCGCCAGGATTTCGCTCTGTTCCTTCGGCGTCAGCTGCCGGCGCAGCCAGGCAAAATGCGAGCGGCGATCAGCAAGCTTCTTATAAAGGGATTTGCGGTCGATATCGGGAAAGATCGAGGCGATTTTTTCCACTGCCTCGTCCGGATCGATTACACGGTTGGGCTCGGCAAACATCGAAACTGTGCGGATGTCCGTTGCAAGCAATTCGCCGTTTCTGTCGACAATATCCGGACGCGCGGCGCTGACATGATCCGGAGGAATTGCCGAGGTGTCGGTCCTCGGCTCCATGTCGAAATAGGTAAGCCTGGCGAAGATCGCCACATAGCAGACGAGCAGCCCACCCGCGAGCATCATGATACGCGCTTTGGCAAGTTTCGCCTGGCCCGTCGCGCGCACCGGCGGGCGCTCGCGGCCCACAGGACCAAAGGTGATTCTGATGAGGCGACCGCTATTTGCGCCGAGGGCGTGGATGATCGACATGAACGATAATTCGCAAAAACTGGGAGGGCGGGTTTGCCTCTCGATTAACAATCTTTAAACGCAAGATGGTTAACAGGAGTCTAATCATAAGCTCCCATTACCATCCTCGTGCGTGAAAGAGAGTGCACCAAGCGGACTTCCGGCCGGCAAGTGATAAAGTGGAAATGCTAGTGGGAAGGACACTTTCTGAAAAGCGACGATTGGCGTCCGGAGGACAACAGTACGTCCAGGCGCCTTACAGTAGTATGCGAGGCAGATTTTGGGACTGGTAGCCCCTCTACCCAGCGTCTACCCCTTCATCTCTCGTCCCCATGCACCGTTGTTGGTTTTCACGCGGAACAGAGCCGGTTTTTCCACCGAGAAGTGAGCCACGTTTAAATATGGTTTTCTGATCAGGCTTTGGTCAAGGGATTGG
>NZ_JACHYY010000015.1:0-96129 GCF_014193155.1 Rhizobium sp. BK098 | reverse complement strand
ATATCTATAGAATCTTGCAAATGAAGTAATAACAGATATTATTGTGTCGCGTTTCTAAATTGATTACTTTGTCTCATCTCTAAATAGCCGTGACATTACCTGTGCCGCAAAGTTAGAGTATCCTGATCCCGCAAAGCAGCAATACCACTCTCCCCGCGTCAATGCCCGTCCCGGGCAACGTCGTCTTTCGGGACCGTATCCACCAGGTTCTTCCGATGGAAAATGAAGAGTCCAGCAAGGACGATGATAGCGGAGCCGATGATAATCTGGGTGTCCGGAATATCGCCGAAGAAAACGAAGCCCAGGACGATTGCCCAGACAAGCAGGCTATATTGGAGCGGAGCCAGGAGCGAAGCTGGCGCGAGCTTCAAGGATCTGGTTATCAGCATATGAGCGCTACCGGCGACAATGCCGAGGGCGAGCATCGCACCGAGATCGAGCGCTGATGCGGAACGCCAGTTGCCGATGCTGAGCGCCAACCCGGCAATAAGCGCACCGAGCGTCTGCCACGCGACCAGCGTCGCATCGCGTGTCTGCCGCAGCCGCCGTCCAAGCACCAGGGTCAATGAGAATGCGAGGCTGCCGCTGAGGCCGAAAAGCGATGGCCAGGAAAACATTGCCGCCGAAGGTCTGAGCGCGATCAATACGCCGATAAAGCCGACGAAAACCGCAAGCCAGCGCCGCCAGCCGATCCTCTCGTCAAGGAAGAAATGCGAGATCGCCGCCACATAGATAGGGCCGGCCATGTAGAAGGTCATGACATCGGCAAGCGGCAGATAGGCGACAGCGGCGTAAAAGAGAGCGACGTCGAGCGTCGCCATGACGACACGCAGAAGCTGCAGCGGCGGCCGTTCGAGGCGAAAAAGCGCGTCACTGCCCTGCCGCGCGATCATAGGCGCCAGAATAATGAACGAACCGAATGAGCGGATCACCAGAATCTGGCCGACGGAGAAACTCGCAACCAGCCACTTGCCCATGGCATCGTTCAGCGAAAACAGGAAGTCGCCGAGAAGCATCAGCAGCATGCCGGCAAGTACAAGATTGCCGCTTGTTACGGCTTTGCCCATGCGCATGCTGACTATCCTTGCGAATCCTGCATTTTACCACCTGCGCTTTAGCCGGTTTTGCCCCCTACCCGCAATGGATTTCCTCGTGGGCAGTTATTCCCAAAATCTATCGGTTTCCAGCCACAGAAGCATCGGAGCGCTCGCCGTCGGCAGACGCGATCTTCCTCTAAAACTTGAGCGGATGTTTATAAATTCGGTTATATGATAACGTTTATGGAAGCGACGAGCCGAACCTCGCCAAAGGGAGACGCTCAATATTCCTACATGCTTTTCATTGTTGCATAACAGCCTGCCGATATTGTCCGCTTGCCGGGTGAGAGAAGATACATGATGCAGCCGCCGGATGGAGCGCCAGATCCTACGCACCGGGACCAAGACGTCGAAGACGAGCAGGTCCTTAAGCCATTTGAATTGCTCCAGGCCCGGTACCAGTCTCTCGCCGAGCGCTACGAATGGCTCGAAGCCATGATCAACTACGTACCGGACTATATCTATGCCAAGGACAGGAATGGCCGCTTCCTTTTTGCTAACCTGGCGATCGTCCTCAACAATGGCTTCACGCATGTCGACGAGTTGATTGGACTTACCGACGCCGAAATTCACCCCATGGCCGATGCCTACAAGATCGAAGAAGTCGAACGGCAGGTAATGGAGAGCGGCAAGGCCGATCTCGGCGTCGAGGAACGGCGACTGAAGGGTGAAGGCTGGCTCATGATGTCGCGGGTGCCGCTACGCGACAGAAACGGCAACATCATCGGCGTCGTCGGCGCATCGCGCGACATTTCCGCTCGAAAACGGGCGGAAAAACTGATGAGTGCCCAGACGAAGCTTCTACAAGATGTGGCGCGCGGCGTTGATCTCGACGTATTTCTCAGGGAGTCCCAAGTCCTTCTTGAGGAATTGCTCAACGGCAGACGCGTGAGCTTCGTCCTCAATGGCGATCAAGCCGAACCGCTTGCCGGCGATATCCTGGAATTTCCCATTTTTTCGCGAGACGGCGGCCGGCATGGAGCCCTGGTGACGGTGCAAACCGATGGTGACGAGGCCGGGCTTATGGAATTCTTCGCCGGCATAGCGCAGACCGTGGGCATTGCCATCGATCGCCATCGCGACATCGCCCATATCGCCTATCTGGCTGAACATGACGCGCTCACCGGCCTGCCGAACCGCATGCTGCTCGACCGCAAGCTCAGCGCCCTCTTGGAAAAAGCGTCCCGACAACAAAGGTCATTGGCCGTGGCCTTTGTCGACCTCGATAATTTCAAGCTGGTGAACGACACCCTTGGCCACGCAGCCGGCGATGAATTACTGACCGTTGTTGCGCGGCGCATATCGACCCAAGTCGGCGAAGGCGGCGTTGTTGCGAGGATTGGCGGTGATGAATTCATCATCGTTCTGGAAGATCCGGCTGAGCCAATATATGAGAGGCTCGCGGCCGTACTGGCAGACATTTCCCAGCCCATGATTGTACAAGGCGTCGAAATCCGGGTAGGCTGCAGCATCGGTGTCGCGTGCGCCATGGAGCATGGCACGACGGCTTCGGAACTCTTCGCAAATGCCGATATGGCGCTCTATCGTGCCAAGGAAGCGGGGCGCAATGCCATTCGCCTGTTCACGCCGGCGATGGCGGAGGACGCCCGCAACAAGCTGATCCGTATCGAAGAATTGCGACGCGCTGTGGAGCGGGACGAATTCGTGCTCCATTATCAACCGCAAAAGGAAGTTCGCAGCGGCAAGATCATTGGCGTCGAGGCCCTCGTGCGGTGGCAGCATCCTGTCGAGGGCTTGTTGTTGCCCGGTGTCTTCATTCCGCTCGCGGAAGAAACAGGGCTCATCGTCCCGCTCGGCGAAATCGTTCTGCGAAAGGCCTGCCAGCAAGCCCGTCTGTGGCAAGATCGCGGCCTGCCCGCACTGCGCATGGGCGTCAACGTATCTGCGCGGCAATTCCTGGAGAGTTCACTGACAAGCCATGTGGCATCCGCATTGCAATCGGCTGATCTCGACCCGCAATGGCTTGAGCTCGAACTGACGGAAAGCTTGATCATGCGTGACGTAGAAGGCGCCATCGAGCGGATGCATGAACTGAAAGAGCTGGGTGTCAGCCTCGCGATGGATGATTTCGGCACCGGATATTCAAGCCTGAGCACACTCAGGCGCTTTCCGCTTTCCCGGCTGAAGATCGACAGATCCTTCATTGCCGACATTCCCGAAAAGCCGGGCGATATGGCAATTACGTCCGCCATCGTATCGCTCGGCAGAACACTCGATCTGGAAGTCGTGGCGGAAGGCGTCGAGACCGAGGAGCAGGCCCGTTTTCTCGAAGGCGCCGGATGCGAATTGCTTCAGGGCTATCTGTTTGCCCGGCCCCTTCCCTCCTCCGAGATCGAAAGCCTGATTACCGGGACCGTTTCGAAAGCTGTGTAGATATTCGCACGGAGCAGCTCCCCGCACGCGGATGCCTCTCAAGGAAATGTCGCCATCTCGATCCAGTTCGCACCTGCATTGACCGGGTATCGCCCCACCAATGCGAGACCGCCATCGGATTGGTCGATGGCGTAGACGGACAGCCGGTCGGATTTCTCTCCCGATACGACGAGGAACCGGCCTGATGGGTCGATGCGGATGCCGCGCGGCTGCTGCTCGGTCGGATAATTCGTGACGTAAGTCAGCCTTCCGTTATCCACATCGATTTTCAATAGCGCAAGCCGGCTGGTGGTCCTTTCCGTCGTATAAAGAAATCTGCCGTCCGGTGTGATGCCGATATCTGCGGCCCAGATCTTCGGCTCGCCGTTGTCTGGTGAGACTGAATCCGGTGCTAGGCCAGGCGACAGGCCCGCATCCTCGGGAACGGAAGCGAGGCTCTCGACCTCTCTCAATGTGCCCCTATCGGCATCGAGCGCATAGTGGACGACATGGCCGGTCAGCTCCGTCAGAACGTAGACGGCCTTATTATCCGGCGACACAACGATATGCCGCGGGCCAAAGCCCTTGCCGGTCAGGACCTGAGCCGGATCGTTCGGCTTCAGTATCCCGGTCTCAGGGTGTAGGATGAATTGCTGCACGGCATCGGAGCCGAGATTGGTGACAAAGACATATTTGCCTGTCCGATCAGTGACGATCGAATGGGCGTTGCGGCCGGTTGCGATCACTTGTTGGGCTCGCGCGGTGACGAGCCCATTCTTGTCGATGAGCAGCACGGCGATCTTGTCGCCGCCATAAGAGGCAGCCAATAGAAGCCCGCCTGTCGGGTCGAGGGCGACATAGGCCATGCTGTCGGGCAGCGCTGCGGCCGCCTCCTGCCTTAATCTGCCGCTTTCGGGGTCGATCGCCAGCGTCAGCACCCGGTAAGGCTGCGCACGGATAACGGCGTAAAGATGCCGCCTGTCGAGGCTGACAGCCATCGGCATAACCATCCCGCCGACATCCATGCTGGATATCACCGTGAGCGCACCTGTCGCTCCATCCATTCGATAGGCATCGATCGTTCCGGCAATTGCCGCAGAGACATATACGAACGTGCGATGCACACTGGAAGAAGGCTGATTCACGAATCACCTCGTCCGAGCATCAGGGCCGGTTCCATCGGCGGCGATGCGGATCATCTGGAAAATAGATACTGCTATCCATCGAATGCGCGAAAACCGGATAGTCGCAATCCCCTCGATCCGGCTGGCCAAACAGACGGAACATCTCTTTCGAAAAATCGACCGCTATCATATGACATAATATGACAAGAGCACCCTGTCGAGCATTATTGCTCCTGCAGCTCGGCGAGACGGCGATAGCGACGCTGGCTCGCCATCATATGCGCCCGCATCGCTTGTCGCGCGCGTTCTGGATCTTGATCGGCGATCGCCGCTAAAATCTCCGCATGCTCTGCATGAACCTTCTGCAGATAGGCGCGGTCATTCGCCTCGGGCAATGTCGGAAACTGCCGGCGCGGAATGGTTCGTGTACCGAAATGCCGGAGCACATCGACATAGAACCGGTTATTCGTCGCAGCTGCGATCGCCATATGGAACTCATAATCCGCTTCGACAGTCGACAGCCCCTGCTCTATCAGCTGCGCCATCTTACGGTTGGCGGTTGCTATCGCGGCCTCCTGTTCGGCAGTCCTGCGATAGGCGGCGATGGCTGCCGCCTCGCCTTCCGCCGCCATGCGGAATTCCAGCAGTTCCAGCGTTTCGGGGATACTCTTGACCTCGACCGGCGTCAGCAGCAGCCCAGACCGCGTCGGTGTGTCGGAAACGAATACGCCCTTGCCCTGAACCGGCGTGACGAGGCCTGCCGCACGAAGATCTGCAATCGCCTCGCGCACGACGGTCCGGCTGACGTCGAACGCAGCCTCAAGCTGCGGCTCGGTCGGAAGCTGGTCGCCGGCCCGAAGCTTGCCGCTCTCGATCTGCAAGCGCAATTCGTCGATGACCCTTTGTGCCAGCCTTTGCCGTGTCCGGGCATTTGTCGTCATTCCCAATTCCCGACCCATTTCTTGGCCTTCAACCGCAGTCGCTTCTCATCGTCAGCAAGTCATCATACGAATAGTCTTAACATCAGGCGCGTCGAATGCAATTGGGCCAGGCGGGCCCATCAGATTTCCCAGTCAGAACTATATGCCCTGGATCTCAATTTCGACGACAATTCCAGCTGTACCTCGATCGTCTTCTGCAGCCTTGCCTGGAGACTGTCGGACGAGATGGTGCCGTCTAACCAATCCCGCTCGGTGGCGTAAACGACATAGCATTACAGTTGCATTTTGGTTTTCAGGTGAGCTTGTCGAGCGGCAGCCTGATGGGCGCGTCTCCAGCATGACCATGCGATGATGTAGGCTGGCTTTATGCGACGCTTGGCAAGCCTGGTGGCGATGCGCCGGATCTCCTGGACGGACCAGCGGATCAGATCTTGATGGTCGGCATCCTCGGTCTTTTTTGGGGCGTCGCGTCGTTGGCGCGGTACCGGATCACCGCCAGCATAGCGAATGCGAGCATGACGAGAGAGACGTGGCGATGCCAGCCATGCCATGATCGGGTCTCATTGTGATCGAGACCGAGCTCGTTCTTGGCGGTCTCGAAGCTGTCTTCGATTGCCCAACGATGACCTTCTACCGTCACCAGCTTTTCCATGGACGTGCCAACCGGGCACCATGTGGAGAAGAAAGCAAGATCGCCATCGGCGATGTTGCGGCGGATCAGCAGCCCGCGTGTCCAGATACCGGGGAATGCCGCGTCGAAAACATCGGCGTCGAGATCGGCGAGTTCAAGATACACCCAATCATGCAACCGTGCGCCTTTGGTGCCGTCGCCTGCCGACAGGCGTCTCCAGGCGTTCTCAGGCAGGGCTTCGGCGATGTCCTTCGCCGTGCCGGCCACAGCAAGCGATTTACCCCAGGAGCTGAAGGGATGGTTGGCGTTCACGCCCAGTACATAGCCCTTGGCGGCTCGCTTGAGTGCCATCTCAATGTCGCCCATAAACACTGTCGGCCGCCACCCAGGAAAACGGTGCTTGCGAAGCGATCGCTTGCTCGATCATCGTGAGCGCCAATGCCGGCTTGGTCAGAAAGCCGACTTTGTCGGGCACATGGGCTTTGGCCATACGGTCCCGGTCATCTGTCCAGGCTTTCGGCAGATAGAGCACCCGGTCGATGAAGGCATGGCCATGCCGGGAGACATAGGATGCGAACACGCCGATCTGGCAATTGGTGATCTTGCCCGCCGATCCAGTATATTGCCGACCGACCCCGCACGACGCCTTGCCCTGCTTGAGAAAACCAGTTTCATCGATCACCAACACCGCATCATCATCGGCCAGCGTTTCCAGCGCATAGACACGAACGATGTCGCGCAAAGCATCCGCATCCCAGTGTCCCCGGCCCAAAATCGCCTGCTGCCGCCACGGACCGGGGTCGCCAGCCGCTTCCGCGCGCATCCATCCCGTCTTGCGCCGCTCGTCACCCAGCAAGCCGTCCAGAAAAAGGTTTGCCGATGCGGCAACCCGCTCCTGCGTAAACAATCCGCTCATACGACCCTTCACCTCGCGCAGCGAGGATGCCCAAAGCTCCAGCGTCGTCTCGATTGATGCACCAATCATCCATGACCTCCGAATCATGGAGACCTATAGATTCAGACCATGGATAAATGTGCAACTGTAATGATAGGGATTGATCACGCATTTGAAATCGAGCATCAGCGACGTGGCCAGACTTCCATAAGCCATATAGCTGTGCGGAAGCCCACCGGAGCAGATGAAAGTGACGATCTGATCGAACCAGGCCGATTTTCGTCCGCCGGCGCCTGTCGCACCGGTAAGTTCGATCAGGCTCTTGGCAGCACTTCCCACCGACCAATTATAAATGGGTACCGCAAGCAAGACACCATCCGCATCGCGAATTGCACGATACAGCCGGTCGTATGAAGGATGTTCATAGCATTTCAAATTGTCGAAAGCGGGCAACTCCAGATGCTGAAGATCGATAAACTCGACTTCGCATCGCCTCTCTCGCAACAAATTTTCAGCCTCGCGAGCCATGCGGCGGCTCCTGCTTTTCGGATCAAGGCTGCATGAAAGGATGGTGATCTTCAGAGGATCCATTGCCTATTCACTCCAGCATCATCGTTACGAGAAGAGGTTTTAAGTATGCGTCATGACGGCGAGACGGCCACCCCCTCACCAAAATCCTACCGGCTAGGCAGTCTATGAATATGATCCTGAAAATAGCAATGCGCCGCCCCGTCATTGCGGTAACGCGGCCAGAGAGCCTCAGATGTCCTTGGGGCGCCGTGAACGGGCTATTTCCCTTTTGACCAACCTATGCAAAGTTGTACGCATGACAGGAACAGCCGCGTCGTAACGGAAGTTGGCGAATAGATTTGAGGTCTGGCAAGGTATTGATCGCGTGGGCAGCGCTGCCGCCCCTACCGGGCTTGCCTGACAGTCTCGGAGGGCATTTCTCCGAAGGATTGATAATATAGCGCTGCGAACCGCCCCATATGGGAAAATCCCCAATCGCGCGCTATGTCGGCCACAACCCGCGGGCGGTTCGATTGCGTCAAGGCCTTACGCGCGCCTTGCAGGCGTATCTCGCGCAGATAGCCGAGGGGCGTCATGTTCTTGAACTGCTGAAATGCGGTCTGTAAAGATCGCACGCTTGTTCCGCTCTCGCGCGCAATATCGGCGATCTTGATGTCCGCACCTGCATTTACGTGCATATATTCCATTGCGCGCTTCAACTGCCTCGGGATTGCCGGCGATGCCGGCCCTTGCAACTGCGGCGTATAATTGTGCGGCACAGTCTCAAGCAGAGCAATCATCATTGCCTGCAAAAGGCATTCGGTGAATGAAGCGGAGGATTTTTGTTGGCCGGCCGCTGTGAGGTCCTGCCAGATCAAGTTTCCAAGAGCGGCAATCTGCATCCCTCGCCCCGATGTCAAATCGACCGGGCCGGCGAATTCCAGATCAGAGCGCACCGGTGCGTCCAGCAGCGTGCTGAGTTGCCGTATCATGGCCGCCTTTTCGAATGCGATGCCCATATGGCTCCGCTGCTCGAAAAACGTGAGCCGGCTGAAAGAAGACATATCGGCCACAAGTCCCCTGCCCGGCTCCGATTCCAATTGCCGCCCAGCGGCGTCGACAAGCATCTTGCCGGCGGTCGGCAGATAAAGGCCGTAGGCTTCGGGGCCACCGGGCAGCATAACGCTCATGCCAGAATGACATTTGCCGCGCCAGACGCTGCAGGAGCCGATCGTATAGTGGCGGTCTTCCACCGAAATTGCACCGCGGCGATGGAGAGGTTCGACAATCGCGGGAAACAGGGTTCTCGCGTAATGTGCGGTCATCTCCTCGGCATCGGCTTTCTCGATTTGGGACACCGAGCACGTCGCGTAAGTCAAATGTTCCCCTCATAGCGCTGCGTCTGCAGATTACCTTTTTAGCCTTCGGTCATCTGCCTTAAAAATACATCCTCGCTTACGCCCCCGAAGAAAATAGCGCCATAAAACTAGAAAAATCAATGGTTCATCGAATAAGTATGATAATTACAACCATGCGGATGCATCGCAACGTGAGTATATATTTTCTTCCTGCTTATATTATTTCATAATATGATCGGACGCATTGAGATATATTTCATATTTAAAGAATGCCTCTCGTTAATACGTTAATTTTTCAGCCGGGGCCGCACAGGATGCCTGAATATACAGGTAGACATCCCGGCCTCTTGACGGAATGTTATCGATAACATAGCCTCCTCCTATCGAAGCTTTGGGAGGAGCAGGATGGACGACGAAAAGCTGCTCGCATTTTCCGACATCACCAAGGAATTTGGCGGAACGCGAGCCCTGTCGAACGTGTCGCTCTACTTGCAGCGCGGCGAAATCCTCGCGCTTCTCGGGGAAAACGGCGCGGGTAAATCGACGCTCATCAAGACATTGGCTGGCATCTACAAGCCGGATGGCGGGCAGATCCTGTTTCGCGGCAAACCCTATCATCACCGCCCGCCACAACCCAATCAACGCCAACCGGTCGCCTTCATCCATCAGGATCTCGGACTGATCGAATGGATGACGGTGGGCGAGAATGTCGGGCTCGCGCAGGGCTATTCCCTGCGCGGTAAATTGATCGACTGGCGCGCCACGGAGCGACGTACCGCCGAGGCACTGAAGCTCGTCGGCTGCGATTTCGATCCGTCGACCCGCGTACAGGAGCTGACCCGCACCGAGAAGTCGCTGGTCGCAATCGCTCGGGCGCTTGCCGTCGAAGCCGACGTGCTGGTGCTTGACGAACCTACGGCCAGCCTGCCCGCCGACGAGGTCGAGAAACTCTTTGCCGCCATCCGCCCGCTGAAAGAGCGCGGCGTGGCTATGATCTATGTGTCTCATCGCCTCGACGAGATCTTCCGTATCGCCGACCGCGTTGCCGTCTTACGTGACGGTCAGCTGGTCGGCCAGAAGCCAGTCTCCGAGACAACACCGGATGAACTCATCCGCATGATCGTCGGGCGCAAGGCGGACCAGCTTTTCGTCAAGGCAGAAAGAAGCGCTGGCCCCGCCATCGTTTCCGTAAAAGAGCTTTCCTGCCGCGGCGCGGGACCCGTGTCCTTCGATATCCGAAAGGGCGAATTGCTTGGTCTCGTCGGCTTGCGCGGCGCCGGCCAAGAACTGATCGGACGCACCCTCTTCGGCTGCGAGCCGTCGCAGGGCAGCGTTCGCTTGAATGGGGCAATACCCGATCTTTCCAGCACAGTCGCAGCGATGGCTTCAGGCATCGGGCTGATCGCCCGCGATCGGACCGAAGAGTCCGTCGCCATGTCGCTCAGCCTGCGTGAAAATACGTTCCTCAATCCGGGCGCCTCCGGACGAAGCCTGTTTTCGTTCCTGTCGCCACGCCGCGAAGCCGAAGCCGCCTATTCTCTCGGCAGCCGCGTCGGCCTCAGACCCAATGACCAGAGCCTTACTATCGAAGCCCTATCCGGCGGTAATCAGCAGAAGGTCGTCGTCGGACGATGGCTGGCGACGGGCCGCAAATTGCTGATCGCCGAAGATCCGACCGCCGGCGTCGATGTCGGCGCCAAGGCCGACATCTATCGGCTGATCGCCGAGGCGGTCGAGGCAGGCCTTGCCGTGCTCGTCGTCTCCACGGATTTCGAGGAAATCGCTCACATCTGCCATCGTGCCCTGGTGTTTTCGCGCGGGAGGATCGTGCGCGAACTCAGCGGTGCCGACCTGACAACACCGGCGGTCATCGCCGCCGCATCAGCATCCGAAGCGGCCTGAACCGGAGGAGAACACCATGCAATCGATCGAATCCAACGCGCTCGAGCCAACCCGCGCCGAGCTTTCGGCCATGAGCTTCGGCCAGAAGATCCAGCGCCTGCTGCCTGTCTATGGCCTCGTCATCCTGACGGTCTTCCTGATCCTGCTCTTCTCCATTCTGCTGCCGCAGACGTTCCCGACGATGCTCAACCTGCGTTCGATCGTTTCCGACAAGACGATCATCGCCATCCTGTCGCTGGCGGCCATGATCCCGATGGCGGCTGGCCGCATCGACCTGACGATCGGCTATGGCATCGTCCTCTGGCACGTGCTGGCGATCAGCCTTCAGACGATGTTCGGGCTGCCTTGGCCGGTTGCCGTCCTGATCGTCATCGCGCTTGGCGCGCTGACTGGCTTTCTCAACGGCCTGCTGGTAGAAATCGCCAAGATCGACAGCTTCATAGCAACGCTCGGCACGGGCACGGTCCTCTACGCCATCGCGCTCTGGCATACAGGCGGACGGCAGGTGGTGGGCATGCTGCCGCAAGGGTTTTATGCGCTGAACGGCACCATGGTCTTCGGCCTGCCGATCACCGGCATCTATGTTCTGGCACTTGCCTTCGTCATGTGGATCGTCCTCGAATATCTGCCGATCGGCCGCTACATCTATGCGATCGGCGCCAATCCGAAGGCTGCCGCGCTCAACGGCATTCCCGTCCGCCGCTTCGTCATTGGCGCCTTCGTCACATCGGGCACGCTTGCCGCCATCGCCGGCGTCCTGCTTGCCTCCAAGCTGCGTATCGGCCAGGCAAGCGTCGGGCTCGAATATCTGCTGCCCGCGCTGGTCGGTGCGTTCCTTGGCTCGACAACGATCAAACCCGGCCGCGTCAATGTCTGGGGCACGATGATCGGCGTCATCATCCTGGCGGTCGGTATCGCCGGCATCCAGCAGTTCGGCGGCTCCTTCTATGTCGAGCCTCTGTTCAACGGCGTCACATTGCTGGTTGCCATCGGCATTGCCGGCTACGCGCAGCGCCGCCGCAGCCATGCCGGACGCATGGCGCCGGCCCAGGCACCGCAACTTTCCGCCAAGACGGCGGAGAAATGAAAATCATCCGAAGTTCGAATGTCCAAAGGGAGGAGAAGACATGAACCGTAGACAATTCCTGCAGGCCACGACGGCGATCCTGGTGCTATGCGCCGGCCAGGCCTATGCCGACCCGTTGGCGGATGCGAAGGCCGTCGTCGAGAAATATGCGACACCGGTGACCAAATGGGACGGACCGACCACCGGCCCGAAGGCACAGGCCGGCAAGACCATCGTCGTGCTAGCGGGCGACCTGAAGAATGGCGGCATTCTCGGCGTCAGCAACGGTGTCGAGGAAGCAGCAAAGGCGATCGGCTGGGAGGTGAAGGTTCTTGATGGCGCCGGTTCCATCGGCGGACGCACGGCAGCTTTCGGTCAGGCTATAGCCCTGCAGCCTGCCGGCATCATCATCGATGGCTTCGATGCCGTCGAACAGGCGCCGGCACTGGAACAGGCAAAGGCCGCCAAGATCCCGTTGGTCGCCTGGCATGCCGGCCCGACCATCGGCCCGGACGACAAGAACGGTCTTTTTGCCAATGTCAGCACCGACGCCATGGAAGTCTCGAAAGCCGCTGCCGATTGGGCCTTCGTCGATGCCAAAGGCAAGCCGGGCGTCATTATCTTCACCGATTCCACCTATGCGATCGCCATCGCCAAGGCGGACAAGATGAAGCAGGAGATCGAGCGGCTGGGTGGCAAGGTGCTCGAATATGTCGATACGCCGATTGCCGAGACATCGCAGCGCATGCCGCAGCTGACCACCTCGCTGCTGCAGAAATACGGTGACAGCTGGACGCATTCGCTTGCGATCAACGACCTCTATTTCGATTTCATGGGTCCTTCGCTTGCGTCGGCCGGCAAGGGCGGCACCGATGCGCCCATCAACGTCGCAGCCGGCGACGGCTCGCAATCGGCCTATGAACGCATCCGCGCCGGCCAGTTCCAGAAGGTTACGGTGGCCGAACCCCTTAATCTCCAGGGCTGGCAACTGGTCGATGAACTCAATCGCGCTTTCGCCGGCGAAAAATGGTCTGGGTACCTGTCACCGCTGCATGTCGTGACGGCAGATAATATCCAATCCGACGGTGGTCCGAAGAACACCTTCGATCCGGACAACGGTTACAAGGACGAGTATAAGAAGATCTGGGGTAAGTGATCTCAGTCAAAAGAGGTGGCGCGGCGGCGAGCCGCGCTGCTTTCGCCAGACAGGTTAAACTTGGCGGCTGCTGTCCCGCGCAATCAGTTGCGGTAAAATCCTGACATCGGAAACCGGCTGCGTGCCTTCGATAATATCCAAAATCAATTGCGCGGTCCGCTCGCCAATTTCACGCGCGAAGGCGTTGATCGTCGTCAAGGTCGGCACGCAGACCTCGCCAATCTCATAATTGCCAAAACCGCCGATGGAAAAGCGCTCAGGCACGGGAATTCCTAGCCGACGACATTCGGTAAGCGCACCATAGGCGGCAAGATCCGAGACGCAGACGACGGCTTCCGTATCGGGATAGAGCTCGATCAGCTTCGCCATGGCATTGGCGCCTTCCCGCATCGAGATCGGCGGCGATCCGGCTGCGATCAATCTCGATGCATCAAGGCCATGTGCCTGCATGGCAGCGACGAAGCCGAGCCGGCGTTCGCTGCCGCGCGAATCTCGCTGGACATCGCCGCCAATGAAGGCGATGCGGCGACAGCCGAGTGCGACGAAATGATCGACCATATCGCGCATGACGGCTCGGTTGGAAAAGCCGACATAGTGGCCGATCGGATCGGTCGGGATATCCCAGGTTTCGATCACCGGGATTGCCACGGTCTGAAGGAGTTTCCGCGCACGCTCCGTGTGAGTGCCGCCGGTTACGACGATCGCCTGCGGCTTGCGGCGAAGCAGCTGCTCGATCAGCCGCTCCTCCTCCTCGACATTGTAGTTCGTGTAGCCAAGCAGGATTTGCATGTCCCGCTTGGACAAAGTATCCGAGAGGCCGCCGACCGTATCGGCGAAGTTGGCATTGTTGATGGAGGGAATGGTAACGGCGACGAAGCCTGACTTTTGCGAACGAAGGTTGGACGCTGTGCTGTCGAAGACATAGCCCAGCTCTTCCGCCGTTCGCAGGATCGCTTCGCGCGTCTCCGGACTGACCAGGCTATCGGCCTTGAAGGCACGCGACACGGTCATGGGAGAAACTCCCATGACGCGGGCTATGTCGGCCATGGTCGGCGTTTTGCGATCGTTACTCATCAATGGCCCATGTTATCGTTACCATCAGAGTAATATGCCTCTTCCCAGGATGGCAAGAGACCATCCAAGATGTCCCGCCAAACGAGCACGGAGCCTTGCTGCCCGCGCCGGAAACGTCGTGCGAAAGCGGTCTACAGCTGGAACTCATGTGCCAGCGTCACATGATGATGGATGCGTCCTTCGAAAAAGCGTGAGAGAACCGCTTCCGTCGCTGCACGCGCCTCGGTGCGCACCGGGCTCGCAAGAGCCTTCTCCACGGCGGCCATGTCCGGATAGTTCACGGCTAAAATCATCGGAAACTCCGGGGCGCCTTCATCGCGCGCCTCGGCAAAGGTAACCCGCACGTCGAGAGCACCTGGAAACTGCTTCCACTTCGGCAGGATGGTTTCCATGACGGCCGTCCGAAACGCCTCTGCCTCTCCTTCCCTGACCTTGCCTTCGAATAATGCGTATCGGGTAATCATCCAGCAATCTCCTTGTTCGGCCCCTTGAAGAATTCCATCAGTGCCGCCTGATCTTCGCCACCTAGCCCGGAAGCCGTCAGCATGCGGTGTATCTCGGCACAGACGGCCGTCAGCGGCATGGCGGTATTGGTCCTGCGGGCCAGATCCTGAGCGCCGTTCAGATCCTTGACCATATTGTCGATCCGTCCGGTGCGGCGGTAATCCTTGGCGACGTAGCGCGGCATATATTCCTGCAGGATGGCGCTGTCGGCCCGCCCGCCCTTCAGCGCCTGCGGGATTTTCGCGGCATCGACGCCGGCGTCGAGCGCCAGTTGCGTCGCTTCCGCGACCGCAAGGAAATTCAACGCACAAAGAACCTGATTGATGAGCTTCGTGGTCTGACCCGCCCCGACAGGCCCCATATGCGTATAGTTCGAGGCCACATGGCGCAGGACTTGATGCGCATCCGCGACATCCTGCTCGCTGCCGCCAGCCATCAGCGTCAATTGTCCGATCAGGGCCTTTGGCGCTCCACCGGACAGCGGACTGTCCACCCAGCGCAGCCCCTTTTCCGCAGCCTCTGCGGCAAGAGCCTTTGTCGCATCGGGGTCGATCGACGACATGTCGATAATCAGCGTTCCCGGCTTGGCACCGGCAGCAACACCTTCGAGCCCGAATACCGCGGCATGGACGATCTTCGGCGAATTGAGGCTGAGGACGACGAAATCGGAAACGGCAGCGGCTGCCGCTGCACTCGGGGCTGCCGTGGCGCCTTTTGCGGTCAACACCGCAACCTTCTCCTTGTCGAGATCGAAAACAGTCAGCTGATTGCCGGTTTCCGCCAGGCGGGCGCCGATCGCTCCGCCCATAGCGCCGGCGCCGATCAGCGCCACCTTGTTGCTCATGATTGCGTCTCCTCCAATGCAATTAAGATGGCCGCCACGACTTGATCCAGCGGCTGATCGATATCGACGGTGATCGCCTGCTCGTCGGCGCCCGGCAGCTCGAGGGTTGCAAATTGACTGTCGAGCAATGCCGGCGGCATGAAATGATCCCGTCTTGCCTGCATGCGTCGAAGAATGGTCTGCCTCGTTCCGGCAAGGTGAACGAAGCAAACCGGCGCGTCGACAACCTCGCGAATCCGGTCGCGATAGATGCGCTTCAGCGCCGAACATCCGATCAGCGTCGTATCCTGCGCCAAAGCCAGGTATTGACCGACTTTGTCGAGCCACGGCCAGCGATCGGCGTCGGTCAACGGTATGCCGGCACTCATCTTGGCGACATTGGCGGACGGATGAAGATCATCACCATCGGCATAGATGCCTCTAAGGCGAGCGGCCAGCGCCGACCCGACCGACGACTTGCCGCAACCGCTGACGCCCATGATGACGAAGCGGCGCGGCAGAGCGCCATCAGAGCGATGCCGTGATGCCGCCGTCGACATAGAGCACATGACCGTTGACGAAGGAGGAGGCATCGGAAGCAAGGAAGATGCAGGCACCGACCAGTTCTTCGACACGGCCCCAGCGGCCGGCCGGCGTGCGCTTTTCGAGCCATGCGGAAAAGTCTGCATCGGCAACGAGGGCCGCATTCAATGGCGTATCGAAATAGCCCGGGGCAATGGCGTTGCATTGCAGCCCATACTTCGCCCAATCCGTTGCCATGCCCTTGGTGAGATTGCCGACGGCACCCTTGGTTGCCGTGTATGGCGCAATCGAGGGCCGCGCCAGTGCCGTTTGTACGCTGGCGATATTGATGATCTTTCCTGCGCCGCGCTTGATCATGTGCCGGGCGACGGCCTGGCCGACATTGAAGACGCTCGATATATTCGTCCGGAGCAGCCGCTCGAAGGCATCGGCAGGAAAATCCTCAAGCGGCGTGCGAAACTGCATGCCGGCATTGTTGACGAGAATGTCGATCGCGCCGATCTCCCCCTCAAAGGCATCGACGGCCTGACGCGTAGCCTCATGGTCAGTGGCGTCGAAGGCCAGCTGATACGCCTTGCTGTCGAAGCTTTCAGCCGCCGTGGCGAGCTTTTCCTTGTCACGCCCATTGAGCACCAACTCGGCGCCGGCGGCCGCCAAACCTTTTGCGAGGGCAAGCCCGATACCTTGGGAAGAACCCGTCACCAGGGCGCGCCGTCCCTTCAGATCAAAAAGACCAGCAGACATTATTTCCTCCGTTTTTATCTCGACAATGGCCGTTTCCCTTGTTTATGTTATCGATAACATTTGATGTCAAGGGAGGACATACAAGATGAGCAAGCCACCAATCCTGCAGATTGGCCCCTACCCGCAATGGGATCAAGAGCCGCTCGACGCAGCCTTTCAGGTTCATCGCTATTTCGACGCCGCTGACAAGGACAGATTACTCGCCGAGGTCGGACCATCGATCAGAGGCATTGCTACACGCGGCGAACTCGGCGCCAACCGTGCCATGATCGAAGCCTGCCCCAAACTGGAAGTCATTTCGGTCTATGGCGTCGGCTTCGATGCCGTCGACCTGCAGGCCTGCCGCGAGCGCGGCATTCGCGTCACCAACACCCCTGACGTCCTGACCAATGATGTCGCGGATCTGGGAATTGCGATGATGCTCTGCCTTTCGCGCGGCATGATCGGGGCAGAGACATGGGTGCGTGACGGCAGTTGGGCGCAAAAAGGGCTTTATCCCCTCAAGCGCCGCGTCTGGGGACGGCGTGCCGGCGTGCTCGGTCTTGGCCGCATCGGCTTTGAGGTCTCCAAGCGCCTGAAGGGCTTCGACATGCAAATTGCCTATTCGGACGTCGAGGCGAAATCTTACGCGTCCGACATGACCTTTGTCGCCGATCCGGTCGAGCTCGCGACACAATCGGATTTCCTGTTCGTCACGCTCGCCGCGTCGGCGGCGACGCGGCATATTGTCGGTCATAAGGTGATCGAGGCGCTCGGCCCGGAAGGCATGTTGATCAACATTTCCCGCGCGTCCAATATAGACGAAGACGCCCTACTCGATGCGTTGGAGACCGGCAAGCTCGGATCGGCAGCGCTCGACGTCTTTGAAGGCGAGCCAAAGCTCAATCCGCGCTTCCTGGCACTCGACAATGTGCTGCTGCAGCCCCACCATGCCTCCGGCACGGTCGAGACGCGCAAGGCCATGGGTCAACTGGTGCGCGACAATCTCGCCGCTCATTTCGCCGGCCAGGCGCTGCCCACACCCGTTCTTTGAGGAGGAAGATATGAAGGCCATCATCGCCCACGCCGCCAAGGATGTGCGGATCGAGGATTATCCTGAGGAAGAACCGGGTGCAGGAGAAGTGAAGCTGAGGCTTGCAACCGGCGGCGTCTGCGGCAGCGACCTGCATTATTATCATCACGGCGGTTTCGGCACTGTTCGCCTGAAGGAACCGATGATCCTCGGGCATGAAGTCAGCGCGACCGTGACCGCGCTCGGCCCGGGCGTGCAGGGGCTCGACATCGGCCAACTCGTTGCCGTTTCCCCCTCCCGCCCCTGTCGCACCTGCCGCTATTGCCTGCAGGGATTGCCCAATCAATGCCTCAACATGCGCTTCTATGGCAGCGCCATGCCCTTCCCGCACATACAGGGCGCATTCCGTGAAACGCTCGTCGCCGATGCCATCCAATGCGTGCCGGCCGATGATCTGACGCCGGGTGAAGCGGCCATGGCGGAACCTTTGGCCGTGACCTTGCATGCCACGCGGCGCGCCGGCGAGCTTCTCGGCAAACGCGTTCTCGTGACCGGCTGCGGTCCGATCGGCGTCCTCTCGATCCTGGCCGCACGCCGCGCCGGTGCCGTCGAGATCGTCGCGACCGATCTTTCGGATTTCACCTTGTCGCTTGCCAGGCAAGCAGGCGCCGACAGGGTCATTAACACGAAGGACGAACCTGAAGCGCTTGCCCCCTATTCCTCCGACAAGGGCACGTTCGATGTGCTCTATGAATGCTCGGGCGCGGCGGCAGCCCTCGCCGGTGGCATTGCGGCACTGAGACCGCGAGGAATCATCGTACAGCTTGGGATCGGCGGCGACATGAGCCTGCCGATGCTGGCGATTACGGCCAAGGAGTTGGAACTGCGTGGCTCTTTCCGCTTTCATGAAGAGTTTGCGGTTGGCGTCGATCTGATGCGCAAGCGCCTTATCGATGTGCGGCCGCTCATCACCCACACAGTACCGCTTGCCGATGCGATCAGTGCTTTCGAGATCGCGTCGGATCGAAGCCAGGCCATGAAGGCGCAGATCGCCTTCAACTGAGCGAAAGCGGCGCGAAATCCACTCGGTTGAAGCTGATGAGGGGGTTCGCGCCCGTTCAGTCTAGGTCGGCGCCGATCGCTTTGAGCGCGGCGCGGGCAACCTGTTCGTCCTGCTCGCCGGAACCCGAACCGACGCCGATGCCGCCGAGAAGCGCGCCGCCGACGCGGATCGGCAAACCGCCGCGCAACCCCGTCATCCCGCCGTCGGTGGCGATTGCCAGCGGCACTCGTGCATGGTCCGGCAGCGAATGGCTGGGAGCGCCGATGGAGGCAGCCGTCTGTGCTTTAGCACCGGCGCTTTTCAGCGACTGAAAGCGCGAACCGCGCATGCGGAAGCAGCCGAGCGTCACGCCGGATTGATCGACGATGACGATGCATTGCGGCTGGCCCATCGCGGTCGCAGCTGAAATGGCGGCATTCAACAAGGTCATCACACCTTCGTCACTCAAGACGCTCGACGTCAGAACGTGGCTCATGCACTATCCTCCTCATTGCGGACTCATCGAGATATGTTATCGATAACAGATCAACGCACGATCTAGCATTACGGGAGGTATTGTCACAATGTCGTTCTTCGAAATCATCGACCCGGCCTTTGGGAAATTTGTTCTTGGCAATGCTCCCGTCAAGCAGATCGCCACCGGTTTCGACTGGGTGGAAGGCCCTGTCTGGTTCGGAGATCTGAATTGCCTGCTCTTTTCGGATATTCCCAACAACCGCATCATGCGCTGGATACCGGGGCTCGGCACCAGCGTCTTTCGCGAACCTTCGAATTTTTCGAACGGCCATACACGTGACCGGCATGGCCGGCTCGTCAGCTGTGAACATGGCGCCAGGCGTGTCACGCGCACCGAATATGACGGCTCCATCACGGTGATCGCAGATCGCTACCAGGGCAAGCACCTGAATTCACCCAATGATGTGATCGTCGCCTCGGACGGTGCGATCTGGTTTACCGATCCGCATTACGGCATCGCGACGGATTACGAGGGATATAAGAGCGATCAGGAGCTGCCGTGCAATGTCTACCGGGTCGATTCAACGGGGTCGATGCAGGCCGTACTGACGGATTTCAATTGCCCGAACGGGCTTGCCTTCAATCCTGACGAGACGAAGCTTTATGTCGCTGATACCGGTCGCATGCATAGCAACGATCCGCAACATATCCGGGTCTTCAACGTCGGCCAAAACTGGCAGCTCTCCGGCGGCGAGGTATTTCATGCGATTTCGCCGGGCTGTGCTGACGGGATGCGCTTCGACAGCGACGGCAATCTCTGGTCTTCGGCGGCCGACGGCGTGCATTGCATCGCGCCCGACGGCCATCTCATGGGCAAGATCCTGGTACCGGAAACAGTGTCCAATCTCTGCTTCGGCGGTCGCGGCAAGCACAAGCTTTTCATGACGGCGACGACAAGCGTCTACGCGATCTCCTTGAACCGAAGCGGCGCACTGTGACAGCGGCGCAAAGGCGTCGGGCGAAATGAGGCGACCCTAAATCATGCCTAGGACCATCCTGCCCTGAAATCTGAGGTGACGGCAAAGCACTCGTCACGGAGCGATTGCCGTGTCGGGCCGGAACAGACGATCTCAGCGTAAATCGGCCTGCGGCCTGGAGCACGAAGCGGCATGCGTGATCGGCGCCATATTGGCGGACAAGGCACGCTCCTGCCGGCGCGCGGCATCCTGCAGCAGGCTTGCCATTCCAGTCACGGAAATGCGATCCGCGCGCATGACCTGGCGGATCAGCGGATCTTTGAGAACTTCGGCGATCGTCAAGTCCCTTTGGGTCATGGTTACCTCCTGTTCGTTGGAGCAGAAGATAAGCCGCTTTGTTAGCAGTGCGATGTCAGAACCCGGACAAAAACAAGGCATTTCGTTCGATTTTGTTACAGAATAATTGCAAAACCCAAAGCGGTACATATTCCAAAATTACAATAGAACCCTAGTTGACCGTTGGGAGAGGTTGATTTCCTTGAAATCGGCCGAACTGGGAGGGGCCGCCTGCTCCGCGAGGATGCAACGTTTTGGAATATCCAAGCCATAATTTTGCAACTTTTGCGCTTATCATCACGCGCTTCAGGGGGATTTTAAGATTAACTATCGACGATTGGCCGTGCTATGTATTCCTCAGATCAGACCACAGAAGATGAGCGTCTCATCTACCATGCAGATCTTCTCAGCCAGCTTTCAAATCCCAAACGCCTTGAGGTCTGTATTCATCTGTCCGGCCATGAGGAGGATGTAAATAGCCTGGCCAAGAAGCTTGGAATATCGCAATCAGCGCTCAGCCAGCACCTGACCCGCTTGCATCATTCCGGCATCGTAAAAGTGCGTCGTCAGGCGCAGTATAGATACTATACCTGCGATCATCCGGCCGTGTTGCAGATCCTCAAGACACTTGCGGGAATTTTCGATGCTGAACTCAAAGAGCACGGCAGTCGCGAGGAGAAATCGTAACGTAGCACCGATACGGCTCTGCTGGTTGCCCTTCAAAAATGTAAATTGCGAACGGGCCAGGCAGAATGTGGCCCGTTCGCAATCGATCAAACGCCGCGCCTGTTTCCCCAGATGATCACGTGCAGTTGCGGCAGCACCCTCGCCTCGAACCATCGATCATTGCTGACCTTTTCCACGAGCCACCGCATCCGCTCGACGATGCCGTCAATATCGACAATGGCATCTTCTGCATCGGCTGGCGGCGGCGTGTGATTGCCGGGTTGCAGATAGACGGGCAATTGAGGATAGCGAGCAGCCGCGTCTCGCGCATATTCATAGTCGAGATCATCGAATATGACGATCTTCAAGGCGATCTGCGGTCCGTCGCCTGCCATGCGCAGACAGTCGTCGAAGGCGATCCAGTCCGTCGCCATGCCGCTCGATGGAGGCTTCGGGCTCAGCACGAGCACATCGAGTTCGGCGAACCATTCCCTGGCCAAGCTCCCTTGAGTCTCCAGCGCGAAGCGATATCCCTCCGCATGGCCCCACGCAATCAGCGGGCCGAGCGGTTGGATCGCAGGATTGCCGCCGGAGAGCGAGATGGTCAGCGATTTGCCGCCTGAAAGTCGCGTTACCTCCTGCCAGATCTCATCGACCGACATCGGCCGCCATTGATCGCGATAGTCACTATCGACGGCATGCAGCGTATCGCACCAGGAGCAGCGATAATCGCAGCCGCCGGTGCGCACGAAGATCGTCGGAAGGCCGATCAGGATGCCCTCGCCTTGGATCGTCGGCCCGAAGATCTCGCTGACGCGAATGGGCGCTTCGCTCATGGCCGGTATTCCGCCCAGGTCTTCGACGTTTCGCTGACTCGCACGGCAGATGTCTGCGGCAAGCGCTCCTTGCACCAGTCATAGAAATGCTTGGCGAGATACTCCGAGGTCACCCGGTCATGTCCAAAGACATCATTGAGATGGCGATGATCGAACGCTTCGTCGATATAGCGCTTCAGCGGCTGCAGCTCATGATAATCTCGCACGAACCCGTGCTCGTCCAGTTCGCCGGCCGAAAGCTCCACAACGACGATATAATTGTGCCCGTGCAGGCGCGCACACTGGTGATTGGCAGGAAGATGCGAGAGCTGATGCGAGGCGGAGAAATGAAACTCCTTGGTGATGCGATACATCACTTCACCTCCTCAGCCGAAAAGCCCGATGTCGCGGCAACCCAGAAATCGGCATCGTCATATTCCGTGGGATCTGCGATACCAGCGAGATGGAAGGCTTCGCGCCGCTCCACACAGGTGCCGCAGCGGCCGCAATGGCGCTCTCCGCCCTTGTAACAGGACCAAGTCTCGGCAAAGGGCGTTTCATGTCGGGCACCGTCGGCAACGATATCCGCCTTGGAGATCGTCACATAAGGCGCGTAGAGCGAAACGCTGGCATAGCCCTCAAGCGCGTGGTTCTGCATCTGCTGGAAGGCGTCGATGAACCCCGGACGACAGTCGGGATAGATGAAATGATCCCCGCCATGAACCGCAACGGCGACGGCATCCGCCTTCTGCGCCGCCGCAAGCCCGAACGCGATCGCCAGCATGATCGCGTTACGGTTCGGTACGACCGTCGCCTTCATGGTTTCCTCGGCATAGTGCCCGTCCGGCACCTCGACATCATCTGTCAGAGCCGATCCGGTCAGATGCCGGCCGATGGCGGTGATGTCGATGATCTCATGCGGCACGCCGAGACGCTTGGCGCAGGCGCCCGCAAATTCCAGCTCCTTGCGGTGCCTCTGGCCGTAATCGAAGGAGACGAGGCCGATAAGCTGATGTTCGGCTGCGACCTTATGGGCGAGCGAAACGGAGTCCAATCCGCCGGAGCAGATCACGATAGTCTTCATAATTCAGGATCCCTTGTTTTGACCGGGTGGGCTGCGACCGGATTTCATGGCTTTTCAAAGCCACGGCGGGGTCTCTAGCAGCAGAAACTGGAGGAAACAAGGCAATCGTTCATTTCATCGCAACGCGCTGTCAGCTGCCCTGCGCGTTGCGATGGCTGTGATGTCTTTAGCTGACGCCTGCAAACTTTCCCGAGATGTTGAGATCCGGATAGTAACCTACAGGCTTGCCGCCGACAGTCTGGCCGCCGGTCAGGCTGCCCTGGATCTCCGGCCCGAAGAAGGAATAAGGGAAGGTCGATGGCAGGGCACTCACATCGTCGAGGCGTCGGCGCAGTTCGTGCGGTATCGTGAATTCCAGCGCGCCGAGATTATCCTTTAGCTGCTCCAGTTTCGTCGCGCCGACGATGATCGAGGCAATGCCGGGCTGCGTCATCGCCCAGTTGACCGCTACCTGTGCCATGCTGCGGCCAAGCTCGCCCGCCACCTTTTCCAACTCGGCAACGATTGCCCAGTTCCGCTCGTTGAACTTCTGAAACCCGGGATTGGTCGTGCCCCGCACGGTTTCGAGCCGTCCGGCTGTCTCTCCCTGGCTGCTGGGGCGATATTTGCCGCTGAGCAGACCGCTCGCAAGCGGGCTCCAGGCCATGATGCCGGCGCCGTAACGCGTCGCGAACGGTACGAATTCATTCTCGATATTGCGCTCGGCCAGGGAATATTCGAGCTGAAGTGCCGAGATCGGCTCATAACCGCGATATTCGGCAATGGCCTGGGCGCGGCTCGCATACCAGGCCGGAACATCGGACAGACCGACATGTCGCACCTTGCCCGAGCGCACTAGGTCGTCAAAGGTACGCATCACCTCTTCGGGTGGCGTCAGGCGATCCCAGCAATGCATGAGGTAGAGGTCGATATAATCCGTGTTGAGCCGCTTCAACGACCCTTCGACCGCCCGCAGGATATTCTTGCGGCCATTGCCGGCCGCATTCGGCGTCTGGGCCGCAAGGTTCATGGTGAATTTGCTCGCAATGACGGCATCGTCGCGCAAGCCGCGCTCCGCAATGAACTCGCCCAGCCAGGTCTCCGACGTACCACCGGTATAGGCATCGGCAGTATCGAAGAAATTGCCGCCGGCATCGACATAGGCATTGAAGATGGCCCGCGCCGCTTCCTTGTCGGCGCCCCATCCCCATTCCGTGCCGAAGGTCATGGTTCCAAGCGCAAGCCGCGTCACCTTCAGTCCGCTATTGCCCAGCGTGTAAAATTCCATGCTCATCGCTATTCTCCTCTGTGGCACACCAAACCAGCTCGATGATCGAAAGCGGTCGGCCGCAATTCGGTGCTTATAGCTTCGCTGCTTTTCGTCCGTTCGATAAGGTCATTTAATTTGCATTCATTATGCGATATGGCTCAGTAATGGATCGCGATCTGCTCACACACTTGCCTATCGTCGCCGCCGTCGCGCGCCGCGGTGGATTTGCCGCCGCTGCCAGCGAACTGGGCATGAGCCCATCGGCCGTAAGCCATGCCGTTCGGCTGGTGGAAGAAAGACTTGGACAGCCGCTCTTCGCGCGGACGACCCGCAGTGTTGCGCTAACGGAGGCCGGAAAAAGCCTGCTCGGAACGATTAATCCAGCGCTGCAGGACATTCACGATCGTATGGAGCGCATCAAGGCGGCCAAGGGAAAGCCGAGCGGCCTGCTGCGCATCAATGCCTCCCGCATCAGCCTGCCGCTTGCGATAACCCGCGTCATCAGGGCCATGGCGGAACGCTATCCGGAGGTCGAGATCGAGATATTCTCCGATGAGCGGTTGACCGATATCATTTCCGAGGGTTTCGATGCCGGCATCCGCGTCGGCGAGATGATCGCTCAGGATATGGTGGCGGTCCGCCTGACCCCGCCTTTCCGCGCGATCGTGGTCGCATCCCCCGATTATATCGGACGGTTCGGGCGGCCGAAGACGCTGGCGGATCTCGCAGGTCACAAATGCATCGGTTATCGCCTTATCCGCTCCGGCGGCCTTTACCAATGGGAATTCATTGAAGACGGGCGCGATGTCGCCGTGACCGTCAGCGGCCAGGCGATCGTCACAGAATCGCATTCAGCCGTCGAACTCGCCCTGGCCGGCGTGGGATTGGCTTATGTCTTCGAGCCGCTCGTGCAGGCAGAGATCGCATCCGGCAAACTTATTCAGGTCCTAGGCGGCTATGCGGTGACCGAAGCAGGCCTTTTCCTCTATTTTCCGCGTCGCGCCGAGCTGGCACCGAAGCTCAGGGCTTTCATCGAAACGATACGGCAGATCAATCGCGAGGCGACCACCGGCTAGGAGCAAGCTCCATTGACTGCGAGCGGTACGCTCATGAATGGTCAAATTGCGCGGGGCCGGTCCCAAACGCGCAGGAAACAGAACGCCCGTCGCTATTCGAAATAAATCGAGATTGCCGTCTGCCGTAACTCCCGGCAGTCATAGCGAAACGCTTCTCCAGCGAGGAGTTCGGAAGTGCTGCGGCATCCGCCATCAGCCTCCGGTCCAAAAGATCGATAAGCGCCAAGAGGAGGAGGAAGCAATGCAGGAAATCGCAGCAAAGAAGGCGCCGAGCCCGATCGACGTCGAAGTCGGCAAACGTATCCGCGCGCAACGGCGCCTGCTGGGCATGAGCCAATCGGCCCTCGCCGAGAAGCTGGACCTTACCTTCCAGCAGGTCCAGAAATATGAAAAAGGCGTCAACCGCGTCGGCGCAAGTCGTCTGCAACGTGTTGCTGATAGCCTCGGCGTCCCGATATCGCACTTCTTCGATAATGCAGCCTTTGACAATCCTGTTCCAACCGACGCGCCGCGCAACGACCTCGTCGGCTTTCTTTCGTCCGAAGAGGGCGTGGAGCTCAATCGGGCCTTCACGAAAATCAAGGATGCCAGGACGCGCCAGAAGATCGTGGGCCTTCTCAAATCCCTGGCCTTCGCCTAGCCTTCCCCGTCGAGCCGGCGCCTGCTCGGCCTCGGCGTCAACTTGTAATGCGCGGCGTGCGAATGACCTTGAGGAACAGAGCGTTCATCGCGTCTGAGATGCCTTGCGTCGGACTCACCTCGAAATAGAGGCCAGGTGAGGCGCACGTCTGCAAGTTGGTGCCGATTTGCGATTGGAACGGCGCGATCCACTGGTTGTACCAGCCGTTTGTCGGCAAGGGAAAATAGGTCGTATAGAGGATAGCGATCTTGATGTTCTGGTTCTTCAACGGCTGACAGAAGGCGGTGGCGAGCGGCTCCTGGCAACGCCCGCCGGTGGTCGGCTTGGTGCAGGTGTTGGGCTTATAGCTGTCGCCGACGCCGTCAGTAACAAGAAAGAGAACCTTCTGACGATCGGAACTGGTTTTTCCGCTGCCGCCCGTACCGATGATCGGCGCGAGTTGCGTCAACATCGTATCGAAACTCGTATCCTGGTCGCTGTTGTCGTTCTGTCCATGAACAGACATCAGGTCCACATTCTTGCTGATGGCATCGCTGACCTGCGCCATATCGGATGATAGCGGGGATACGTTGGTCAAGCCAATTGTCGAGGTATCTTTACCGAATGTATAGACGGCCATCCTGTACTGATCGGATGTCACCCGGTTCGTCTTGGCAGTATCCGTAAGCGACTGTGTCGCCAGCCCGACGACGCCAATGCGGGTCTGGACGCCAAGGCTCTTTGCAAGTTCGTAGTAATTGTTTTTATTGCTGCTGTCGTGGCACGCAAAGGCACATTTGTCCGACGTGTTTGCCACCATTTTATTAATATCGGTTATGGTAGCACCGATCCCCATGGATGGCGTGTTGTCCAGCAGCATGTAGAAATCCATGAAGGTCGCCGTCTGATACTGTGCAGATGCCGAGCCACTGACGGGAATGGATGTTTTTCCGATAATCTGGCTCAACGTCGTCGGTACGTTCGCCGAAAAATTGACCGTCGATGAGACGACATTTCCCGTGCGGATTACCCCGGCGCTGACGTTGACCGGTATGTTCTGAATATCGCTGGACGCCTGGCCGTAGAAGAGCTTGTTGGCATCACTTTGACCGATCGTGACGGTGCCGTCGCTTGTCATGGCCATGGCAGCCGC
Source organism: Rhizobium sp. BK098 (assembly GCF_014193155.1). Lineage (NCBI taxonomy): Bacteria > Pseudomonadati > Pseudomonadota > Alphaproteobacteria > Hyphomicrobiales > Rhizobiaceae > Rhizobium > Rhizobium sp. BK098. The sequence goes on along the minus strand of NZ_JACHYY010000015.1, from coordinate 68,882 downwards.
AACCGCCGGCGACGAATCCGCGATTGCGCCGACCGCGGCCGCATCGGCAGCATTCTGCAACTCCGTCCGCACGAGCATCGCATTGGTGATATCGAGCGCCAGTCCCCCAGCCGCGATCAACGGAACGGCGACCAATGCCGTTGTGATCCCGAAATTGCCCGACCGATCCAGAAACAGCTGTCCCGAGAGCTTGCGCACGGCATAAAGGGACTTCAGATAAATCGTAAATCTCTTCACAAGCAAACCTTCTACATTATAAGTTGCGGCGTCGAAACATTCGCTAAAATGAAAGTATTATTACTTTCAAATATACTTATTTATATTATATTCGAGAGATATTTAGATTCTCATAAGGGAGAGTTTCTCAATTATACTTCCAATATTCAGGGGAAATTTACCAAGAATCCGTAACATATCTGTGCATAGCGCAAATGGCGGATGGTAATCGAACGCGATGAACTCCCCGTCCGAAACGAAAAAGATGCGCAAAATCCAATACTTCGTAAAGAAGATATACAGCGGGCATAAAGCCGGAGGTTGCAGAAATTGCAATTTCACGCAAAGTATCTTTACTTGATTTTCAGTGTTTACCCGTGAAAGCAGCAGTGTCGATATCAGGCGCAGCTGACCGCATTGGAAACTGCCACTCACCCTGATGGCTATTGTTGGGATCTTTGCGTGCGCGTTCTTTCCTGCATCTTCACGGAGCACAATCTGTGGCTCGTTCTCCTGGCGGCGCTCGTCTGTGTCAGCGGCGGATGGATCACCCTCAACCTGCTCCAACGAGCCGAAAAGACGCGCGAACTTCAACGTGGCGGTTGGATTTTTCTGACCGCCGTGGCTGCCGGGTCGTCGATCTGGTGCACGCATTTCATAGCCATGCTGGCCTATGAAGTCGGAGCGCCGGTCACCTTCGATCCCATCCTGACGATGGCCTCGTTTCTTTTGGCCGTTATCGGCTGTGCCGGCGGGTTTACGATCGCCCTATCGCGCCTGCCGCGCATCGCACCGGAATTCGGCGGAGCCGTCGTCGGCCTTGCCATCACCAGCATGCACTATACCGGTATGCTGGCCTACCACGTCGATGGCATCGTTGAGTGGAACCAGGGTTATGTTGCCGCTTCTGTTGCCCTTTCGGTGATTTTTGCAGCCCTTGCACTCAATCAAGCCGTGCGCCGACCTTGGCAGCTCTCCCCGATCGCCGGCCTCCCTCTCTTCGTCATCGCCGTGGTCTTGCTTCACTTTACCGCAATGACGGCGGTATCGGTCACGCCGCTTACAACTGGCGCTGCGATCGCGGACACTTACGCCCTGAAAGCCATGGCGGTTGCCGTAGCCGGCGGCGGATTGCTGATCATCGGTACAGGCGTGGCAAGCTACATGATCGACGAGCGGGCCTCGCGCGAATCCATCGAGAAGCTTCAGCATATGGCACTCAACGACCTGCTGACGGGCCTACCCAACCGCAGCAGCTTCGCCGACCATCTGCAGCGCGAGATCGGTCATGCCAAGGAAGACGGCGTAAAACTCGCGGTCATCGGCATCGACCTCGATCGCTTCAAGGAAATCAACGACCTGCGAGGACACAAGGCTGGCGACCAGGCACTGAAGGCAATCGGACGCCGCCTGCTGCGCCTCGTCCGGGACGGCGAGTTCGTTGCCCGTGTCGGCGGTGACGAGTTTGCTGCCGCCAAGCGCTTCAGCGAGCAGAGCGAACTTCTGGATTTCGTGGCCCGGCTGGAGAAGGTCCTGTTCGAGCCCATCCGCATCGATGATTTCGAGACGGCGACAGGGGCCAGCATCGGTGTTGCCATCTGTCCCGACGATGACGTCGACCAGGAGCGCCTCGTCAGCAACGCCGATCTCGCCATGTATCGCGCCAAGGCAGACATCGGCCGCGCCGTCTGCTTCTATGAATCCAAGATGGATGAAGCTGCCCGCGCCCGTCATACGCTGGCGCAAGATCTGCGCCGCGCTGTCGAATTGGATCAGCTCGACTTGCACTATCAGGTACAGACGTCAGTTCGCACAGGGCAGATTTGTGGTTACGAAGTCCTCCTCCGCTGGCATCATCCGGAGCGTGGTGCGGTGCCGCCTTCGGAATTCATTCCGATCGCAGAAGAAAGCGGCACGATCCTCGTCATTGGCGAATGGGTTTTGCGCACGGCCTGCAAGGAGGCGGCATCATGGGAACAGCCCTACAAGATCGCCGTCAACCTCTCGCCTGTACAGTTTGCTCATGCGGATCTCGCTAAGCTCGTTCATACGATCCTTCTCGAAACCGGCCTTGCGCCATCGCGGCTGGAACTTGAAATTACCGAATCCACAATCATTGCCGATAAAACTCGGACCTTGCATGTCCTGCGGCAGATCCGGGCTCTCGGCGTGACCGTCGCCATCGATGATTTCGGCACCGGATATTCCTCGCTCGATACGTTGCGATCCTTCCCCTTTGACAAGATCAAGCTCGATCGTTCCTTCATGAACGAGGTGGATCACAGCATTCAGGCAAAAGCGATCGTTCGCGCCGTACTGACGCTCGGCAAGAGCCTGGATATCCCTGTTCTGGCGGAAGGCGTCGAGACCAACCATCAGCTCGAAATCCTGCGCGTTGAAGGCTGCGACGAGGCGCAAGGCTTCTTCCTCGGCCGGCCAAAGCCCGTCGGGCAGATCTTCCAGATGGAAGCATCGGCAGAGGACGACGAGGCGTCGGCATTTTCCGGCCGGTTGCCGCCGCATCGCATGCGGCGTCGCTAGCAGATCCAGACGCGGTAGCGAGATAGCCGCGGCAATTCCGAGGTGCTGACCTGCCCGCTCCTTCGTCCCGCGCAAATTCGCCGGCCGCAATTGGCAGGGATATCAGATCGAACGGTCGGACACTTCCCCGATCCATTCCGTTGCAAGCTCGATCGCAACGGCGGAGCGGATATCGAGAGCGTTGGCGGCCACGAGAAGCTCATAGCGACCGGCGATGGCTCGAAATGCTCCGATCCGCTCGTCGAAATAGCTCAGATCGCGCGGACGAACGACAAGCGAGGCTGTGCGCTTTTCACCCGGCATGAGCCGAAGCTTGGCAAAGGCGCGTAACTCCTTGTCCGGCCGCTCGAGCGCCGAAACAGGGGGCCGCACATAAAGCTGCACGAGTTCGGAACCCGTTCTGTCGCCGGTATTGGTGACATCGACTGTTACGGTGACACCCTCAGCGCCCATTCTTGTTGCCGAAGCCTGCGCCTCGCCCCAGGAAAATCGCGTATAGCCAAGACCGAAGCCGAAGGGGAACAAGGGCTCAATATTGCGCGTATCGTGATGGCGATATCCGACGAAGACGCCCTCGGCGTAACGCACATGCCCATCCTTGCCGGGATAGACGGATGCGTCGCCAACCATGGCGGAGTTATCCGATAGGCGCTTCGGGAAGGTTTGCGGCAGACGTCCGCCGGGCTCGACATCGCCGAAGAGCACATCGGCGACGGCATGTCCGAGCTCCTGGCCGGGATACCACATCTGAAGCACTGCCCGAACCTTGCCGAGCCAGGGCATCTCGATGGGGCCGCCGGTCTGCAGCACGACAATGGTATTGGCGTTAGCGGCCGCCACCCGGTCTATGAGTTCCTCCTGACGACCCGGCAGGCGCATATCTGGCAGATCGAGGCCCTCCGTATCCCACTCGCCGTCGCGGCCGACAAAGAGCAGAACGACGTCTGCATCACTTGCCTTTTGGACGGCATCCAGCATCGCCTCTTCGCCGAGCGGCTTCTCCACGCCGAAGCGTACCGCCGTCAGATTGATCCCCTCCTCGGTCGTCGTGGACGAGCAATATTCGACCACCACCTTGTAGCTCTGTCCGGCTTCCAGATGGATGCCCTGTCGCTGCTCGACATTGGCGGTGCCGAAGTAATTGTCACCGCGAGCCCAGCCATCATAGCCGTTGACGACGAGCTTGCCGTCGACAAAGAGCTTGGCGAGACCCGCATTCGTCATGCCGAATACATGCTCGCCGCTCTCCGTTGGCACATAGGAGGCTGTCATGCGGGCGGAGAACTCATTGGGATCGAGTTCCGAAGATGGCAGATCGAACCAGAAGAACTCGCCCTTGCTTGCCGTTTCGGTGGCGATCACCGGCCCCGTAAGGTCGCGGCCTTTAAAATAGTCCACCCGCATCTCACCTGAGAAGACATTGATCAGGCGATTGTTGCGGCAGCCGGTAGCATGGTGAATGCTGTTGGCATTCGACAGTGCCTGCCGGATGCCTTCCAAGGGGCTGACCCTGTAGTGGGCTGCGATCTGGGCGCTGCCGCCACCCATGACCCGGGCTTCGGCGGCATTCGGCCCGATAACAGCCACATGCCCAAGGCCTGCCTTCTGCAGCGGCAGAATGCCGTCGTTCTTCAAGAGCACGGCACCCTCGGCTCCGAGCTTGCGGATCAGCGCGCGATCCTCAGGCAGATCAAGCGCGTGTTCGCTCAAATCGGGCACCTTCTCGAAGGCGCCGACCCGCTCAAGCAATGTGAGAATGCGGCGAGCAGCCTCGCGCACGGTTTCCAGCTTGACCTCGCCGTTGCCCACCGCCGCCACGAGCTTTTCGCCACGGTCGCGCGTCGGACCGGGCATTTCCAGATCGAGCCCGGCGTTGACGGTCGCCGCTGTCGAATGAGAGCCGAACCAGTCCGACATGACTATACCGTCGAACCCCCATTCCTCCCGCAAGACTTTGGTCAAAAGCCAGGGATGCTCGCTCGTATAGGTGCCGTTCAGCCTGTTATAGGAGGACATAACGGCCATGACGCCGGCCTCCTTCACGGCCTGCTCGAACGGCGGCAGATAGATTTCGCGAAGAGCACGCTCGTCGATATCCGACGACATCGTCTGGCGCTCGATCTCGGATTCATTGCCGGCAAAATGCTTGATCGTGGCGGCAATACCCTGGCTCTGCACACCCTGGATATAGGCAACGGCAAGAGCGGCCGTCAGCATCGGATCTTCCGAATAGCATTCGAAATTGCGGCCATTGAGGCCGGAGCGGTGAATATTGACCGTCGGCGCCAACAACACCGAGGCGCCCTTGCTCTTGGCCTGGCCGGCGAGCGCCACGCCCATACGTTCGACAAGGGCGGGGTCCCATGTGGCGCCAAGCGCGATCGCAACGGGAAAGCAGGCCGCATTGACGCCGGCAACCAGCGAGCCGGCGCCGCGGGCTCCGTTCGGCCCGTCCGTGACCTTGATCTTCGCGATACCAAGGCGCTCAACCGGCACCGTGGTCCAGAAATCGGCGCCCGACAGCAGCGAAACCTGCTCTTCAAGCGTCATCCGGTCGAGAATATCGTCGATCATTAGGCCTCCCGAGCAATTCCCTGGCTGTTCCACCGTCCATCCGCGATGGAGATTCGCATTTAAGACAAACAAATCATAAACACGCCAGATGTTCTTCCGATAGTGCGATATGTGGATGAAATCCCATATCTTTTTTCGTCGACATTCAGCTTGTATCCCCTGCGGTACACGCTTCGCAACCGATCGGAAATTATAAGTTCGGCACAGGAATGGACGTCCCCGATTGCCGTACCGGCCAAAAGCGCCGGTTCGATAAAATGCGAATAATCTTTTTCCGAATAAATTTGACCGTGTCGGATCTCATGAGCCCAACTCATGGAGCCGAGTATGCGTTCACTTCTCGCCGCTGCAAACTTTCTCTTCGTCGCCGGCCTATTGTTTTCGACGGCAACGACGGCAAAACCCGTCGCCAATACCGCCGCGGCGCACACACATCAATTTGCGCGCGAGGTGACGGATGCGAGCGTACCCGTCGGCTGGACCAACTTCTGCAAAGCGCAACCAACCGAATGCGTGGCTGGCCAAAAGAGCACGGAATTCGTCAATCTCGATCGCGATCATCGGCTGCAACTGCAGCAGATCAACAGCCTGGTCAATCACGAGATCCAGGGCATCGGCGACAATGATCATTACGGCATCTACAAGCTCGGCATCGTCAATTGGTGGACCTATCCCGACGACGGTGCCGGCAACTGCAACGACTATGTCCTCTTGAAGAAGAAATTGCTCATCGAAGCAGGCTGGCCACGGTCTGCCCTGCTGCTGACGGTGGTCCTCGACACCCATAACGAGGGACATCTTGTCCTGATGGCGCGCACGAACGACGGCGATCTCATCCTCGACAATCTCACCGACACGGTCAAAAACTGGAACGGAACGGGCTATACCTTCATCAAGCGCCAGACGGCCGACGATCCGAACAACTGGGTTCGGCTGGAATCCGGTCGCACACCCGAAGAGCTTGCCATGATCAGCAAGGCCTTGGCGTCTCATTCACAGTGATTGGCAGCCCAATAGCTATCGACCAGACCTTTGCCGTCTTGGTCCAGGATGGCAAAATTGCCGGGAATGACGACGAAGAAGCGTTCTCCACTTTCCGCATCGGCGCTGCCATTTGCACTTGCCGCGTCGACACGACCACAGACGACGAAGCCTGGCATTCGTTCGCTCGGCTTGGCCGCCAGAATATGGATGGCAGAGGGCGGCACCTCCATCCGGCGCGCGACCGCCGCCTTGGCCAGCGCCGGGACATCCGCCATGGTTGGCAAGGCTTCGCCGGGGGCGGCTGCAAGCAAGATGCTCCCTGCGATCACGAGATGTTGCATCGACATCCTTTCGAAAGCCTGGACCACGGGAATTCAACTCTGGACGGCTATATCCCGTATGCCTCTGCAGCCGAAAGCTGCTTTGATCGAAGTTTATTGTGATTCGCGGGGCGGAAGAAGCTTGCGCTCTTGCCTTCGGATAACGATCGCGTATCAAGATCGTCCCCGCGCCGGGGTACATTTTGGAAAGTCAGCTTGCGAATGCGAACACGCCTGTCGATACTCCCGGCACTCGGTCTCCTTTTTATCCTTGCATTGACGAATACCGCTTCCGCGCATGAGCTCGTGCGCGTGCCGCCGGGCAATCGCAACAGCGTCCAGCCGCCCATACCGAACACCTCGGTACTGCGGGCCAAGGCCTTCAACACGACCTACGACGAAAAATACCAGAAGATCGTCGGCGTGCTTCGCGACGACAAGGACTTGATGGCCTCGATCAGGAAGGCCGGACAGGCCTACCAGATCGATCCCATCCACATCGTTGGCGCCCTTGTCGGCGAACACACCTACAACATCACGATCGTCAACAGGGTGAAGTCCTACTACGTCAAGGCGCTCGCCTATTCGCAGTCCGATTTCAAGTTTGCCTATAAGGACGTGACCGTCCAAACCTTCCTGAAAAAGCCGGAATTCGCCCCTTGCAACGCCTTCACCGGCAGCGCCGAATTGTGGGAATGCCGTGACGAGACCTGGGACAAGAGTTTCCGAGGCAAGGTCATCGACGGCGTCACTTACGAAAACATGACGTTCCAGCGCGCCTTCTTCCAGCCTTTCTTTGCCGGCCAGACCTTCGGCCTTGGGCAGATCAGCCCTTTGACCGCCCTTGAAGTCACCGATCTCGTGCATGCGACGAGCGGCCTGCCGAAGCTTTCCGTCGATGATCCGCAGGCGATCTACCGCGACATCATGGATCCCGATCGCAGCGTGATCTATATCGCCGCTATCGTAAAGGATGCCATCGACGCCTATCGTGCGGAGGGTTTCGACATCACCGACAATCCCGGCCTGACGGCAACGCTTTACAATGTCGGCCAGCCGCGCCGCCGTGCGGCCGCCCTGCGGCAAGCGGCGGACGCTACGGGCGGGAAGAAACTGCCGGAAGAAAATTATTATGGCTGGCTGGTGAACGATAAACTGCCGGAGCTGCGCGGGTTGCTCGGCAGCGACAATAGCCAATAGGCCGGCAGAACTTCACCCATGATGACCATCGGCCTAATCAGGTGATCAGGCTGACGCGATCATTGGCAATCTTGTTTTCGACCCAGGCTCGTTCATTCTGCCAATCATGCCGCTTCCACCCTTCCCAGCCAAAGCCGCATAGCTTGACGTCCCATTCGGACGCGGGGAACCTTACGAGCGCATAACGGATGCCAAGGAAGCCGGTGCTGGGAAAGACCTTGTGCATGTGACGCTCAGAAATACCGAGCTCACCGCAGCCTGCAATATAGGTCTGCGGCGGCATGATGCGGATCTCCTTGCCGGCCCTGCCCAGCAACTCGATTGCCTGCATCGTCCAGTCAGCCCGTCGGCCCTGCAAACGCTGGAAAATGTTGGGTCTTGGATGATATTTGCGAATGATATCGGGGTGGTAGGCCAGCATGAAGACCTTTGCGGCCTTAAGCGCAGCGTTATCCATGAAGCCAGGATCGAGAAGCCGCCGATACAGGATCTTGCTCGAGGCAGCCAGCATGATCATGTCGGTGCGCTCGCCGCTCATGCCGCCGGAAAGGACCGGCTCATTGAAACGCATGACGAATTGCGCCTCGTCGACGATACCGGCGATATCGCGTTCCAGCTTGCCATTGCCGACAATGATTGCAGTCTTACGCGCCAATGCGATCGTCCAGAAAATACGGGCCGTGGATTAGCAAGTTGTTCTGACAGCACACTGAAACATTGATGAGGCGGAAATAAAGTGCGCCCCTCCCGGATCGGCTGCGCGCTGAGGGAAGAATGGGCTCAACCCATAGCGCACGAGCCCATTCCCATTCCGCAAGGACCGTTGCGACTAATCACGCTGCCTGTTCGAGCACAGAACGTATCAGCGTTTCGGCTTTGGCAATGGCCGCATTTGTCGCCTCTGGGCCGTGGGCCGTCCCTTCGACGCGGATAGTTTCGATGTCGGTTATGCCCATGAAGTCGAGCAGATGCTCCAGATAGTTCGTCTGAAAATCGAAGGCCGCATGGACACCCTCCGAGAAGACACCGCCACTGGCCGTCACCACATAGGCTTTTTTGCCGCTCAGAAGGCCGTTAACGCCGCTCGCATCATAGCTAAAGGTGACGCCGGGCCAGATGATATGATCCATCCAGGCCTTGAGTTGCGAAGACAGACTGAAGTTGATCATTCCGGAGCCGATGACAATCACCTCGGCGGCCTTGACCTCGTTCACCAATGTCTCTGCAAGTGCTACGGCTTCAGTCTGTTCCGGCGTCCGCGCTATCGAGGGCGCTATGCGGCCTTCGATATAGGCCAGCGTGATATGCGGCAGCGGCTGAGCTGCCAAATCGCGTATCACGAGCGTTCCGCCCAGGCGATCTCTGAGCCCTTCCGCGACCTCGGTTGCGAATCGCGTGGACAGGCCTTCGGCGCCGCGCGGGCTCGAGGTTACAACGAGAATGTTGGTCATTTGCTGACTCCTTGTATGAGTGGTAAATAATTGTGACCAACGCTATTAATGTAACTAATTCATTCTCCGCAAGAAGGCACATTCATGACACTGAATGACATTGATTTTCCCATCCCCCAACTCGACGATTGCCGGATGGTGCGGGAAATTCTCGATCGCATCGGCGATAAATGGAGCCTGTACGTCATCGCCATTCTCAAAGATGGCCCCCTACGGTTCAACGAATTGCGGCGGCGGATCGACGGCATTTCTCAGCGAATGCTGACGTTGACGCTGCGCGGGCTGGAGCGCGACGGGCTGGTGACGCGTACGCTATTCCCCACGATTCCACCCCGAGTGGACTATGAACTCACCAAATCCGGTCGGGAACTGCTTGGCCCGGTGATGGCGCTTGTGGGATGGGCGACCGCCAATCAGGATGTCATCCAGGAGGCACGCGCTCAATACGACAAACGGTAGGTAGGCGTTTCGGTAAGTAATTCTTTCAAGTGCCTACAAGAAATACCGGAACTTCAGTGGAAGCAGCGCCGCGCCGATCGCGCTGGCATCACCTTTGGTTTCGCTGAGAACCAGCCGAGGTCCGGGCGGTGCGGCACCATAGCGGTGCGGACGCTGCGACGGCAGGCGGGCGCGCGCGATCATCATTCGTCCAAGCTCGGGCGGTAGCTGGCCACCGAAGACGATGGCTTGCGGATCGATCACCCCGGCAAGCGTGGCGATCAGGCGGTCGAGCATCGGCATGGTCTCGGAGAGCCAACTCTCGACGCCGGGCCAGGAAGGGTTGAAATTCTGCTTCAGTTCCTCGATGGAGCCTATGTCGACACCACTCTCCCGCAACGTGGAGATAAGATATTGCAAAGCCGGCCGGCGCAGCATTTCGTCGGGATTGTAGATGACGCTGAATTCCCCGGCATTCCCATGGAAGCCCAGATAAGGCCTGCCTTCCAGGATGAGGCCGCCGCCAAATCCATAATTGAAGGAGAGGTATGCAAAGGTCTTACACCAGCGCCCGACACCGCGCAGACTCTCGCCTATGGCGCCCGTCGTTGCGTTGTTGTCCAACCAGACCGGAACTCCGAACACATGCTCGAGTTCCGGCTGCAGATCGACCAGAGACCAGTCGCGCAGCGGCTCCGGAGCGTTAAAGCGACGATCATCGCCGACGAAGAAACCCGACATGGCAAAGCCGAGCCCGATGAGGTTCTCGCGCGATATTTCGTGGCGCGCCAGCATCGAACCCAGTTTCTCGGCAAGGATTGCCAGCGTTGCCTTGCGGTCGACCGGCACGCCCCTCAGCACCTCCTGATCGACGATGTCGCAGCCGAAATCAGCAAGCGACAGTGTCACGGCATCGGTATTGACGGAAATACCAACCGAATAAACCGCCTGCCGCTCCAGTTCGATCGTCGGGCTCGGCTGCCCGCGCGCGCCCTTAAATGGCGCACCGGCGCGAAGCAAGCCGCGAGCCACTAGCGCCTCGACGAGACGATGTACCGATTGCTGCGTCAAATTGGTGTGGACCGTAATGGTCGCACGCCGGATCGGTTCGTGATTGCGGACAATATCGAGGATGAGGCGCTCATTCTCGCTTGCCAGTGGGAATTTTTCCAACGCTGCCATGACTGCAATCCTGATCCTGTCGTACCGACCTAGCCGTTCGCCTATCCGGGCACAATCCGGACCCATATTCGCGGCTGCTCGTCATAAATATTACACTTTATGTGTATTAATAACCATAACAGCGATCGGTGCCAATGCACCGCGTCGGCCATAGCCATTGGTGCTCACATTCGACATCGAACCCCGCATCCGCTCATTCCGCCTCCAGCTCACGAAAGCTCTTCCCATGCACAGCCAGACCGCCACCTCGCCCTTATCTCGCAATGCCGATATTTACGACCTCCTTTCCCGGACCAATCCAAACATTCTGACGATTGCCCATCGTGGGCTTTGGTCGGCAGCTCCCGAAAATTCATTGGCGGCAATCCGTGCGGCAGCCGAGCTTGGTGTGGAATTCGTCGAAATCGACACGCAGGCGACTGCCGACGGCCATCTCGTCGTCATTCACGACAAGACGCTGGACCGCACCACGTCGGCTAAAGGTGTGGTCGGAGCGAGCAGCTTTGCCACAATCCGCGAGGCCCGACTGCGTGCCGGCGCTGGCGGAGAGATGACGGCGCTGACGGACGAGCGTATTCCCACGCTCGAAGAGGCGCTGGAGGAGGCGCGCGGGCGCGTCTTCGTCAATATCGACACGAAATTTCCGCGTGAATTGCCGCAGGTCATTGCCGCGGTGCGCCGTCTGGGTGCCGAGGATCACGTCATCATCAAGTCGGATGTCGAGCCGCAAAGCGGCTCCTTTCCTGTACTCGATGCCGATTGGTTCGGCTCGATCCCGCATATGCCGATGTTTCGCGTCCGGCCCGGAAAATTTACCGAGGATCTTCGAATGATCGAGCCGCTCAACGCGCCGATGATCGAGGTGAAATTTACCGACATTGCCGATCTCGCAGCCGGGCGCGAGGAACTGGAGCGCCAAAATATCCGGCTCTGGATCAATACGCTTGATGTCTCCTACAATCTCGACTTCAACGATAGCCGGGCGCTTAGCGACCCGGAAGGCGTATGGGGAACACTCGTTGATGCCGGCGTCGGCGCCATTCAGACCGATATGAACGTCGAATTCAAGCGGTGGCTCGCGACCAGACGCAGCAAATAGAGCCCCTTCGGCTTAACGCACAGACAAGAAAGCCCGGGCGGCCTCCCATCGCCCGGGCTTTTGCGTCCTCCCGCGCTGGTAGCAATCTAAAGCGAAGCCTTCGCGCTTGCGAAGAGGGGCGTTTCTCAGGAACAGCCTTACCAATTTTGGTCATCTGAAAGGCAAATGCTGCACCGCAAAGGAAATGATGCGAAAATGAATTAAAACTGATGTGAAAATGAATTTTGAATGTTGACTTAAGGAATCGCTGAACTAGTTCCCGCTCATACGCCGGGGTCCGCCCCATCCATAGCGACCATATAATCCTGCATAATCCTGTGCAGCCGTTCCAGCAGCTAAGTCGCTGTTGCGGCAAGGAATATTCGTGCGGTTACGAGGTCGCGTCATAGCGCAGTGGGACTTCAGTATCGCATGAGCAGCATCACTGGACGGCTCGTCAAAGGAAGCATGTGGCTAAGCCTGTCGCGGACCATCGTGAACGGACTTGCAACGCTCAGCACCTTCGTATTGGCCCGCTATCTCGCGCCCGCCGATTTTGGCGTCGTCGCCCTTGGCATGACGATATTGATGATCGTCACGACCATTACCGAACTTTCCCTCTCGGAGGCGCTGATCCGTCACGCTGCACCGGACGAATCCCATTTCAGTGCCGCCTGGACCCTGAATGCCGCGCGCGGGCTGGCGATCTGCATCCTGTTTGCGATCTTTGCCTATCCGGCGGCGGCCCTTTTCAATGAGCCTAGACTGGCGGGCGTCATGTTCGCTCTCGGCATCAGCATGTTGCTTGGTGGTCTCACGAATCCGCGCCGCATCATGCTGCAGCGCGATCTGATCTTCTGGCAGGAGTTCGTGCTTGCGGTCTCGCAGAAATTCGCCGGCTTCGTCGCCTCCGTTGCAATCGCCATCATCTATCAAAGCTATTGGGCGCTGATCGTCGGCACGCTGATCAGCCAGGCGACGAATGTCATCGTCTCCTATCTCGTGCTGCCCTTCCGCCCCAGGATCACCTTCCAGCACATGCGGGAGTTCTTCTCCTTCTCCGCCTGGCTGACCGCCGGCCAGATCGTCAGCACGCTCAACTGGCGCTTCGACTATCTGCTTGTCGGCAAGATGCTCGGCGGCATCCAGCTCGGCTATTATTCGGTCGGCAGCAACCTCGCCATGATGCCGACGCGGGAGGCGACCGCTCCACTCACGCAGACGATCTATCCGGCTTTTGCCGGTATTCACAACGATCCAGGCAGGCTCGCCGCCGCCTATCAACGCGTGCAGGCACTGGTTGCCGCTGTCGCCCTTCCAGCCGGCATCGGCGTTGCCGTGACCGCCGATCCGTTGGTGAGGCTCGCGCTCGGCGACAAATGGGCGCCTGTCATTTTCATCATCCAGTCGCTGGCCTCTGTCTTTGCGCTGCAGACGCTGGGCTCGCTCGTACAGCCGCTCGGCATGGCAAAGGGCGAGACGCGCGTGCTCTTCGTCCGGGACACGCAGATGTTCTTCCTGCGTGTCCCGATCATGATTGGCGGCCTGATGCTCTATGGCCTTCCGGGGGTCATTGCCGGCCGCGTCTTCACCGGCCTTTTCAGCACGGCCGTCAATATGATGCTCGTGCGACGCTTCACCGGCATCACCGTCGCAAAGCAATTGTCGGTGAACCTTCGGGCACTCGCGAGCGTCGCCATCATGGCGGCGGGCGTCTCTTTTGCCTCGAGCCATCTTGCCTACACGGACGACAAGTTCGTGCTCGTAACGCATCTCGCACTCCTGATCCTGCTTGGCGGCCTGCTCTATTGCGGTTCGACGCTCCTGCTGTGGACGCTGATGAAGCGGCCGGCCGGCCCGGAAACGGAGGTCCGAAACATACTCGGCAAGGTGCTGCCGAGACTTCGGCCTGCCTGAAGCGCGGCCGATACCGGCCGGACTGATTGTCATCTGAATGGGGGAATGGGGAAATGACATTACCAGCAAATCAACAGCTGATCGCCAAACTGGACAACATGATCCACGATTGCCTGAAGGATTACATTAGCAATGATGAACCTCTGGCGATCCTCGACTTTCCCGACATCCGCAACTGCGGCGACTCCGCCATTTGGCTCGGTGAAATGGCTTATCTCAACAGGCGATACGGCAAGCGCCCGGCCTATGTCTCGCGCATCGACGATTTCTCGCCCGAGCAACTCGAGCGCACCATGCCGACCGGCCCGATCTTCATTCATGGCGGCGGCAATTTCGGCGACATATGGGATGCGCATCAGGACTTCCGTGAACGGGTTCTGGAGCGATTTCCCAATCGGCAGGTAATCCAGTTCCCGCAATCCATCCATTACAAATCGCAGGCACGCATAGAGGAAAGCGCCCGCGTCATCGGACGTCACAAGCATTTCGTATTGCTGGTGCGCGACGAGGAATCGAAAGAGTTTGCCCATAAGCACTTCGATTGCGAGGTGCGTCTTTGCCCGGACATGGCCTTCAGCATCGGTCCAATCCGGCCGGAGGCCCCGGAATTTCCCGTGCTTGCCATGTTGAGATCCGATCTTGAGAAGGTGGGCGACGCCAATCTCTCCGCCTATCCCGATATCCCGAAAGAGGACTGGACGACCGAATCCGCCAAGCGTGTGCGCATCTCCAAGGCGATCGGCGCGGCAACGGCTCTCATGGCTCTCAAACCGGCTGAAATAAGACTGCGCAAGCTCGACGCAGCGGCACATAATCGTCTTAGACGCGGCATACGCCAGATTTCCCGCGGCCAGGCGATCGTCACGGACCGTCTGCATGTCCATATCTGCTCGATCCTGCTTGGACGGCCGCATGCGGTGCTGGACAATAGCTATGGCAAGATACGCCGGTTCATGGCGGCATTTTCCGGCGGTACCGATCTTGCATATCGAGCAACCTCGCTCGATGACGGTATCGCCTGGGCGCGCCATCAGGCGACACAGCCATTGGCCGCTGCCTGACAGGCCGTGTCGTAGGCTTACAAAAATAATAAGGCGAAAGCGCTTCAAGTGCCTTCGCCTGATATTGGCTCGATCCAGCCTGGGAGGCAGCCATCCGAGCAGCGCAGACAAACCGCCTGCCCTTTCCCAAAATCGCTCTTAACGGGCGTTGTACTTCGCATCGACCTCGTTGATGGCCTTGACGTTGCCGGCCGAGCGGCCATTCTCGTCAAACGTCTGCGCCAGGAAGGCGTCGGCAATCGCCTTGGCGAGCTCAGTGCCGATGACGCGGGCACCCATGGTGATGATCTGGGCATTGTTCGAGAGCGCCGCGCGTTCCGCCGAATAGGTGTCATGGGTCAGAGCAGCGCGAATACCCGGCACCTTGTTGGCCGAGATGCAGACGCCAATGCCGGTGCCGCAGACGAGGATCGCCTTGTCATAGGTGCCGTCGATGACGCCGGAGGCGACGCGGTCGGCGAGGTTGGCGTAAAACGCATCAGGCCCTTCGTCAGTGCGCGACACTTCGCTCACCTCGAAACGCTCCTTCAGATGATCGGCGAGAACCTTGGCGAGGCCTTCGCCGGCGCTGTCTCCAGCAATAGCAAGCTTCATGATATGTCTCCTCAGAGTTTGGCGGCGCACTTGGCCAAGATGTCGAGATAGCCCTCGACGTTCCAGGCCGAGCGGCCGATGAAGAGCCCGTCTACGTGCGGGCAGGATATGAGTTCTTCGCAGTTTTGCGGATTGACGGATCCCCCGTAGAGACAGGGGATCTTTCGACCGAGTACCTTTTGCGCGACCGCGACGATTTCAGCCTGGCGCGCATCAGCATAGGAAGGCTCTGCAGGGATTCCCTTCTCGCCGATCGCCCAGACCGGCTCATAGGCGAGCAGGATCTCAGCCTGCTTCTGCGCGTCCGGGAGCTTCGACAGAGCGCCAATGACCTGCTCGCTCAGGATCTCCGTTGCACGACCGCTCTCACGATCGGCCAGCGTTTCGCCGATACAAATCAACGGGATCAAGCCATGACGAACGGCCGCCTCCGTTTTGAGGCCGACGGTTTCGTTGGTCTCGCCAAAATACTCGCGACGCTCCGAATGGCCGAGCTCGACGATATCGAGATTGCAATCCTTCAACATCAACGGCGAGATTTCCCCCGTCCACGCACCCTGGTCGGCCCAATGCATGTTCTGGGCGCCCACCTTGACGGAGCTTTCCGAGAGGATCGATTTGACTTCCCGCACGGCCGTGAAGGGTGGAATGACAAAGCGCTGGATGCGAGGATCCCGAAAAGCATCGGCGGCACGCAAGGCCTCAGCGAAGGCGCGGGCCTCGGCAAGCGTCTTGTTCATCTTCCAGCTCGTGCCGATCCAATAGCGAGGCTTCTCTGTCATGTCATATCCTGGTTCGAGGCGATGGTAAGTGTGATGCCGTCGCGGCGAAATTGCTCGACAATGGCAGCGTCAGGCGCGTGATCGGTAATCACGGCGTCGAAATCGGACAGATCGGCCATGACGTGCAGCGCCGTATGGCCGATGCGCTGATGACTGACGAGCAGGCAGCTTTTAGCAGCCGATGCGATCATTGCCCGCTTGGTGCGCACGACGTTGTCGTCCATATGATAGGCAAGCTTACCGGAAACGGCCGGCGTCGACAGGAAGGCGATGTCGGCCCGCAGCCGTGACAATGCCTCCTCGGTAACGACGCCCAAAAACGCGTTGAACTTTGCGGAATAGATGCCGCCGAGCGCTATCAAGGTGATGCCGCTTTCGTTCTTCATCCGATCGATGATTGCGGCATTGTTGGTGATCAGCGTCAACGGCCGCTTCTGCAGCAGCATCTCACCCAAAACGGCTGCCATCGACCCATCGTTGATCATGACGGTCATGCCGGGCTCTACCAGTTCCACCGCCGTGCGCGCCATGGCGAGCTTCTCGTCATGACCCTGGCGCTCGCGGAACCGGAAATCACTTTCGAACTGGGTGCCGGCATCGATCGTCGCGCCGCCTCGGACCTTGCGCAGCACGCCAGCCTGTTCGAGATCATCGAGATCGCGGTGGATCGTCATCTTGGACACGACAAAGCGGTCAGCGAGATCGTCGAGATCGACGGTCTTGTGCTCGACGAGCAGATTGATGATCGATTGCTGGCGCTCTTCGCGTTTCACTTTGCACTCCGGCCTTTGGCCCGAAATGGATCTTAAAGGAGATATAACATCAAAATCTCACAAATCAACATTTCTGCTGTTATGTTGAGATGAATTCCTGTTTTATGGCGCAGCATCACACCTCATCCTTCAGGAGCGCCCGCGCCGTTTTCTCATCCGTTATCAGACCATAGAGACAGCGGCTCTTGAGGACGGCAAGGATGGCTTCGACCTTCGGCAATCCGCCCGAAAGCGCGACCAGCCGTTCGCCCTTCATGCGCGGCAGGGAGGCAGACAATGTGCGCGAGGTCAGCGTCGTCTCAAGAATATTGCCGTCGGCATCGAAGAAATGGCCGAGAATTTCGCCGACGCCGCCGGCCGCCGTGATCTCCTTGATCTCCTTCGGCTCGACCATGCCCGACAAGACGAGCTGCGCATCGGTATCGACCGTGCCGAGACCGACGAGCTTGAGATCGGCACCGTTTGCAAGATCGAAGACTTCCTTCACGCCGCGCTGCGCAAGCAGCACATCGCGGTCTTCCCGCGTATTGGCGAAGAAGGGCACTGGCATGACATGCGACTGCATGCCCGTCTTTTCGGCTATGCGGTGCATCACGTCATAGGGGTTGGCTGCATAGTTTCGCGTCAGGCCACCGAGCAGCGAGACGAAGCGTAAATCCTTGGCGCTGACGCGCGACAGGTGATGGACGGCGGAAGAGAGCGTTCGGCCATGGCCGAGGCCGATCACCTTATTGTGGCCGCTCTCGATCTCGCGCCGCAGGAAGCCGGCTCCCGCCTGACCGAGTGCGCGAAACTCGAAACCCTCCTCGCCCAGATCGGGTGCGACTTCGCAATATTGCAGCCCAAAGCGAGCCGAAAGTTTGGATTCCAACTCGACGCATTCGACGATATCGCCGTCGATCGTCACCTTGACGACGCCTTCGGCAACCGCGCGCGCAATCAGCCTGTGCGCCTTCACCGAGGGAACGCCGAGACGTTTCGCCACTTCGGACTGCGTCAGCCCGCCGGCATAGTGCAACCAGGCCGCCCGCACGGCGAGCGAAGCATCCGCATCCGTCATCGTCCGTTCCCTTTCATTTCTATACGCATAGTCCTCCGCCTGTTCTCTCCGGCCATAGTGTCCGATCCGGCCACCTCCTCGGTACCTGTTGAATCGGGACTCGGCCGCTCCACCGGCTAGATATGCAAGTCGCTGACGCCCGTGTCGATATGAGGCGCCCAGAAGGCAATGCTTTCGGCAATCTGCGGGATGACCTGGCGATCATTGGGCTCGCGCTCCTTGAACGACAATTCCAGGCAGATTTCATTGTCCTTGGCACCACCTTCAGCAAATGCCTTCAACAGCGGTTCCGGCTGGATGCGGCCCTTGGCATTGAATTCCGCTGTGAAGGGACGATGCCCTCCCTTGTCCATCAGGCTCTGCTTGATATGGATGATCGGCGAAACCTTCGGCACGGCGCGCGCCCAGGCGTAAGGGTCATAGTCATCGGTATTGGCCGAGGTGACATCGCCATGATCGATATCGGCCATCATCCACATGGGGATGGCGAACGGCGCCTTGGTCAGCCTGTCCTGCAGGGAAAGGCAGGCCTCGATCGTCTCGCCGAATTCGCGGCCGATGCTCATCGGCTCCCAAAAGATATAGGAGAGGCCGGCAGCCCGGGCATGTTCGGCCACCTCGCCCCAGCAGTCGATCGCGATCTCGATCAATTCCTCGCGGCGGACCGGATCGTCATAATCCTTGTAGGTGAAGATCGCGAACTGCGTGCCGACCGAATGACCGCCGAGATCGGCGGTGATATCGGCAAAAGTCTTGAACCAGTCGATATAGTAGCGGCGAACATCCCTGTCCGGATGACCGAAATGGTTAAGGCGGCCATACGGTCCGGTCATGCCTGAGGTCACGCGAACGCCGGTGCGCTTCAGTGCCGCCTGCATATCCCGCGTCAGCCGGCGAATGACCGGTGCCTGCCAGCTCGGATTGATGAATTCGTGCGTCAGCTGCAGATCGCGGATGCGCAGGTCACGCGCGACCGTTTCGATCAAATCGGCCGGCTCGGCAAAGCGATTGACAAGCGGGTTGGTGTTGAGTGAAAGCGTCAAGGGCATGCGTATTCTCCGGCAAGATCTGGTGGTTCAGGCGGCCAGCGCCAGTTCGGCATCGAACCAGGCGGCGAAGGCCGCCTTCTCCTCAGCTGTCATGTGCAGACCTTCCTTGGTACGCCGCATCAGCACGTCGTCGGCCGCCTGCGCCCATTCGCAAGCCACGAGATAGCGGACTTCGGCCTCGTAGAGATCGCCGCCGAAATGCCGGCCGAGGTCCGCCAGCGACGTGGCATTGCCGACGATCTGCTTCGTGCGGGCGCCATAAAGATGGCCGTAGTGATTGACGAGCGCACGCGGCATCCAGGGATAGGCCGCCCGCAGCGTATCGGCAAAGGCGACATAATCGGCATCGGGGATTTCGCCACCCGGCAAAACAGCCCCCCGCGTCCAGTCGCCACCCATCTTCGGGAAGAATTTCGCAAGCCGCTGCATCGCATGCTCGGAGAGCTTGCGGAAGGTGGTGATCTTGCCGCCGAAGACGCTCAGGAGCGGCGCGCCACCGGTCTCGTCGAGATCGAAGACATAGTCGCGCGTGACAGCCGACGGATTGCCCTTGCCATCGTCGAACAGCGGCCGCACACCGGAGAAGCTTTCAAGCACATCAGAGCGGCGCAGCTTCTCCTTGAAGTAGCGATTGACCGCCGTGATCAGGTAATCGATTTCCTTCTCGTCGGCCTTTACCTCTTCCGGCTTGCCTTCGTAGGGAATGTCGGTCGTGCCGATCAGCGCCTTGTCGCCTTCGTAAGGGTTGATGAAGATGACGCGCTTATCGTGGTTCTGCACGAGATAGGCCTGCTGGCCGGCCCAGAATTTCGGAACGATGATGTGGCTGCCCTTGACCAGCCGGACGCTACGCTGGCTGTTCGAGCCGACGACGCGGCCGATAATGTCGTTGACCCAGGGACCGGCGGCATTGACCAACACGCGAGCGCGCACCGTCCGCACCTCGCCGGAGCGCTCGCTGCGCATTTGAATGAGCCAGTTACCCTGCTCGCGACGCGCGCTGACGCAAGCCGTGCGCGTCAGGATCCGCGCGCCCTTGGCGGAAGCATCGAGAGCGTTGAGAACGACGAGCCGGGCGTCATCAACCCAACAGTCGGAATATTCAAAACCCTTGGAATATTGATCCAGGATCGGCGCCCCTTCCGGATCGCGGTGCAGATCGAGCGAGCGGGTGCCCGGCAGCTTCTTGCGGCCACCGAGATGATCGTAGAGAAACAGACCGAGACGAACCAGCCAGGCCGGACGATCCGTCGGACTATGGGGAAGAACGAAGCGCATCGGCCAGATGATGTGGCTGGCCGAGTTCAACAGCACCTCACGTTCGATCAGTGCCTCGCGCACTAGGCGGAATTCATAATATTCAAGGTAGCGCAGGCCGCCATGCACGAGCTTGCCGGAGCGCGAAGACGTCCCCTCGGCGAGATCGCCTTTCTCGCACATGATAACCGAAAGGCCGCGGCCGGCCGCATCGCGGGCAATGCCGGCGCCATTGATGCCTCCGCCAATCACGAAAAGATCAAAGATTTCCGGTTCCATCATGTCATGCTCCTAAGGATGCCTATGGCATCATCAATTCAATCTTTTAAGCCGCGCTCGCTCGCCGGCCTGATAACGGCTAGTGCTGGGCCAGTTTGTCCCAAGCCGGCGCAATCGCCTGGCGCACGTCCTTGTAGGCGTCGAACAAGCGGTCATAGCGCTCAACGTTTTCCTGATCCGGCGCTTCGGCTTCGCCGAGCAGCGGCGTCACCCAGTCAGCAATGCAGCTGTCCATGTCGCGATAGGCGCCGATCGCGACGGCGGCCATCATCGCGACGCCTGCGGCCCCCGCCTCCTCGCGATCGGAAATCCGCACCGGTGCCTTGACGGCGGCCGACAGCGAACCCCGCAGTGCGCGCGACCGGGCAGCTCCTCCCGTGATGCGCAGCTCCGAAGGCATGTCGCCCATGGCGGCATAGCAATCGCGCGTTGCCATGCCGAGCCCTTCGACGACAGCCCTCAGCATGTCGGCAAATCCATGCCGCGTCGAAAGGCCGGTAAAGCCGGCACGCGCATGGGCATTGACGAAGGGACCGCGCTCGCCGGCCTCGGAAATATAGGGATGATAGATAAGATTTGTCGGCCGCGCTTCGGCAAACCAGGCGTCGATGCGCGGAATGAGGTCGGAATAGGAAATCTCGCTCCCGCTTGCGGACATCAGATCTGCCGCGATCTTCAGAATCCAGTCGATATTGATGGTCGCACCCATGTTGGTCTGGACCTGCGTGACGATGCCAGGGATCGGCAGGGCGATCACATAGCCGGTCCCTTCGTCATTGAGCTGGACATCCGGCACGGCCTTTGCGCGCATATGCACGCCCGTCGATCCGATCGTTGAGCAGGCCGCGTTCTGGCCGCCGGTGCGAACTCCGGCGCCAAGTGCGGTCATCACCATGTCGACATAGCCGAGACATACCGGCGTTCCGGCCAGCAGACCGGCTGCCTTTGCCGCCGTTTCCGTCAAGGGATGGCTGATCTCCGTTCCATCGACGATCTCGGGAAGAAGCGAGCGCCGGCGGGCAAGGCCGAGCGCATCGATGACAACAGCATCATACTGACGATTGCGGAAATTACCGAAGGTGAAGCTCGCCTCGGATGGATCGGTCGCGCGAACGCCTGTCAGATTGAGATAGAGCCAGTCCTTGCAATGCAGCGCCGTCTCGGCCCGATCGAGAAGCTCAGGCATGAAGCGATCCATATGGGCGAGCTGCGCGCCCTGCTGGCAGGTATTGAGACCGGTTCCGGTCGCCTCGAAACGGGCGCGATTACCTTCCAGGGCGCCCAACCGTGTGACCGTCGATGCGGCTCGGGCATCAAGCCAAAGCCAGGCATCATCGACGGGCGCATTGCCAGGACCAACAAGCCAAGTGCCGTCGCCCTGCCCCGTAACCGCGATCGCAGCCGTCCGGCTGGCAAGATTTTCCACCTTCTCTCCAAGCCCGCGCAACGCGCTGACACAGTCCGCCCAGGTCTGGCCGAGCGACTGCGTGACCGATCCGTCTTCACCCGTCCGGTAGCGATTTCGCGCCGAAGCGGAAGCGATCTGCTTTCCGGTTAGGTCGAAGGCAACTGCCTTCAAAACAGAGGTCCCCGCATCGATTCCGATGATGATCCCGTTACCCTTAGGCATTGGACGCCGACCCCACCGTCCCGCGTCTTGCAACACGAGCGCAAGCAAACATCACAAACATTTTCATTCCTCCCCTTACAACCAAGGGCATAAGCTATGCTCGTCCGCATTCGTCGTCGCTATATTTGCCACTCCACAGACAGAATGACGAACGAAGCAGCACTTAACAGACAATGGATCCACGATTCATCCGAATGCCGCCCTCATAACACAAAGATATCGCGGCTGCAGTAATAATTTTCTGGTGTTGTAATTTTTTTCATATAAAATAGATGGAAATAAACGTCGCGTCACCGCAAGCAGGAGCGGCGACTGCAATCGAGGAAAATTGACGTAACGGACGGAGCTCCTCAGAAGGGGTTAGTAAGACGCTGCAAAATATGTGTGCAGCGTTTCCGTATTCACCAATTATTTTAATTACTTAAACAGTTGGCTTGTAGTTAAGGCGACTAAAGCGGCACCGATCGCAGGGCGTCCGTACAGCACCAATAGAGCAGCAAGCTTAAGCGCGAAAAAACGGGAAACACTGAAACTCATAGAGGCCCACCGAATACGAAGCGCACTAAATCACGGTTGACAGCCTTAAAGATTTATAACATATGAAGCGCAGTTATTAACATACTTATATCACAAATATCGCATAGATGCGGAAAATGTGAAGAGGGCGATTGGAGGAGACAGTCGCCTGTATGCTGAGGAGGCTCCTGATGTTGAATTTCCCTTTCGGTGACGGCGTAGCCCGAAGCCAAGCGGAACGCGCCGCGCACCAAATGCGCAGGCCCGACTGCCACTAAGCCGGATCGCGGCACTTTTCTCCCTTTCTCCATCAGGCAATCCGGCTGACATGCCCAAGGTCGTTTGAACATGAATACGCAAGCTCAATACGCAACTGCCAAGCCGACAGGCTCCAAGGTGAAGATCGTCGCCGGCATCGCCGCCTTTGTGATCGTGATCGGCGCCATCGCCGCCGATACCAAGGTGGTCAAGATTGGCTCCGAACACGACGTGCGCGAACAGGGTTTCCAACCGGATACCTATGGCACCGCCGAATTCCCGAAAGTGCAGGCCGATGTCGAAAAGCGCGCCGTCGATGCGGTGACGCTCGCCAGTGCGGTTCTCGCCGACAAGAAGGCGGTCGGCGAGAAATATGGCGTCGCGACTACAACCGGTCCCGTTCTTCCCGTCTCCTTGACGGGCGCCTTCGGTGAACGCAAGGCCAACCTCAACGAATTCAAGGTCGATGGCATGCCTGACGGCATCACCGTTCGCATCCAGACGGGTCCTGCCATCAACGGCACCGATCTTCGCGATGCGACTGGCAAGATTGAATTCGGGCAATTCACCAACCAGATCGAATATCAGGACGCGGGCTCCGCCATCAACAACGAGATGAAGAAGGCGACCCTTGGCGGCCTGGATCCTGAAAAGCTGACCGGCAAGACGGCAACGGTCGTCGGGGTCTTCAAGCTCATCAATCCGAAGAACTGGCTCGTCACCCCGGTAAAGGTCGACGTGAAATGAGCCAGGTCCAGCACAATGGCACGACCACGGGTGAAGTCGTTCTCGCCGCCCGCAACGTTGCCAAATCCTATGGCAGCGTCCATGCGCTGAAGGGTGTCAATTTCGATATTCGCCGCGGCGAGGTCACCACCCTCTTCGGTGAAAACGGCGCGGGCAAATCCACCCTAATGAAGATCCTCTCCGGCGTCATCCAGCCGACATCGGGGGAGATCATCCTCGATGACGCCCCCATTTCCTTCGCCTCCTCCACGCATGCGCGCGCCTGCGGCATTTCCATCATCCACCAGGAATTGAGCCTGGCGCCGAATCTCAGCGTCCGTGACAACATCTTCATGGGTCGTGAGATCATGAAGGGAGGCGTGGTCGATTTTGCCGAGGAAGAACGCCAAACCCGGGCACTGATGGAGGAGCTCGAAGAAAACATCGATCCGATGACACCGGTCGAGGATTTACGTCTCGGCCAGCAGCAGATCGTCGAGATCGCTCGCGCTCTATCGGTCAATTCCCGCATCCTGATCATGGACGAGCCGACTTCGGCGCTCAGCGCCAGCGAGGTCGAAGTTCTCTTCAAGGTCATTCGCGACCTGACGAACCGCGGGGTGTCGATCGTCTATATCTCGCACCACCTGGAAGAGGCGCTGCAGATCACCCATCACGCCGTCGTTCTGCGCGATGGCAACATGACCGCCTATGCCGAGCGCAAGGACATCGATCTCGAATGGATCGTGCGCAACATGGTCGGCGACAATTTTGACCTCGGCAGCCCGCCGACCGGCCACAGAATGGGCGACGTGGCGCTGACGATCGACAATCTCACGGTTCCAGGCCCTTCGGGCGCCGCCTATAACGCCGTCGATCGCCTATCGCTTGAAGTCCGCGCCGGCGAAATCGTCTGCATCTATGGTCTGATGGGCGCCGGCCGTACCGAACTGCTCGAATGCGTGGCAGGACGGCTGCGCTCGAGCGGGGGCCGCGTCCTCCTCGGCAACACGGATGTCGGTGGTCTCAGCATCGCCGGACGCATCGCGCAAGGGCTTGTACTGGTACCGGAAGATCGCCAGCGCGATGGTCTCGTTCAAACGATGACGGTCGGCTCGAACCTGTCGCTTGCCAGCATCGGCGCCTTCACCAAGGGTCTTTTCACCTCCGGCGGCCGCGAGCGGACGCTGGTGAACGACTCCATCCGCAAGGTTCATATCAAGACCGACGGCGGCGATGCGGCGATCGGCTCGCTATCGGGCGGCAACCAGCAGAAAGTCGTCATCGGCAAGATGTTGGCGACGGCACCTCGCGTGATCCTGCTCGACGAGCCGAGCCGCGGCATCGACATCGGCGCGAAGGCTGAGGTCTTCAAGCTGCTGGCCGAGCGCGCCAAGGAGGGGCTGGCGGTGATCTATTCGACGTCGGAAGTCGCCGAGTGCCTGAGCATCGCCCATCGCATCATCGTCATGCACCGCGGCAGGATTTCTGCCGAATTCGGTCCTGACGTCACCAAAGAAAAGATCATGGCCGCCTCTGGCGAAGCAGTGGTCGCGCACTAGCCGCATTCATGGAGCACTGATTATGTCAGTCACGAACATCACAGATAAAAAGCCAGTTTCCAACGGACAGCGGCGGAATTTCAGTCTCGTGCGGCTGATCCTGGAAGGACGCGCCTTCTTTGCGCTGATCGTCATCATCGCGGTCTTTTCCTTCCTATCGCCCTACTACTTCTCGCTCAGCAACTTCCTGACCATGGCCTCGCATGTAGCGATCTTTGGCATCCTTGCCATCGGCATGCTGCTGGTCATCCTCAATGGCGGAATCGATCTTTCCGTCGGCTCGACACTCGGCCTTGCCGGCTGTATCGCCGGCTTCCTTATGCAGGGCGTCACGCTTTCAAGCTTCGGCGTCATCCTGTATCCGCCGGTCTGGGCCGTCGTGGTGCTGACCTGCATTCTCGGTGGCATCGTCGGTGCGGTCAACGGCGTGCTTATCGCCTATCTGCGCGTCCCGGCCTTCGTCGCTTCGCTGGGCGTGCTCTATGTCGCGCGTGGTATCGCGTTGCTGATGACCAACGGGCTTACCTACAACAATCTCGGCGGCCGCCCCGAACTCGGCAATACCGGCTTCAACTGGCTGGGCTTCAACCGTCTCGCCGGCGTCCCGATCGGCGTCATCGTCCTTGCGGTGCTTGCGATCATTTGCGGTATCGTTCTCAGCCGCACCGCCTTTGGCCGCTGGCTTTATGCCTCAGGCGGCAACGAGCGCGCTGCCGATCTTTCCGGCGTTCCGGTCAAGCAGGTCAAGATCGCTGTCTATGTCCTGTCGGGCATTTGTGCCGCCATTGCCGGCCTCGTCCTGTCCTCGCAGCTGACCTCGGCCGGTCCGAACGCTGGCACCAGCTACGAGCTGACCGCAATTGCTGCCGTCGTCATTGGCGGTGCCGCATTGACCGGCGGCCGCGGCACGGTGCGCGGCACCATGCTTGGCGCATTCGTCATCGGCTTTCTGGCGGATGGCCTCGTCATCATCGGCGTCTCGGCCTACTGGCAGACGGTCTTTACCGGCGCAGTCATCGTGCTCGCCGTGCTCATGAACAGCATCCAGTACGGACGCAGGACCAAGTCCGGCTGACGTTGCACCGAAACTTGTCACTGGTCGGTGAAAGCACCGGCCGGAGAAAGGACCGCCGGTTCGCCGGCATCACCAGAGCTCATCAAAGGGAGAGAGACTAATGTTCAAAAAAGGCTTGCGCATCGTCATGGCAGCAGTTGCTGTGGCACCGCTTCTGACCGGGGCCGCCTGGGCCGCCGGCCAGATCACCGTCATCGTCAACGATCCGTCCAACCCCTATTGGCTGACGGAAGGCAATATCGCCAAGGCAACCGCTGAAAAGCTCGGCTACACGGCAACAGTCGGCGCACACAAGGGCGATACCAACACCGAAAGCAACCTGATCGATACGGCCATTACCAACAAGTCGGTCGCCATCATCCTCGATCCGGCCAATGCTGACGGCTCGGTCGGTGCAGTCAAGAAGGCCGTTGCGGCCGGCATCCCGGTCTTCCTCGTCAATGCCGAAATCAACCAGGAAGGCCTTGCCAAGGCTCAACTCGTCTCCAACAACGCTCAGGGTGCGGCGATCGGCGCTCAGCAGTGGGTCGAAGCCGTTGGCGACAAGGGCAATTATGCCGAACTCTTCGGCTCGCCCTCCGACAACAATGCCGCCACCCGCTCAAACGGCTATGAAACCGTTCTGACGCAATATCCCGACTTGAAGAAGGTTGCCAAGGAAGTTGCCAACTGGGACCGCACCCAGGGCCACAACAAGATGCAGTCCATGCTGCAGGCGCACCCCGACATCACCGGCGTGATTTCCGGCAATGACGAAATGGCGCTTGGTGCAATTGCTGCATTGAAAGAAGCCGGCAAGCTCGCCAACGTCAAAGTCGGCGGCTTCGACGGTTCGCCGGACGCTGTCGCCGCCATCAAGGCCGGTGAGCTTCAGTACACCGTCCTGCAGCCGGTCGCTATCTTCTCCGAAGAAGCCGTCAAGCAGGCCGACAGCTTCATCAAGACCGGCAAGACCGGTGCCAAGAGCGAAAAGCAGCTTTTCGATTGCATCCTGATCACCAAGGACAATGTCGACAAGTACACGGCACCCTTCGTTCTCGCCCAGTAATGACATTGGGGACGCCGCACACCGGCGTCCCCATCCCTTGGTCGCGATGAGCGGCATCCTGGCTGAACATCAGACAGAACTTGCAGAAATCCTGATAGCGAATTGTTCTTTCATATTTTTTCACGATATTCGCTGCAGTAAGCTGATCTCCGCAAGGCTCAGCGTCAGAGGCCAAAGTGACAGACAAGACAAGCCCCGTAGCATTCCTGCAGGACGAGCTGCCAAGCGACAGCCGCCATTCCCGTCAGATCGCCAGGCGCCAGATGATAGCCGAGGCCGTAATGGCGGAGGGTTCCATGCGCATCGAGGATCTGACCGAGCGTTTCGGCATCAGCCTGATGACGGCGCATCGCGATGTCGACGAACTGGTCAGCCGCGGCTTGTTCCGCAAGACACGTGGCATCGTATCGGCTGCTGCCACCAGCCTGATCGAATCGAGCGACGTCTATCGCGCCAACCGGCAGGCTGCCGAAAAGAAGACGATAGCCGCAGCCGCCATGCAATTCATCGAACCTGGCCAGGCAATCTTCCTCGACGATTCCACCACCGTCCTGCAGATGGCCTCGCAGCTGCCGGCCAAGGTTCCGCTGACGGCGATCACCAATTCGCTGACGCTGATGAATGCGCTGAAGGATATGCATGACGTGACGCTTCTGGCGCTCGGCGGGCAGTACTATAATTGGTGCAACGCCTTTATGGGGCGGATGACGATCAACGAGATCAACCGCTTGCGGGCCGATGCCGCCTTTATCTCGATGTCGGCCATCATCGACGACGTGGTTTTCCATCAGTCGCCCGAGATCGTCGATATCAAGCGCGCCATGTTCGAAAGCGCCGCCAAGCGCGTCCTGCTGATGGATCACACGAAGTTCGAACGCCGGGCTCTGCATAGTTTTGCGCATTTGAGCGAATTCGATGTCGTCATCGTCGACGGCAAGACGCCTGCCGACCATCTGGAGCGCATGCGCAGCAAGAATATCAATGTCGTCGTCGCCGGCGGCGACTGGAAATGATCCGGAGACTGAAGCCGTCAGGGCTTACCCTCTTCGTTTGCGATTAGGAGCAATGAGAATGCCGAGTCTGCTCGGAATTGACAGCGGCTTGACCGTCACCAAGGCCGTCATCTTCGACATCGACGGAACGCCGCTTGCCGTTGCCCGCCGTCGCGTGACGCAGTTTATGCCGAAGGCCCGCCATGTCGAGCGCGACATGAACGAACTCTGGAGCCAGACGGCCGACGCCATTGCCGAGGCAATCAAGCTCAGCAACCGCCCGACAAGCGACATCCAGGCGATTGCCGCAACCGCTCACGGTGATGGCATCTATCTGCTCGACAAGGCAAAGAAGCCGCTCGGACGCGCCATTCTCTCGCTCGACAGCCGCGCCGGCTCGATCGTCGAACAATGGCTGAAGAGCCCTGTTGCCGATGAATCCTTGAAGCTGACCGGGCAATTGCCGCATGTCTCGGCGCCATCGGCCTTGCTTGCCTGGATCAAAGCCAACGAAGCGGAGCGCTTTGTTGAGATCGGCCATATCCTGAGTTGCAAGGACTGGCTGCGCTTCTGCCTGACCGGCGTTGTCGGCACTGACCGCACCGAGGCGAGTACGTCCTTCACCAATGTCACGACGCAGGATTATGCGCCGGATGCACTGAGGCTTTTTGGTGTTGATGAAATCACCGACGCCTTACCGCCTGCCTCGCGATCGGATGAGATCGTCGGATATGTGACCGAGGCCGTCGCAAAGCGCACCGGCCTTGCCGAAGGCACGCCCGTCGTTGCCGGCCTGCATGACGTCACCGCATCGGCCCTCGGCGCCGGCGGCTATGCCCCCGGCGTCGTTGCCGTCATCGCCGGTACCTATTCGATCAACGAGACGCTGTCATCAAAACCGAGCGTTGATCGCCGCTGGTTCTGCCGCAACGCCATTGCGCCTGGCCAATGGAACAACATGTCGATTTCGCCGGCATCGTCAGCCAATTACGAATGGTTCCTGGATAAGCTCTGCGCCAGCGACATCGTCGGTGCCGAAGCTGCCGGCACGTCCATTCATACCATGCTCGGTCCCGAGATCGAGGCAGCGTTCAATCGACCGTCGAGCGCGCTATTCCATCCCTATCTGTTCGGTTCGCCCTATGGTGCCGAGGCCACTGCCAGCTTCTTCGGGCTTGGCGGCTGGCATGATCGCGGCGACATGCTGCGCGCGGTTCTGGAAGGCATCGCCTTCAACCACAAGATTCACGTCGATGCCCTAAGTGCCGGTTTTTCCTTCGATCAGGCAAGGTTGGCAGGCGGTGTCTCGCGCAATCCGATTGTCGTGCAGATGTTTGCAGACGTACTCGCCATGCCCGTTACCGTAACGGAAACCGATGAAGCCGCTGCCTGGGGGGCAGCCCTTTGCGCCGGTGCCGGCATTGGCGTCTATTCAAGCCCGCAGAGCGACCCGCGCGATGTCGGCAAGATCGCCAGAACCTACTCTCCGGATCCCGACCGCAGCGCAGACTACCGTATCCGCTATCAGCTCTTTCGCGACATTGCCGAAGCAATGACGCCGCTCTGGCCGCGGATCGGCAATCTCGCAACCCAGCACTCCCAAGGCTAGACCGCCACTTGCGTCGCGAAGACTGGGTCTATCGCGGCAATACACCAGGACGATGATGTTATGACCGATATGGCCGCCGATCTGAAACAACGCTTCTCGCAACTTCAAGACGGAGATGTCGATGTCGTCATTCTCGGCGCCGGCGTTAATGGTGCCGGCCTCTTCCGCGATCTCTCGCTGCAGGGCGTCAATTGCCTGATCATCGATAAATCCGATTTCGGCTCGGGAACGAGTGCTGCGCCATCGCGGCTGATCCATGGCGGACTCAAATATCTCGAAACCGGCGAGTTCCGGCTCGTCGCGCAGTCGGCGCTCGAGCGGAATCTACTGCTCAAGAATGCGCCGCATTGCGTCGAAGCTTTGCCGACCTTCGTGCCGATCTTCTCCTGGACGCGCGGGATTTGGGCCGCCCTTCGCACGCTGATGGGCTCGACCACCGCCCCGCGCAGCCGCGGCGCCTTGCTTATCAAGATCGGGCTCGCGCTCTATGACTTCTTCGGCTCGCGCAACCGCGTCATGCCGCGCCACCGGTTCCTTTTGAAGCGCCGGGCGCTGAAGGAAATGCCACATGTGACGCCAGAGATCGTCGCCGGCGGCATCTATTACGATGCCAAGATCAGCCGGCCGGAACGGCTGGTCTATGAACTGGTCAAGGACGGGCTGGAGACGAACAAGGCTTCATTGGCGGCAAATTCGACCCGGCTGGTTTCGTCAGCCGACGGCCTGCTGACCTTCCAGCGCGCGGATGGCTATGCCTTTTCGGTCAAGCCGAAGCTCGTCATCAATGCCGCCGGCCCATGGATCGATCATGTCAACGCCGCTCTTGGAGCACCCGCCCATCTGATCGGCGGTACCAAGGGATCGCATATCCTGCTCGATCATCCGGAACTAGTGCGCAGCCTGAATGGCCATATGATCTATTTCGAAGCCGATGACGGCCGCATCTGCCTTGTCTATGGCTATCTCGGCCAGGCACTCGTCGGATCAACCGATATCCCTTGCGACGATCCGGACAATGTTCGCTGCGAAGAACCGGAGATCGACTATTTCCTCGACAGCGTCAGGTCGCTACTGCCGAGCCTGCGCTTCGACCGCGATCAGGTAACCTATAGCTATAGCGGCATTCGGCCTCTGCCCGCCTCGGATGCCTCCTCGCCCGGCCTGATCAGCCGCGATCACTCCGCACCCGCCTTTGAACCCCAGGCCGGACGGCCGTTCCCGATCATCTCGCTCGTTGGCGGCAAGTGGACCACGTTCCGCGGCTTTGCCGAGGAAGTCTCCGATACCGTGCTCGCACGCCTCCAACGCAGACGCAGAACATCGACCGAGCGCCTTGCGATCGGCGGCGGACGGGATTTCCCGATCACCTCCA
Organism: Rhizobium sp. BK098; assembly: GCF_014193155.1. Lineage (NCBI taxonomy): Bacteria > Pseudomonadati > Pseudomonadota > Alphaproteobacteria > Hyphomicrobiales > Rhizobiaceae > Rhizobium > Rhizobium sp. BK098. The sequence goes on along the minus strand of NZ_JACHYY010000015.1, from coordinate 37,338 downwards.
ATGAGCGGGCGAATTGGATTAGATCCGTTGCCGCAAAGACTGGTGTCGAGGCAGATAGAGTGGATGAACTGCTTGGCCGATACGGCACGACCGCCGCGGAAATTCTTGCCCACCGTTGCGACTATAGTGACAGTCGACGCATAAGCGGCGCCCCACGTCATAGCGCGCTGGAGATTGACTGGATCGCACGCCAGGAGATGGTCGTGCATCTCTCCGACATCGTCTTCCGCCGCACGACCATGGCGATCGAAGGCCTGCTGACGATCCAAGGCCTGCGCGAAATCGGCGCCATCGCCGCAGCGGCCCTGCAATGGGACGCCCAGCGGCTTAACCAAGAAATCGATGACGTCGTCATGGCGCTGTCGAAATTCCACGGCCAGACGCTGACCGAAGAAAACATGCGTCGGGCGGCAGGTCCTGCGGCGCGCTGATCAACCTCGGCCCTAAGAAAATAACGGATCAGGCAAACCGGCCTTGTGGCGCGCGAGTTCTATAGCTGAATGCGTGAAACACAGCCCGCCACGCGAACCGCCCGAGCATTCTTTCAGAGCTCCGAGTGCAGCCACACTGGCCTCGATCAGGCCGCTACAGCAAATCCGCTGAGGGAAATGCTCTGTTATTGCCATAGAAAACATTTGACGGCCGGCGGCTTCAATGTTTTCTATAGATAAAAAACAATCACTGATAAATACGTGGATCTCCACATCCCCACACATGGTCTACCAACAGCATTCATATATGAGGATATCGGCTTGAGCTCACGGATCATCCAATTTGGCACCAGCCGGTTCCTGCAGGCGCACGCGGCGTTGTTTGTGCACGAAGCACAGCAATCCGGCCAGGATGTCGGTCCGATCGCCGTCGTTCAGGTCTCAGGCGCCAGCAGCCGCAGCGGACGTGTCGCCGCCTTCGGCAATCCGCAGGGCTATCCGGTCATCATCCGCGGCATGTCGGATGGCCAGCCACTCAATCGCACCATTCAGGTCACCAGCGTCGATCGCGGCCTTTCCGCAACGGAGCATTGGAGGGAGCTGTCTAAACTCTTTGTCGAGGAGGCCGAATTCGTCGTCTCCAACACCGGCGACACCGGTTACCAGACCTGGCCGGAGGATGATCGTTTCGGTTCAGATGGCGATGTTCCTCGATCTTTCCCCGCAAAACTTGCCGCCCTCCTCGTCCAACGCTGGCAGGCCTCCGCCCGCCCCCTGATCATCCTTCCCTGCGAACTGATAACGGGCAATGGCCATGTTCTGAAGCAGGCGGTCGTCGATTGTGCCAGGCTCAACAATGTGGCGGCTGGTTTTTATGACTGGCTCGACGGCCACGTCGCCTTCGCCGAAACCTTGGTCGATCGTATTGTTTCCGAGCCGATTGAACCGATCGGCGCTGTTGCCGAACCTTATGCCCTATGGGCGATCAAGCGCGCGCCCGGCGTGCGAGCGCCATGCCAACATCCAAGCATCGTATTGACGGACGATCTCGAACCCTATGAACGCCTGAAACTGCATATCCTCAATCTCGGCCACACGTTTCTTGCCGAAATCTGGCAGCGCGAAGGCCGGCCGGCGGATGAAACCGTGCGTGCCATCCTGGCCGACAAAGATATACGGACCAGGCTAGACACCCTCTATGAAAGCGAAGTGCTGCCCGGCTTTGCCGCAAACGGTATGGGCGACGAGGCAAAAGCCTATGTCGCAACGACACTCGATCGCTTCCTCAATCCCTTCCTCGATCACCGAATCGCGGACATCAGCCAGCATCACCCCGAAAAGGTCGCCCGCCGCATCCGCGCCTTTCTGGATTGGGCGGACAAGGCGCGCAGCACCTCGGACATGGCCACGCTGCAACAGATTGCGGCGCGCTATATTTGAACCGAATGTGAGGCCTGCCGCCTTGCTGGCCGAATAGGGGGCGTTCAGTTCATAGCGATTGAGCTCATTGAACGGCGCATCATCCCTCGACAACGTGCTGTAGATTGCCATCACGCCTGGTAAAAACCGGAGGTGGCGGCTAAAAGATCTTAGCTCAAGGGCGATTTGAGCCCTGAGAAATCGCATCCATGCCTGGCCTTATAGCTGATAGGCTTCTATCTCCTAAAATCAAATCACGCAACCTGAGGTCACAGATAATGCGTAAGATTCGCAAGGTGACGAAAGAGGTGCGATATCCAAATTACGAAATACTCAAATTCAATCTCGATTGTCACTGCAGTCGATTATCGACAAAATACCATTGCTCCGGATGCAAGCGCACTACCGGTTCTATCACGACATTCAATTGCGCGACGTCCTGAACAAGGTGTTCCTCAACGCCGAATTTTTCGGGCAGCATGAAAGGCTTCAAGGCCGTCAGCGCAAATCGCGCCCCCTCTTCCCGAACAATATAAATCGGATAGATCAGCGCATTTGTCTTCCTCGCCATTCGCGCAATGAGCGCATAATTGCCCTCAAGGTGCACAGGCCTGCCCAGGATTGGCGCTCGGATACGTCCGTTAAATCCCTCATCACAGAACATCAGCAGATTGCCGCCGTTTTCCAGGATTCTCAGAGCCGGGCGGACGAAGCTTCGGCCAGGTTTCAAGATTCCAAGCCCAGCTCCCTTGCGCAGCCGGTTGACGATATAATGGCGTGAGCGGCGTTTGGGCGGGTCGTAATTCATAGTAACGTCCAGCCCCATGTCGAGAAGACAATGCCAGAGCACTTCCCAGTTGCTGATATGCGGCGCAATGAAGATCACCGGGCCCTGGCTGCAACGCTCAACCAACCCTTCGGTACCAATCATGCGGACGTGCCGCCGTGCCAGTCTCGGCGCGACAGAATATTCCGCCATCTGCCGCCCTTGAGAATCGGCATAGGCATCGAGAAGCCGCTGGAGCTCGATATCCGTAAGTTCGGGCCTTATCGTCTTGAGATTGGCTGCCGCTCGCGCGTAAGCCGCTTTATGAAAGCGGGGAGCAAGCAGACGCCCAAGCCAGCCGCCGAGATCCGAGCAGACGCTGGCCGGCAAGAGCATGAAGGAAAAATAGAAGAAGAGATCGACGGCATTGTCGATGTTCTCGAAGATCCAGTAGCGCAGAAATGCCTTGCGACGGTTACCGCCAGCTGCGAAATCGGCCAAGGGCGGGGCCTTGGCAGGCTCATAGGTCCACGCCTTGCGCTTTGACGCGACAACTCTTTCGTCGCCCTCGTCCCCAGCCGTCATCCCTGACGCCGATGCAATGTCACGGGCATGCCCTCGCGCGGACGCAGCGTCAGACGGCATTGTGGCTGAACCTTGTGTCCATCCCTGATCCGGACACGAAAACGCTGGGCCAGGATCGCCAGGCAAAGGATCGCCTCGGTAAGGCCGAATTGCAGACCGGGGCATACGCGCGGGCCGGCGGCGAAGGGAATATAGCTGTAGGGCGTCGGCCGTGTCTCGCCGAGGAAGCGCTCGGGGTGAAAGCGATGCGGCTCGGGAAAGAGCGAATCCGTGCGATGCAAGATCCAGGGCACGATCAGCACCAATGCGGCCTTGCGTACCTTCACGTCGCCGATCTGGTCGGCCTCAGCCGCCTGGCGTGCCAGGATCGGCACGGGAGGATAGAGGCGCAGCGTCTCTTCGATGACCGCACGGCACCAGTCTAGCTTCGCAACATCATCGATCGAGGGAACCCGATCGCCGCAGACGGCGTCGATTTCCGCATGAACTGCCTCTTCCACCCAGGGCGCGCCTGCGAGCAGATACCAGGCCCAGGTCAGCGTTGCCGCGGTCGTTTCGTGGCCGGCCATGAAGATGGTGGCAGCCTCGTTGCGAAGCGCCACCACATCGAGTTTCAGCTCGGGGTTGCGCTGCTGACGACGGATCAGCAGTTCGACCATGGAACTGTTATCACCCTTGCCGCCCAGATGATCTTCGATCACCTGATCGATAATCCGGTGAATGCGCCTCACCGACCGGCTCAAGCTTGGCGTCTTGATGATGGGCAAACCTTCATCGAAGCCGAGAAAATAGCCGAAATTGACGGAATCGACCAGCGACTGGTAGCTCGCAAACCCTTCGGTCACCGCATTGGCGCTTTCTTCGCCGAGGTCATTGCCGAAGACACTGCGGGAAATGATCTCCGCCGTCAGTCCAGCCATCTCGAACAGGGCGTTGACTTCCGCCCCTTCACCGAGGCTCTGCCAGCGGTCGGCAAGCTCGCTTGCCGTGCTCTGCATGATCGCGCCGAAGGCCGGCACGCGGTTTTTATGCACGATATCGGAGACCAGCGGCCGGCGCTGTTTCCAGGTTTCCTTATCGGATATGAATAAACCATCGCCCAAAAGATATTCCAGCGCGCGACGCATCTGCGGTGTCTTGCGCTCGAAATTCTCATGGCGTTTGGCCACCACATAGCGGATGGCTTCAGGCGAATTGACAATGATGAGCTGGCGGCCCAGAAGCTTGAACTCCGCCACATGCTCTCGATAATCGGCGCGGCGCCAGATCGACAGGAAATCGCTGCGCGCCTGCAGCATCAGCTTCAACGGCTGGCCGGGCTTCCCGCTATAATAAGCTGCGTGAGCCGGCTCGAAATATCGCGAGGATTGGTCGGCGTGTTCGACGATTTCGGTTTTCTGATCAAGCCAGGCCAGCATAGCGGTGCAGAACTTTCACGCCTTGCGGCCAGAGATGATAAGAGAGCAGTCGGACACGACACACGGACGTGGCCACTATATTCATTTCGCAACCGCGGAAAAGCCCCTGCTTGGCCGAAGTTAGGGCCTGTCTTTCGCCTGGAAATCGGCGGCGCTTAAATGCCTTCCAGCATAAGCAATTCATCCAGCGTTTGCCGCCTGCGGATCAATCGAGGCGTCTCGCCGTCGATCAGCACTTCTGGCGCATAGAGACGGCTATTGTAGTTCGATGACATCGTCGCGCCGTAAGCGCCGGCACCATGAAACACGAGATAGTCGCCGACATGGGCTTCGGGCAGATCGCGGGTTTCCACCGTGCCGTTGTCGGTCTGCGTGAAGACATCGCCCGATTCGCAGAGCGGACCTGCGACAACGGTGGGGAAGATCGTTCCGGCAGCACTGCGAGGCGCCGTGCCCGGAATGACCGTGATGTGATGGTAGCTGCCATACATCGCCGGCCGGGCGAGATCGCTGAAGCCGGCATCGACAAGCACGAAGCGGTTGCGGCCCATCATCTTGACCGCCCTCACTTCTGCCAGCAATACGCCGGCATCCGCTGTCAGGAAGCGGCCCGGCTCGATCTCGAGCCGGATCGGATGGCCGACATGCGTCTCGATCTCGCGCCGGGCCTTGTCCCAGAGCGAAAAGTAATGGGAAGGATCGATCTCCTCCTCACCTTCCCTGTACGGCACAGACAGGCCGCCGCCGGCGGAGATGGCCTCGATATCGACATCCAGCGTGCGGCAGAATCCGATCATTGCACCGCAGACACGCTGCAGATGTCCATAATCGACACCGGAGCCGATATGCATGTGCAACCCGACGAGCTTCAGCGAATATTGCCGCGTCAGCGCCACCGCCTCCTGCAATTGCTCGAACCAGATGCCGTGCTTGCTGGTTTCGCCGCCGGTGTTGGTCTTCTTGCTATGGCCGTGCCCGAAGCCGGGATTGATGCGCAGCCAAACCCTATGGCCCGGTGAGCGCTCACCCAGTTGATGCAGCATGTCGATGGAGCCGATATTTACCTCGATCTTGTCGGCAATGACGCGTTCCAGCGTCGGCCGATCGAAGACGTCGGCGGTGAAGACGACCTCCGCTTCTCCCGACGCATTGCCGGCGGAAAAACTCGCCCGCATCGCCCGCTCGATCTCGCCGAGCGAGACAGCATCGACCCGCACGCCCGCTTTGCGCATTTCTTTCAGAATATGAATGTTCGAACAGGCCTTCTGCGCATAGCGGATAACGTCGAAGGCGGAGAGTTGGGCGATGCGGCGGCGGATCGCGGCAGCATCATAGATCCAGAGCGGCGTTCCATATTCGGCGGCAAGCGCGCTCAGCGTTTCGTTGGAATGGAGGGTCATTTTGTCTCGATCGGGTCGGGGCGGGAATGGATCAACAATGAATAATAATATGGGCGGAGCGACCGTGTCACTCCACCCCTTTCTGAATACAAGAGTGCTGCAGCTGGCTAGCGCCTCGCGGCGACAAGGGCCTGCTCGAGATCGGCAATGATCTCCTTGGCCGAGTGCAGTCCGACGTTCAGGCGGATCGTTCGGTCGCTGACACCGAAGCGCGCGAAGACATTTGTCTCCGGCGAAATGCTGAGAGCTGCCTTTGCCGGCACCACGAGGCTTTCCGGTCCACCCCAGCTGACGCCAATACGAATGAGGCGCACCGCATCGACGAAATCGGCCACATCGATGCGGTCCGAAACCTCGAAGGAAAACAGCCCACCGAAGCCGCTGAAAGTACGTTTTCCCGGATGATCGCCGAGTGCCGGATGCATGACATTGGTCACGTCCGCATGGGCATCGAGCCAGGACGCCACTTCGAGCCCGGCTTCATGATGATGCCGCATGCGGAATGGCAGTGTCTCGAGATTACGCAGTACGAGCCATGCCTCGAATGGCGCCAGCTTCGCTCCGGTGTATGGGTAGATTTCGCTGTTGATCCGGTCGATATGCGCCTTCGAGCCAGTGACCAGACCTGCCACCGTGTCGCTCTGTCCGCCGAGATATTTCGAGGCGGCGTGGATGACGATATCGATACCGACGGAGAGAGGCCTCTGAAAGAGCGGTGTTGCCCAGGAATTGTCGACCATTGTCACGACGCCGTGGCGGCGAGCGGCCTCGGCGATCGCAGTCAGATCCTGCAATTCGAAGACCATCGAGGTCGGGTTTTCGAGATAGGCGAGCTTGGCACCCGGAAGTGCAGCAAGCATAGCCCCCGTATCGGTGCCATCGATATAGTCGACGACGACGCCGAAGCGCTTCAGGACTTTTTCGAAGAAGCGGAAGGCATCGCTATAGACGTGCCGCACGGTGACGATACGGTCGCCGGGTCCGACGAAGGCGAGAACCGCAGCAGCAATCGCGCCCATGCCGCTCGAAAAGGCGCGTGCCTCTTCCGCGCCTTCCATCTCGGCGATCTTGCGCTCCAGAAGCCGCACGGTCGGATTGTCGCCGCGCGAATAGATCGGCTTCTTCGAACGGCCGGCGAAGACGTCCTCCAGCTCCTTGTAGCTATCGAACAGGAAGAGGGATGTCTGATAGATCGGCGGCACGGCTGCATCGAACGGATCGTCGCGCGGCGTCATCAGCGTATCGGGAATGGCGTGGCGGTAGGCATCGAATCTCGGCGTCTCGTTCATGGCGTTCCTCTTGGGTCAGGAGTGAAGTGTCGATTGGCCAACAAGGCGGCTCGGTGCGTCGGCCGGCAGAATGGCGAGCCATTCCCGCCACCCGACAAAGCCGCCGAGGATGGCAGCAAGAATGGCAGCGACAACGGCAGCAGCAGAGATCCCGGCAAAGCCCATCCAAAGCGGTAGCACGAGCAGAAGCGGGATCAGCAAATAGCCCTGCGGCGCAAGCCCGACGACGGCGGACAGACCCGCCCTGCCCCGCGATTGCAGCATGACGAGCAGCACGGATTGAAAAGCCGCAAGCGGAAAGATCGGAAAGAGGGACCGCAGCCAGGCGACTGCCTCATCCACGACGTCCTGGCTATCCGTGAACAGGCGTGCGATCGGCTCGGCAGCCAAGAACAGCAAGATGGAATAGAGTAATGCGACCGGTATCGTCACAGCCAGCATGAACCGGATGACGGCTTTGAGCCGCTCAGCATCGCCCGCGCCAAAGGCGTGACTGACGACACTCTGGGCACCGAGGCAAAAGCCGAACAGCGGAAGCTGTCCCAGAGTCATCAGCCGGATCGCAATCGCCGTTGCCGCGACACCTTTATCGCCGCCATGGACAGCGGCCTCCCGTATCAGGACCAGAAAGCCGAGGCCCGTGACGATGCTTGTTGCGGCAGCGGGAAGGCCGATCCGCGCGATCGGCCAAAGCAGTTGCCAGCAAATCGCCCCGCCGGTCACGCTCACCGTTCCCCATCGGCGCAGGAAGTAGACGGCATAGCATGCAAGGGCCGCAATGGATGAAACAATGGTCGCCAGTGCCGCGCCGGACGCGCCGAGCTTGAAGACAAAGATGAAGACGGGGTCGAGAACCGCGTTCAAGGCGAAGCTCGCGATCAGCACGATCATCGAGAAGCGTGAATTGCCCTCGGCGATCGCTATGAAATCGCAGATAGCCTGCAAAAGCCCGAGTGTCATACCGAAAGCAAGCAGCCGCCCATAATCGAGCCCAGGAGCGAGGAGATTGTCGCTGGCGCCGAGTGCGCCGACAAAATCCGGCAGGCCGAGATAGATCAGGATCGACAAGAAAATACCGAGCGGGATCGTCGCCGCGAGCGCTGTCGTGGCGACCGACGCCGCGGCTTTGAGATCCCCTTCGCCAAGGTGGCGCGCAAGCAGCGTCGCAAGCCCGATACCCAGCCCCTGACCGGCGGCCGCGACGAGCAGAAACAGCGGCATGACCAGACTGATGCCTGCCAGCACGTCCGGGCCGAGCGCTCCAAGGAAGATCGCGTTGATCGCATGATGGCCGGCACTGGCGGCAAGTCCTGCCACGGCCGGAAGCGCGACAGCCAGAACGAGCCGCTTGACGCGCGGATCGTTCATATCGACGGCTGTCGTCATCAGGCGCTCCGCGCCAGCGAGCCAAGGACAGGCTGCCCATCCTCTGTGGACAAGCCGGTGAGATCCGGCAACAGCAGCCGATCCATGAAGAAGCGCTCACGCAGGAGCATGACCAGCAGCGCCTTCTTGTGCGGGAACTGAATATGCTTGACCTTGGCGAAGCCGGAACGGTCGAGATTGCGGATCTGCTGGGTGTGATGATGGATCGGCTCACCGACGATACGTCGCGTGCGCGGATCGGCCAGGAACATGTAGTGCATAAGCGACGGCAGCCAGGCGCTGACGAAGGCTTTCCCGCGGAAATCATCCTCGCCGATCGCCACATGCCAACCTCGGTCATAGCCGTCGGCCTCGTAATGCGGTCCGATCCTGTCTTCCTTCGCCCAATAGAGTTCGAAGTAACCGAAGGGCACGCCGCCAAAGGTGCCGATCAGCGGCAATGTGCGCGGATCGGCAAGGCGGCCTGCGATGAAATCGCGGTGATAGGAAAGATCGCCGCTATCTTCCCATATGGCGGCAACCCTCGGATCGTTCATCCAGCGATGGAAATGGGGAAGATCGGCCTCGATATCGGCGACATGGAAGCCAAGCTGGGTATTCAGCCAGGGAATGAAGCGGCTGTAGACACGGCCGGCGGGCTTCGGCGGCCGCTGCGGGTGAACGGCGCCATTCGTCAGTGTCGACACTTCCGGATAGCTGCTTGGCACGCTTCCAAGCCAGGATCTTGGCTGCTGGAAGAAGGATTCCGGGCGCACGATCAGGCGATTGCCGCGCTGCTCGATGGCACCCGCTTCCATCAGGCGCCTTATGAGGTCGCCATCTGCGAGCTCGATCTGGAAGCAGTCCAGCTGTGGATTGCATGCCAGAACGACTTCCGACACGGCGTTGACGATATCCTCGCCAGAAAGCGGAGGGACCGCGGTGGAAATTGTATCGAAGACCACGAGATTGGTGGCCGGCCCCGATAGATGGCCTGAGGCCACCTTCACTCCGTGATGCTCGACGCGAAAACTCCCCGGTGCATGCCCTGCCGATATGATGAGCGGTTGGCCGCAGGCAAGCGCGCTGCTCTCAAAGCCCGACGCCGGCAGGCGCAGATCAAAGGATTTCTCCGCCGTCCTATCGCTCCTGATCGCCAGCGAAGCATCCATCTTTCATCTCCATATCTTCAGAACCACGCCGGTTGATATCTGCAGGCTAAACACAGCGCTAATTCTGCGGTGACGAACGACGTCAGCAAAAATTCAAAATATTTTCCAAAAAATATTTTTCGAAAATCATCTGAATTTTCCAAAACCTCATTCGTTATGGAGCTACGTCGACGTAATTTTCGGAACCTCCGATTTTATCGGCGCCATAAGACATAGATATCGATCGATTTAACTTAATATCTTTCACAGATATTGAGATGTATACATTATTGTATTTCGATCTATTTGATATGTATTTCAATACAATTAAGGAGAGCGGCGAAGAAATGACTGTCCACGATCGCAACGCCAATGCAGCAAACGATACGGATTATCTCGCCAAATGCTCCCTATCGCCGACACAGTCACGTATCTGGCTCCTGTCTGAGACTGGTAACGAAGTCGTCTACGGGCGACAAATACTCGCGATCGTCTTCCCCCCGATCTCTTCTGACCTTGCGCGCGAGGGCCTATCAAAACTTTCTCGGCAACATCCCCTCATCACCTCGGAATTCGAGGCGAGGGCGGGCGGCGCCGTCCAGCAGATCCTGGGGAACGACCGCTTCGTCGAGATCATCGAGACGAAGTTGACTGCAAGCGAAAACCTGGAAAACGCGCTGACTACGGCTGCCGCGGCGGAACAGGCCCGCCAGATCGACCTTACCGATGGCAATCCGGCCCGCTTCATCCTCCTGACGCAAGAAGCGCGGGCGGTGGGCGTCCTATTCTCCCTCCACGCCATCCTTGCCGACGCTGCGGCGCTCGATCTGCTTGCGGTGGATTTCCTTCATAACATCGACGGTCATGACCCGGCGGATATCGCAGAGACCGTACTGCCCGACGCCGCTTCGTGGATGATTGCCAATGGCGCACCGCGCCATGCGGCGCCGGAACTGGTCGACTTCTGGTTCCAGCGGCTGACGGCTCAGGAGAACATTGCGTCACTCCCGCCGCAAACATCGGCGGGAAAAAACATGGTCGACGAGGTCTGGTTCGAGCATATGCTTGAAGTGCCGGTACAATCGTCCGCCGACACCTCCGGCGACATGCTTGCCGCCCTCGGGATCGCCCTGCGACGCCATACCGGATACGGCACTCAAAGGATCGGCCTGGTCACGCGTCCGGAAAGGCACAAAGTCGCCGCCCGCTGCGAGGACGTGTTGATCCTGACGCCGGAACTCGATGGCACCATGATGCTCAAAGACGTCCGCAATGCGTTCGTCAAGGAAATCGACATGGCTATCAGGCAATCCCTGCCCTTCGAGGCCCTTGCCGATGCGTTGATAAGACGGGACGAATCCTTCGACACCACCGGCCTCGTCAAGACGCTCCTCGATGTGCGTCCACCCCTGCGTCTCCTGCAAGCAACCTCGAACGAAGTCGCGCTGCGCAGCCCCATCGAACCGCCGGCACGTCGCGATACCGATCTGGTCGTTACCGTTTCCCGGGCATCCGTCGGCAAATTGCGTATCGGCATCGGCTTCGACCCGCAGAAGCATGATCGAAAACAAATCATACGCTTCGCCGACGATCTTACCTTGGCACTTGCGCAGTTACAGGCCAGCCCCGGCCTTCAGGTCAAACATATTCCCTTCGTGTCACCGGAAGAGCTGGACAGGCTTTCGGCACCGTATCCGGACGCACCGGAGCCGGACGACGGCACGCCGATCCACGAGGTCATCTCCGCACAGGCGAAACGGCGACCGAATGCGTTTGCCGTCGCACAGGGTGAGAAATCCGTGACACATGGCGAACTCGAAGCTGCCGCCAACCGGCTGGCTCATCGGTTGAACGCGATGGGGATCGGCCCGGAAAAGCGCGTTGCCATCGCCCTTGAAAAATCGATCGACGCGATCATCGCCATTCTTGCCGTGCTGAAGGCCGGCGGCGCATTCACGCCGGTAGAGCCGGATCACCCTGAGGCCCGCAATCGTCACATCCTGACCGCCCCGGGCCTCTCGCTCGTCATCTCCCGCGCAAAGCACATCGCCAACCTGCCGAGCAATATCGCGACACCCTATCTCAATCTCGATGCCATCGACCTGTCCGCCGAGAGCGTCGGCGCGCCGGCAACGACCATTGCCCCGCAGCACCTTGCCTATGTGATCTACACGTCAGGCTCGACAGGCGTCCCGAAGGGAGTGGCGGTCGAGCACGGACCACTCGCGCACCATTGCAAGGCTACTTTGCGTATCTATGAGATGAGCGAGGAATCCTGCGAATATCCTGTGCTTCCCTTCACCTCGGACGGCGGCCATGAGCGCTGGATGGTGCCGCTGATGGCAGGCGGCGGCGTGGTGCTGACGCAGGACAAGCTGGCCACACCGGAAGATGCCTTCGCGGCCATGAAGCGACACGGCGTCAACAATGCCAGCCTGCCCACCAGCTATGTCCGGGGGCTGGCCGAATATGCCGGGGAGAACAGCGAAATTCCGCGGCTGCGGCTCTATTCCTTCGGCGGCGAGGCACTGTCGCAGGCGGTGTTCGACATGATCACCGAGAACCTGAAGGCGCAGCTGCTGATCAACGGCTACGGCCCGACCGAAACGATCATGACGCCGATGATCTGGAAGATTCCGGCTGGCACCCGCTTCGAGGGAACGGTCGCGCCGATCGGGCGCGGCGTGGGCGATCGGCGCATCTATGTGCTTGATGCCGACCTTGCGCCGGTTCCGGTCGGCGTGATTGGCGAAATCTATATCGGCGGCAGCGGCCTGGCACGCGGCTATCTCGGCCAGCCGGAGCTGACGGCGGATCGTTTCATTCCGGATCCCTTCACACCTGGCGGACGACTGTACAAGTCCGGCGATCTCGGCCGGTGGCGCGAAGACGGCATCGTCGAATTCGCCGGTCGCGTCGATCACCAGATCAAATTACGCGGCTTCCGCATCGAGCCGGGCGAAATCGAAGCCGTGCTGCGCTCTGATCAGCGTGTCGCCGAGGCTGTCATCCTGCTGCACAATGACGGCGGCCGCAGTTCTCTGGTCGCCTATGTTGTGCCGCGCGAGGGCGAGAGCTTGAGCGTGACAGGACTGCGCCGGACCGCCATGACCGCCCTGCCCGATTACATGGTGCCGCAGACCATCATGCTGATCGACAAGTTGCCGATGGGGCCGAACAGCAAGCTTGATCGCACGGCCCTGCCCGCACCGCGCATCGAACGCGAAATGGCGTTACCTGCCAACGACAAGGAAAAAGCGATCCTGGATGTCTGGAAGGATATCCTCGACATCGGCGATATCGGTGTCACGGAGAATTTTTTCGATATTGGCGGACAGTCTCTAATGGCCGTGCGCATCGTCTCGCGCCTGAAGATGCGCCATCCCGAATGGCCGCTGACGATTGCCGATATGTTCAATCACCCTACCGTGCGCGATCTGGCACTAGCGGTCGACGGCAGCCGCGATGAAACTGGCGTCGACGTCGTCTACCTTCGCCGCAATGGTGACCGGCCGGTGCTCTATTGCTTCCCGGGCCTGCTCGTCAGCACGCGCGAATATATGCGGCTTGTCGACTATCTCGGCCCGGAACAGCCAGCAACCGGCTTCATCTGCTATTCGCTGACGGAAACCAAGACGCTGAGTACCCGCGTCGAAGACATTACCGCGCGTTACGCCGAAGCCGTGCGCAGACAAGCCAAGGGTCGGCCCTGCGCCTTCCTCGGCTGGTCGTGGGGCGGACTGCTCGCCTATGAGGCCGCCCGGCAGCTCGGCAACGACATCGATCTGCGTATGATCGGCATGGTCGATGTCTGCGATATGGACGAGGAGTTCACCGTCGGCATCATGCCGCGCTTCGAAGCTGGCGTCCGCGATCGCACCCATGCTGCCGTGCAGAGCTGGCTTGCGACCACACCGATGCGCGAGGACTGGAAGAGACTTTTCGCCGCCATGAACGAGGAGGTTTACGAACAGTTCCTCCACCATGTCGTCAAGCATAATGTCAAGCTGCCGACGGATGGTCCCGATATCGGCTCGGAAGAGCATACGTTCTGGATCCTCATCGACAATGCGATGATCTTCCGCAACTACCGCCTGGAGCAATCTGATTTCCGCATCCATGCCTTCGCGGCCGAGGATTCTCTCACGCGTGCCCTCAACGTCATCGACTGGCGGCGCTATTCGGCGAATGCCACGGCATCGGAGATCGTCACCGGCACCAACCATCTGACGATCATCGGCAAGACGCCATTCCATCAGCGTTTCGCCCGGCGGCTCGACCATGCTTTTGCGCCGGCGCCGCTGTCCAAAGACGCCGTCAAGTAACCCCCTCTTCGACATCATTCTGGAGCTGCATCATGACATCGCACGTGCTCGACCTCGCCGGGGCCGGAATCGGTCCCTTCAACCTCAGCCTTGCCGCTCAGCTCGATTCTATACCGCAACTTTCCGTCCGCTTCTTCGAACGGCGTCCATCCTTCGCATGGCATCCGGGAATGATGCTGCCGGGTGCGGAAATGCAGACATCCATCCTCAAGGATCTGGTGACGGCCACCAACCCGACAAGTCCGTGGAGCTTCCTCTCATATCTCGTTGCGCATAAACGTTTTTATCAGTTTCTCAATGCGGAATATGAAGCCGTTCCGCGCAAGGAATTCGCCGATTATCTCGGATGGGTCGCACGCGGGCTAACGTCGCTCCGCTTCGGCGCGAGCGTCCGGGAGGTCCATGCCAATGACGGCTTTTTCTCCATCGCCACCGACGATGGTGCGATCAGCGCTCGCAATCTCTCCGTCGGCGTCGGCAAGATAGCGTCTCGTCCGGCTTGGGCCGAACAGCTGCCGAAGTCCATGACCTTCCATAGCAGCGAAGCGACGCAACGTATCGGTGATGTCAAAGCGCCCCGCGTTGCCGTCATCGGCGGCGGCCAGAGCGGCGCCGAGATCGTCGATGCGCTCCTGGATCTGAACAGGGTTTCATCTATCCACTGGATTAGCCGCCGACCGAATTTCGAGCCGCTCGATGCGACGCCATTCACCAATGAGCTCTTCACACCAAGCTACATGGAGCGCTTCCACGGACTTCCCGAAGAGCTGCGGCTCACTCACACACGCAGGCAAGTGCTGGCGAGCGACGGCGTTTCCGCCTCCACCTTGAAGAAGCTCTATCGCCGGCTCTACGAGCGAAAGCTCGATGCTGCCAAGCACCCCGACCACAGCATATCGCTGCGCCCCTTCCGCAACGTCATCGCAGCCGAGCAGGATGGTCCCGAAATCACGCTGACCATGCGCAACGGCTTCGATGACAGCATCGAAACACTGACGGTCGACATGGTCGTTTTTGCAACCGGCTATCGCTTTGTGCTTCCGGAATTCCTGCATTCGCTCGAAAACCGCATCGAGCTCAGCTCCATCGGCGAACCGGTGCTGGAAAGCGACTTCTCGCTGACATGGGACGGGCCACGGGAGAACCGTATCTTCGTTCTCAATGCCGGACGCCATAGCCATGGCATTGCCGAGCCGCAGCTCAGCCTTGCCGCATGGCGCAGCGCGGTCATCGCCAACGCGTTGCTCGGCCGCCAGCATTTTGATCTCGATCAGCTCGATCCCATCGTACAGTGGGAAACGCACGGACAGCCGTCGAACCTTCCCTCTCACATGGGACAGGCAGCGGAATAGGTGAAGACGGGCCAACCGGGGGAAGAGACGGTGCAGGTGGAACTTCATAGCCTGCACCTATCTGACGGGCTTCCCGTACCGGACTCGATTTTGAGCGAGGCAGAAAAAAGCCGTGCCGCAGCGTTCAGATCATGCTCGGCGCGGCGCCTTTTCGTTGCCGGCCGGGTCCTGTGTCGAAGCGTCATCGCCAATCTGCTTGGCTGCGCCCCGCAAGCACTTTGTCTTGCGATTACCCCTTCCGGCAGACCCTATCTGCGCGATTACCCCGACATCGACTTCAATCTGTCGCACACGAAAGACCGCATAGCGCTTGCGATCTGCCGCGGCGCCCGCATCGGCATCGATATCGAGCGTCTCGATGCATTTTCGGAGAAGGAAGCCTCCGAGATCATGCCGATGATCCTTTCCGAACAAGAGCTCAATCAGGTGCATCAATTGGATGAACGACATCGCCGCGATGTTTTTCTCACCCGCTGGGTTCAGAAAGAGGCTGCGTTGAAATGCTTCGGCCGGGGTTTTCTGGTCGACCCGCACAGCGTGATGCTGACGCCGGGAAATACAAC
Source organism: Rhizobium sp. BK098 (assembly GCF_014193155.1). Classification (NCBI taxonomy): domain Bacteria; kingdom Pseudomonadati; phylum Pseudomonadota; class Alphaproteobacteria; order Hyphomicrobiales; family Rhizobiaceae; genus Rhizobium; species Rhizobium sp. BK098. The sequence goes on along the minus strand of NZ_JACHYY010000015.1, from coordinate 21,274 downwards.
TTTAGAAGGCAGATGCCAGGTATCCGGCGAAGCGATATTCACCCATTCCGGCCGTATCAGCGACGAAGAAAGCGGGGATTTTCAGTGGGCTATCGCAACATCAAGGGCTGCGGCAAGGCCGCAATGGCGGCATCACAAAAGCGGGATTTTCTTCTAGATCTCATGAAAAATTGAAATAAAATCAGGTGGATAAACCTTGATTTAGGAGATGCTTCACTTTTCGACACCGCTATCTTGACTATCATTGTCATGTTTTATAGGTTCCTCTCAAAAAGAGGGGCACACAGAAATGCAACTTTGGATTTCAGCGAGAGCCCGACATGATTGCCAACCATTCGCAGTCGACTTCCAATGCGCAACTCCAAACAGCACTTCGCGCCTATCCGAAGCTCCTCTCCGTCGCACGCAGGATCACAGGCTGCATGAGCTTGGCCGAGGATGTCGTGCAGGAAGTTCTCCTGCAGCTGGTCTCCAAGCCGCTGAAGGAGGATATAGCGGCTACAACGCCTTATGTGATGCGCATGGTGCGCAATCTGGCGACCGATCATATGCGACGCCGGCAATATGAGCGCGGCCTGTTCGTCGAAGAGGAAGTCGGCGGCAATACGTCGGCCTACGGAAGCCCGGAGGAGCGCCTTCACGAGGCCGAGGCCTACAAGGCCTTCCGCTGCACGGTCGAATCCATGCCCGCCAGAACTCGGAAGTTCTACGAGGAGCACTATTTCGACGATATCCCCCAGAACATCATTGCCAGGGAGGCGGGCGTATCCTGCGCCCTTGTTTGCGGCCTTCTGCGAGAAGCACATTCGCGGTGCCTCGCCGCTATCTCGCTTGAGGCCGACCATGCTTGCGCTGCCGGCAGCAGCCACAGACGAAACCGAACAACACGGGTGCGGGAGATACAGGCCTGATGGCGGGTCACCGCCATCGCACGCAAACTGCACTCCATCGCCAGGAAAGGGAAAAATAGATGCAGGAAACCATCGAGATAACCGAATCCAAAGGCGTTATCTGTCGTGACATCATGTCGGAATTGACCGATTGGTTTACCGACCCCGATGTCATCGATGCCTGCGCGGGAGCCGTGGAGGCCTTGCCGATGTTCGGCTGCGTCGAGGCGGATACTGTGGCCGGCTTCGTTGCCCTGCGCGCCCATCCGCCGGCCGCCATGGAGATTCTCGTGATAGCAACCAGGCGCCGGCACCATCGCAGCGGTGTCGGAAAGCGATTGCTGGCCGCAGCCGAGACCTTCGCCCGCTCTTCCGATTGCAAGCTTTTGACGGTCAAGACGCTTGCGCCGCGCGGCAGGGATGAACCGCAATATGAAAAGACCCGTGCCTTCTACGACAGGAACGGTTTCATACGTGCCGAGATATTCCCAACCCTCTGGCGCGAAAGCGATCCGTGTCTCTTCTTCGTCAAGCCATTGACCTCGATCAACTAACGCATCGCTCACCGGCGACCGGAATTTTAGGAAGCCGGTGGGCTTCAGCAGGAATGATAATGAAAAACGATAGGATCACCGGAAACGATCAAAGTCACGCAACGGTCTTCGCGACGGAAGGCCTGCGTTTCGAGGTCGACGGCAAAACCATTCTTCATCCGCTCGACATCAGCTTCAAGGCGGGCGAGATTTCCGGCCTGATCGGCCATAACGGCTCCGGCAAATCCACGCTGATCAAACTGCTGGCCCGGCAGATCCAGCCGACCGGCGGACGCATCCTGTTCGATGCCGCCGCCGCCGGCTCCTACGATATGCGGGCCTTTGCGCGCGCTGTCGCCTATCTGCCGCAGGACACCTCATCGGCCGCCGGCATGACCGTCGAGGAGCTTGTCGCCTGCGGGCGCTACCCCTGGCATGGGGCGCTCGGGCGCTTCACCGATCTCGACCGGGAAAAGGTGGAGATCGCGATGAAGTTGACGCATGTCGATACCTTGGCGGGCCGCATCGTGGATACGCTCTCCGGGGGCGAGCGTCAGCGCGTCTGGATCGCTATGCTGGTCGCGCAGGACAGCCGCTGCCTGCTGCTCGACGAGCCGACATCGGCGCTCGACATTGCCCACCAGATGGAAATCCTCGGCCTGGTGCGCGAGCTTTGCCGGACGAAGGATCTGAGCGTCATTCTCGTCCTGCATGATATCAATGTCGCGGCACATTTCTGCGATCATCTGCATGCGCTGAAGCAAGGGCGCCTCATTGCGGCAGGCCCGTCGCCGACCCTCATGAATGCCGAAACGCTCAATACGATCTACGGCACCAACATGGGCGTCACCGCCCATCCCGTGCACGGAACGCCGCTTGCCTATGTCATCTGAAAGCAGCCTCGAGAACCTGATGCTTTCGCGACGCACGCTGCTTGCCGCCGCGGCGTTTTTTGCCGTTCCGCAAGCGGGAGTGGCTTCAGGAACCATATCCGGCCCGATCGTCTCCCTCGATTATGGCCTGGCATCAACACTGCTGGCGCTCGGCGTCACGCCCGCCGCCATCGCCTCGCTTGCCGATTGGGACACATGGGTCGTCGAACCGAAAATGCCCAATGGCGTCGTCGATCTCGGTACCACCAGCGAGATCAATCTTGAGATCCTGGCAAGCGTCAAGCCGGCACTGATCCTGACCACGCCCTTTCTTGCGCCTTTGAAGCCGCAACTGGAGGCGATTTCGCCGGTCCTGGAACTGACGATCTTTGCCGAAGGCGGCGAAGCTTTGCCACGTTCCATCGAGGCGACGCGCCGACTGGCCGACGCTATCGGCCGGCGGCAACAGGCGGAAGAATTCCTTGCCCGGTCGGAACAATTCTTCGATGACTGCGCAAACCGCGTCAAAAAGCTCCACCCTCCGCCGTTGGCGCTCATCAATTTTGTCGACCCGCGCCATGCTCGCATTTATTGCGGCGCGGGCCTCTACCAGAACGTCATGACCAGGATCGGGCTAAAAAACGCCTGGACCAAGCCGGGCGACTACTGGGGCTTCGAGACGATCGGGCTGGAGCAATTGGCGACGCTCGATCAAAGCTTGCGTCTGATCGCATTCGAACCCCTGCTTCCGCCAAATGTGCTCGACAATCTCCAGGATAGTCCGTTGTGGACCAGCCTTCCCTTTGTCCGAGCCGGGCGGGTATCCGTGCTGCCGGGCACCTTGATGTTCGGCATGGTGCAGGAGGCTCAGCGTTTCGCGCGCATATTGCTTGACCATCTGGAAACATTCGCATGATCCGCACCGAAGCAAATAACGGCCTCGGTGCTCCAGCCGTGGCTCTGACGCTGTTTGTGCTCGCCAGCCTGCTTGCCTGGCATCAATTGGCGCCTGACCTTTCACGCTTGTTCGAGCAGAAAGCAGGCTACGACCCTCAACGCCTGCTACTCATCTATTCGACGCTGCCGAGGATCGTCACCGCCTTGCTGGCGGGTGCCGCGCTCTCGCTGTCGGGAAGCCTGCTGCAGCAGGTACTGCGCAATCCGCTCGCCTCGCCCTCCACGCTCGGCATTTCGGCCGGCGCCAATCTTGCGCTTGTTGCCGTCATGCTTGCCTTTCCCGCTCTTCAGGGTCTCAGCCGCGATGCCGTTGCCCTGTTCGGGAGTGCCGCGGCGGCGGCAGTCGTCTTCCTGATCGGCGCAAGGCGCGGCTTCTCGCCCTTGGCGCTGGTGCTTGCCGGCTTGATCGTCGGCGTCTGGAGTGGAGCGCTTGCCGCCATTCTCGTTCTAATGAACGATCGCTATCTCTCCGGCCTCTTCATCTGGGGCGCCGGATCGCTGGCGCAGCAAAGCTGGACCATTCCGCTTTCCCTTCTCCCGAAAATCGCCACACTTTCCATCGCGGCCTTGTTGATGGCACGGCCTTTGGGGCTCATGGACTTAGGCGATAGCGGCGCGAGCGGACTTGGCCTGTCGGTCAAGCGCACGCGCGTTGTTGCCGTTTGCATCGCAATTGCGCTTGCCGCGATCGTCACCAGCGCCGTCGGCGTTATCGGCTTCATCGGTCTCATCGCGCCGCGCATCGCCCAGCTTGCCGGCGCTAGACAGATGAAGAGCCAGCTCATCTGGTCACCCCTCATCGGCGCGGGCTTGTTGCTGCTGACCGATGAAGCCCTCGTGCTGCTCTCCGGGGCTTCTTCGACCTTCTTGCCGACGGGCGCTATTACTGCACTGCTAGGCGCACCGTTGCTGCTCCTGATGCTGCCGCGTTTGAAGGCCGCGCAGCGCAGCGCGCCCTCCCCCTCTCAGAATGCGAGCCGCGCCTTACATACGCCGCGCGTACTCTTGCTTGCATCAGTTCCGGCGCTCGTCCTTCTCCTGGCGGGCGCAGTCTTCTTCGGGCGTGCACCGGATGGCACATGGACGCTGCTTGCCTATCTCCATTGGCCTGACGTACTGCCCTATCGTCTGCCGCGCATCGCCGGTGCCTTTGCCGCAGGTGCCATGCTTGGCGTCGTCGGCGCGATCCTGCAACGCCTCAGCGGCAATGAGATGGCAAGTCCGGAGGTTCTGGGTATTTCGGCAGGCGCTACCCTCGGCGTCACCGCCGCTCTCTTCCTTCTGCCTGCTCCCGACATGGCCGCCCAACTGGGCTTCGGCGGTATCGGTGCCTTCGCCGTGCTCATCGCCATCTTCCTATTCGGCATCCGATCCGGTTTCGCGCCAGAACGAGTACTTCTGACGGGCATCGCGCTGGGCGCCATGCTGGATGCCTTCATCAGCGTGCTGGCCGCGAGCGGCGATCCGCGCGCTATGATCGTCATGCAATGGATGAGCGGATCGACCTATCTCGTTGATACACCAAAGGCAATCTCTGCGATGATGGCAGCAATAGCAGGCCTTGCGCTTGCCTTTCTGGCTCATCGCTGGCTCGATCTGCTGCCGCTTGGGGCTCAGGCGGCCCAGGCAATCGGCATTCGTGTCAACTTTGCCCGCGCCTGCCTCTTTGCCCTTGCCGCAGCCATGACCGCGGCCGCAACCTTGGTCGTCGGCCCCCTGAGCTTCATCGGCCTCATGGGGCCGCATCTGGCGGGAGAGCTTGGCTTGCGACGCGCGGCTCCCCAGCTTATGGGTGCAGCACTCGCCGGCGGCAGTCTCATGGTGCTTGCGGATTGGTTCGGCCGCATGATCGCCTTTCCCTACCAGATGCCAGCCGGCTTGGTTTCCGCGCTCGTCGGCGCCCCGCTGCTGCTGATATTGCTGATGAAGCGGCGACGGGCGGCATAGTCTCACGTAGCGGGCGATCCCGAGCGTGGCATATATGCAAACGGGATGTTTGCCGGCCGAAGGCGGGCAGATTGCTTGCGTCGCTGCACGACCACTTTTGGGAACCAAGTTCAAACCAAAACACTGGCTTCGATCAGACGCGATCCAGGAACTCAAGTACTCGGCTCGTCAGCAGCGCAGTTGCACCCGCATCATAAGACGGAAGCGAATTGTCGGCGAAATAGTGCTGATCGCCGGGATAAAGGAAAAGCTTCGCGTCCTCGACCTTCGCCACAATCTCCCGGGCGGCATCGATATCACCCTCGCCTACGAAGATCGGGTCGTTTTCCATCCCGTGAATCTGGACAGGCACGCCATCTGGCCAAGGTCCGAAGGCCCATTCGCCACTGATCGGCAGGCAGGAATGGAAGAAGAGAGCTCCTCGCGCTCCGGGCCGCGTCTGGGCCAGCTTCTGCGCAGGCAGCACGCCGAACGAGAACCCGGCATAGACGAGCGCAGGAGGCAGATCGTCAGCGACGCGGATGCCGCGCTCCCGCATATCGTCGAATCCAACATCGCCGATGTAGGCGAGCCCCTCTTCGATGCTTTGAAAAGTGCGCCCATCGAATAGGTCAGCCGTGTGCACGATGTGACCGGCACCCCGCAACTCATCAGCGAATGCTCGCACACCCGGGGTCAATCCCTGTGCGTGGTGGAACAAAAGAACCTCAGCCATACGGAACCTCGCGATGGGATGGTCGGGTACATTTTCTGCTAGCTACAGCCTCATCGCCGCATCGGCAAGAATGCGGGTATCTTGCAACAGGCTTAGGCTGCAAAGTAGCCTTGCTGACAGTAAGGTCGAGTTCAGCCGACGAAAGGAAGCTATCGGGGGTGGAGCGGGCGCCGCACAGAATACGGTGCCCCGATAAGCTTACCAGCGATACTTCAACGAGGCCGTGATGTTACGGCCCTGTCCGAGGTAGCAATAGCCTTCGTTGCAGACCGTCAGGCGGCGGTTGGCGATGTTGCGGACATCGACGCTTGCAATCAGGCCCTTATATTTCTGATCGACCGCGCCGAAGTCGTAAGACACGGCCGCATCCAGGTAGACGCTTGCATCATTCTTGTCGGTGTTGGCCGTGCTGGTGTAGGTCTCGCCGGTATAGCGAATGCCGGCGCCGACGGTCAGGCCCTTTGCGGCAGAATCATCCTGGAACGTGTAGTTCGACCACAGGCTGGCAATGTTTTGGGGCGTTACGGCCGGTGCGTTTCCGGCATTGTCACCACGCGTGATTTCGGAGTGGTTATAGGCATAGGCGGCAACCACATCCCAGCCATCGGTGATGTTTGCCCTGGCTTCCAGTTCGATCCCCTTATTGGTCACTTCACCGAGCGAGGCATAAATGCCCATCAGCGGATCGACGAGAACCGGCTTGTTCTTCTCCACCAGATGATAGGCAACGGCCGAAAGCAGAATGTCGGTGCCTGGCGGCTGGTATTTTACGCCGAGCTCGTACTGTTCGCCCTTGGTCGGATCGAGAATACTGCCGGATGCAGACCGCTGTGTGACCGGATTAAACGAGGTGGAATAGCTGGTGAAGGGTGCAATGCCGTTGTCGAAGAGATAGAGCGCACCAGCCTGGTAGGAAAATGCATTCTTGTTGAAGCTGTCTTTGGTTGTCGTATCAGTGGAGACAATGGTGGTGTCGGTCGACTGCTTCACCCAGGTCTGGCGCCCGCCGAGCGTGAAGCGCCACTTGTCGAGTTCGATCTGATCCATGGCATAGGCGCCGAACTGCTGCAGGCTGGCGTCAACCCGGCTGAAATTATAGGCCGGTGTCGGGCCGGATACGCCATATCTCGGATTGCTGATATCGAAGTCATAGGCGGGGCTGGTCGTCGCATCCATCCCATAGGCGAAGGAATCGCTCATGCGGGTATAATCGAGACCGAACAAGACGGTATGAGCAGCCGGACCGGTTTCGAATTTGGATTCAAGCTGGTTGTCGACTTGGAAGACATTCATCCTATCGCCGATCGCCGTCGCACCACGCTGGGCGACGTCTCCGACCCAGCCGAGGGTACTGAGATAGCGTGACTTCAAATCCAGATGAGAGAAACGAAGATTCTGGCGGAAGGTAAAGCCCCCGTCGAACTCGTGTTCGAACTGATAGCCGACCTGCTGCTGCTTGGTTCTCTGATAATCGTAATCCGGGTCGCTGTCGCGATAGTCGAGAACATTGCCATCGGGGCCGATCATGGCGCCGACATTGGCATCCGTTTCCGTCGATTGCGCCGAGCCATAGATGGTGATTTTCGTCGTGTCGTCCGGCTTCCAGGTGAAGGACGGCTGGATCAGATAACGATCGTCGGCGATATCGAAATTGGTGTCGCCCTTTCGCGCCAGGCCGACGATGCGATACAGCTTGCTGTCATCGTCCTGATTGACCCTGCCTCCAAAATCGAACATCGTCTGGGCACGATCCGACGTTCCATAGAGAACGCCGACTTCCCTGATCGTCTCTTCGGTCGGCAGCTTCGATATTTTATTGACGATCCCGCCCGGCGAACCGGCGCCATAGAGCACGGATACCGGTCCCTTGATGATCTCGACGCGGTCGAGCGCATAGGGATCCGTCCGGAACATCGCATAATTCATGTAGGGCTGACGCAGCCCGTCGCGATAATCGCCGTTGGTTGTAACATCATTGCCGCGAATATAGACCTGATCGAAGCGCGGATCGAAGCCATAGGAGCCGGTCTGGACGCCAGCCGAATAACGCACCGCCTCGACGATATCCTGAGCGCCGCGCTGTTCGAGCTCCTCTTTGGTCACCACCGATACGGAACGAGGCGTCTCGAGGATCGGCGTATTGATCTTGGTGGCGCCCCTGCTCTTCTTTGCCGCCACGGTCGTGTTATCGCTTGCGTCACTCGACTGGCCGCTGACGATGATCGGCGCGAGCTGGGTGGCATTTCCATTGTTCGCATCGGCCGCAGCATCTTGCGCGAAGCCATTTCCACTTAAGGCAAACACTGTCGCAAGTGCGGTGGCGCCGCTTGCAAGATAGAATCTCTTTCGTGTCAAATTACTGATATAGCTATGGGATTTCTGCTTCATAAGCCCTTTACGCCTGCCCGTTTCGGAAAAAGATGGCGCAAATTAGTTCGCAGGCGCAGCCGGCGTCAAGAATACATGAGTACAACAGTCATATTTTTTATTCGTTTCCACTCTCATGTTGCAGAATGGCCCCGATGGCCGAACACCGAATTGCGGAGGGCACCTGAAAATTACGCTTAGCAAAGCATTCGGCCCGCTTGCCAGATCGCACCACCAATAATATGAGACTTTTCATCATCTTTCTGCAAATATCGGCGCTGTTATTCCGGCGCCCCACATGATCGGTCAGCCGGAGAGGCCATGTCTCATACATCATCACACAATGCCGCTTCCATTCTGGCGCCGGCCACCCTTCCCGGCTGCACATTCATTGACCTGAAGTTTGACAACGCCGATCATCCGCACAGGATCTTTCTCTATCGCCCGGACAAACCGGCACCGGCGGAGGGTTGGCCGATCCTATACCTGACCGACGGCAACGCCTGCTTTGCGACCGCCGTCGACGCGCTGAAGGTGCAGGCGAGCTATCCGAACGGAACCAATGTCGCGGAAGGCGTCATCGTTGCCATCGGCTATCCCACGGACGAGCCATATGACCCGCTCCGCCGCTCCTGGGATTTGAGCCCACCGCCCGGACGCGTCTATCCGCCGTTCTTTCCCGATACGCCGGATGTAAAGACCGGGGGTGCTGAACGCTTTCTGGCGCTCATCGAGGACGAGCTCAAACCTTGGATAGAGCGGCAAGCTCGGATCGACCGCTCAGGCCAGACGCTTTTCGGCCATTCGTTTGGTGGCCTGTTCACGCTCTACGCGCTGTTTTGCAAACCCGATGCCTTCAGCCGCTGGATTTGCGCAAGCCCGGCGATCTACTGGGAAGATGCCGCTATTCTTTCGATGGAGAGAGAATTCCTCGACAGTTACAAAGAGCCGCTCGATACGGAACTGCATCTTTCCGCCGGACAGTATGAAGGCGAGAACCTCGCGCCCTTCCACAAAGGCACCGCCGACGAGCTAAAACGACAGGAACGTGCGAAGGAAACACGCACGATAGAACTTGCCCGCGAGATGGCTGAGAGATGGGGCAAACTGGTGTCATCCACAGGAACGATCACCTTTGAAGAATATACCGGAGAGAACCACATGTCAGTCCTTCCGGTCGCGCTGAACCGGGCCGTCCAGATCGCTTTTCGAAGAAAGAAATCATTCTGAACTTCATAGGCTTACCGCCTGAAGTTTCAGCCTCTTCTTAGGAAAAATATCGTGCTTCGCGCATTCGGCACGATGGAGCGCGTTGGCTGCACATTTCTGGCTTCTTCCAGCACTCCAATGAGCGAAATTAACCATCGGTTAACCATAATCACCTTTATTTGCTATAGTGAATACAAGGACTTGATTCCAACGATCGTCGCGCAATTTGCCGATGAATGTGACGACACAGGATTGTCGCGATCTAAGAGATGCATTTTTCAAAGACGATAGCATTGATGATACTGGCCTGCATCGGCGCTGGTTGCTCCACAACCGGCCAGGTTCGCCAATCGATCGGCGTGGAAACGGTCACAAGCGACAAGGCGCTGGCATTTCCGCCACCCGGTGGACCAGCGATTATAAACGTGGTCGAGCGCAGGCATGGCAAGGATGTCGAGCAGACGATCGCACTTTCCACCTCGTCTTCCGTCTCAGGGCAGAACTTCCTCAAGGTCCAATTTCAAGGCATAACAGGCCCCAATCCGGGATTTGGGAGCCGGCCGTTCGATACGATCAGTGACCGGGTGATTGTTCGCGAAATGGCGGCCGCAATACCTGGCGTTCGGCTCGCGCGCTCGGCAACCTTCGTCCAGAACAGCTACGGGCCGTTCGGCTATGCTTCCGGCCAGAGCCGGGCCGGCGATACATGTCTTTACGCCTGGCAGCAAGTGAAGGCCGGCTTTGCGCCACAGCAGGAGCAGCGCAATTTCGGCATGGTGCAGGTCCGCATCCGGCTCTGCGACGCCCATGCGAGCGAACGCGAGCTATTGAGCACGGTCTACGGTTATACGATCGCTGGCCATTTTGCCGGCGCCGCGCTCAATCCTTTCGGTGCACCGCGCGGTGCTGATGCTGCTCTCGGCAAGCCCGGCGAACCGGTCTATCCCGACGCGGTACCCTACCGCACTGCGCCGATCAGCATCGGCTACCAGCCAACCCCCGTCACAATGCGCCCGACAATCAGGCACCGGCCGGTCGTGATCCAACCTCAGCCGCAAGCGGCACCAGCGTTGCCGCCGATGATCGGACCGCGCGTACCGCTGCCGGATGGTGGAAACGAGCCCTCCCAAATCAATGGCGGAAGCGGCGCGAGTTCGTCAGCCGCACCACTGCCGGCAAATACTGCAAGCAATATCGTCGTGCCTTTACCGGACTGTAACGGGGCAACTGGCATATCTCAGGGGTGCCGCTAGCAGCGGTTCCGCTTGGGGACGCCAGGATGGCGTCTGGCAATACCTTTGAAGGGACACCAATGCAGACTGCACGCAGCATCTTGATATGGGCCGTGATAGCGCTCTGCGGGATCATTCTGATCACGTTACCGGTCAACCTTCAAACGCAGTTGATTGCCAGCACCGTCGTGGTCACTCTGATGGCGATCATCAAGATCCTCAAGCGGCAGGGAACCTGGCGGCTGGTGGCCCTCGCCTTCGGCACCGCCATCGTGCTGCGTTATGTCTATTGGCGCACATCCTATACGCTGCCGCCCGTCAATCAGCCGGAAAACTTCATTCCCGGCCTACTGCTCTACCTCGCCGAAATGTACAACGTGGCGATGCTGATGCTCAGCCTCTTCATCGTCGCCACTCCACTGCCGCCGCGCGCCAACCGCGCTTCCGAAACCAAGAACTTCCCGAGCGTCGATGTCTTCGTGCCGTCCTACAATGAAGACACCAATCTTCTGGCCAACACGCTTGCCTCCGCCAAGGCGATGGACTATCCGGCCGACAAGCTGAGGGTGTGGCTGCTTGACGATGGCGGCACCTTGCAGAAGCGCAATTCGACGAAGATTTTGGAATCGCAAGCGGCAATCGCCCGCCATGACGAACTCAAGCGGCTCTGCGTCGATCTCGATGTCGAATATCTGACGCGCGACCGCAACGAACATGCCAAGGCGGGCAACCTTAATAACGGACTGGAGCATTCGAACGGCGACCTGATTGCCGTTTTCGATGCGGACCATGCGCCCGCGCGTGATTTCCTGCGCGAGACCGTCGGCTACTTCGAGGATGACCCGAAGCTCTTTCTGGTTCAGACCCCGCATTTCTTCATCAATCCGGATCCGCTGGAGCGCAATCTGCGTACGTTCGACAGCATGCCGAGCGAGAACGAAATGTTCTACGGCATCATCCAGCGCGGTCTCGACAAGTGGAATGCCGCCTTCTTCTGCGGTTCGGCCGCCGTGCTCAGCCGCAAGGCGCTACAATCGCAAAATGGCTTTAGCGGCGTCAGCATCACAGAAGACTGCGAAACCGCCCTTGCACTGCATGGCGCCGGCTGGAATAGCATCTATGTCGACAAGCCGCTGATTGCCGGCCTGCAGCCGGCGACTTTCGCAAGCTTCATCGGCCAGCGCAGCCGCTGGGCGCAAGGCATGATGCAGATCCTGCGCTTCCGCTTCCCGCTCTTGAAGCGCGGTCTGACGCTGCCGCAGCGGCTCTGCTACATGTCCTCGACGCTGTTCTGGCTCTTTCCGTTTCCGCGCGCCATCTTCCTGTTTGCACCACTCTGCTATCTCTTCTTCGATCTCGAGATCTTCACGGCATCGGGCAGCGAGTTTCTCGCCTATACGCTTGCCTATATGCTCGTGAACTTGATGATGCAGAACTATCTCTATGGGTCGTTCCGCTGGCCCTGGATTTCCGAGCTCTACGAATATGTTCAGACGGTACATCTGTTGCCGGCGGTGATCTCGGTCATGCTCAATCCCCGCAAGCCAACCTTCAAGGTCACCGCCAAGGATGAGTCCATCGCCGTCAGCCGACTTTCGGAAATCAGCCGTCCGTTCTTCGTCATCTTCGCCGTTCAGGTCATCGCGCTGGCGGTCACCATATACCGCATCTATGCTGAGCCCTATAAAGCGGACGTCACGCTTGTCGTCGGCGGCTGGAACATCATCAACCTCATCCTTTCCGGCTGTGCGCTCGGCGTTGTCTCCGAACGCGGGGAGCGCGCCTCTTCACGGCGCGTGCGGGTCGATCGCCGCAGCGAATTCGGGATCGACGGACGGTGGAATTCTGCTTCCATCGAGGACGTCTCCGTCCACGGCGCCAGGTTGAACGTCTTCAACAAGGATCTGGAGCCGGTCAAGGTCGGCTCGGAAGCGACCATACGCTTTCAGCCCTATAGCGGCGCCGAAATGGTGACCTTGTCGATTGTCGTCCGCAATATCGAACAGATGGGAGATATCACGGCCATCGGCTGCCAATATATTCCGAAGGGCGCTGCCGACCACCGCCTGATTGCCGATCTCGTCTTTGCCAATTCCGATCAATGGACGAAGTTCCAGCAGGCGCGGCGGCGCAATCCCGGCATCATCCGCGGGACCTTCTGGTTCCTCAGCATGTCGCTTTATCAGACCAGCCGCGGCCTGCTCTATCTGTTCAAAGGTGTGGGCTCCGATCGCACGCAGCAACGGCAGGATGCGAAGGCGAGAAGCTGATGAACCGCACCTTCCCCATCCTCCTGCTTCTCCTTGGCGCCGTTACGGCACAGGCGCAGACGGCGCCGTTTGACATGTCCGGCGAGCGGCCGAAGGGCGAAGCGCCGACAGTACCTCAGATCATTATCCCGCAAACTGCCGCGCCGCAGACGGAGTCCCCGAAAACGGTAGCGCCTCCGGCTACCGCTTCTCAAGCCGTCCCACCACAGGTCGCGCCGCCTCTGGTCATGACACCGCCGGCCACTACGCCGCAAACACCGGCGCCAAAGGCCGCCGCGCCTGTTGCTCCCATGCAGACAACGCCACAAGCAGCATCGAAGACGAAGCAGGCGACCGCTAGCAACGACGTATCGGCCTTCCGGCGCTATGTCGTTCCCTTCGCAAAGCTGCGATTGGAGGGCGAGGCCGATCGCAAGTCCTGGTCGATCTATCTGACGCCTGAGCAGGCGGCAGCCCCGGCAAAACTCACATTTGCCTATCAGAATGCAGTTGTCGTCGCCCCGGAGGCGTCCCAGATCACCGTTCTGGTGAATGACCGCGCCGTTCATCAGCAGCAGATCGGCTCCTCGGACAACGAGTCCGATATCAGCTTCGACATTCCGCGCGGGCTCCTGCAGCCCGGCGCCAATCTATTGACCTTCGAGGCGACGCAGCGCCACCGCGTCGACTGTGATATTGCGTCGACCTACGAACTCTGGTCCGACATCGATCCCGCCAGAACCTATCTCAGCTTCGCCGGCCGCGACGCAGAAAAACTGTCGACGACCGATGCCATCCGTGCAATCGGTGTCGACGGCACCGGCAAGACGCAATTCAATCTCGTCGTACCGGCCCTGGCTCAACCAGAGACGACCAAGCCGATCCTGCATCTGGCACAGGGACTGGCACTTCTGAGCGGAATGCCGAACCAGGCCTTTTCATTCGGCGCAGATGCCATCCCCATGCCCGGCCCGGGCAAAATGACCGTGGTCGTCGGCACGCCGACAGAGCTGCAGCCTATCTTTGCTGTTCCGGCCGCAGCACAAAATGGCGCGCTCGCGACCTTTGCAACGGACCCTCGCAGCGGTCAGCAGCTTCTCCTTATCAGTGGTCCATCCTGGCAGGCAATCGCGTCTGCGGTCGACATGGTAGTGTCGCCGACCGAACGCGCGCCGGGCACCCGTCGGGATCTGTTGGTAACACAACGATGGTCCGCACCCGACGCGCCATTGATCTATTCCGGCACCAGCCTTTCCTTCGAACAGCTGGGCGTCAAGACCACAGAATTCTCCGGCCGGCGTTTCCATACCAGCTTCAACGTGGCGATCCCCTCCGATTTCTATGCGAATGCCTATGGCGAGGCGACCATCCTGCTGGATGCGGCCTATGCCAAGGATGTGCGGCCGGGCAGCCACATCGACGTCTATGTCAATGGCAGCATCGCCACGACCAAGCCGATCACGGCGACCGGAGGCGGCATCTTCAGGCAATTGCCCATCCGCATCACGATGCAGCATTTCAAGCCGGGACTGAACAACATCACGCTTGAAGCCATGTTACTGGCCGATGAGGATACCGCCTGCGCGCCTGCCGCGACATCGAGCATGACGCCGCGATTTGCACTCTTCGACACGAGCCAGTTTACGGTGCCGGATTTCGCGAGGATCGCACAGCGCCCGAATCTGGCGGCTCTCACCGGCACAGGCTACCCCTACAGCCGCGAGACCGAGCCCGCCGCGCTCTTCATCGACCGCCCGGATGCTGACACCTTGTCCGCGACCGCAACGCTCCTAGGCCAGATGGCACTCACCGCCGGTCACCCTATCCCTTTCGAACCGACCGCCTCGCCGAATACCGTCGGCACCCGTAGTGCGCTGTTCATAGGATCCGTTTCGCAGCTGCCGTCGACAATCCTTGCGCAAATGAACATCTCCGCTGCGAGCCAGGTCGCCTGGCGTCCGCCCGCCCCTGGCCAGGGCAATATACCGGAGGCTTCAGTGACGATTGCCGATTGGCGCACGCGCATCAATGGCGGGATATTGCAGGGACAGATGCAGAACTTCCAGCAATGGATGCATCGCAATTTCGATATTACTCTGAGCTCGCTGCGCTTCATTCCCAGCTCCGAACAGATGTTCACACCATCGAACGCAAATAGCTTCCTGATCGCCCAGGAGGCAAATCCGACCAATGACGCAACCTGGACCGTCGTCACCGCGCCCAGCGCCGGAGACCTGCGGGCAGGCGCCGAGGCGATGAGCGCGCAACATGCCTGGTCGCAGATCGGCGGTCGCATAACGGTCTATTCCGGCAAGACGGGGAAAATCGATACGGTGCCCGTAAGCCGATTCAGCTTTGTCGTCTCCCAGCCCTGGTCGCTGACAAACTATCGGCTGATCGCCGCAAACTGGCTTTCCAGCAACATTTTGTCCTACGCCTTGCTGTTCGTGATCGGCTCCTTCCTGCTGGGCGTGAGCACGGCAAGTGTTCTTTCCAAGATCGGCAGGCGCGAATGAAGCTTTGGCGCCTTGTTCTTGCTATCTGCAGCGCGGCCATTATGACGGCAGCGCAACCGGCTGCCGCTCAACGAGCTGCAATCGATCCGCAGGCCTGGGCCGCCTACAAGGCGAAATTCCTGGATGTGAATGGTCGCATCATCGACAACGGCAATGGCGGCATTAGCCATAGCGAGGGGCAAGGATACGGCATGCTGCTTGCCTACCTGGCCAACAATCCGGCCGATTTCGAACAGATCTGGTATTTTACCCGCACGGAGCTGTTGCTGCGCGATGACGGTCTTGCCGTCTGGAAATGGGATCCGGCCGTCATCCCGCATGTAGCGGACACGAACAATGCTTCGGATGGCGATCTGCTGATTGCTTACGCACTAGCCCTGGCGGGATCGGCCTGGAACAATAGAGATTATCTACAGACGGCCGCAAGCATGGCGAGATCCATCCTTGCTCATCTTGTCATCACGTCCGCAGGGACGACGCTGCTTATTCCAGGCGCCGAAGGTTACCGGCAACCGGGGCGTAAGGATGGGCCGGTCATCAATCCATCTTATTGGGTCTTCGAAGCGATCCCCGTCATGGCGCTGCTGGTGCCTTCCGATCGCTGGCAGAAGCTCAGCAACGACGGCCTTGCCCTGCTGCGCTCCCTGCAATTTGGCCCGCGCAAGCTTCCCGCCGACTGGGTAAGCCTCAAGGCGAAACCGGAACCCGCGGACGGCTTCGAAGCGGAATTCGGCTATAATAGCGTCAGGATCCCGCTTTACCTGGCTCGCGCCGGGATCGACGACAAGGCGCTGCTTTCACGCCTCCAGCAGGGAATGACCGTCGCGGAGGATGAGCCTGCCACGATCGATCTGGCGACCGGCAAGCCGAAGGACCTGCTTCCCGACGTGGGTTATAGAATTGTTAACGATGTTGTGGCGTGTGTGGTGAGGGGTACGAAACTGCCTGCTTCGGTCCGGCAGTTCACCCCATCGCTTTACTATCCGGCCACCTTGCAGCTGTTAAGCTTGGCTTTCGTCACGGAGAAGCATCCGGAGTGTTTATAAAGTCCACCTTGATCATGGCTTTCATGGCCGTCGCCGTGGCGGGGTTCACGCTCGCGACGAAGGATCACGATTCGCCGGAAGACAAGATCAAGCTGGCAAAGTCGGCACGTCTCGAGCCGCAGGCGATGCTTGCCGCCGATAACAGCTCGGCCGGCGGCAGCTCCGGACAGCCCGCCGACTTGCAGGCGCTTGCCGATCATATACAGGCGGCTGCGCCGTCGGCGGTTCTCTCCGACACTCCCGCGAAGTCGGCAAATACAACCGCCGCGGATTCTGTGGCGCAAGCCTCGCCGGAACAGGCACAGCCGCAAGCAACGAAGCCAACATCACCTCAGCAGTCCAACCCGGCACAAGCTGGCGATAATCAGCCGAAGGTCGACGAAAGTGCATTGCGCTATTTTGCAAGCCGGGGCGACAAGGCGCGACTGCAGGCCGAAATCTCCCGACTGCAGGCGCTCTACCCCAATTGGAAGCCACCTGCCGATCCGCTGGCCATACCGCAAAATAGCGACAAGCAGCTCGAGGCCATGTGGCAGCTCTATTCGGAGGGCCGCTACGCCGAAGTGCGCAAGGCCGTCGCCGACCGACAGACTAGCGAACCCGGCTGGCAGCCGCCTGCCGATCTGCTGGAGCGTCTCGATATCGCGGAAGCCCGCACCCGGCTCGTCAACGCGTCCGATCTGAAGCAATATCAGACCGTGATCGACATCGGCGCGAGAACGCCGAGCCTGCTGACCTGCAGCGATATCGATGTTCTCTGGCGGGTCGCCGAAGCCTTCATTAGCACGGATCGTGCCACCCGTGGCCTGGATGCCTATAAATATATCCTGAAGATCTGCACCAATCCGCAGGAAAGGCTTGCGACCATCCAAAAGGCGGCGGCTCTGCTGCCCTATCAGCCGATGCAGGATCTTTTGGCTCTCGAAAGGCCTGATGGCAATGGCGGGCGTGAATTCGACAGCATCAGGACCGATCTGGCTCGCCGTTTCGTCGCGCAGGGCAATGACGATCCGAAGCTGACGGTATCGCAGGATTATCTATCTCAGGTCGAGCGTGTCGCCCGCAGCCAGGGCCTTGCATCCGATGACGCACTCCTCGGCTGGTATTATCTGCGTCGCGGCAACTACCCCGATGCCGAGCAATGGTTCAAAGCAGCGCACGAGAAGGAAGATTCGGCAACGATCTCACAGGGGTTGGCACTGGTGCTGATCGCCGATCGCAAGCCGCAGGAAGCCGAAGACGCCATGTATAAGTGGCGCAATGAATCCAAGGATGCGATGGCAACCTACCTTGCGGCGACCGCCAATCTGATCGCGCTGCAACCGCCGGCCAACCTCAGTGAAGATGTCCTAGGCCGCATCGCCGCGGAGGTCGTGAAGCAGAAATACGTCCCGACAGCCCAGCAGTTCGGGTGGTTTGCGCGCTCGATGAACCAGCAGCAGGCAGCTGCTCGCTGGTTCGAGACCGCTTTGCGCTGGAAGCCGGACGACGAACCCTCCGCCTATGGCCTTGCCATTACCCGCAATCAGCTGAACGACCGGCAGGGTGTTGCCGAAGTTCAAAGACTATGGGCCGGTCGCTCCCAACGCATCGCCGTGCTCGGCGAGCCGGCGCCTCGAACACCGACGTCAGAACCGCTGCCATCACCCAACCAAGCCGGACAGTCCGCACCGCAGGCACTGCCTCAAACATCGATGCAGCAAGGCGCAGCGCAGAATGTGCCCCCCGCAATCTCCCAGGCGGCACCTCACCCTTCGATGACACGGCCCTATGTCAATGCGCAGATGCCCGACCAGCCGATCGCGCCCGCCCGCAGTGCACCATCCCAGATTTATGCTGAACCACAGGCCCGCGCCCGGGTCGCCACCCGCTCGCCACGCAAAACGGCAGGATGCAAAACCACCGTGAACGCGCAAGTGCTGACGCCTGGTAACGCTCTTTCCCGAGGCTGGTGCCTGATGAACCTGAATCGGCCCATGGAAGCAGTGGAAGCCTTTGGCGTCGCCTTGAACAGTGCAGATCCGAAGTCGCGCGAAGAGGCAGCCTATGGGCAGAGCTTGGCCTATTTGAGAGCTGGCCTTGCCAACGATGCGTCCGTTGCCGCCACCAAGGCGCCGATGAACCACCAGCGCGCGGCCGAATTACAGGTCGCCATCCTGGCCGACCGTGCTCTCTCGGCCTTTGAGGGCAAGCGCTATCACGAGGCTTTGCTCTATCTCGATCAGCGAGCCCAACTGCAGCAGGAACGCGTCGACCTGATGGTCCTGCGCGGATACTGCTATCTCAATCTGAAAATGTACGACGACGCCGAACGCATCTTCACTGCCGTCGCCGCAACCGGCAGCCGCGACGGCAGCCGTGGCTTGCGGGATCTGCAGCTTACTCTACATCCGCCGCGAGGGGAGTATTGAGTTCGTCAAAAGGCTGAGCGGCCGTCAGCCAAACTTCTGTTACTGGCTGCCAATCGTAGAAATTGCTTTCTTGATGTCGTAAAGGTCGACGGATCGGCCGACACCAAGTTGTCATTATTGCTGAGGCTGACCCAGGAAAGGCATCTTGCGATTTCCGTTCAGAATGGATGGAAAAGATTACCTAGTGTGGAGAATCCGTCGAGCCGAGCTGTGAACGTGCCCCGTCAAATTAGAGCGTTTCATGTTTTGTTTGAAGCGTATCCGGCGTTGACAAGATAGTTGTTGCACTCGTCTGGACCGATTGTCTGGACGAGCGAGCCGAGATATTGCCAGGTTTCATCGATGGTACGCATTTGCGCTTTTCGCATCCAATGCTTGATCTTGGCGAAGGCCTGCTCGATAGGATTGAGGTCCGGTGAATAGGGCGGCAGAAACCAGAGCCTCGCACCGGCTGCCTTGATCAACTGGCGTATCTGCGCGGATTTGTGGCTGCCCAGATTGTCCATGACGACGATGTCGCCTGGTCGCAGCGTCGGGACGAGTTGTTGCTCGACATAGGCCTTGAAGCATTGGCCATTGATCGGGCCGTCGAAGACGCAGGGTGCGGTGAGACAGTCGGCCCGGAGCGCGCCGACGAAGGTCAATGTGCGCCAATGACCATGCGGAGCAAAGCCACGCAGGCGCCTACCCTTGACACCCCAGCCGCAGAGCGGCGCCATATTGGTCTTGATCCAGGTTTTGTCGATGAACACGAGCCTTCGGGGATCAAGTCGCGTCTGCCATGACTGCCAGCGCTTGCGCCGACGGACAATGTCAGTGCGCGCCTGCTCAAGGGCAAACATCGTTTTTTTTGAAGCGCAGCCCCTCGCGGCGCAGGAAACGCCAAACGGCGTCATGCGAGACAATGACGCCTCTGACCGCCAGTTCGTCCTTGAGACCATGCAGGCTCATTTGCGGGCTCTGCGCAATCCGCTCGGCTATGAAAGCGCGATGTGGTTCCAAAAGACGTTTGCGATGCCCTCCCATCTGCGGGCGCGACCGAACCGCTGCGGCGATACCGCTGCGACCACTTCACCACAGATGAGACCGAGACACCAAACCGAACCGCCACCGAGCGGCAGCTCTCTCCCGCCGCTACAGCGCCCACGACACGTTCACGCAGATCATTCGAAAGAGGTGCGACCATCGATGCTGACCTCCTCTCAGCCAGCATCTTGAATCACATTCGACAGCAAAAGGGAATCTGCGATTCTAACAAAATCAGAAGCGCTCTAGAGCGGTTTAGTTTTTCACGGAATCTCTAAGCCGCTCTATCTCTTTGTTTTAATGCAATTCCGGACGGAAAACCGCTGCGCACTTTTCCTGGAAACGCTCTAGGCTGTGGTGACGATTTAACTATGTGAGCCAGATTGTAATTGCAGCGATGATGACGAAACCTCTGAAGTTGACGAGGAGTTTGTCGTATCGGGTAGCCACGCGACGGAATTGCTTGAGCTTTGCAAAGAAGCGCTCCACGAGGTTGCGTTCCTTGTAGAGGCGCCAATTGCAGGCATGCGGGCGTCGTCGCTGGGGTCGTGGTGGAATGACCGGAACAGCGCCAGCGTCCAGAATGGTGTCGTGGAAGTGTTCGGCATCATAGGCTCTGTCGGCGATGACGTGGCCGGGATTGAGGCCATGGAGCAATTCCTTGCCATAAATCACATCGCCACGGTGTCCCGGTGCAAGTACGAAGCGCACCGGTAGCCCCAAAGCATCGACGACGGCGTGGATCTTGGTGCCTAGCCCGCCGCGTGAGCGGCCAAGGCCCTGGGCGTCCGCTCCCCCCTTTTTCGCCGGGCGCCAGCGGCTTGAGGCTGGGCACGGATGGAGGTGGAATCGATCGAGACCCAGTCAAGGTCCGCTTCTCGCGCTAACGCCTCGAACAAACTTTCGAGGACACCCATCTCGATCCAGCGGTAATAGCGGCGCTTGACGGTCTGGTAGTCGCCATAGCGTTCGGGTAAATCACGCCAACGTCCACCAGAGCGGGCCATCCAGACCAGTGCCTCGACGAACCGCCTGTTGTTGGAGCGCGGACCACGACGCCCCTTGCGCCCTCCTGGCACAAACGGCTCGATGCGAGACCACTGCTCCGCACTGAGCCTATCGATATCCATGACCGACCTCCAAAAGTCAGTCTTGAATCTGATTTGCTCCCAATGGGGAATCCCAAACCCTTAAATCGTCACCACAGCCTAGGCCATTCAGACTTGGAATTTTCCACTTATGATCCCTAAAGGGAAGAAGAGGAGAATTCGATGAAGGCCTCGAAGTTTTCGGAAGCGCAGATC